>NZ_CP171842.1:2590000-3190000 GCF_048019295.1 Limnohabitans sp. DCL3 | reverse complement strand
CGGCTTGGAAATCCAGATCATGAGCCAAGTGCGTGCGATGCGTTACACCCTGGAGCGCGTGGTGCGCGGTTTGGACACCATCAGCGCCACCGGCAACATCTTGCGCGACTACCTGACCGACCTGTTCCCCATCATGGAGCTGGGCACCTCGGCCAAGATGCTCTCCATCGTGCCTTTGATGGCCGGCGGCGGCATGTACGAAACCGGTGCAGGCGGCTCTGCGCCCAAGCATGTGCAGCAGCTGGTGGAAGAAAACCACTTGCGTTGGGATTCTTTGGGCGAGTTCCTGGCTTTGGCCGTGTCGTTCGAAGACTTGGGCCTGAAGACCGGCAACAAAAAGGCCGTCGTTTTGGCCAAAACCTTGGACGCTGCAACTGGCAAGCTGCTCGACAACAACAAGAACCCTTCTCCCAAGACCGGTCAGTTGGACAACCGCGGCAGCCAGTTCTATTTGGCCATGTACTGGGCGCAGGAGCTGGCCGCGCAGACCGACGATGCCGAGCTGGCAGCCCAGTTCGCACCTTTGGCCAAAGCCTTGACCGACGGTGAAAAGAAGATCGTGGACGAGCTCAACGCCGTGCAGGGCAAGCCGGTCGACATTGGTGGCTATTACATGCCGGACCAAGCCAAGTTGGCCACGATCATGCGCCCCAGTGCCACCTTCAATGCCGCGCTGTCTGCGGTGAAGGCCTGATGTGAAGTGGGCTCAGCGGTCTGTACCGCTGAGCCGCTGAGCGCAGTGCCCACGTGGCGCTGAACCCAAAGCCATTCAGGTGCTGCCTGAGTGGCTTTTTTCATGGGTTCATTGGCTGTAGGCCAAGCCCAATGCGACACCGCCAAACAAATCGCCTTCCACGACTTTCACACCTGCAAATTCGGCCTGTAGGGCTTGTTGGAAGGTGCTCAAGGCCGATGAGCCACCCGTGAGGTAAATCGCGTCCAGCGACGCACCGGTCAAGTTGGCGCGTTGTACACATTCGCGGGCACAGGCCACGGTGCGGGCCAGCAAATCCTGCAAATGCGCCTGCATGTCGGCCACGCCCATGCGGGCTTGTAAGTGGCTTTCGATGAGCGACAAATCCATGCCGGTATCGGCTTTGTTCACCGAGCAGCGGATTTTGGCTTGTTCGACCTCGTGCGCCAACAGGTGACCGAAGCGCTCGGTCAGCACCCGCATCAGGCGGTCGTGCAGATGTGGCTCGCGGTAGTTGCTGCGCAGCGTTTTGGCGTGTGCGATGGCTTTGGGCTGGTATTGCCAATGAATCAGGTGCCAAGTGGCCAGGTCAAAAAACACCCGGCTGGGCACTTCCCGGTGCTCCGGTCCGATGTGTTTGTAACCCAGCAGTGGCATGACTTGGGCCAGGTTGAGTTGCCGGTCGTAGTCGGTGCCACCAATGTGCACGCCCGTCGTGGCCAGAATATCTGCACTGCGGTCTTGCCGCACCCTGCGTTCGGGCCCTAGGCGCACGACCGTAAAGTCCGATGTACCGCCTCCGAGGTCAACCACCAGCACAGTGCTTTCGCGCGTCAGTCGCTGCTCGTAATCGAGGGCTGCTGCAATGGGCTCCAGTTGGAAAGACACCTCGTCAAATCCCACCGACTGCACGGCTTGTCGCAGTGACGCCTCGGCTTGTGCATCCCTTTCAGGATCGTCGTCCACAAAGTGCACCGGGCGGCCCATCACCACACGGCGCGGTGCTTGGCCCAGGCTTTGGGCCGCGCGCTCGCGCAGGGTGGCCAAAAAGGTGCCAATGATGTCCTGAAAGCTGATCTGCTGGTGGCCAATTTGCGTGGTCTCCATCAAAAGCGGGCTGCCCAACAGGCTCTTGAGCGAGCGCATCAAACGCCCTTCGGTTCCCTCCAGGTAATGCGTGAGCGCGTCGCGCCCGAAATGCGTGCTGCCGTCCTCGGCGTTGTAGAAAACGGCCGTGGGCATGGCCAAGGCTTCGCCTTCTAGGGCGATGAGGCGGGCGCTACCTTGTGGGCCGAGCCAGGCCATGGCGGAGTTGGACGTGCCGAAATCGATGCCGAGTGTGCCGGCGGGAGAAGAGGTCATGAGGGGAAAGACAGAAGCCGACGGTGACATTGCGGGTGCCCGACAGAACAGTCAGACCACGAAGACCGGGGATTTTGCCACCATGCGTGGTGTCTTGCTCCCGATAAGACAATGGTTCGATGTCGCCCTGTCGATTGAGCGCATGCGAGGATCAAGGAAACAACTCAATGGACAAATTGGATGCGTACGCACAACTGATAACCCACGCCCCAAACCGATTTGATGGCGGGCTCATCGCCAGCGGCCTGGACGCTTTTGAATTTCTTGCGCAAACGGGCAATCAACTCCTCCAGTGCATGCTTGCTCATCAAGGTGTCATCGTCCTCGTCGGCAAACAAGTCACACAACACGCCAGACTCCAGTGTGTTGTCTTTGGCCTGAACAAGGGCCAACAGAATGGTTTTCTCCTTGCTGGTCAAGCGCAGCTTTTGCACGAGTCCAGGACCCAACAAGGTGCGATCTCGCAAACTCAGCGACCACTCGTTCGCCGTTTGTGTTGGTTTCAGACGGCGGCCCAAACTGATCAACACCAAAACCAGCTCATCCGGCGATACCGGTTTGGTCAAATACAGGTCTGCGCCACCTTGCTTGTAACCCGCAATTCGGTCATTCAAAGCCACTCTGGCGGTCATGATCACGATGCCCGCATCGGGACGTGACTGGCGCACACGCCGGCACAAGCTCAGGCCATTTTCACCGGGCAGATTCAGGTCGATCAGGTAGAGGTCAAAGGCAATGCGGGCGTTCAGATCATCCAGGCCCGAGGCGCTGTTGGCCGCGTGTACATCAAAACCGTGCGCCCTCAAATGGATTTCGATTTCTTCTCGCAGCAAGCGGTCGTCTTCTACCAGGGCCAGGACCAAAGGCCAGGGCGCATCGCGGGGGTCACGGGGCAAGTCGTTCAACGGGGAAACCTCACTTCAAAAACCACATCCTGGTCTATTTTTTGGTAATGCACCCGAGCGCCCATTTTTTTCGCCGCGGAGTTCACCAGACTCAGGCCAATGCCCATACCCGGGCTGTTCTGGAAACTGGGATGGCGGTAGTAACGCTCAAACAAACGCGCCTCATCCGGGTGATTTTCAGCCGCCACGCGGTTGCTGATGCGAAAACACGTGGTGTTGTCGGCTTCTTCCTGGATGCGGATTCTGATGGGCCCCTCGGCGGCGTATTTCACCGCGTTGCTCACCAAGTTTTCAATGATCAAGGCCAAAAAATGGGGTGCCGCACGGAACGCGACATCGTCCTGAATGTCCAGATCAAAACGATCGGGCTCGCGGTATTCCTGCATCACCACGCTCATCAATTCGTGCGCCGAGACGGTTTCTTCCGCGCCATGCGCCTGCATGCGTTCAATTTTGTTGGACAAGGCCACATGTTCGATCATGGCGTCCATGCGCTCGACCGAGGCATGGATGTGCTGCACCCGTTCCGTAGATTCACCGTGGGCCTGCGCCATCCGTTTGAGCGATGCCATTGCAAATTTGATGGTGCTCAGCGGCGTCTTCAACTCGTGCGTCAGCATGTCAATCAACTCGCGGCGTTCTCTTAATCCTTCTTCGTGGACCTTGGACTCGGCCGCTTGAATCTGCAAGGCTTGAAGTTCCAGCAGTTCATTTTTGCTGCGGCTGATTTTTTGGCTGGCCACCAGCCAGAAAACAACGATGCCAATTGACACCCCGTTGAGTCGCAAGTCACCACTGGACTGCACCAGGTTGTATTGGTCGCGCCAGTCTTGAAGGCCCAGACTGTAGGGGAAACCCATCACAATGATGAGCAAAAAAGTCACCCATCCCGCCGTGAAAATCCAGCGCCCTGGCATGGGTTCACGAACGGTTCTCGCCCCCCAGATTTGAATGAAGGGGCTGAGAAAACCGACAACATAGTTTGACAAGCCCGCCTCGGTTTCAAGCCCAGACACAACGAGCAAAAGATTCAAACCACAGACCCCGAGCGCAGCGGCCACCCCTAAGTCATAGATCGGACTGGGTTTGTAAGCAGCAACCACCACCCACGCCAACAGCACCGTCATCGCCGTTCGCATCACCAGTGCAAAACCCGCCAAGGTGTTGGAATTGATCCCCCACATCAGCGACCATCCTTGGGGCAAAACGCCAGAAAAAGCGCAAATCGCCAGCACAACTGCCGTTTGGAAACCGCAAAAAACCAGCAACAGCTTTGAGCGTTCGAAGATGAAAAACAACACGGAAAGAATCAACAAGGCGATGGAAAGGTTCAGCGCGGTGTTGACGCTTTTGATGGCCGCGATCGATGACTGCTCTGCCTCATCCGCCGACATGACATCGGTGCGCACAATCCGAACGGCAGTCGTTTGCACCTTCAAATAGGCGAAGTTCGCGCCGGTATTTGACCCACTGAATTCAAAACAATGCTGCAGTTCAATGCAATACTTTTTCTTGGGCGTTTGTAACTCGCCGCCATGTTGCGAGGTCCATTGGTCGTCTTTTTTTTGGTAGAAAGTCAAGCTGTCCAGCGAATAAGGCCCAACTCTGAAAACCAGAGGAGTGGCCGACACAGCCGATGAAGGCGATGGGCGGGCTTGGAGTCGAATGCGTATCCATGTTTCACCCTCGATAAAGCCAAGGCGCAGTTGACCTTGATAGGGTTGGAAGGTCTGCGTCAGCGCGCTCTCAAGAGTATGTTGTTGCTGCTCATCGTGGAAATAAGCGGTTTCAAGTACATAGTGCTCCTGCCCGGCATGCAAGGACAGTTGTAAAAACAACAGCAGCAAAAGACAGCACAAGCGTTTCATAGATGCCACGGATCATAGAAGCTGGATACGACAAAAAGCAGATCTTTGCCAATTCAAGCGAAATTACGGCCCCAAACCGAGAGCAACTGTGAGCATTTGTCGCCAACACAGAGCAGGTCGGCTCGGAGCTGTGAGCATCTGTGGGTTTTCATGATTTTTGATGTGGGTTCACGCAGGTGTGGCTGTTAAATTTCGCCGCATCTTCTCCATCCATCATCTGGGACCTTCAGCATGACCTCACTGAAACAACTTGAGCAGCAAAAAGCAGAGCTCGATCTCAAAATCACCCAGTCCATGGAAATGTTGAAAAAAATGGACCTGGATTTGGAGCATGCGCGATTGCGTCAGAAGGCCATTGAGCAAGGGACAACAGAAATCATGGCGGTGATGGAAAAGTACAACTTGACCCAAGAAGATATTTTTCCGAGCAACACGCCCAGAATCGGAATGATCAAGCACAAGGAATCTCAAACCTTGGCCGAAATGCGTCAATACTTCAACCGCCGCTGAATCCGACAAGGTGCGGATTCAGCACAACAGCCGGGCCGTCCACCTGGCCCTGGCTCTGATCAGGTGAGAAAAGCAAAGGGCGCACACGGTTTCAAAAGGACTGACGTTTGGCCGCGCGAGTGTCGATGCGTGCGCACCCGTTCACACTTGGGCTTGGCATGGTGACCTCAGAACTGAAAAACCCATGGTTTTTTGGTATAGATTCGGTAGGTTCAAAAAAATCAATGCCATGACCGACATCTCTACCGACGCTTCTGCCCGCCCAGCCCTGCCCGACCGCCTCTCGATTGACGTTCGCAGCCCGCACCACGTGCGCGCCGTGTTCGAGCACGACATCGGCATTCGATTCAACGGCAAGGACCGCACTGACGTTGAGGAATACTGCATCAGCGAAGGCTGGGTGCGTGTGCCGGCTGGCAAAACGCTGGACCGCAAGGGTCAACCTTTGCTCATCAAGCTCAAGGGCAAGGTCGAAGCGTTTTACCGTTGAGTCTGCACATGCATGCCCCTGCCGGAAAACTCCCGCTCGAAGGCCTGCGCGTTGTCGAGTTCACCCACATGGTCATGGGGCCGACTTGCGGCATGGTGTTGGCCGACATGGGGGCCGAGGTCATCAAGGTCGAGCCCCTTGAGGGGGACCGCACCAGGCACTTGCTGGGTTCGGGTGCGGGTTTTTTCCCCATGTTCAACCGCAACAAAAAGAGCATCCAGATCAACCTGCAAAGCCCAGAGGGGGCCGAGGTCGCGCGCCGCCTGTGCGCCACCGCAGACGTGGTGGCCGAGAACTTCAAGCCCGGCACCATGGCCAAGTACGCTCTGGACTACGTCAGTCTGTCGACCCAGCATCCGAAGTTGATCTACGCCAGTCTCAAGGGTTTTCTGCCCGGCCCCTACGACCACCGCACGGCACTCGACGAAGTGGTGCAGATGATGGGCGGCCTGGCCTACATGACGGGTCGTCCCGGCGACCCGCTGCGCGCAGGCACCAGCGTGAACGACATCATGGGCGGCATGTTCGGCGCGATTGGGGTGTTGGGTGCATTGATCCAGCGCGGCATCACGGGGCGCGGGCAAGAGATCCAATCGGCTTTGTTCGAGAACAACGTGTTTTTGGTGGGCCAGCACATGCTGCAGTACGCCATCACCGGCAAAGCGGCCGAGCCCATGCCCAACCGCATCTCGGCTTGGGCGGTGTACGACGTGTTCACCGTCAAGAATGGCGAGCAAATTTTTTTGGCGGCCGTGAGCGATGCACAGTGGGCCACTTTTTGCGACGTGCTGGGTTTCGCCGATCTGAAAGCCGATGCGCGCTACAGCAGCAACAATGCGCGCGTCTCTTTGCGTGCCGAGTTGATGCCGGATCTGCGCCGCCGCTTAGCTGCATTCACGGCCGCCGAGCTGACCGCCATTTTTGAAAAAGCCGGTCTGCCCTTTGCGCCCATCGTCAAACCCGAAGAGCTGTTTGACGACCCGCACCTGCAAGCGACCGGTGGTTTGGCCGATGTTCGCCTGTCCGATGGCCCCAAAGCGGGGCAGACCGCACCCGCTGCCCTGTTGCCCTTCACCATGGGTGGACATCGATTGGGTGTGCGCCACCAGCCGCCCAAGCAAGGCGAGAACACCGACGCGCTGCTGCAAGCCCTGGGCCTGAGTGCGGCAGAGATTGCCCACTTGCGCAGCATCCAAGCGGTCGCTTGAAAGGCTGGGCCTCTGCGATCAGGGTTTCAGTGCTTGACACACCGAGCGCCAGCGACGACGATCCCACCCCATGTCCATCCAGGTCTTGATTTTCGGCATCCACCTCGCGCGCAGCACGCGGGGCAAGCCTTGCGCGCCGCCGCAGGCTTGAAGCTTTTCTTGTAGGTCGGAGCTTCAGCTCCGACACGTGGGGCCTCAACCGCCACCACGTCGGACCCGAAGGTCCAACCTACAAAACGCCTTTTTGTTTGACCGATTTCAATTCGGGTCGCGCTCATCCTGCAGCGCGGTCCCGTTCACTGCTGGAGATTCACATGACCGATTTGTTTGACAACCCCATGGGCCTGTGCGGCTTCGAGTTCGTTGAGTTCGCATCCCCCACTCCCAACACCCTGGAGCCGCTGTTCGAGCAGATGGGTTTCTCGCTGGTGGCCAAACACCGATCCAAAGACGTGGTGTTGTACCGCCAGGGCGACATCAACTTCATCGTCAATCGCGAGCCCAAAAGCCTGGCGGGTTACTTTGCCGCCGAGCACGGCCCTTGCGCTTGTGCGCTGGCGTTTCGCGTCAAAGACTCGCACCTGGCGTATGCGCGAGCCCTCGAACTGGGCGCACAACCGGTCGATGTGCCCACCGGCCCCATGGAGCTGCGCCTGCCCGCCATCAAAGGCATTGGCGGCGCGCCTTTGTATTTGATCGACCGTTTTGAAGACGGCAAAAGCATCTACGACATCGATTTTGAATTCATCGATGGCGTTGACCGCCACCCGCCGGGCCATGGTCTCAAGCGCATCGACCACATGACGCACAACGTCTACAAAGGGCGCATGGCCTACTGGCGTGGTTTTTACGAAAAGCTGTTCAACTTTCAGGAGATTCGCTACTTCGACATCAAGGGCGAGTACACGGGTCTGACCAGCCAGGCCATGATGGCGCCCGACGGCATGATCCGCATCCCGCTCAACGAAGAGTCGGGCAAGACCGGTGGCCAGATCGAAGAGTTCTTGATGCAATTCAACGGCGAAGGCATCCAGCACATCGCGCTCTTGACCGACGACATTTTGAAAAGCGTCGATGCCTTGCAGATGGCCGGCATCCCCCTCATGACCGCGCCCAATGACATCTATTACGAGATGCTCGAAGAACGCCTGCCGGGCCATGGCGAACCGGTGGCCCAGCTGCAAGCACGCGGCATTTTGATGGACGGCTCCACCGCCCATGGCGAAAAGCGTTTGCTTTTGCAAATCTTCAGCCAAACGCTGCTCGGCCCCGTGTTCTTTGAATTCATCCAGCGCAAAGCCGACGAAGGCTTTGGCGAAGGCAACTTCAAGGCCCTGTTTGAAAGCCTGGAGCGTGACCAGATTCGGCGTGGGGCGATTCAGGTGGAGGCCTGATCAGTCGGCCCCGTTGCACACCCGCAGCACCTGCGGGCCATAGGCTTCGAGCTTTTTGACGCCCAGCCCGCTGATGCCTTGCAGCTGCGCCAGGCTTTGGGGTGCGGCCTCGGCAATCGCGGCCAAGGTCGCGTCGTGGAAGATCACATACGCGGGCAGGTTGTGTTCTTTGGCCACTTCGGCGCGCCAGGCCTTGAGGTTGATGTAGCGCACCATCGCGTCTTGCCCCAGGTTAGCGGCTGCGGGTGATGGGGCGCTGCGGCTGCGTGTGCGTTTGTCGGCACGTTGGCTGGTGCTCTCGCGCAGTTGCACCGGCACCTCGCCTTTGAGCACGGCGCGCGAGGCTTCGGTCAGGTGCAGGGTGCTGAAACCGTCTTCCGTGTGCACATGCAGCGCGCCAATGGCGATCAACTGCCGCATCACGGCGCGCAGTTGCTGCTCGCTGTACTCGGCCCCCACACCAAAGGTGCTGATGCTCTCGTGGCCGCGTTGCACCACTTTTTCGGTTTTCTTGCCGCGCACGATGTCCATGGTGTGCGCCGCGCCAAAGCTGTGGCCGCTGGCTTGGTGACAGCGGTACACGGTGGACAGCAGTTTGCGCGCCGCATCGGTGCCGTCCCACACTTCGGGCGGATTCAGGCAGTTGTCGCAGTTGCCACAAAAGGGCATGTAAACGCCTGGTTCCGTGTCTGATGGCCCTGAATAGGTTTCGTCAAAATATTTCAGCAACCGAACACGGCGGCAGTCCGTGGCCTCGGCCAGCGCCAACAGCGCATCGAGCTTGCCGCGCATGACCTGCTTGAATTCTTCACCCGCCGGGCTTTCGTCGATCATGCGGCGCTGGTTCACCACGTCTTGCAGGCCATAGGCCATCCACGCATCTGACGCCAGGCCATCGCGCCCTGCGCGGCCTGTTTCTTGGTAATAGCCTTCGATGTTTTTGGGCATGTCCAGGTGCGCCACAAAGCGCACATCGGGCTTGTCAATGCCCATGCCAAAGGCCACGGTGGCCACCATCACCACACCGTCCTCGCGCAAAAATTCGTTTTGGTGACGCTGGCGCACGGCCGCATCCAAGCCTGCGTGGTAGGGCAGCGCATGAATGCCCGCCTCGCACAACATGGCCGCGATCTCTTCGACCCGCTTGCGCGATTGGCAGTACACCACGCCCGCTTCTTCAGGATGCTCCCGCTCAATGAAGCGCAGCAGCTGGGTGCTGGCCTCTTTTTTCTCGACGATGGTGTAGCGGATGTTGGGCCGGTCAAAGCTGCTGATGAACAACTTGGCGCCGTCCAGTTGCAGCCGCTCGACGATGTCGGCGCGGGTCAGGGCGTCGGCCGTGGCCGTGAGGGCCACACGGGGTACGCTCGGGTAGCGCTCGTGCAGCACCGTCAGGCCCCGGTATTCGGGCCGGAAGTCGTGGCCCCACTGGCTCACGCAATGCGCTTCGTCGATGGCAAACAGGCTGAGCAGCCCGCGCTCGAGCAGTGAATCCATTTGCGCCAAAAACCGATGGTGGGTCACGCGCTCAGGCGCGGCATACAGCAGGGTGATCTCGCCGCGCAGCAGGCGGCGCTCGATGTCAGACGCTTCTTCGCTCGTCAAGGTGGAGTTGAGGAAGGCGGCGCTCACGCCCGCTTCGTGCAGCGCGCCCACCTGGTCGTGCATCAGCGCGATCAGCGGCGAGACGACGACGGTGATGCCATGGCCCGCGCGTTGGCGCGCAATGGCCGGAATTTGATAGCAAAGCGATTTGCCCCCGCCCGTGGGCATGAGCACCAGCGCATCGCCCCCGGCGGCCACATGGTCAATGATGGCTTGCTGCGGTCCGCGAAAGGCGTCGTAGCCAAAAACTTCGCGCAGGATGGGGAGGTGGGGGGACACTGGGTTTGGATGGTTTTTTGAAGTGGTGATTGTCCGCTATTGGGCGGCTGGGTTTTTGGTGTGGCGTTTGAGTTTTTGCGGGTGTTGAGTGGGTGGGTGGGGGCGGGCACAGGGTTCCTCATGAGGCGGGGGTACGCCAAAATCTTCACCCCGTGCCTGCCCTCACCCACCCACACAAAACCATGGGCTGCGCGGCCAAAAACACCAAGGCCAACATGTATCCCCAGTGAGGACAACTGTCATTACCAGCAAGGCTGACGATCACCACCAGCGTTTGGAAGGGGGCGGCGGCGGGCGACGATTTTGGCGTACCCCCGCCTCATGAGGAGCCCGCCGTTGCCCCCTTCCAAACGCGCCCCGCAGGGCCCCTCCCTGCGACGACAACTGCTTGGACAGCGTTACCATCCCACCCCATGCACACCTCCGCCCTTGTTCTGTTTTCTGGTGGTCAAGACTCCACCACCTGCCTGGCCCACGCTTTGAGCCGTTATGAACGTGTCGAAACCTTGGCCTTTGACTACGGCCAACGCCACAAAGTCGAGCTGGATGCCCGCTTGAACGTGTTGGCGGCGATCAAAGCCCGCTTTCCGGCCTGGGCCCCCAAAATGGGCGAGGACCATTTGCTGGACGCGGGCATCCTCGGCCAAATCAGCGAAACGTCCTTGACCCGCGACACCGCCATCGAGATGGAAAGCTCGGGCCTGCCCAACACCTTTGTCCCGGGGCGCAATCTGCTGTTCCTCACGTTGGCCGCCGCTTTGGCTTATCGCCGGGGTTTGCAGGTCATCGTCACCGGCGTGTGCGAGACCGATTTTTCGGGCTACCCCGATTGCCGCGACGACACCATGAAAGCCATGCAAGTGGCTCTGTCGCTGGGCATGGACCGCAAACTGTTGATCGAAACGCCCCTGATGTGGATGGACAAGGCCCAGACCTGGCAGCTGGCCCATGATCTGGGCCAAAAGGCCGACCCGACGCAAGGCGGTCAGGCCTTGGTCGATTTGATCGTGGAACACACCCACACCTGCTATCTGGGTGACCGCACCCAGCGCCACGACTGGGGTTACGGCTGTGGCCAGTGCCCGGCGTGCCAGCTCAGGGCTTCGGGGTTTGGGCGCTTTCAAAAAGCCTGAACAAGGCCTGAAGTTTGGACTTTTACAATAGGGGCTATGAAAGCCCCTTTTTACACCCGCGCCCAAGCGCTGCCCGAGATCCTGAACACCCGCATCGCCATCCTGGACGGGGCCATGGGCACCATGATCCAGCGCTTCAAATTGTCCGAGGCCGACTACCGGGGTGAGCGCTTCAAGGGCTTTCCCAAAGACGTCAAGGGCAACAACGAGCTGCTCAGCCTGACGCGCCCCGAAGTCATCCGCGACATCCACGAAGGCTATTTGGCCGCAGGCGCCGACCTGATCGAGACCAACACCTTCGGCGCGACCACGGTGGCCCAGGCCGACTACGACATGCAGGACCTGGCCCGCGAGATGAACTTGCAGTCCGCCAAGATCGCGCGCGCTGCCTGCGACAAGTTCTCCACGCCCGACAAGCCGCGCTTTGTGGTCGGCGCTTTGGGCCCGACGCCCAAGACCGCCAGCATCAGCCCCGACGTGAACGATGCCGGTGCCCGCAACGTGACGTTTGAAGAACTGCGTGCGGCCTATTACGAGCAGGTTGAAGCGCTGGTCGAAGGCGGCTCGGATGTGTTGCTGGTCGAGACGATTTTTGACACGCTCAACGCCAAGGCCGCGCTGTTCGCCATCGAAGAGTTCTTTGAAGCCAGTGGCGAGCGTCTGCCCCTCATCATCAGCGGCACCGTGACGGACGCTTCGGGCCGCATCTTGAGTGGCCAGACCGTCACCGCCTTTTGGCACAGCGTGCGCCACGCGCAACCCCTGGCCATTGGCCTGAATTGCGCTTTGGGGGCCACACTGATGCGCCCCTACATTCAAGAGCTGAACAAGGTCGCGGGCGACACCTTCATCAGCTGCTACCCCAATGCCGGCCTGCCCAATCCCATGAGTGACACGGGCTTTGACGAAACGCCCGAAGTGACCAGCCGCCTGATCCACGAATTTGCGGCCGAAGGCCTGGTCAACATCGTGGGGGGGTGCTGCGGCACCACGCCAGACCACATCGGCGCGATCAGCCGTGCTGTGGGGCCGCTGGCGCCGCGCAACGTGCATGGCGGCTTCTTTTACAAAGAAGCGGCCTGATCAGGCTTCCAGCAGCATCCGCTTGAGCTCTGCCAGCTCTTGTGGGATGAGGCCAATTGCGCCCTGCAGATAGTTCTGCATGCCGCCGTGTTGGGTGTCCACCGCGTCAAATGCCGCGTTCAAAAACTCGGGTTGCACTTGCCACAACACCTTCATCACATGCGGGTGACCCTGGCCTTCCAGCCGGGCATCGCGTTTGTAGAGTTGGTTGGTGAGCAGGTAATCGTGTTCGATGGTGGCACGGTCGACACCCAATGCTGAGAGCAGCAGCGCTGCTGCAAACCCGGTGCGGTCTTTGCCTGCGGTGCAGTGAAACACCTGCGGCGTGGGTTGTTCCAGCAAATGCTTCATGAACCGGCTGTACGTGTCCGCATTGCGGTTCACAAAATCGCGGTAGGTCTCGCACATCAGCGCCACGGTTTCTTCAGTGGTGGGCACCACGCCCTGCGCTACCAGGGCTTGCATGCGAGCGATCACCGTGGGCTCAATCGTCAGGGCCACGCGCTCGACGCCTGCAATGGCGTAAGGCGTGGCGGTGTATTCGGCCACGCCCCGAAAATCCAGGCTGTGCCTTACACCCAGTTCCTGCAAACGCGCCACATCCGCAGCGGTCAGCCCGGCCAGATGGTCCGAGCGAAACACCTGGCCACGCCGCACGCGTTGTCCGTCAGCGGTCAGGTAACCACCGACGTCGCGGAAGTTGGAGGCACCTTGGAGGGTGGCGAGTGAATTGGGTATAGGGGTCATGTACGTTTTAAGAGGGATGGTCTCATTGTGCGGTTTACAAACCGGCCAACCTGTCATCTTGGTGCAAAGAAGGGGTCAATCTTCCCTTTCAGGCCTCCGGTTAAAATCCCTAGCTTCCCAAGGAGCGTTGCAGCCCGCCGCCTTTCAGGCGCCGCAGGTCAGGCTTGGGGCCTTCAATTCCTGATTGTTTTGCACAACGACGCTCACCTGTAGCCCCAAGGTGAGCCTGTGTCTGTTGTCGCGTCCAAATCCGTTTCTGTGCCCCCCATGAAGTTGTCCGGTCTGGAGCCTGTCTCGATCGGCGTTACCTATTCAGAGGGGGACAGAGCTGAAGGTCTGTCCCCCAGTGCTACTTTCGTCAACGTGGGTGAGCGCACCAACGTGACCGGCTCCAAGGCCTTTGCCCGCATGATCCTGAACGGCGAGTACGAGCAGGCGTTGGCCGTGGCGCGTCAGCAGGTTGAAAACGGTGCGCAGATCATTGACGTGAACATGGACGAAGCCATGCTCGACAGCCAAGCGGCCATGGTGCGGTTTTTGAACCTGATGGCCGGTGAGCCGGACATCGCCCGCGTGCCGGTGATGGTGGATTCGAGCAAATGGACCGTGATCGAAGCCGGTCTGCGCTGCATCCAGGGCAAGGGCATCGTCAACTCGATCAGCATGAAAGAAGGCTTGGACGAGTTCAAACGCCAGGCCAAGCTGGTCAAGCGCTATGGGGCTGCCGCTGTGGTCATGGCCTTCGATGAAAAAGGCCAGGCCGACACCTACGAACGCAAGATCGAAATTTGCGAACGCGCTTACCGCGTGCTGGTGGACGAGGTGGGTTTTGCCCCTGAAGACATCATTTTTGACCCCAACATTTTTGCCATCGCCACCGGCATCGAAGAGCACAACAACTACGCGGTGGACTTCATCAACGCCACGCGCTGGATCAAGCAGAACCTGCCGGGCGCCAAGGTGTCGGGCGGTGTGTCCAACGTGAGCTTTTCCTTCCGCGGCAACGACCCGGTGCGTGAAGCCATCCACACCGTGTTCCTGTACCACGCGATCCAAGCCGGCATGGACATGGGCATCGTCAACGCGGGCATGGTCGGTGTGTACGACGACTTGGAGCCCACGCTGCGCGAACGGGTCGAAGACGTGGTGCTGAACCGCCGCCCTGATGCGGGCGAGCGTTTGGTCGAAGTGGCCGACAGCGCCAAGGGCGCCGCCAAAGACGAAAGCACCAAGTTGGCTTGGCGCGGCACGGTTGACGCGCCTGTGAACGTGGCGCAACGCTTGAGTCATTCGCTGGTGCACGGCATCACCGACTTCATCAGTGACGACACAGAAGAGGCTTACCGCGAGATTTTGGCCAAAGGCGGACGCCCCTTGCATGTGATCGAAGGCCCACTCATGGACGGCATGAACGTGGTGGGCGATTTGTTCGGCCAGGGCAAGATGTTTTTGCCGCAGGTGGTGAAAAGCGCCCGCGTGATGAAGCAGGCCGTGGCGCATTTGCTGCCCTACATCGAGGCCGAAAAACTCGCCCAAGAAGCGGCGGGCGAAGACGTGAAAGCCAAGGGCAAGATCGTGATCGCGACCGTCAAGGGCGATGTGCACGACATCGGCAAAAACATCGTCACCGTGGTCTTGCAGTGCAACAACTTTGAAGTGGTCAACATGGGCGTGATGGTGCCCTGCCACGAAATCTTGGCCAAGGCCAAAGAAGAAAACGCCGACATCATTGGCTTGTCGGGCCTGATCACGCCCAGCTTGGAAGAGATGCAGTACGTGGCCAGTGAGATGGAAAAAGACCCGTACTTCCGTGAGCGTCAGATGCCCTTGTTGATTGGCGGCGCCACCTGCAGCCGCGTGCACACCGCCGTGAAGATCGCGCCCAACTATTCAGGCCCCGTGGTCTATGTGCCCGATGCGTCGCGCAGCGTGGGTGTGGCGCAGGGCTTGCTGTCCGAGCAAGCGGCCAAGTTCATCGCCGACCTGAACACCGACTACGACAAGGTGCGCGAGCAGCACGCCAACAAAAAACAAACCCCCATGTGGACGCTGGCGCAAGCCCGCGCCAACAAGACGCCCATCGACTGGTCACAAGGCGTGCCCGCTGCGCCCAAGTTCATTGGCCGCCGTGTGTTCAAAAACTACGACCTGGCCGAGATCGCGCAGTACATCGACTGGGGCCCTTTTTTCCAGACTTGGGACTTGGCCGGGCCTTTCCCTGCGATCCTCGACGACGAGATCGTGGGCGAGCAGGCCCGCAAGGTCTATGCAGACGGCCAAGCCATGCTGCAAAAAATCATCGACGGCCGCTGGGTCACGGCCAACGCGGTGCTGGGCCTGTACCCCGCCAACAGTGTGAACGACGACGACATCGCGCTGTACACCGACGCATCACGCCAGCAAGTCGCCATGACCTGGCGCGGCCTGCGCCAGCAGACCGAGAAACACATGATTGATGGTGTCATGCGCCCCAGCCGCTGCTTGGCCGACTTCGTCGCGCCCACAGGCCAAGACCATGTGGGCGTATTTGCCGTCACCGCAGGCATTGGCGTCGACAAGCGCGCCGCCGCCTTTGAAGCCGCGCACGACGACTACAGCGCCATCCTGCTCAAGTCCCTGGCCGACCGCCTGGCCGAAGCATTGGCCGAGTGCCTGCACCAAAAAGTGCGCACCGACCTGTGGGGCTATGCCGCGGGCGAGGCGCTGAGCAACGAAGCGCTGATCGCCGAAAAGTACCAGGGCATCCGCCCCGCACCCGGCTACCCCGCCTGCCCCGACCACAGCGCCAAAAAAGCGATGTTTGACTTGTTGCAATGTCAAGACATTGGCATGGGCCTGACCGAGAGCCTGGCCATGACACCCGCGGCCAGCGTGAGCGGTTTCTACATCGCGCACCCCGAGGCGCAATACTTCAACGTGGGCAAGGTGGGTGACGACCAAGTGCAGGACTTGGCCCAACGCGGTGGCGTTGAGGTGAAAGACCTGCAGCGCCTGCTGGCCCCGAACCTTTGATGGGCCAGAGGTCGTCAAGCCAACAGGCATGGGTGCGGTTTGTATGGGGATACTTTGTGGGTAACGCCACACGAGTGAGCCCGCTGTTGCGCTTGCTTTGGCGATGGCAGGGCGTGAATGCCATCTTTAAAAACACCTCTTTGTGCCTCATGTACGATCAACAACATGATCGGGGTGGATCGAAAAATGGGCGCCAGGGTGTTGACGGTCTGGTCTGTTGACCACACCTCACATTGAAAAGCGGCGTTGGGTTTTATCAAGGAAAAAATGGAAAAAATTCTCTCCAGCATGGGTTCATTGCTCTATGGCATGCGTTTCACCATGTTGTTTTTTTACGTGGGTTTGGTCGGTATTATTTTTGGTATTTTGGGCAAATTTCTGCTTGAAACCTACAAGCTCATGAACACCTTGCTGTTTGAAGATCTGCAGAAGATCGATCTCATCATCAAGGTGCTGGAGTTGGTGGACATGACCATGGTGGCGCAGCTCGTTTGGGTGGTGGCATTGGCCGGCGTTTCCCTTTTTGTCACAACCGGGCACTTCGACAAATCGGACATGAAAAAACCCGATTGGTTGGACCATGTCAACACTTACAACCTGAAGCTCAAACTGGCATTTGCCATCATCTCGATCTCGGGGGTTCATGCCTTGAAAACCTATTTGAGCGGCGATTTGAGCTTGGAGAACATCCAAGTTGTCAGCTTGGTGGCGGTTATTCACTTCACCTTTGTGTTGTCCGCCATCGGCATCTCTTTTGCAGAACGGCTGACGCGTGAAAAGCCCCATTAGGTTTTGAAAAACGAGGGCTGCTCCTCGAGTCAAAACCGGGTGAGGTTGGGCGCAGTCTTCACGTCTTGAAGGAGAGTCGGCATGATGCGGCTGACTGAATTGATATTCCATTTGCAGCAGAAAGTGTCCCCATGAACAGATTGGCTACCCGTATCAGCGCTTGGCTGAGCACTACTTTGGTCGTTTTGGTCTTGACCGGCTGTGGTTACAACGACTTTCAGCGCCTGGACGAACAGACCACATCCGCCTGGTCCGAGGTGCTCAACCAGTACCAGCGCCGAGCCGATCTGGTGCCTAACATCGTGGCCACCGTCAAGGGTGAGGCCAATTTTGAGCAGGAAACCTTGACCCAAGTGATTCAAGCGCGGGCCAAGGCCACGAGTTTCCAGATCACGCCCGAGGTGCTGACCAACCCGCAGGCCTTGCAGCAGTTTCAGGTCATGCAGGGCCAGCTGTCCAGCGCCTTGTCGCGCTTGATGGTGGTGTCCGAGCAATACCCCAACCTCAAGGCCAACCAGGGCTTTGCCGATTTGCGCGTGCAACTCGAAGGCACCGAAAACCGCATCACCGTGGCGCGCAACCGTTACATCGCTGCCGTGCAGGAATACAACGTGCTGGCGCGCAGTTTCCCCAGCAACCTGACCGCCAAAGTCTTTGGCTATGCGCCTAAGGCCAACTTCACAGTGGCCAATGAAGCCGCCATCAGTGCGCCGCCCAAGGTGGACTTCGGCAAGTGAATCACACCCATATGCCTAGGCTTTGGCCCATTGGCCAGTGCGGCGGGAACAGCTTGGCCAAGGGCTTGACCCGGCTTGTGTTGAGCGTCATGGCCTGGGTTGTGTTGACCCTGTCGCCTGCTTGGGCGCAGGCACTCGTGCCCGTGCCACCCCTCACCGCCCGCGTGATGGACCAGACCGGCACATTGGCCGCCGCCGATGTGGTGGCGCTGGAGCAGCAACTCGCGCGCTTTGAGCAGCAGCGCGGCACCCAGATCGTGGTGCTGGTCTTGCCCACTACCGCGCCCGAGGACATCGCCGACTTCACCCAGCGTTTGGGCGATGCTTGGAAGATCGGTCGCCGCGAGGTGGGCGATGGATTGCTGCTGGTGGTGGCCCTGAACGACCGCCGTTTGCGCATCGCTCCGGCCAAGTCGCTGGAAGGGGCGGTGCCCGATTTGGCGGCCCAACGCATCATCGACCAGGTCATCACGCCCGCATTTCGCCAAGGCGACGTGGCAGGAGGCCTGCGTGCCGGACTCAGCCATTTGCAAGCCCGCATCGAGGGCGAGGCTTTGCCGCTGCCCAAAGCAGGTGCACAGGGGAGCAAACCCATTGGGGCTGCCGAGGTCGATTGGTTGAATTTGGCGGTTATGTTGCTCGTGGCTTTGCCTGCCGTGGCGGGCGTGTTGCGTCGGGTGCTGGGGCAGCGCTTGGGCGCGTTGGGGACCGGGGGGCTGGTCGGCGTTTTGGTTTGGAGCATGAGCGGTTTGTTTTGGCTGGCGGGCATCGCCGCCATGTTGGGCCTGATGTCCGCGCTTTTCGTGCAGGCCCTGCCCAGTGCTGCGGTGCGGCGCAGCCAGGGTCGTGGGCGCGGCGGTGACTTTCCTGGCTGGGGTGGCGGCGGACGCGGTCACGCCGGTGGTTGGGGTGGATCCGGTGGCGGTGGGTTTTCTTCGGGCGGTGGCGGTAATTTTGGGGGCGGCGGCGCTTCCGGGAGGTGGTGACATGCGCGAATCGCTGATGGCCCAGGGAAAACGTTGGTGGCGACACCGCTGGATGCACGAGCATGCCGCCGAGCGGGCGGTGCCCCCGGCCATGGCCGAACAGTTGCAGGCCCGAGTGAACGCCAGCGAAGCGCGGCACAGCGGCGAAATTGTTCTGTGCGTTGAAGCGGCCTTGCCCAACAGCTACTTGTGGCGGGCGGGGCGCGAAACGCCTTTGCCTGAAGTCATACGAGGGCGCGCACTGTCTTGGTTTGGCAAGTTGCGCGTGTGGGACACCGAGCACAACAATGGCGTGCTCATCTATTTGATGCTGGCCGAGCGCCGCGTTGAAATCGTGGCCGACCGGGGCATCAGCCGCCATGTGCCGGGTGCGCACTGGCAAGCCGTGGTGCAGCATTTGGGTGAGCACCTGCAAACCGGTGACTTCGACAGCGGTCTCACCCAGGCGCTGCAGGAGGTCTCGGCGCTGCTGGTTCAACATTTCCCGCTCTCACCTGGTCAGGCCAATCCAAACGAACTCTCCAACCGGGTGGTGTGGGCCTGAGCCCGGGCTGGACCAGAACAAAGACCATCGACACCCCATGATGGGGTGGCAAGACAAAAGAATCAACATGCACAACTTCTGGACAGCTTGTGGTCACCAACATCTGATGCGTAACGAGCGCGGCTGGATGAGTTCCACGCCCGACTATTGGCGGCTGTGGCTGCAGCGCCCCGAGTTGGCGCTGGTGCCCGAATCGTGCAAAGCTGAAAAACGTTTGCACCAAGCCTTGCGCGATGCGCCCTTGATGCCTGTGGCACCCGCGCAACTCCAAGCCTTCAAGGACGAGGATGCGCGTGAGAACTACCGACTGTTCTTGCGTTTTCGTGACGAGGTGGAGGCTGCGGGCTCGCTGGAATCGGCCTACTTGGCCTGGCAGCAAAGCGGCAACATCCAACTGCCCCCGCTCTTCATCGACTTGGTGGTGCAGGCCATCGTGTGCAACGTGCTCGCCGATGAGCAGGACGCCTGGGTTTGGCGAGCCGCTGAGCTCCTGTTTCGCCGTCAGCGCATCACCATCGAAGGCGGCCGTGTGCTGTCGGGCGACAGCGACACCTTGGACAGCCTGAAATCCACAGGCGGTCTGGGTGAGATGGGCCGCCTCTTGATGGAGGGCGGCGCCACGCTCAAGGCGGTCGATGTGAAGGTGCTGCACCCGGACAACGCCGAGCGCTATTTCGCGCAACGCGAGGGGCTGGGTCGTTATGCGTTCTTGCTCGACATGACACACGAGCTGAAGAATGAATTGCCACACGGTTTGATTTTGAGCATGGTCAATGCCCGCTCAGGCCTCAAGGCCTTGTCGGTGGTGCTGGCCCGCTGGGTGCAACACTTTTTAGGTGTGTCGGTCAGCATCGAGCCGGTGCAAAAGGTGGACGACCCCGCTTGGCGCTGGCATGTGGGCTTGGACGTCACGGCCACCGCTTTGCTCAATGACCTGTACCAAGGCATGGAACTGGACGCCAAGCGCCAGCAGCAACTCATCAGCTTGTTCAAATTGCGTTTTGACAACCCCCTCGACATGCGTGCCGATGTGCAGGGCAAACCGGTCTATCTGGGTTTGGCCATGAACGAGCAGGGCTTGCTCAAGCTCAAGCCACAAAATCTGCTGCTCAATTTGCCCTTAACCCTCGCTGCCTGAGCTTGTTGTGCCCAGGTGTTTCTGTCTTTAACCTACACAGCGCATGATGAAAACTGCCCTTCGCCTTTCGTTTATCACCCTCACCCTGACCCTCTTGGCCCAAGCGGCCATGGCGCAAAACACGGTGACCGCCGCCGCCGCCAAAGAAGCAGGCGCTGTGGTGACCCCCAGCGGACTGGTCTACAAAAGCCTGAAAGACGGCAGCGGTGCCAGTCCCACGGCCAGCGACAAAGTGACGGTGCACTACAAAGGCACCTTCCTGGATGGGCGCGAATTTGACAGTTCTTACAAACGCGGCCAACCCATCGACTTCCCCCTCAACCGCGTCATCGCGTGTTGGACCGAAGGTGTGCAGCGCATGAAAGTGGGTGGCAAAGCCAAGTTGACCTGCCCGCCTGAAATCGCTTACGGTGCGCGAGGTGCGGGCAGCGCGGTGCCGCCCAACGCCACGCTGTTGTTTGAAGTGGAGTTGCTGGGCATTCAAGGCAAGTGATGCCTTGAGCGACATTCAAGGGACTACCAAGCCAAGATCGACATGACACACCAGACCTCTTCCTCCACCCCAACCCCCCAGCGGCGTTGGAATCGACGGCACACCTTGCTTGCTTTGGGTGCGGTTTCTGTATTACCCGCCAGCGTGGCTGTGCACCCGGCAGCGGCGCAAGTTGCAAGCGCCGCCTGGTCCGACATTGAACGCGCCGCGCGTGGCCAGACGGTGTACTTCAACGCCTGGGCCGGCAGCGAACGCATCAACGCCTACTTGCAATGGGCAGCGGCTGAGTTGCAGCGCGACTTTGGCGTCAAGCTTCAGCACGTCAAAATCAGCGATGCGGCCGATGTGGTCAAACGCATCCGCGCCGAAAAGCAAACGGGCCGCAAAGAGACCGAGGGCACGGTGGACCTGGTCTGGATCAACGGCGAAAACTTCGCCGCCATGAAGCAGGGTGGTTTGTTGTCTGCGCCTTTTGCGCCCACCTTGCCCAATTTTCAGTGGGTGGACACCGTGGGCAAGCCCACCACACTGGTCGATTTTTCGGTGCCCACCGACGGGCTGGAATCCCCTTGGGGCATGGCCCAGCTCACGTTTTTTGCAGATGCCCAGCGTCTGCCCAAACCACCGCAAAACATGGCCGAGTTGCTGGCCCTGGCCCGCAGGCAACCCGGGCGCATCACCTACCCGCGCCCGCCCGAATTTCACGGCACCACCTTCGTCAAGCAGGCCTTGATCGAACACGCGCCGGACGCGAGGGCGTTGGCCCAGCCCGTGACGCCTGCGGTTTTGGCGGCGCAGGCCGCGCCGCTGTGGCGCTTTTTGGATGCGCTGCACCCGCACTTGTGGCGCGGCGGCAAACAGTTTCCGCAAAACTCGGCCGCCGTGCGTCAGATGATGGCCGATGGTGAGTTGGTGATGGCCTTGACGTTCAACCCCAACGAAGCGGCCAACGAGATCGCCGCCAAACGACTGCCCGCCACGGTGCAGAGCTGGCAGTTCGACAAGGGCACGGTGGGCAACACCCACTTTGTGGCCATTCCGTACAACGCGCCCAGCAAAGCGGGCGCACAGCTGGTCGCCAACTTTTTGCTGTCACCCGCTGCGCAAGCACGCAAGGCCGACATCGAGGTCTGGGGCGACCCGACGGTGCTGGATGTGGCCCGCTTGCCTGCGGCTGAGCGTGCGCGTTTTCAATCGGCATCCCGACCCGGGCAAGTGGCCGTGACCGCACCTGTGCTGCCCGAGCCGCATGCGTCCTGGGTGGATGCGCTCGAAAAAGAGTGGACCCGCCGTTACGGCGTGTGAGCTTCTTGCCCGCTTTTTTGCTGGCCTTGATCGCGGCCGTGCCCATGGGCTGGGCGCTTTGGGCGGCCGTTTCGCAAGCGCTGGAGGTCAGCGCTTGGCAGGCCTTGTGGGCCGATCCGCTGACGCTGCGCGCTTGGGGCATGACGCTGTGGACCGGGCTGGCCTCGACGGTGCTGGTGTGGTGGACTGTGGCGCGTTTGTTGGCCCATGGTTTCATTCGGCAGCAATTGGCCCGCTGGCTCACCCATGTGCCCGCTTTGCTGGCCACGCCGCACGCGGCCATGGCCATTGGCTTGGTGCTGTGGCTCTCGCCCAGCGGCTGGGCGTTGCGCTTGGTCTCGCCGGGCCTGTCGGGGTTTGACGCACCGCCGCCTTGGTTGACCACACAAGACCCGTGGGGCTTGGGCTTGATTTTGGCGCTGTGGCTCAAAGAAGTGCCGTTCTTGCTCTGGGTGGCGGCCACGCAACTGCAACGCGAAGACCTGCGCCGACGGTGGCAAGCTGAATTTGCGCTGGCCCAAACTTGGGGCCACACGCCCGCCACCGCCTTTGCCCAAGTGGTTTGGCCGCAGCTGGCCCCTTGCTTGCGCTGGCCGCTGCTGGCGGTGTTGGCCTATGGCCTCACGGTGGTGGACATGGCGCTCATCATTGGCCCTGCGACGCCACCCACTTTGGCGGTGCTGGCCTGGCAATGGCTGGGGGATGCCGATGCGGCCATGCAGGCGCAAGGCGCGGCAGCGGCAGGTTGTCTCACGGTCAGTGTGGCGATGTTGGCGGGGGTGACCGTCACGGTGCTGCGCGCATGGGCGCGTTTGCGCAGATCCGCAAGCAGCCCCCTGTTGTTGCAAGGTGAGTCACCCTGGGTGGGCTGGGCCATTGGGGGGGCTTATCTGGCTGTTTGGTGGGCCTTGGCGGTGGGCAGTGTGTCGGGCGTCTGGCGTTTTCCGCAGCTTTGGCCATCGCTGTGGACGGGGGATGCCTGGGCGCAAGTGATCGCCAGTGCCCCCACGGTGTGGACCACCTTGGGTTTGGCGGCGGCCTCGGCCAGTGTGTGTCTGGTTTGGTCGGTGGCCTGGTTGGAGCTGACACCCCGCCGCTGGCAACAGGCTTTGCGCCCATGGTGGTTGCTGCCGCTGGTGTTGCCCTCGGTGCTGTGGGTGGTGGGCCTTTACAGCGTGGCGCTGCAGTGGCGGCTGGAGGGGCAGTGGCTGGGCCTGCTTTGGGCGCACGCGGTCATGGTGCTGCCCTATGTGCTGCTGGCCTTGGAGCCCGCCTATTTGGCGGTCGATCCGCGCCAATCGGCCGTGGTGGCCAGCTTGGGTCAGGGCCGATGGACGGATTTGCTGCGCATCAAATGGCCGCTGCTCCAACGCGCCATCGCCTCGGCCTGGGCGGTGGGTTTTGCGGTCAGTGTGGCGCAGTATTTGCCCACCTTGTATGTGGGGGCGGGGCGCTTTGCCACGGTCACCACCGAGGCCGTGACGCTGGCGTCTGGTGCGCAGCGCTCGCTCATGAGCGCTTATGCCGCTTTGCAGATGCTCTTGCCCGTGTTGGCCTTTGCTTTGGCCGCTTACATGGGCAGGCCACGCCAATTTGAGAAGATCGGGCCGATGAAAGACAACACATGAACGCGGGACTTCAGATCGACATCGAACGCTTGGGCACGGCGGCGCAGACCTTGGTGCAAGACCTGCACCTGAAAGTGCCCGCAGGCGAGATCCTCACGCTCATGGGGCCGAGTGGTTGCGGCAAAAGCTCGGTGCTGGCGGCCACTGCGGGCACGCTGGCCAGCGTGTCCGAAGGTTTGCAGCCTTTGCAGTTGGACGGCCGCGTTCAGCTGAACGGCCGTGACCTCACCGCCTTGCCCACACACCTGCGCGGTGTCGGCTTGGTGTTTCAGGATGCTTTGCTGTTTGCCCACATGACGGTGGCGGAAAACTTGCTGTTTGCGGTGCCCCGCGCCTTGCCGCTTGCTCAGCGCCAGGCGCATGTGCAGCAAGCGCTGCAAGAAGCCGAGCTGAGCGGCATGGGTGAGCGTGATCCTTCTACCCTGTCGGGCGGTCAACGCGCCCGCGTCGCGCTCATGCGGGCGCTGCTGGCCGAGCCGCAAGCGCTGCTGCTGGACGAGCCGTTTTCCAAACTCGACGCCGCTTTGCGCGCCCAGCTGCGGCCTTGGGTGTTTGCGCATGTGCGCGAGCGGCGCATCCCGGTGGTGCTGGTCACCCACGACGAACAAGACGTGGCTGACCCGCAGCGCGTGGTGCACTTGCGCGCCACCGAAGAAAGCAGCAACCATGTTTGACCGCCACGCCCAAACCCTCTTGCGCCCCGTGCTCAACGCCGCTGCACGCCGCTTGGTGCGCGCAGGCATCCGCGCTGACGCGCTGACCTGGCTGGGCTTTGCCATCGGCATGGCCGCCGCCGTGGCCATTGCACTGCAAGCGTGGTGGTGGGGCTTGGCGCTGCTCTTGGCCTCGCGCTTGCTCGACGGCCTGGACGGCAGCGTGGCCCGCCTGACCCAGCCCACCGACGCGGGCGGCTTTTTGGACATCGCGCTCGACTTCGTGTTCTACGCCGCCATCCCCCTGGCCTTTGCGGTGGCCAACCCCAGCGCCAACGCGCTGCCCGCCGCAGCCCTGCTGGCCAGCTTCATCGGCACCGGCAGCAGCTTTTTGGCATTCGCCGCACTGGCCGAAAAACGCGGCCTGACGGACACCGCCTTGCCGGGCAAAAGCTTTTACTTTTTAGGGGGCCTCACCGAAGCCACCGAGACCATCACCGTCTTCGCCGCCATGTGCGTGTGGCCTCAACACTTTGCGGTGTTGGCTTATGGGTTTGCGGGGTTGTGTGTGGTGACGACGGGGATGCGGGTTTGGTGGGGGTATCGGCGGTTGGGGTGAGGTTAAGCCGCCATTTGATCAGCTTGGATGGGGCCAATAAGCAAGGACATTAACTTAGAGTTCAGCGGTGCACGGCACCTGCGCGCGTCCGTTGGAGAGGCAAGTTAGAAGTGGTCGCCTCAAGACGCTCGGCCAGCCAAATCTTGATAACAGACTGCCGTGTAACTCCCAGTTTGCTGGCTTCACGATCCAGCGAGTCAATCATCCATGTTGGGAAATCAACATTCACCCGCTTCTGATCCTGCAGCACGCGCCTGGCTTTGGACAAGTCCAAAGAAGCCGTGATGTCGGCGCCATCATCAAACTGTTGCTCGAACTTTTTAGCTTTCATACAGTGCCACCTCTTCTGTGCGTGCGCGACGCACGGATATCAATCGGATATTGGCTCCCCGGTAGGTGATGACTGCCGACCAATGCTTTCCATCCATGACACCAATCACCAGATAACGTGGTTCGTCATCTGTTTTTGCCGGAATTTCCAACAGCATCGGGTCATTCCACATCACCTGAGCTTGGACGAAATCAATGCCATGCTTGGTGCGATTGGAATCACTCTTTGCGGCGTCAAACTCAAAAGACATCATGGTATAGAAAATATACCTTAATTGTCACCCAACTACAAGCCGCCTGAGCACTAAGCGCTGTGTGTCTATGGCGTGAACCACAAGAAGCACGGGTGCGACCAAGGCCGTGGGCGTGGTGTTTCAAGACGCCTTGTTCTTCCCGCACATGACGGTGGCCGAGAACCTGCTGTTTGCCGTCCCCTCCATTTGCACCAACGGCACCAGCCTCACCAACGCGCAACGCCAAGGCCGCGTGCAACAAGCGCTGCAAGAAGCCGAGCTGACTGGCATGGGCGAGCACGACCCATCCACGCTCTCGGGCGGGCAGCGTGCGCGTGTGGCGCTCATGCGCGCCTTGCTGGCCGAGCCGCAAGCGCTGCTGCTCGATGAGCCGTTTTCCAAACTCGACGCCGCCTTGCGCGCCCAGCTGCGCCCGTGGGTGTTTGCGCATGTGCGCGAGCGGCGCATCCCGGTGGTGCTGGTCACGCACGACGAACAAGACGTGGCCGACCCGCAGCACGTGGTGCACTTGCGCGCCGCCGAAGAAAGCCCCACCCATGTTTGACCGCCACGCCCAAACCCTCTTGCGCCCCGCGCTGAACGCTGCCGCACGCGGCTTGGTGCGCGCTGGCATCAGCGCCGACGCGCTCACCTGGCTGGGCTTTGCCATCGGCATGGCCGCCGCCGTGGCCATTGCGCTGCAAGCGTGGTGGTGGGGCTTGGCGCTGCTGCTGGCCTCGCGCTTGCTCGACGGCCTGGACGGCAGCGTGGCCCGCCTGACCCAGCCCACCGAAGCGGGCGGCTTTTTGGACATCGCGCTCGACTTCGTGTTTTATGCCGCCATTCCCCTGGCCTTTGCCTTGGCCGCCCCCAGCACCAACGCACTGCCCGCCGCAGCCCTGCTGGCCAGTTTCATCGGCACCGGCAGCAGCTTTTTGGCGTTTGCCGCACTCGCCGAAAAACGCGGCCTGACTGACACCGCCTTGCCAGGCAAAAGTTTCTACTTCTTGGGTGGTTTGACCGAAGCCACCGAGACCATCAGCGTGTTTGCCGCCATGTGTGTGTGGCCTGAACACTTTGCGGTGTTGGCTTATGGGTTTGCTGCACTGTGTGCCATCACCACGGGGATGCGGGTGGGGTGGGGGTATCGGCGGTTGGGGTGAGGTCAAGCCGCCATGTGATCAACTGGGATGGGGCAAATAAGCAAGGGCATTTAACGTTTGACATGAGGGGATGGGTTAGACCACATCTTGCGCAAGCTCCAACTCACTTGCCTCCGGTACTTGAGTAGTGATACGCTGGATGAGTTGTTGCACTTCCACGCGCTGAGAGAAGGTTGCAACCGCCTTCAAGTTCAGTTTTTCTTGCTCAAGCATAAGGCTCAAGGCATGAAGCTCTAGAGCCAGAACTTCGAACTTGGAGCGCTTGTTGTGAACTCGAGTCAGATCCTCAATCATCTTTCGGCCCATGCTTGCATGGTCGAGAGTAATTCTATTGGTGGTGCAACGCATGCGCATTGCCTCCGGAACTTCTTGCGTAATCATCGAATTCGCATATGAAACGTACGCCATCGCGGACTGAAACTTTTCCCAGACAACTTGCGATTGAAGCAATGAGCTTACGCGATGATGCGCGACCTCCTGAAATTTTGAGGCATCAAGTACGAGGAAGCCTCGATCCAACTCCTTGACATCAAAGTCTTCGCCGGTGTCTCGGAACGATTTGCAGACCCGCAGACAGCGATCCCAGTTGTGGCTGACTACACCAAGTGAGGTTTCGAGTTGCGCGGCGACGATATCGACACCACCTTCGAGATATCTTTGTTTGACAAGTTCGTATTCTTTTTGGCGAAAGTAGACGTGTAGGGCCACATACGATCCAAGGGCGACGGCTGTGAGAGTAAACAAACCTTTGACAATTTCGAGACAGAGTTGAGACATTGGTGCCTTGTGGTCTAACGTGATGTAGTCCGCAAAACCCGATTGATACACCCGGCTCGTGTCGATACATCTTTTTGTTGAAATCGTTGCAAGTGGCTTGCGCTATAGGTTTTGGGCCAAGCGCTGTAGGTGCGTGCAGGACTGAATTTGCAGCCCAAACCCGGATACCAGCCCCTTGCAACTTCCCTCCCGCACCTTCCAGCGCAGCAGGCATGAAGCGCCACACTATACCGAAATAAATACGAAAAATTAGCTACAAAATATCTTTGCGTGTACACCCCAATAGGGCCCCCAAACCCACCCCAAGCACGAACTAGTTCGCGCGATTGCGGTGAATATGCGGCATATTCACAGCAAAATGTGCGGCGAAAGATGACTCTTAGCGTCGTACCAAACTGATTGCGCGACACTAAGACTTGCAAGCGCGACACATTGAGTGACATAATGGCTCTCATACTGTCGCTCTCGGACGCATTTAGACCATTGAGCGCGACAAATGAACCCTTAACAGGCCGCAGCATGCCCCGCATCACCCCCGCCGACGAATTGCATCTGATCGAATCCATCGTGGCTGCGCACCCGGGCGGGATCGGCATTGCCGAGATCGAGCTGGCCATGGCGCAGCGTCAGGGCCGGGCGTTGAACCGCCGCACTTTGCAGCGCCGCTTGCTCAAACTGATCGATGCGCAGCGGATCGCGCCAGAGGGGCAGAGCATTGCGCTGGTCTACAAGCCGGTGGCGCTGGCTTGGGCGCAGCTTGGAGCTGGGCGCGGTGACCGGGAGGTCAAGACCGCTGTGGGCGTGGCCGAAGCGGAACCCGATTTGCCGGTTTCGCCCGCAGGTGCCAGCATCCGTGATCGGGTCCGTCAACCGCTGATGCACCGCCGTCCGGTGGGTTATCGGCGTGAATTCTTGGAGGCGTATCAGCCGGGCGTCACGTTTTATTTGCCAGCTGCGTTGCGCAGCCAGCTGCACGAGATGGGCCGCACGCCAGCCCATGAGCGGCCCGCAGGCACCTATGCCCGCGATATCTTGAGCCGTTTGTTGGTGGATTTGTCGTGGGCTTCATCGCGGCTGGAGGGCAACACCTACAGCCGCCTGGACACGCAAAACCTGATCGAGCTCGGTCAGGCCGCGCAGGGCAAGGACGCCATCGAAACGCAGATGATCCTGAACCACAAAGCCGCCATCGAGATGCTGATGGAGGACACGAACGAGGACATGAACGAGGTGGGCTTTGATGCCTTCACATTCAAAAACTTGCATGCCGTGTTGTCGCAAGACCTGATGCGCGACCCGCAGGCCAGTGGCAGACTGCGTCGGCGCGTGGTGGAGATTTCGGGCACGGTGTTTCACCCTGTCGCCATGCCCCAGGTGATTGAGGACTGTTTTGAGCTGCTGCTTGGCAAAGCTGCCGCCATTCCTGACCCGTTTGAGCAGGCGTTTTTCCTCATGGTGCAGCTGCCGTATTTGCAGCCGTTTGAAGATGCGAACAAACGCGTGTCGCGCATTGCCGCCAACATGCCGCTGATCCAGCACAAGCTGTGCCCCTTGTCGTTCATCGACGTGCCCGAGCGGGCTTACATCGAAGGGACTTTGGGGGTGTATGAACTCAACGAGGTCGATTTGTTGCGCGACGTGTTTGTGTGGGCGTATGAACGCTCGTGCCAGCGTTATCTGGCCATCACCCACACCATGGTGGAGCCGAACCCCCTCAAAATCAAATACCGCGAGGCGCTGATTCAGGCCGTGCAGGCGGTGGTTAAGGGCCTGCAAGCGCCCAGTCCTGACGCGCTGGCCACTGTGGTGGGGCGTTTGAGTCTGCCCGCAGCCGACCAAGAAGCGTTTACCCGCATGTTGGCCGAGGCGCTGCAGCAGTTGCACGAAGGCAGCGTGGCCCGTTACCGGCTGCGTCGCTCTGAATACCTGGCTTGGCAGTTGGCTTTTTCCGGGGGTGGCGATCACCTGGCACTTTTTGGCCAGCCGCACTGAACGGTCTGTTCATCGGCGTTATCGTTCACACTCTTGGGCAGCGCACATCTCGCACCCTCCGCCAAGTCATTGCCCATCAGGAGTTTCCCCGTCATGCGCCTTCGTCAAATTGTTTTGCTGCTCTTGCTGGCGCTGGCCATCGGTGCATTTGTGGCGCTGGACTTGGGGCGTTATCTGAGCTTTGAGCAGCTCAAGGCGAGCCAAGCCCTTTTGGACCAGCGCTATGCACAGCAGCCTGTGTTGGTGGCTGCGGTGTATTTTGGGGTGTATGTCTTGGCCACGGCGCTGTCGATTCCGGGTGCGGTCATCATCACCTTGGGCGGCGGTGCCGTGTTTGGCCTGTGGCAGGGTTTGCTGCTGGTGTCGTTTGCCTCCACCCTGGGTGCCACCTTGGCTTTTCTGGCTTCGCGCTTTGTGCTGCGCGAGTGGGTCGAAGCGCGTTTTGGGCAGCGCCTGGCCGACATCCACTCGGGTGTGGACAAAGAGGGCGCGTTTTACCTGTTCACTTTGCGCCTGATTCCGGTGGTGCCGTTTTTCCTGATCAACCTGCTCATGGGCCTGACGCGCATGAAGACCTGGACGTACTACTGGGTGAGCCAGTTGGGCATGCTGGCGGGCACGGCGGTGTATGTGAATGCGGGCACGCAACTGGCGCAGCTGGACTCGGTGCGGGGCATTTTGAGCCCGGCACTGTTGGGCAGCTTTGTGCTGCTGGGCATCTTCCCCTTGTTGGCGCGGCGTGTGGTGGCGGCTGTCCAAAAGCGCAAGGTCTATGCCCGCTGGGCCAGCGTGCGCCCCAAGACCTTTGACCGCAACCTGATCGTGATCGGCGGTGGCGCGGCAGGTTTGGTGTCGGCCTACATTGCCGCTGCCGTCAAAGCCAAAGTCACTCTGACCGAGGCGCACAAGATGGGTGGCGACTGCCTGAACTACGGCTGCGTGCCGAGCAAGGCCTTGATCAAGAGCGCCAAGCTGGCCCACCAGATGCGCCACGGCGCACAGTACGGCCTGAGCGACACCGCGCCCAGCTTCAGCTTCAAGGCGGTGATGCAGCGTGTGCACGATGTGATCAAAGCCATCGCGCCGCACGACAGTGTGGAGCGTTACACCGGCTTGGGTGTGGAGGTGCTGCAGGGTTACGGCAAGTTGGTGAACCCTTGGACGGTGGAAGTGACTTTGAACAACGGCCAGGTGCAGCGGCTGACAGCGCGGAGCATCGTGATTGCGGCCGGCGCACGCCCCATGGTGCCGCCTTTGCTGGGCCTCGATGACGTGGGCTATGTCACCAGCGACACGCTGTGGGACGAGTTTGCCAAGTTGGACGACATACCGAAGCGCATCGTGGTGCTGGGCGGCGGGCCAATTGGCTGCGAGCTGTCACAAAGCTTTGCCCGCCTGGGTGCGCAGGTCACGCAGGTCGAAATGGGTGATCGCATCATGGTGCGCGAGGACGAAGAGGTGTCTGTGCTCGCACGCGACGCGCTGCAGGCCGACGGCGTGCAGGTGCTCACCGGGCACCAAGCGCTGCGCTGCGAGCGCCGGGGGGAGGACAAAATTTTGGTGGCCTCCACACAGGGGCAAGAAGTGGAGATCGTGTTTGACGCGCTGGTCTGCGCTGTGGGCCGCGTGGCCCGTCTGCAAGGCTATGGCCTCGAAGACATTGGTGTGCCCACGCACCGCACGGTGGACACCAACGAGTATTTGCAAACGCTCTACCCCAACATTTACGCCGCAGGCGATGTGGCTGGGCCCTACCAGTTCACCCACACGGCCGCGCACCAGGCTTGGTATGCGGCAGTCAACGCTTTGTTTGGCGACTTCAAATCCTTCAAGGTCGACTACCGCGTGATCCCCTGGGCCACCTTCATCGACCCCGAGGTGGCGCGTGTGGGCCTGAACGAGCAAGAGGCGAAAGAGAAAAATATCCCCTACGAAGTGACCAAGTACGGCATTGACGACTTGGACCGGGCCATTGCCGACAGCGAAGCACACGGCTTTGTGAAAGTGCTGACCGTGCCGGGCAAAGACCGCATATTGGGCGTGACCATCGTGGGCTCGCACGCGGGGGACTTGCTGGCCGAATACGTGCTGGCCATGAAACATGGCCTGGGCTTGAACAAGATTTTGGGCACCATCCACACCTACCCGACCATGGCCGAGGCCAACAAGTACGCGGCCGGTGAATGGAAGCGCGCCCACGCGCCGCAAAAGCTGCTGGCTTGGGTGAAGAAGTTCCACGATTGGCGGCGCGGATGAACCCCTTGCTCACACCTGTCCCAGTGCTGCTGGCGCTGGGCTTGGTCTGCGGCACGGCATCTGCCATGGCGCAAAACCTGTCGCCTTTGGTGCCGTCCGATGGCGCTGCGCCCAGCACCTGGCGCTTTGTGGGCTTTCCCAAGTCCAAGGCCGACATTCCCACCACCCGCTTTGAACTGGCCGAGGTGCAAGGCGAGCGGGCGCTCAAGGTCAGCACCCGCGCTTCGTATGGCACTTGGGTGCACGACTTGCCCAAGGTCAACCCAAGTCGTTTGCAATGGCGATGGCGTTTGGACCAACCACTCACAGGCGGCCAAGTCGTCGCCGACATCCAAACCAAAGCGGGTGACGACGCGGCGCTCAAAGTGTGTGTGATGTTCGACCACCCGCTGGACCGCGTGCCGTTTGTAGAGCGCACCTTGCTGCGCATCGCCCGCAGCGTGAGCGGCGAAGACCTGCCCGCTGCCACGCTGTGCTACGTGTGGGACAGCGTGCACCCTGCGGGCTTGCAAGGCGCCAACCCCTACACCCCGCGCGTGCGCTTCCTCACGTTGCAAGGCAAGGGCGCATCCCTGGCCCAATGGCAGACCGAGAGCCGTGATGTGGCTGCCGACTTTGCGAAGTTGTTTGCCGATGAGTTGCCTGCAGGGGCCGCTGTGCCCAAGGTGCGTGCGGTGCTGGTGGGTGCCGACAGCGACAACACGGGCAGCCAGAGTGTGGGCTGGGTTCAGGCTTTGGGTTGGGTGAGGTGATCGCTGGTGCTGTTGTCACAGCGCGGTGACGGCCGCAATTTTGCCGCCTTGTCAGTTCGAGGTCGGGTAGCCCGCTGGCGCCACCGCCGCGCCTTGGATGTGGAGCCGAACAAAAGCCGCATCCACCCAGCCGGAGCTTTTGGCTTCTTCGACAAAAGCGTTCAGCTGTTCACGCGCTGCCACGCTGCGCTGTGCGGGCATGCCCATGGCTTGGTGGATGACCATGAAGCGGCCGGGCAGCAGGCGCACACCGGGCAGGCGCAGGGCATCGGCTTGGAGTTGCTGCTTCACGCCTGCAGCCACTTCGAGTTGTTGGGCCATGAACACCTCGACCACGGCGGGTGAGCTGGGTGCGCGCACGATGCGGGCGTGCTTCAGGTGGCGGGTCAAAAACAAATCGTAAGCACTGCCCGCGCCCACAGTCACGCGGTGGGCGGCTTGATCGACCTCGTCGTTGCTTTGCAGTGGCGAGTCGCTGCGCACCATGTAGGCGCCTTCGATTTGCACATACGGCGGCGAAAAATGCAGACCTTCGCCCCGCACCGGGTCGATGGCAAAAAAGCCGATGTCGGCTTCGTCTGCGCGCACGCATTGCACCGAGTCGTCGGCCTTTTTGAAGATGCGCCATTCAATGCCCACACCCAACTGTGCGGCCAATGAACGTGACAAGTCAGCCGAGATGCCCGAGGGTTCACCCGCCGCATCGAGCCCGGCCAGTACCGGGTTGCCCAAATTGATGGCCACACGCAAAGTGCCATGAGGCGCCATGAAAGGCGCCATAGAGGCGAGCGAAGGCGTGTGCAACGGGGCGTTCATGGTGTGTCGTTCAAGGTGACCGGTCTCAGGCCCATCATTTTAAAAAACCAAGCCCTGCGGGCGGCTTACAGGTGCCCGGTTTTCACCAGGATCAAGCAGCCTTCGCGGCTAAACGGTTGGTGTTGGCTCATGTGAGGGCTGCGCAGCCAACTGCCTGCAGGGTAGTCGCCGTGCTCGTCTGAGAACACGCCCTCGACCACCCAGATCTCTTCGCCGCCCCAATGCCGGTGTGGGTTGAAGAAAGTCTGGGGTGCCCAGCGCACCAGGGCGGTGTTTTGCGTCTCAAAGGTGTTGAGCGGCAAGACCTTCAGGCCCTCCACCAGGCCTTGTCGCCATGCGCTGCGGCGCGTGTCGATGACCACGCGCTCGTTGTCGCGTGCGTCCAGGTGGCGCAGTTTGACAAACAAAGTGCAGCCTTCCGGTGAGGAGGGCGCATGCGATGTGCCCACTGGGTTTTTGATGTAGGTGCCGGGGCCGTACACCCCATGTTCATCTTGCAACGTGCCTTCGAGCACCAAAATTTCTTCGCCCCCGCCGTGGGTGTGGCTGGAAAAAGCCGAGCCCGGTGCATAACGCACGATGGACGTGGCCCGGGCCACTTCACCCCCGTCACGCTCGAGCATGCGGCGCGACACCCCGGATGAGGGGGAATCCACCCAGTCGAGTGAGGGGCTGTAAATGGTGCAGCGCTGGGTCCGGTCCGCGTTCAGGGTGATGGGGTGCGAGAGGGGGTCTGTATGCATGAGGCTTGTGGCAGTCAGGTTTTCAGCAGCACGGGCTCGATGGCCGCGCTTTGCGCAGTGATGCGGCCGATGATGGCGGTGTGCGCGTAGCCCGCGGCCTGGAGCGCTTGCACGCATGCTGGCGCTTGGGCGGCGGGCACGCTGGCCAACAGGCCACCCGCAGTTTGTGGGTCAAACAGCAGGGGGTAGCGGGGGTCACCCACAAACTCGTCGGCGTTGCGCAGGGCGCGGCGCAGCCGCACATTGGCGGGCTGCAAGGAACTGACGATGCCCGCTTGCACGCAATCGACCGCGCCGTCGAGCAGGGGCAAGGCGCTCAGTTGCAGCTCGGCGTCTACCCCGGAGGGACGCGTCATCTCCACCAGGTGGCCCAGCAGGCCAAAACCGGTCAGGTCGGTGCAGGCGGTGGCGCCATGGGTGCGCAAAATTTCAGCGCCCGATTGGTTGGACAGCACCATCGACTTGAGCGCCGCATCGATCCAGCGGCCCTTGGCGGCGTAGCGCGCATGCGCGGCAAACAGGGTGCCGGTGCCAATCGGTTTGGTCAGCAGCAGCACATCGCCTGGCTGCATCCCGCCCTTGCGCATCACGCTGTCCATCTTGTCGTCGATCAGGCCGTTGATGGCAAAGCCCAGGGCCAGCTCGGCGCCTTCGCCCGTGTGCCCCCCCACCAAGGCGCAGCCTGCGGCGTTCAGCACCTCGATCGCGCCGCCCATCATTTGGTTCAGCAGATCTTCCACCTTGCTCTCCAAGCCCGGCGGCACGGTGACCACGGCGGTGGCCGTTTGCGGCTCGCCCCCCATGGCAAAGATATCCCCCAATGCGTGGTTGGCCGCCACTTGGCCAAATACATAAGGGTCGTCGATGAAGGCCCGGAAAAAGTCCACCGTCTGCACCACCGCCATGCCTGGCGGCACGCGCACCACAGCCGCGTCGTCTGGCGAATGCAGGCCGATCAACACGTCTGGCCGCTCCACGGGCTTCAAATTACCCAAAGCGCGAGACAAGATGCTGGAGCCGACTTTGGCGCCGCAGCCGCCGCAACGCATGGCGATGGCCGAGATGGCTTGCAGCGATTCTTCGGATGTCAAATTCAGCCGCGTGGCCGGGGCATGGCCCTGGGCCAGGATGTCCGTGAGCACTTTGCCCATCGACTGAAAGGCCGTGCGCCTGTGCATGCTCGGTGAGTTCCAGTCCATCACAGGCAGCTCGGTGAAGCGGCGCATGAACGTGCGGTCAATGCGGTCCTTCCAGCGCCAAACCCAGCCGCCTGCAAAGCCGAGCGAGCCGCGAGAGGCCACAGCAAAACGGTTGCCGGTTGAAATCAAGGCCAGCCAGTGGCGTTGTGGTTTGTAAGCCACCAGCTGTTGGCCGCGCAAGCTGCGGCGCAAATTCTCGGCCAAGGGTTTGGCCATGCGCACGGCAAACACACCGGCTTTTTCCAGAGGGCGCTCTACAAACGAGGCAATGTCGCCAGCCGCAAACACCAGCGGATCGTTTCGGCTTTGCAATGAGGGGTGCACCTGAATGAAGCCCTTGTCATCGAGGGACAGACCCGTGCTTTGCAGCCAAGCGGGACCACCGGCTTGCGTGACCCACATGGTTTCGTCGGCGTCAAAGGTACGGCCATCGCGTGTGTGCAAACAGCCGGGCGAGACTTGGACCACCTCGGCTTGGGTGTGGACATCGACATTGCGCTCTTGCAAGACCTTGGCAAACCGCGCGCGAACACCTGGGTTGTGTGTGGGCAAGATCGTCTCGCCAGAACTCAGCAGAACAAACTTCAGGTCCTCGGGGCTGCGCCCCAAAGCCTTGAGCTCGTTGCGCAATCGGTATTGCATGGAAAGCAGAAGTTCGACGCCCCCTGCGCCCCCCCCCACCACCGCGATCGTCATGCGACCTCGGTGCGCTGGCCATTGCCGCGCTTTGTCCAGCAGTGCCAGCCAACGCTGGTTGAACTGTGCAATCGGTTTGACCGGTACGGCCAGCGTTTGTGCGCCTTCAACTTGTTGCACCTGGGGGGTTGAACCCATGTTGATGGACAACAAATCGTAGGCCACGGGTGGGCGGTTCTTGCAGATGACGGTTTGGGTTTTGCGGTCGATGCCGACCACGGCATCGTGGTAGAGCCGCGCACCGGCAAAGGCACACAGCCGGCCCAAGTCGATGTGCACTTCGTCAAAGCTGTAATGGCCCGAAATGTAGCCCGGCAGCATGCCCGAGTAAGGGGTGTCGATGTCGGTGCAGATCACGGTGATGCGCACGCCCGGCTCGGGTTTCATGGCGAACATGCGCAGCACGCCCACATGGCTGTGGCCGCCGCCGACCAGCACGAGGTCGCGCAGCACAGGTTGATCAGAGGGTTTCATCAAATTGTCCAGAGGTCTTGCACCCATTGGTGCAAGGCGGCACGTTCGGCCTGAGGTTCAAACAAGGGTGCGCGCAAGGCGCACTGATGCTTCAAGTGTGCCATCAGGCTGGGGCCGTTTTGCGGTGAGCGGCAAGCTTGTAATAAATGGGCCAGGGCTTGCGCGTCACCGGGCTCAAAGCAGCCCGCGTAACCCTCGCCCAGCAGGCCCACATTGCCATCGATGCGCGTCGCCAGCACAGGCGTGCCGCTGCAAATTGCCTCCATCAGCACATGGGCGCCGCCTTCCATGCGGCTGCAGTGCACCAACAGGTGCGCACGCTGGATGCGTTGCAGGGTTTGCGGGTGTGACAGTGCACCCAACCAGCGGTAATGGGGACACTGCGCCTGTGTGGCCAGTGCCGCTTGTTCCAAAGCGGGCTCCAGTGCTGCGCCAATGTGGTCGATCAAGATGCCGCTGGCTGGGGACAGCAGACGTGCTGCAGCCATCAACGTGTGCGGATCTTTTTCTTCGCGTAAATGTCCCACCATGACGATGCGCAGATGCCGGTTGGTTTTAGGCAAGGTCTGACGGGTGCTGCTGGATGGGTAAATCACCCGTGTTTTTTCTTGGTGTTGGTGCGGCAAGGAATTGGGACCCAGCCCTTGCAGCACCACCAAAGATTGGGCCAAAGCCAAAGACCGCTGGGCTTGTGGGTCGTGCGCAATGTCTCTGTACAAGTCGGTGCCGGTCAAGGCCAGACCCAATCCGCGTTGACCGTGCTGTGCGTACCAGGCTTGTACGGCCTCGGCCGAACGCCGGGCGTGCAGGGCCAGCATCACCTCGTCTTGCAGGGCTTGGGCATGGGCGGCGGGATCGTTGCCTGGCCATTGCCGCACGATCCGAACCTGGTGTGGTGCCAGCAAGCGTTGCCATCGGCGCGCCGTTTGCCAGTTGCCGTTGTTGGCATCGGCCAAGGCGGGGCTGACGATGACCACACGGCGTTTTTGCATGGTCGGTTTATACCTGAATGGCTGTACCCGCGTGTTGCCCAAGGCGGCGCTCGGGGTGTCAGGACTTGAACATCAGGGCATGGTCGTCACGCTTGTCGGTCGTGCGCTCACTTCGCCATCGAGCAATGCCCCCCGCTTGTGGCTTGGCCTGAGCCAGCCGCAATCAGGGGCGGTTCGTTGCGCAGGTCTACGGGGTCGGAGGCCAGAAAGTCCCAGGCCAAAAACGCGCTCAGGGTCAGCCAGAAAACCGCTTGCAGTTTGTGCGTCGTGTTCATGTGGCCTCCATCAGAACTGGTAGTGGCGGCGTACGCGCACGCCAATCAAGGTGCCTGCAAAGGCCAAAGGCACCCACAGCCAACCGTGCAGGCTGCCCGTCGAGATGCCGCTGAGCATGGCGCCGATGTTGCAACCAAAAGCCAGGCGCGAGCTGTAGCCCATGACGAAACCCGCCACCAAGCCAATCACCCATTGCTGCGTGCTGAGGGGTTTGCTGCTGGCCGGGGCTTTGGCCGAGACCCACAAGGCACCGCCCAGAATGCCGATGTTGGTGATGGTGGTCACGTCCATGAACACGGTTTGGGACAAGCGTTGCGCGTTGCCCGCCTGGCCCCAAAACGCGTTGGCTGTGGGGTCAAAAGCGCCCAGCGCCACCGAGATTTTGGCCGCCCACAGGCCAAAACCATAGACCACGCCCCAAGGTTGCCCTGCCAGCAACAAGTTCAATGTCGCCAGCACGGCAAGTGCTACCGCGCCCCAGACCCAGCGTTTGTCGAACCAGCTTTGGCCCGCGCCCACCCACAGGCGCACGGCCACCAACACGGTGGCCAGCAGGGCCAGCGTCAAGGCCAGCGCGCCGCCTGTGCCGTATTCGGCAGAAAAACTGACCGGGGCGGTTTGTCCCAGCGACAGCCAACTGTCCAGGTGCACCGAGCCCAAAAAACTGCCCAGTGCAAAGAGCGGCAAGATGCCCATGTTGAGCGGCACGCCCAGGCCCGCCTTGTACAAACTGCCTGAGCCGCAGCCGTCGGCAATCTGCATGGTCAGCCCGAACACAAAGGCGCCCACCAGCAGGCTCACGCTCGGTGGCCCCAAGGCCGCGTGCAGTTCAGAAAACTGGCCCAGCAGCGGCAGCGCCGCCAAGCTGGCCAGGGCCAGCAGCAGCACCTGCCCGGTCACGCCTTGCGGGTTGCGCTGCTCAATGAGCTGGCGCCAACCCGTGGTGAAACCAAAGCGGGCGGCCGCCAAAGCTGCGCCCATGCCCACGCCCACCCCCATCAGCACGGCTTGGCGGATGGACACGGACAGCGCCAAAAAGACAAAAAAGGCGGCCAGCAAGCCCGCCAAAGGAAGGCGTTTCATGACCTGTACTTATTTGAAGGTTTTCTCGGCCCAGAACTTGGCGTCGATCAAGAGCTGCTTGGGGCGGCTGGGCACGTTGGCCATGGGCAGGCCGCTGGCGTCTTTGGACCACTCCACCATGGAGCCCGCATAGAGCTTGACGTTTTTCTGGCCCAGCACTTCGGACATGGCAAACCAGTTGGTCGCGGCCCAGTGGCCGGTGTTGCAAAAGGACACGGTCTCTTTGGCCGGGTCGATGGGGCTGGCGGCCGCCACCTTTTGGGCCTGCTCGGTGCTCACAAAGGTGGAGGTGCCGGGGGCAAACCATTTGTCATGTTCCACGTTCACCGCCCCTTGCAGGGTGCCGGGCACGCTGGCGGCCACATGGCGTGTCTCGCCCTTGAAGAATTCGGCCGGGCGGGCGTCGATCAAGGCGGCGTCACCGGCTTTGACACGGGCCACCAGCTCTTCTTTGGTGGCGACCAGGCTCGTGTCGATTTGCGGCTGGAAGCTGCTGGCCACCACTTTCACGGCTTGGTTGTTTTGCGGCAAACCTGCGCTGGTCCAACCCTTGACGCCGCCGTTGAGCACCGACAGCTCTTTCAGGCCCAGCACTTTCAGGGTCCAGTAAACGCGGGCCGAGGCCCCAAAGTCGGTGGCATCTGCACCGCTCGACACAATCACCGCATGGCTGCTGGGGGACAGGCCCAGGCTTTGCACCAAAGTGGTCAACTTGGGCAGGGCGGGTAATTCGCCGGGGTTGCTGGCCGGTCCGCGCCAGGCGCCATAAGGCGCATTGACCGCGCCGGGAATGTGGTTGGCGGCATACGACTTGGGGTCGCGGATGTCGATCACGCGCACGTGGGTGTCGGACAGTTTGGCCTGCAGCTCGGCGGGGCTGAGCAGAGCTTGGGCGGCCAAAGCAGGGACGGAGAAGGCGGTGGCCGATAAGGTCAGAACCAGGGCTGAGATGCGTTTCATGGCGGACGTTCCTGAAGGTGATGAACAGAAGATGGCCCGATTGTGGCCAGCCGCTTCAGACATGGGAACGATTTTTTGGTTGGTTATATATGTCAATGTAGATATAAGGGTGCACGGAACTCGGGTCAGCGCATGGGCTTGAGCGCAGAGCGTTGTGCCGCCCACAGCGCTCCGGTGCCCAGCAAACTGGCCGTGAGCAGCCACCACAGTGCCATGCTGTAGCCGTGCTGCGGTGACCACAGCAGGCCCAGAATCAGCGGTGCTGCCGCCCGCGCCAGCGCAATCGGCAAGCCCAGCAAACCATTGAGCTGCCCCACGTGCGCTTGGCTGACATATTGGGCCATGGCCGTGCCCTTGACGATGGTGTTCATGCCATTGCCCAGGCCATAGAGCAGCACAAACACCAGCGCCGCCAGTGGTTGCAGACCACCGACCATCAGCACCAGCACCCCTGCCGGGATCAGCGTGGGAATCCAGCGGTTGGCAGCGTGCACATCCCAGTAGCGCTCGAACAAAAACAAGACCAAACGTCCCAGCACTTGGATGACCCCAATCGCTGCCGGAATGCCCAAGACCCAGGCCGGGGGCAGCCCCGACTCTTGCAGCAAGGCAATCATGTGCGCGGGCAAGGCCGAGGTCACCGCCATGGTCAGCACCATGAACAAGGCCAACAGCCAAAAGGGTGCTTGGCGCAGGTGCGCGCGCACGGATTGGGGGCGGTTGGGGGGCGCGCTGTCAGTGGGGGCGCCATGCTCGCGCTGTGTGGGCTCGTGTGGGCTGGCCGCTGGGCGGCGTGTCCCGTGCAGCAGCCACCCGTGCAGGGGTGCACAGACCAACAATTGCAATGCGGCCAGTGCCCACAATGCTTGTCGCCAGCCCCAAAGTTCCATCCACCAGGCAAACAGGGGTATGAACACCGTACTGGCCAGTCCACCTAAAAAAGTCAGGGTGATGATGGCGCGGCGAAAGTCTTGCGGAAAGCGGCGCGTGACCACTGCAAAAGCGGGCGTGTAAAGCGTGGCCGCGAGGCCCAAACCCAAGCCAATCCAAGCAGCATAAAAGCCCATGACCGAGTTCACAAAGCTGTGGGCCAACAAACCCATGCCAATCCAGAGCGAGCCCAGTGTCATCACCAGGCGTTCGCGTCCAGCGTCGATCCAGCGGCCCACCCAGTAGGCCATCAAGCCCTCCGCCAACAAGGCCATGCTGAACGCCAAAGAGGATTGCGCGCGCGTCATGCCCAACTCCGCCTCGAGCGGTGTCATGAGCAAAGAGAAGGTGTAAAAAACGCTGCCCCAAGTGATGAGTTGGGGCAGGGAGAGCCAAAAACTGAAAGGACCCAGGGCCAGGGTGTGGGGCGGGCGAAAAAAACGCATCACCGATTATCGTGACAGCCGCCCAGGTGTTCGGTGGATGCTTGCTCAAGCCAAGCCTGAACTTGTGCGGCCGTGGGCATGGCGGTGACGGCGCCATGCGCCTGTGTTGACAAAGCCGCTGCAGCGTTGGCCCAGCGCAAGGCTTCGGGCCAAGGCGTTTGCCGGGCCAGGGCCGCGGCCAGTGTGCCTGTGAAGGTGTCACCAGCGCCGATGGTGTCCACCACTCGCATGGCATGACCGGCCACCCGCAATGGGGCGCTATCGGGCCGAAACAGGGCGCAGCCGTGCGCACCCAACGTCACCAGCACAGCCCCCACGCCGCGATCCAAGAGCTGGTGGGCGGCGCTTTCGATGTCTGGGGCCTGCGCCAAGCTCATCAATTCGCCCTCGTTGGGGGTGAGCACATCGATCAACGGCCACAGCTGATCGGGCAAAGGCATGGCGGGCGCCGGGTTCAACAGGGTCATCACGCCGTGGGCGCGGGCGATTTCAAACGCCGTGAGGGTGGCCGCCAAAGGCACTTCGCAAGAAGCCATCACCAGGCGGGCTTGGGCCAGCATGCCCGCAGCGGCTTGAACTTGAGCGGCGCTCAGGCCTGCACCGGCACCGGGGTAAACGGCAATCGAGTTGTCGCCATCTTCGTACACCAGAATCAGCGCCGTGCCGTTGGTTTCGCCTTCGCCGCGCACGACATGCTGGCTGTCAATGCCTTCACGAGACCACAAGTCCAGACCCATTTGCCCGAAATCGTCACCCCCAATGCGGGCGATCAGGCCGACAGGGGCGCCCTGGCGTGCCGCGGCAATGGCCGCATTGCTGCCCTTGCCACCAGGCAGTCGCTCAAAAGCGTGCGCCATCCGGGTCTGCCCACGCGTGAGCGGTTGGGGTATGTGGGCGATCAGGTCCACATTCCAGCTGGCGACGACTGCGACGTCCACCGCCATCAACCCGCTCCCGGTGTGCCGTAACCCATGGTCTGCGGCAACCACAACACGATTTGAGGGAAGACGGTGATGGCCACCAAAAGGCCCAGCAGCATGACCAAAAACAGCCAACCCTCACGCATCATGTCGCCAATCGGAATGCCGGTCAGGGCCTTGATCACAAACAACAGCATGCCAAAAGGCGGGTGAATCAGGCCGATCATCATGTTCAGCACCACCAGCACGCCAAAGTGCACCAGATCCACACCCAGCAATTTGGCCGCAGGCAGCAGCATGGGCACGAACACCAGCAGCAGCACCGACACGTCCAAGAAGCAGCCCAAAATCAGGAACAGGGCATTGACCATGAACAAAAATTGCAGTCGGCTCAGGTGCAGATTGTCCACCCATGCGGCCATGGCTTGGGGCACTCCCTCCGCGGTGAAGGCGTAGTTCAACATGAAAGAGCCGGCCAAAATGATGGTGATCACAGCACTCGATCGGGTCGATTCGAGCACCACACCCCAAAATGCGCGCCAGCTCAACGCGCGAAAGACGAAAGCGGCCAGCACCAGGGCATGCAATGCGGCCACGGCTGCCGCTTCGGTCGGTGTAAAGGCGCCGGAATAAATGCCGCCCAACAACACGATGGGCATGGACAAAGGCAGGGCCCCACGGAACAGTATGGTGGGCCACTCCCTGAGCGGGATGGGGTCTTCACGCGGCATGTTGCGTTGACGGGCGATGAAATACACCACGCTCATCATCAGGATGGTCATGCACACGCCAGGCACCACACCGCCCAAAAACAAAGCGCCGACCGAGGCGCCGGAGACCAGGGCATAAATCACCATCGGGATGGACGGCGGGATGATCGGCCCCAGCGTGGCGCTGGCCACCACCACCGCACCGGCAAAGCCAGGGGTGTACTCGGGCTTTTTGAGCATTTGCTTGATGGTGACCAAGCCGGGTCCTGCCGCGTCGGCAATGGCGCTGCCACTCATGCCGGAGAAAATCACGCTCACCAAAATGTCCACCTGCGCCAAGCCACCGCGCATGCGGCCCACCAAAATCCGGCAAAAGTCAAAAATTCGCTCGCTCACCGTGCCTGCGTTCATGATGTTGGCGGCAAACACAAACAGCGGTACCGCCAGCAGCACATAGCTGTTGTACAAGCCGTTGCTCACCTGCTCGGCCACCAGGCCCAGGTCTTGCCCTTTGACGAGCAGATAAGCCACGCCGGCCATCAACATGGAAAACCCGATGGGCATGCGCAGCAGCATGCCGACCACCACCACGCCCACCAGGGCCCACAATGCCAAACTCATGTCGCAAGTCCCTGGGTTTCGAGGCCCTGTCCTTTGATCGCCTGCCAGATGCCCCAGGCACTGCGCACCACCAGCGCCACCAGCAGCAGCACAAACGGTAAAAAGACCCATTGAAAAGACATGTCCAGCACAGGCGAGGACTCGCGCGCCATGAAGTGCACATAGTCCCAGCTGGCCGGAATGGCCACCAAGGCCAGGCCTCCGATCATGAGGTTGCCTGCGATGCGCATGACGCGGCGTGTTCTCACGCTGGCACTGTTCCAAAGCAGATCAAAAACCACTTGCTCGCGTTCGGGCACCATGAAGGCGGCAGCCCACAAAATAGCCCAGAGGTACAAAATCACCGCCAACTCGTCCGTCCATGGCAATGGTTTGTTGAAACCAAAGCGGGCCGTGATCTGCACCAAGAAGGTCAGGAAGAGGCAGAGAAAAACAAGGCCGCCGAACGTGTCGGCAGCTTTCTTGAACCAGCGCATCTTCAGCGGGTGTTGTTGATGCGATCAAGCATGCCGGCTGGCCACACTTTGGCGTAGTCCGACTTGGCGTAAGTGTCCTGCACCGACTTGCGGAAAGCTTCCAGATCGGGCGTGGTCACCTGCAAACCTTGTTGCTTGAAGAAGTCCACAATTTGGCCTTCTTCTTTGATGCGGTTCTCGTTGTTGTATTGGGCCGCCGCTTGCGCAGCGGCTTTGACGTTTTGCTTTTGCGCGGGTGTCAAAGCGTTCCAGGTCTTGTTGGAAATCGCAATGAAGATGCTGTCTACCAAATGGTTGGTCAGCACCAGTTGCTTGGTGACTTCATAGAACTTGGCCGCACGCACGGTGGGCAGCGGGTTGTCTTGACCGTCGATGGTGCCGGTTTTCAGGCCCAGATAGACCTCGCCGAAAGCCAGTGGTGTGGCCGTGGCCCCCAGCGCTTCACCGAGGAACAGCCATTCTTTGGTGCCAGGCATGCGCAGCTTGATGCCTTTGAGGTCTGCGGGTGTTTTGACGTTGCGCGCCTCACGCAGGTTGACTTGGCGTGTGCCCAAGTAGGCGGTCGACAAAATCGTCACGTCCATTTTTTCAGAGACGGTCTTGAACAGGCCCTCGCCAATGGGGCCGTTGAACACCTTTTGCTGGTGGGCTGGATCGCGCACCACATACCCTGCGGTGAAGATGGAGAACTCAGGCACCAGTTTGGCCATATCGAAGGCCGAAATGGCCGACAGCTCCAGGTTGCCCCGGGCCATGGCAGCAGGCTCTGTGCCTTGCTTGAACAAAGAGGCGTTCAGGTTGATCTGGGTGTCAAACTGGTTGGGCGAGGTTTTGTCCAGCGTGTCTTTGAACACGGTCCACATCTTGGCGTGCCAGTCGTCGGGCACAGCGGGCGTGGAAATGCGCATGGGGATTTTGGCTTGTGCCAAGGCTTGTGTGCTCACGCCGAGCAGGCTGCCAAGGGCCAGCGCAGAAACGCTGGCGGCCAACAGGCCGCGACGCAAAGTGGATGTGTGGTTCATGCTTGTCTCCTGGAGTGGTGGTGGGTAAAACGGAAAATGTGCATTGGAAGGGTTGAATCGTTTTATTCGCGCGCGGTGTCAATCTTGAACTGTTGCACGTGTTGGGCAAACGCCGCGTGGGCCTCGGTGGTCATGGCCACCAGGGGGGGGCGCACCCGCAACCAGCTGGGGTCGTTGTGCAAGGTGGCCATCACGCTTTTGAGGGCGGGCATCAAGGCATGGGGCTGGAGCAAGCCCAGCATGGTGTGCACGCGCTGGGTATCGTGTGCCGTGCCTGGTGCTGTGGATTCGAGCACCATGCGGTGCACGGTGCGCGGTAAGAAATTGGCCAGTCCACTGATGGCACCCGTGCTGCCCATGGGCCCCAGGGTGGGCAGGTCGGGTTCATAACCGACGTACACCGTCAGCGCTGGCATAAAGGCTTGGGCCAGCGCCACCGAATGGGCCCGGTCGCAGCTGCTGTCCTTGATGCCCGCAATGATGCTGGGGTAGCGTTGGAGCAGTTCGGCAATCACGCCATGGGACAGATTGACCCCAATGACCTGCGGGATGTGGTACAGGTACAGGCGCCAGTCTTTGGGGCCAACACCTTCGATGACTTGGATGTAGGCGTTCAAAATGCCTTCATCGCTGACGCCCTTGAAAAAGAAGGGTGGCAACACCAAGCACCCGTGCACGCCCAAGTCCACCGCATGGCGCGTGAGCTCCAGTGTCTCGGTGACCGCTGTGCAGCTGGTCGAGACCATGATGCGCTCGGCGGGTACGCCGTTGGCGATCAGTTGCTCAACGGCTTGCTTGCGCTCGGCTGAGGAAAACGAAGGCCCTTCCCCCGTGGTGCCAAAAATTGTGACACCACCGCAGCCCGCGTGGATCAGTGACAGGGCATGTGCGGCCAGTTTGGGGTGATCGATGTTCAGCTGCGCATCGAGCGGCGTGAGCATGGCGGGCCAAATGCCCTGAAAGCCGTTGCGGCTGTTGGTGAGCGAGGGTGTCAAGAGAACTCCGTGAGGATGAGGGCAGAAGTGGTTTCTGGGATGGGGGTGGCTGGGGCCGCAGCGTGGTCCGCCCGCGCCGGAGCGCTGAGCACGCGACGGTCTTGCCCCAGCACCCGTTGGTGGGCGCTGTGGATGTGGAAGGCCACGTGTTCGGCCACCGCCAGAGGGTCGCGCATTTTGAGCGCAGCAATCAGGTTCAAGTGCTCGCGCATGGCGGGCAACAACACTTCGGCCGACAAGGTCGAGCGCTCCAGATGGATCAAGCGCACGCGCAGGCTGTTGATGCGGTAGGTTTGCGAAATCAGGTCGTTGCCCAGTGTGTCGATCATCAGGTCGTGCAGGCCCCAATCCACCGAGGTGGCTTCCGTCAGCAGATCGTCGGTGATCGGGCCTTGGCCAGCGCGCTGCACGATGCTCAGGTGCGCTTGCTCAATGCTGTGGAGATCGCTATCGCTCACCGCCTTGACAAAATGCAGCGCGGCTTCGCGCTCGAGCATGCTGCGCAATTGGAAAGCGTTGTGGATCAATTTCAGGTCCACATGTGCAATTTGCAGGCCCCTTTGTGGCACGGTGCGCAGCAGGCCCTCGGCCTCTAGGCGCGGGATCAATTCGCGTACGGCGCCCAGCGGCATGCCCAGCAATTGCATCAACTCGCGTTGCGAGACGAACTGTCCTGGCTGCAGCTGGGCCTGCAGGATCTGTTGGCGAAAATTTTCGTAAGCGCGGGCGCGCAAGGTTTGGGGATTGGACGATGCGGCCATGGTGTCAATCGGTCGAGATGACGCCCTTGCGCAGCAGGATGTTGGCGTATTTGCGCAGATCGCCCGTTTGAACCACCAGACGGGCCGCGCGGGCTTGTTCGTAAAAAGCAAAACGCTCCAGGCTGCCCGCAGCCGCCTCACCCGCGTCGTGCAGGGTTTGCTTGAATTCGGCCACTGGCCAGGGCACCGCCTGCGCATCACCGACCACTTGCATGGTCCAGCTGCAGGGGCTGTCAAAGCTGTCCAGCGGCAACACGCTGAGCACGGCCTGAAGCACTTGCGTGGTGCTCAGGCCTGGCAGCTGGACCAGCCTGGCATGGGCTTGCTCGGCAATCCGGTCGGCAGGAAAGTTGGCATCGACCAGCGCCACGTCGTCGCCATGGCCGAGTTTGGCCAGGCCAAACAGCAACTGTGGGGTCAAAAGGGGTGAGATGTTTTTCAGCATGACTTGCTAACATGTTAGTGGTGCTTGCCGCAATCACCACTCCGTGAATACCCGTGTTAGGGTGTTCTGACCACAGCACGGGTCAAGCGCTGTTTGGCCCTCTACGATGACCGACATGTCCCCATCACGCGCTATGAAAACACCTGCTTTTTTGCCTTGCACCGATGGTGCCCGCCTCGGCTTGGGCGGCGCGCCATTGGGGAATTTGTTCGAAGCCCTGGATGATGCGCAGGCGCGCGCCGTGGTCGAAGCCGCTTGGAGCGACGGCTGCCGTACTTTTGATACCGCACCCCATTACGGCCATGGCCTGTCCGAGCGGCGGCTGGGTGACGCTTTGCGCGCTCAACCGCGCAGCCATTGGCGGCTGTCCAGCAAAGTCGGCCGTTTGCTCACGCCCCAGAGCCAGGCGCCGCACGAGCAGCACAGCTATGTGGCCACTTTGCCATTTGTGCAGCACTGGGACTTGTCGGCCAGCGGGGTGCGCCGCAGCGTCGAAGACAGCCTGCAGCGCATGGGCTTGGCCCAACTCGATGCGGTCTACATCCACGATATTGACGCCGCCACGCATGGCCCGCAGGCTGACCAGGTGCTGCGTCAGGTGCTCGAAGAGACGCTGCCTGAGCTGGCCAGACTCCAAGAGCAAGGGCTGCTCAGCCACATTGGCCTGGGGGTCAACGACCACCTGATTGTTGAGCAGGTGCTGCGCCACGCCGATCTGGATGTGCTGATGCTGGCGGGGCGTTACACCTTGCTTGACCAGTCGGCCTTGCCCACGCTCATGCCTCAATTGCTCAAGCGGCGGGTGGCGCTGGCGCTGGGTGGGGTGTTCAACTCTGGCATTTTGGCCACGCGCGTGGCGAAAGAGCGGCCCATGACTTTCAATTACGCACCCGCTGAGCGGGTCTGGGTGGACAAAGCCCTGGCCATGCAAAGCGTGTGCGATCAACACGGTGTCAGTTTGCCCGCTGCTGCTTTGCAGTTTGCACTGGCCCACCCGGCCGCACAGATCGTCATGCTGGGTGTACGCAGTGTCGCCCAATGGCAAGCAGCCCGACAAGCCGAGGGGGCCGTGATTCCGTCAGATTTCTGGCGCCAATTGCGCCATGAAGGCTGGATTCCTGCGCAGGCTCCAATCCCGGGCGAAACGCGCGTTCAGGGCGCGCTGCCATGATCGACGCCCACTTCCATTGCTGGCAATTGGCGCGGAACGACTACGGCTGGCTGACCCCGGATCTGGCGCCGATTTACCGTGATGTGTCTGTGGCCGAATGGCAGCACCAAGCACAGCCTTGGGGGGTGCGCGCAGGCTTGCTGGTGCAGGCAGCGCCCACCAGCGAAGAAACAGAATTTTTATTGCGGCAAGCACAGGACAACCCGGCTGTGTTGGGTGTGGTGGGCTGGATCGACATGCTCGCGCCCGATGCGGTGCAGCAGGTGGCACGCTGTGCCCAACAGCCGCTGCTCAAAGGTCTGCGGCCCATGTTGCAGGATTTGAGCGATCCGGATTGGATCTTGCAGCCCGCCATCGAGCCGGTGCTGTCGGCCATGGCCCGTGCGGGTCTGGTGTTCGATGCCCTCATCACGCCTGTGCACCTGCCGCGCATCTTGGCGCTCGCCCAAGCTCACCCTGATCTGAAGGTGGTGGTGGACCACGGTGCCAAGCCCGTGATGGCTGCGGCGGCCATGGCCGACTGGGTGCAGGCCATGACACCACTGGCGCAGCAGACCCATCCCGACCAGGTGGTGTGCAAGTGGTCAGGTTTGTGGACGGAGGCTGCGCCTGGCCAACCGGTCGAGGTGGTTCGGCCCTGGTGTGAAGCTTTGTTGGCCATCTGGGGCCCGCAGAGGTTGCTTTGGGGCAGCGATTGGCCGGTTTTGGAGATGGCGGGCACTTATGGGGCTTGGCGAAAATTCTCATTGGACGTGCTGTCCACACTTTCCAAACCCGAACAAAACGCTGTGTTGGGTGAGAACGCGCGGCGCATCTATCGGCTTTGACCCGTGATGCCTACGGGGTCAATCGCCCAGCGCATGACGGCGTTTTCGTTTCATGTCTCCTTGAGCACACGCCGATACTGAACCGCTTCGGCCACATGTGCGGCCTCTGTGCTTGCGCTGCCCGCCAGGTCGGCGATGGTGCGGGCCACTTTCAGGCTGCGGTGGATGCTGCGGCCGCTCCAGCCGAGTTTGGCGGCGGCTTTTTGCAGCAGGACCGTGGCCTTCTCGTCCAGTTGCGCCTGTGCATCGATGGCTTGGCCGTGCAGCGCTGAGTTGACGCAGCCCTGGCGGTCCAAGGCACGCTGGCGTGCCGCCAGGCTTCGGACAGCGATGGCCTGTGTGCATTCGCCAGCTGGCGCACCCAGCAGGTCATTGGCGGGCAGGCTGGGCACCTCGATGTGCAAATCGATCCGGTCCAGCAAAGGTCCGCTGAGTCTGCTTTGGTAGCGGTTGACTTGGTCGGGCGAACAACGGCAGGCCCGGATGCTGCTGCCCAAATACCCGCATGGGCAGGGGTTCATGGCCGCAATCAACTGAAAGCGCGCTGGAAACTCGGCCCGGCGCGCTGCGCGCGCGATGGTGATGGTGCCGGTTTCCAGTGGCTCGCGCAGGGCCTCCAGTGCGGCACGCGGAAATTCGGGCAACTCGTCCAGAAACAAAACCCCGTGGTGCGCGAGAGAGATTTCACCCGGCCTGGGCGGTGAGCCCCCACCGACCAGGGCCACGGCACTGGCCGAGTGGTGCGGCTGGCCCGTGGGCCGCTGTGCCCAGTGCCTCAGCTCAAAGCGACCGGCCAAACTGGCAATGGCCGCCGACTCGAGGGCCTCCTCCATGCCCATGGGCGGCAGCAGACCCGCAAAGCGTTGCGCCAACATGGACTTGCCCGAACCCGGTGGGCCCACCATGAGCAGCGAGTGGCCGCCAGCCGCAGCGATCTCCAGCACACGCTTGGCAGCCGCATGGCCTTTCACATCGGCCAAATCAGCATAGCGCGTCGGGGCGCTGGGGGTGGTGGTGGCCATGCGCGCCCAGCCCCCACTGGGCTCAGGGGGCGGCTCGCTGGAGGGGGGCAAAAATTGTTGCACCACATCCAGCAAGTGCTGGGCCCTGAACACTTGGGCATCGGGCACCAGCGCCGCCTCTTCGGCACTGCCAGGGGGCAGCACCAAGCGCGTGCGCACTTGCTGCTGACGCAGCACCAGGCTCATGGCCAGTGCACCGCGCACCGGTCGCAACTCGCCCGAAAGCGACAACTCGCCCGCAAACTCATGGCCAGCCAGTTTGCTGGCATCGATTTGCCCGCTGGCGGCCAAAATGCCCAGTGCAATGGGCAAATCCAGCCGTCCAGAGTCTTTGGGCAAATCGGCCGGGGCCAGGTTGACCGTGATGCGTTTGTTGTGTGGAAACTCCAGTCCGCTGTTTTGCAGGGCGGAGCGCACCCGTTCGCGCGCTTCTTTGACTTCCACGTCCGCCAAGCCCACCAAAGTGAAGCTGGGCAAGCCGTTGGCCAAATGCACCTCTACGGTGACCGCGGGCGCTTGCAGGCCAATCAAGGCCCGGCTGTGCACCAAACTGAGACTCATACCCCCTCCGTGCCCCATGCTGGTGCATGGTGTGTGGTCTGGCGCCTGCAACCAGCCCGCCGTATGTATTGGAAAACGATTCAAGCATAAAAAGACTACCAAAGAACTGGTAAATGCCCAAATGCAAGGAAGGAAGTTGATTGGCACGATATCTGCTTTACTGGGACGTTGTCGTTCACTTTTTACTGGAGTCCCTCATGAAATTCGCATCTAAAAAAACCTTGCTGGTGTCTTTGTTGGCTGTTGTGCCTTTTGTGGCCAGCGCCCAGCTGTCGAGCAATATTTCGCTGACTTCCAACTACAAGTTCCGTGGTCAGGATCAGGATCTCGGTTCCACCAAAAATTTCAAGCCAGCTTTGCAAGGTGGTTTTGACTACGCCTTCAGCAACGGCTTTTACGTCGGCAACTGGAACTCCAGCGTGAGCTGGTTGTCTGGCAACTCGTTGGAAGTGGATGTCTACGGTGGTTACAAAGGTGAGTTGAGCCCTGGCCTGGGTTACGACGTGGGTGTTTTGACCTACGCATACCCCGGTGCATCTGCCGCTGACACCACAGAGGTCTACGGTGGCCTGAGCTACGGCCCCTTGTCGGCGAAATACTCACAGACTGTGTCCGACCAATATTTCGGTGGTTCAAAAGCGTCATACCTGTCTTTTGGCTATGCACAAGAAATCAGCAAGGGTTTGACTTTGAAGGTCTCCGCTGGCATGACCAACTTCAAGACAGGTACAGATTTCTCCGATTACAGCGTTGGTGTGTCCTATGACTTGGGTGAAGGCTTCAGTTTGGGTGGTGCCTACGTGGGCGCTACCAAAAAGTCCTTCTACGGCACGCCCAACGATGGCCGCATGGTGCTGTCGTTGACCAAAGCCATGTGATCCGGACCTTCCCCTTCAAACCAAGGAGCCATCATGAAACTGGTGACCGCCATCATCAAACCCTTCAAGCTGGACGAAGTGCGTGAAGCACTTTCGGGCATCGGCGTGCAGGGCATCACCGTGACCGAAGTCAAAGGCTTTGGTCGTCAAAAGGGCCACACCGAGTTGTACCGCGGCGCGGAATACGTGGTCGACTTCCTGCCCAAAGTGAAGATCGAAGCCGCTGTCTCGGACGAACTCGTCGAGCGCGTGATCGAAGCCATCGAAGCCGGCGCACGCACCGGCAAGATTGGCGACGGCAAGATCTTTGTGTACGACCTCGAGCAAGTGGTTCGCATCCGTACCGGTGAAACCGGCGGCGAAGCGCTCTGACCCAGAAAAAGAAAGAGAGTCGAAAATGAAAAAGCTACTCGCTACCTTGGCCTTGGGCCTGAGTTTGGGCTTCGGTGTGTTCGGTACGGCCTCGGTCGCTACCGCGCAAACCGCGCCCGTCGCCGTGACCGCACCGGCTGCTGAGGCCAAGGCCGATGCAGCACCCGCCCCTGCCGCACCAGCGGCCGCAGCACCTGCTGCAGCCGAAGCCGCGCCTGTGCTCGTGCCCAACAAGGCCGATACCGGCTGGATGATGCTGTCCACGATCCTGGTGATCTTGATGGTCATTCCTGGCTTGGCGCTGTTTTACGGCGGTTTGGTGCGCAGCAAAAACATGCTGTCCGTGCTGATGCAGGTCGTCGTCACCTTCTCCATGATCACGGTGTTGTGGTTCGTTTACGGCTACAGCTTGGCGTTCACGGAGGGCAATGCGTTCATTGGTGGGTTTGACCGCCTGTTCATGAAGGGCATTTGGGACAACGTCGCAGGCACTTTTGCCAACGCCGCCACTTTCAGCAAAGGCGTCGTGATTCCTGAAATTTCGTTCGCCGCCTTCCAAGCCACGTTTGCTGGCATCACTTGCGCACTGATCGTCGGCGCCTTCGCTGAGCGCATCAAGTTCTCTGCTGTGCTCGCCTTCATGGTGCTGTGGTTCACCTTCAGCTACCTGCCTGTGGCGCACATGGTCTGGTTCTGGATGGGTCCTGACGCCTACACCGCCAAAGAAGTGGCCGATGAGATGACCAGCAAAGCCGGTCTGCTGTGGCAGTGGGGCGCGCTGGACTTCGCTGGCGGTACGGTGGTGCACATCAACGCCGCTGTCGCAGGCTTGGTCGGTGCCTTCATGGTGGGCAAGCGTGTGGGATATGGCCGTGAATCGATGGCGCCTCACAGCCTGACATTGACCATGGTCGGTGCCTCCTTGTTGTGGGTGGGTTGGTTCGGTTTCAACGCCGGCTCCGCTCTGGAAGCCAACGGTTTCGCTGCTTTGGCCTTCATCAACACCTTGATCGCGACAGCCGGTGCTGTGTTGGCCTGGTGTGTGGGTGAAGCGCTGATGCGCGGCAAAGCCTCCATGTTGGGTGCCGCTTCGGGTGCTGTGGCCGGTTTGGTGGCCATCACGCCAGCAGCCGGTAACGTGGGCCTGGGCGGTGCTTTGATCATCGGCTTGATTGGCGGCTTCGCTTGCCTGTGGGGTGTGAACGGTCTGAAGAAGATGCTGGGTGCAGATGACTCCTTGGACGTGTTCGGCGTGCACGGTGTCGGCGGCATCGTCGGTGCCTTGCTGACCGGTGTGTTCAATTCGCCCTCTTTGGGTGGCCCCAGCGCCATGGGTGACTGGGTCACATTGACCATGGTCACACCCGACGCCTACTCCATTGCTTCGCAAGTCTGGATCCAAGCCAAAGCCGTGCTGCTGACGGTTGTGTGGTCGGGTGTGGTCTCGGTGGTCGCCTTCAAGATCGTTGACCTGACCATTGGTTTGCGGGTCACCGAAGAAGAAGAGCGCGAAGGTCTGGACATCTCTTCACACGGCGAGTCGGCCTACCACGGCTAAAAGCCAGTCACTGCAAGTTTCATTGCAAAGGGTGGTTCACCACCACCCATTTTCCCAAGCCCGTTGCACCCTGTGCACGGGCTTTTTTGCTATGGTGGCGGCTTTGACGCACAAAGGCTGACACATGGCAAAGGCAGATCGGAAAGTGGCTGTGGTGACGGGTGGGGCCCGTGGCATTGGATTGGCCATTGGCCAGTGGTTTCTGGCCAAAGGCCACCAGGTCGTGTTGCTCGATGTGGACAGCACCACCTTGGACGCCACACAAAAGCAGCTGAACCGACCCGACGACCTGCTGTGCCTGCACACCGATGTGTCGCAGCCAGACTCAGTACAGGCCGCTGCCGACCAGGTGATGGCGCGCTTTGGCCGTGTGGACGCGTTGGTCAACAACGCGGGCGTTGCGGTGTTCAAGCCCGCGCTGGAAACCACCTTTGAGGAATGGCGCCGTGTGCTTTCCACGAACCTGGACGGCGCATTTCTGTGCACGCAGGCGTTTGGCGCCATCATGGCGCGCCAACGCAGCGGCGCCGTGGTCAACATCGCGTCCATTTCGGGTCTGCGCGCCAGCACCTTGCGCTTGGCCTACGGCACCAGCAAGGCCGCGCTGATCCACCTGACCAAACAATACGCCGCCGAACTGGGCAACTGCGGTGTGCGCGTCAACGCGATCTGCCCCGGCCCTGTCGAGACCGAGATGGCCAAGCTGGTGCACAGCGCAGCCATCCGCGCCGACTACTACGACACCATCCCGCTGGGCCGCTACGGCAGCACCGACGAAATGGCCAACACCGTCGGCTTTTTGTGCAGCCCAGAGGCCAGTTACATCAACGGGCAGTCCATCGCGGTCGATGGCGGCTTTGACGCCTCCGGCGTGGGCCTGCCTACCCTGCGCCGCACCACGCCGGAGCTGCAAGCCGTGGGCCAAGTCGATTGATCGGGGTACTTAACTGCGTGAGTGCCAGCGCAGGGGGCCGCTGACGGCACAATCACGCGCATGAACCCTTGGACCCGCATCACCTCCGAATCCGACGCTTTGGGCGAGTCGCCCTTTTGGCAAGCGCTGGAGCAGCGCCTGTACTGGGTAGACATTCCCGGCCAGCGCATTGCCCGTGTTCAGCTGAACGGCTTGCAGGCCCGTGGCCCGGTCGAATACTGGCCCTTGACCCAAGAGCCGGGCTGCATCGCCCCCGTGCAAGGGGGCGGCTTGGTCATGGCTTTGCGCGATGGCATTTACCTGGCCCGTGAATGGGGTGGCCCCTTGCAGTTGCTGACGGCCGCGCCGTATGACACGAGCAAGCAACGCTTCAATGACGGCAAGTGTGACGCGCAAGGCCGCTTTTGGGCGGGCAGCCTGTACGAACCCAAAGACCAAGCGCTGGGCTCGCTTTACATGCTGGACGGGCAAGGCCTGCACCCCATGTTGGGTGGCGCGCTGGACGGTGTGGTGACGGCCAACGGCCTGGCCTGGTCGCCCGATGGCCGCACGGCTTATTGGGCCGACACGGCTGCGCACCAAATTCGCGCTTTTGACTTTGACGCCACCAGCGGCCAACTCATCAACCCCCGCGTGTTCTACCAAGCCACCCCCAAACCCGCAGGCTGGGCCTGGGGCAACGCGGCACCTTATGGCGGCAGGCCCGACGGCGCGGCGGTGGATGCAGAAGGTTGCTACTGGTCAGCCCAATACGAAGGCGGCCGCCTGCTGCGCATCTCGCCAAAAGGCGAGGTGCTGGCCGAAGTGCCCACCCCAGCCCTGTGCCCCACCATGCCCTGCTTTGGCGGTGAGGACCTGAAAACGCTGTTCATCACCACCGCGCGCCATGGCCGCAGCGAAGCAGAGCTGGCGCAGTACCCCGGCTCGGGCTGCGTGTGGGCGATGCGGGTGGAGGTGGCGGGCTTGCCGGTGAACGGTTTTAAGGTCCATACCCATAAATAATTGGCTGATTTGGGCATCGAACCGTTGTCTACCCGGGGTGCAAATATCACCAACGAGCTGGTTGATCGCCTGAGGGATGCGGAAGGGATTTGAAATCGTTTGGTATTTGAGGTCGTTTCACCTTTCTTCAGTCCTCATCAATTTCCCACAACTTGCCCGTTCAAAAAATTCACGCACGCGTCAAAGCGTGGGCGTTACCATCATTGCCCATGGACGTTCAACTCAATTCACTCATCGACGCTGTGCGCTCTGCCGCAGCCCAAGGCCGCACATGGCGTTTGCGCGGCGGTGGCAGCAAAGACTTTTGGGGCCAAAGCCTCTCGGGTGAGGTGCTGGACACCCGGGCCTATCGGGGCATCGTCAGCTACGAGCCCAGCGAGTTGGTGGTGACAGTGCGTTGCGGCACGCCCCTGGCCGAGCTGGAAGCCACCCTGGCCGAAAAAGGCCAGTGCTTGGCGTTTGAGCCGCCACATTTCGGCCCCCATGCGACGGTGGGTGGCATGGTGGCCGCAGGTCTGAGCGGCCCGGCACGCGCCACGGTGGGCGCTGTCCGAGACTACGTGCTCGGTGCCCGATTCATCAACGGCCTGGGCGAGCACCTGACGTTTGGTGGCCAGGTCATGAAGAACGTAGCCGGTTACGACGTGAGCCGCTTGATGGCGGGCAGTTGGGGCACGCTGGGCCTGATCACCGAGGTCAGCCTCAAGGTCTTGCCGGTGGCCCCGGCCGAAGCGACCTTGATGATCGCGGGTTTGGCCCAAAGCCCGGCTTTGGATTTGCTGCACCGCTGGGGCGGTCAACCCTTGCCCTTGAACGCCAGCGCTTGGGTGCGCGACCCCACGGCGCAGCCCGAGGCTGATTATTTGTTTGTGCGCTTGCGTGGTGCGGTGGCTGCGGTTCAGTCGGCCACGGCCCGGATGAGTGCCGATGCCGTGGCGCTGGGCGCCCAAGTGCAGGCCATGGACAACGCGGAAGCCACGCAAGACTGGCGCGCCAGCGGCGAGCAACTGTTGCCGTTTTTTGATGCCCCCAGTGCCGATGCCTGCCTTTGGCGTTTGTCGGTGCCGCAAACCACGCCCTTGCTGGATTTGCCCTACGCCCAATACATCGAATGGCAAGGCGCGCAGCGCTGGCTTTGGGCACCCGCTTCTGCGGCCTTGGCCTTGCGTGAGCTGGCGCAATCGCTCGGCGGCCATGCCACCTTGTTCCGCGCCAGCGCCAAGCAGGCCGAGGTGGACAAAGCCGCAGGCGTGAACACCCCACTGGACGCTGTGCAGCAACGCATCCAGCAACAGTTGCAAAAGCAGTTCGACCCGAAAGGCGTTTTCGCCACCGGTCGCATGCACCCCCTCTGAGGCGAATTTTCATGCAAACCAACCTCGCCCCTGAATACCAAAACACCCCCGATGGCTTGGAGGCCGAGGCCATCCTGCGCAAGTGCGTGCACTGCGGCTTTTGCACGGCCACTTGCCCCACTTACCAATTGCTGGGCGACGAGCTGGACGGCCCGCGTGGTCGCATCTACCTGATGAAGCAGGTGCTCGAAGGCGAAACGCCCACCCGCAAAACCCAGATGCACCTGGACCGGTGCCTGACCTGCCGCAACTGCGAAAGCACTTGCCCGAGCGGCGTGCAATACGGCCACTTGGTCGACATCGGCCGCAAATTGGTGGACGCCAAAGTCGAGCGCCCCGCCAGCGAAAAGCTGGTGCGCTGGGCGCTCAAAGAAGGCCTGCCTTCGCCCTTGTTCGCCCCGGCCATGAAGATGGGCCAGATGGTGCGCGGCTTGCTGCCCGACGGCCTGAAGGCCAAAGTGCCCGCGCCACAAAACGCTGGCGCCTGGCCCACTGCGCAGCACGCCCGCAAAGTGCTGATGCTGGCCGGTTGTGTGCAGCCGAGCATGAGCCCCAACATCAACACCGCCACCGCCCGCGTGCTGGACGCCGCAGGCATCCAGGCCGTGACCGCACCCAAGGCCGGTTGCTGTGGCGCGCTCAAGTTCCACCTGAACGACCACGACGGCGGCAAAGACCACATGCGCGCCAACATCGACGCCTGGTGGCCGCTGGTCGAGAGCGGCGACGTTGAAGCCATCGTGATGAACGCCTCGGGCTGCGGGGTCATGGTCAAGGACTACGGCCATGTGCTCAAAGACGACCCGCAGTACGCCGACAAAGCCGCCCGCATCGGCGCTTTGACGCGCGACTTGAGCGAATTGCTGCCCGAGCTGGTTCCCCTGCTCCAAGCCAAGATCAAGCCCCAAGCTCTGCAAGCCGCAGGCCTGCAGGCCTACCACCCGCCTTGCACGCTGCAACACGGCCAGCAACTCAAAGGCGGCGTGGAAAAGCATTTGGGCGATCTGGGTTTCAAGATCAAGGTCACGGCCAATGAATCGCACCTGTGCTGCGGCTCTGCGGGCACCTACAGCGTGCTCAACCCCGATCTGTCCAAGCAACTGCGGGATCGCAAGCTGGGCCACCTGAACGCGCTGCAACCCCAGGGTGTGATCAGCGCCAACATCGGCTGCATCACCCACCTGCAAAGCGGCAGCGGCCTGCCGGTGCGGCATTGGGTGGAGTTGCTGGATGAGGCGTTGCTGGTCGGGTGACGATCCCATTGAGGTAAAACAAAATTGACATGATTTATATTCATGGTAAATTTTGTTTCATGTCAAAACCCGCTCACGCCACAGAAATTCTGCCTGCTGCGGTTGCCCGCGCCCTGAAAGACCTGGGCGAAAACTTGGCGCTGGCCCGCCAGCGCCGAAAGGAAAGCCAGCGTACCTGGGCCACTCGCCTGTCGGTCTCGGTGCCCACGCTCATCCGCATGGAAAAAGGTGATCCGTCGGTGGGCATGGGCGTCTACGCCACGGCCTTGTGGCTCATGGGGCGGCATGCGGCCTTGCCCGAAGTGGCGGCACCTGCGCAAGACTTGAATGCGCTGGAGCAAGACATTCAAGCCGTGCGCCAACGCAGCAAACGCTTGTCGCGCAAACCGGAGCAGGTGCTGTGAGCCAGGCCTATGAACCCCAAGACAGCATGAGCCTGTGGTGGTTGGGTGATCCGCATGCGCCTCAGCGTATCGGTACCCTGAGCCTGCAAGACCAGCGCCGCAAGGTGGCCCTAACTTACGACCCCACATGGCTGTCATCGCCCCAGGGCTTTGCCTTGAGCGAAGACCTGCCCTTGCGCACAGGGCTGATGTTGCCCACCGAACGTGATACGGCGGCGGGTGCAGTAGACGATGCCCGACCCGATCAATGGGGCGAGCGTGTCATCCGATTGATCGAGCGGCCTGCGCGTTTGTCTTTGCTGGAGTATTTGTACTTTGCTGGCGATGACCGCTTTGGGGCTTTGGGCGTTTCATTACCAGCTGAAACTTATGTCCCCGCCACAACAGCGGCCATGCCCACCTTTGAAGGCCTGAACGACATGCATCAGGCGGTGCAGCGCGTTATGGCGGGCGATGCCGTCAGCGAACAGCAGCGTCGCTTGCTGCAGCCTGGCGTGTCGATGGGCGGCGCACGGCCGAAGTCATTGATGCAAATCGATGGCGTGTCCTGGGTGGTCAAGTTTTCGGAAGGCGGTGATCTGGACTCGCCACTGATCGAACACGCCAGCATGCAGCTGGCGCGCCGTTGCGGCATCCAAACGGCAGACACCTTGGCCTTGCCTTTGCCACAAGGCCATGCGGTGGCTGTGCGGCGCTTTGACCGCGAGGGCACACAGCGTCTGCATATGTTGTCTGCTCATGTGGCATTGCGGGCGGCAGGCGAGGCCATGGGCTACCCCGAGTTGGCCCAGCTGATCCGCCGTTTGGGTCGCCCCCACCAAGTGCGTGCGCAGCAGCAAGAGTTGTTCAGGCGCATGGTCTTCAACATCCTGATCGACAACACCGACGACCATGAAAAAAACCACGCCCTGGTTCGAGGCGCTGATGGTTTTTATGCGTTGTCACCCGCTTTTGATGTGCTGCCCGCAGCGCAAGGACTGGGCTATCAGCAAATGCGGGTGGGTGCGCAGGGTCATGAGGCCAGTATGGTCAACGCTTTGTCGGAGGCGCGTGCGTTTGGCCTGACGGACACTCAAGCTCGTGTGACTGTGGCTGAAATCGCCAGTCAGGTGGCGCAGTGGAAAGTGGTGTTCAAAGGTCTGAATGCTCGCGATGCGGACGTTGACCTGTTGGCGCAGTATCTGGATGGGGCTCATTTGCGTGAGCAACGTGCAACATTGAAATCCTAACGCCTGTCGTTCGAATGATCGGCCTGAGACTCCCGAAACCTGATTCGCCAAGCTGAGTCCCAACACCGAAAGTCCTTTTTTCCATCCGCCAAGACCAGCGCCCGAGCACGCCAAAATGCCCACCCGGGTAGGATTCAGCGCTGGACGGCAGACCGCGCTTTCAAAGCGCAAACAAAGGACAAGACGATGGCGATACCTTGGTTGACGGCGCTCAAAGTGATTCCTTGGGGCGAGGTGATCGAGCACGCGCCTTCGGTACTCAAAGCTGCGCGCAAGCTGATGGACCGCCAACCCCCTCAGTCGCCAGATCAAGCAGGTGCCCCTGCCAAACAAACGTCCGTGAGTGCTGTGCCCAGCCTGGGAGAACTCAAAAACGCCTTGATTGCCGCACAAGGCCAGATCGACCGCCAAGCCCAAACCCAGCGGGAGCTGACCGAAACTCTGGCCGAGTTGGCCGAACAAAATGCGCGCTTGGTCAGCGCCGTGGAAATGCTGCGTCTGCGCACACGGGTGTTGGTGTGGGGTGGCGTGGCGATGTTGGTGTGGTTGGCGGTGCTGACTTGGTGGGCTTGAGCCAAGGAGGACGCACGTCATCCATTTTGGCCAATGGGTGGCTTGGTTGTTGGGTTTACGAACGCTTGATGAGGACTTCTGCACCCTCCTGACACCCCGTTGTCAGTACCCCTCAGGCAAAGTTCTCCCAGTGCACAGACGGTCTGTGCACCTTCAGGGAGAAAGACAAAAATGCAAAAAGTGATCGACTGGTTTGAGATTCCGGTGAGCGACATGCCGCGTGCCCAGGCGTTTTACGAGGCTGTGCTGCAAACGACTTTGCAGCGCGAAAGCTACGCGGGACCGGGCATGCAGATGGCGGTGTTTGCGGGGGAGGGTGATGCGGTCAAAGGCGCATTGATGTCGGGGCACCCGGCTTTGCAGGTGGGCGCTTGCGGCACGCTGGTGTATTTGCATGCTGGGGCATCGCTGGATGCCGCCTTGCAGCGCGTGGTGGCCGCAGGCGGGCAGGTGGCCATGGGCCGGGTGGTTTTGCCCGACGGGCTGGGCTTCATGGCGCACATGCGCGATGTGGATGGCAACCGGGTCGGCTTGCACGCTTACGCCTGACAATTTGCGTTTGATCTGTCCACCCAACTGTTTATCCCATGCGCCGCGCTGACCGCCTTTTCCAGATTGTTCAACTCATCCGGGGCCGCCGCCTGACCACGGCCCGTTGGCTGGCGCAGCGTTTGGAAGTGTCTGAGCGCACGGTCTACCGCGATGTGGCCGACCTGCAATACCAGGGCGTGCCCATCGAGGGTGAAGCGGGGGTGGGTTATCGCCTAGGTGAGGGCTTTGACTTGCCGCCGCTGATCTTCACCCCGCAAGAAGCGCAGGCTTTGGTGGTGATGACACGGGTGGCGCAGCAGTGGCTGGACCCAGCGCTGGCCCGAGCGAGCGAATCGGCTTTGTCGCGGGTGCTCAGTGTGCTGCCCGCAGACCAGCGCCATGCGGCGCAGCACACGCCGGTGTATTCGCCGCCTTGGGGCTTAACGGCTGAGCAGCAGCCGCACTTGCAGTTGTGGCGCGAAGCCACGCAAGGGCTGCACAAGTTGGCGCTGGTGTACAGCGATGCGCAAGCCCGCACCAGCGAGCGCACGGTGTGGCCGCTGGGCAGTTTTTTCTGGGGCGCGGTCTGGACACTGGTGGCTTGGTGCGAAAAGCGTCAGGACTTTCGCAGTTTCCGGCTCGACCGCATCCAGTCGATGACTGGGCTGGCTGAAACTTTCAAGCTGTCCGATGGGCAGCGCTTGATTGACTTTTTGCGCCGACAAGGCGTGGACCCGCAGGTTTTGGCCGAGGGTCGATGAAGAGGACATTTTCATGAAAATCGCAGAGATCGAAACGCGGGCTGTGTGGGGCCTGTCGGTGCGCACCCGAAACGCCGACGAGATGCAGGCCGCTACGGCGCGAATAGGCCGACTGTGGGCCGACTTTGCCGCGCAGATCGCGCCACATCTGGCACAGGGCACGCGGGTGTATGGCATTTATCACGGCTATGAGTCGGATGCTTTGGGGGCCTTTGATGTGCTGGCGGGCTCCGATGCCTTGCCCCTCGCCGCAGGTGATTCACTCGCCTTGACCCGAATTGACATCGCCCCCGGGTCGTATTTGGTGTTTGACGCGCCTGGGGCCATGCCCCAAGCGGTGGTGGATGCCTGGGCGCGGATCTGGCGCTACTTTGCCGACCCTTTGTGCCCGCACCAACGGACCTACACCACAGACTTTGAGTGTTACGCACCTGATGGGCTGACAGAAATTTTCATCGGTGTGCGGCCATCATGAACTACTGGATCGGTGTGGTCAGCCGCTCGCATGTGTTGCGAGGGGTGGCTGGTGGCTTTGCGCAGATGAGCCACGGCAAGGAGGCTCCGCTCAAGCGGATGAAGGCGGGCGATGGCCTGATTTATTACTCGCCGCGTGAGACATATCCCGACGGTGCGCCTTTGCAAGCGTTCACGGCCTTAGGGTTCATTCGATCGGGAGAGGTGTATGAATACGACATGGCGCCCGACGGCGTGTCGGGGTTTGTGCCTTGGCGCATCGACGTGGATTACCAGCTTGCGCAGCCAGTGCCCATCAAGCAGTTGATCGCGAAGTTGGAATTCATCTCCGACAAAACCCATTGGGGGGCTGTATTCCGGTTTGGTCAGATCAAGATCAGCGAAGCAGATTTTTTCAGAATCGCCGAGGAGATGGGCTGCGGAAAGATGCCTGAACGGGTGTTGCCGATTCAGGCTGCGCTGTTTTGATCAAGCCGCCAGCGCCGCCTCAATGTCTTTGGCGATTTTTTCTGGCGAGTCTTGCGGCGCGTAGCGTTTGATCACGCGCCCATCACGCCCCACCAAAAACTTGGTGAAGTTCCATTTGATGCCTTTGCTGCCCAAAATGCCCGGGGCCTCGGCAGTGAGCCATTGGTACAGCGGGTGCGCTTCGTCGCCGTTGACCTTGACCTTGCTCATCATTTGAAAGCTCACGCCATAGTTCTTCTGGCAGAAGTTGGCAATCTGTGCGTCGTCGCCCGGGTCCTGGCTGGCGAATTGGTTGCAGGGAAAGCCGATGACCGCCAAGCCTTGGTCAGCGTAGGTTTTGTGCAGTTTTTCCAGCCCGGTGAACTGGGGCGTGAAACCACACGCGCTGGCGGTGTTGACGATCAGCATCACCTGACCCTTGTAGCGCGACAGGGGCACGGTTTGGTGGTCGATGCTTTGGGCTTCGAAGTTGTACAGGCTCATGGGGTGCTTTCCGGTTTATGAGAACAGATGGGCATCATGCCAGTGACAGCCCATGGCCGTGCACACCGTTTCACTTGGCCTTGTGGCCAGGCCCGACGATGGACAGCAATGCGGCCAGCAAAATCAAGCTCCCACCCATCAGGGTGCGGCTGTCCCAGCTGGAGGCGCCCAGCAACACGGAAGACACACTGGCAAACAGCACTTCGGACAGCATGACCAGTGCCGTGGTGTGGGCGGCCAAGCGTGCAGCGCCGTATTGCAGCGCCAAATTGCCCAACAAAAACGAAAGGCCCAGCAGGGCCACAAGCGGTAACCAAGTCCAAGTCGGGGCCGCGCCGATGGCCACCACGCCCGTGGTCAAACCGACAACGGCCGCCAACGTGGCCATGACCGCGCCGCCACCAAACATGGCCAGAGTGCGCGACGAGCTGGGGGTGTCCTTGAGCTTGAGCAGCAAGGCGTTGGTGATGGCAAACGTCAGGCCGCCCATCAGGGCCAACCCATCGGCCAGGCTTTCGGGCACGGGCCAGGGCGTTTCGGGGGTTTTGAGCACGATGAACAAACCGCCCAGCGCCAGCACCAAACGCAGCAAAGCCATAGGGGTTGGTTTTTCACCCAGCAACCACCAAGCCACCAGCACGGACCAGGCGGGCATCAGATAAAACAGCAGCACCACGCGCACCACATCGCCCACCGTGACAGCCCAGTTGAAGCCCACATTGGTCAGGCCCGAGGCCAGCAGCAAGAGCCACAATCCGGGGTGGCTGCGCCAGCTCAGCAGTTGTCCGGTGCGCCACAGCCACAGGGCGATGGACACGAAAACAAAGGCATAGACCAACGCTGTGGCCCACAGTGGGTGCAAGCCTAGGCTTTCGAGTTGTTTGAAGGGCCACCAGCACACCCCCCAGACAAAAGCGTTGAACAAGAGCCCGGCAACCGCCAGACTTTTGGGAGAGATGTGGCCCATCCGTGGGCAGCTCAGGGCGTGTCGCCAGAGGCTTTGCCGGCCAACGTGGCCTGACGCTTGCGCCACCAGCGCCAAGCCAACCAGGCGACGCCGATGCCCAGCAGAGCAAAAATGCCATGCTGGAACTGGCGCAGCACACCGAACATCCAGTCCCAGTTTTGGGCGCCAAAGTAACCCAGGTACACCCAGATCGGCACGCTGATCAGGGCGGCAAAGCCGTCCATGAAAAACCAAGTGGCAAAGCTCACACGTTGGCTCATGCCCGCCGAAAAGAAGACTGGGGTGCGCAAGCCGGGCAAAAAGCGGGCCACAAACATGACCCATTTGCCGTATTTTTGGAACGCATCCTGGGCGCTGGCAAAGCGTTCGGGGGTCAGAATTTTGCGAAAGCCGGGCAATTGGGAGATGCGTTGGCCATACAAGCGGCCCAGGGTGAACATCAGGCCATCACCGACCATCACGCCCGCCATGCCCACGGCAAACATGGTGTTCACATCGGCATGGCCCAAGCCCGCGATGACGCCGCCCGTGACCAGGGTCACGTCTTCAGGCACAGGAACGCCAAAGCCGCAAATCAACAACATCACGAACACAGCCAAATAGCCGTATTCGGTGAAGATGGGCATCAAAAACTGAAAAACTTCCATGGATTACAAGGTTCAGCCAGCGCCTGAACAGCTCAGGCGGAATGCGCGGGGTTAACAGGCAGCGGGTCAGTGTAAATCATTTACAAACCCCTCCCGGAGTCGGGCATGGCGGTGTTGAAAGGGCCCATGGCCCGCACTTGGAGGCCCCCTGAAGCTGGCATACTTGATTCGCACATTTCGCGCCGAAACTCTATGCCCCGTCCCATTCAAGCCACGATCCACACCGCCGCCCTGCGCCACAACCTCAGCTGCGCTCGGCAGGCTGCGCCTGACGCGCAGGCCTGGGCCGTGGTCAAGGCCAATGCCTATGGGCATGGCATCGAGCGGGTCTTTGAGGGCTTGCGCGGCGCCGACGGATTTGCCCTCTTGGACTTGGCCGAGGCCGAGCGGGTTCGCGCTTTGGGCTGGCGCGGCCCCATCTTGCTCCTCGAAGGCGCTTTTGAGGCGCGTGATCTGGAGCTGTGCTCGCGCCTGCACTTGTGGCACACGGTGCATTGCGACGAGCAAATTGACATGCTGGCGCTGCACAAAACGCACGAGCCGCACCGGGTCTTCCTCAAAATGAACTCGGGCATGAACCGGCTGGGCTTTGCACCGCATCGCTTTCGCTCGGCTTGGACACGGCTCAATGCCCTGCCCCAGGTGGATGAAATCTCACTCATGACCCACTTCAGCGATGCCGATGGCCCCAAAGGCATTGCCCAGCAAATGGCCCGCTTTGAAGAAGCCACGCGCGACTTACCCGGCGAACGAACGGTGAGCAACAGTGCTGCAAGCTTGCGTCACGGCCAGGATGCAGCCGTCAAGGCCGACTGGATTCGCCCTGGCATTGCCGTGTATGGCAGTTCGCCCGACTTTCCCGAACACAGCGCAGCGCACTGGGGCCTGCAGCCTGCCATGAGCTTGAATGCACAGATCATTGCGGTGCAGCATTTGCAGGCTGGCGACAGTGTGGGCTATGGCTCCAGCTTTGTGGCCGAGCAAGCCATGCGCATTGGCGTGGTGGCCTGCGGCTATGCCGACGGTTACCCGCGCATTTGCCCGACGGGCACCCCCGTGCTGGTGAATGGCGAGCGCGGTCGTACCGTGGGCCGAGTGAGCATGGACATGCTGACGGTGGACCTGAGTCCGTTTCCGCAGGCGGGTGTGGGCAGCACGGTCACGCTCTGGGGTCAGTCGGCCCAAGGCGCCGTGCTCGCTATCGACGAGGTGGCGCAGGCGGCGGACACCGTGGGCTATGAGCTCATGTGTGCGCTGGCGCCGCGCGTGCCGGTGGTGCAAGACTGACCATTTGCTGCGCCGGAGACATGGCCGAGCGCCATGTGGAGCCACAATCAAGCCCATGCCCCACAGCGCCCCCTTACACCGCCACGACCAGCGTGCTTTGCTCATTGCTTTGGTGTTGGTGGTCATCTGGGGCGGTAACTTCACACTGCAAAAGTACCTGTTTGACCTGATCACGCCTGGCGGGTTTTTGTGGGCGAGGTATCTGCTGATGCCCACCTGTGCGCTTTTGTTGATGCGCTGGCGCTTTGGCCTTTGGCTACCGCCTTTGCCGCGCCAAGACTGGATGCACATGGCTTGGCTGGGTTTCATCGGGCATTCATTGCATGTGGGCCTGGTCACCTATGGCATCCACTGGTCCACCGCTTTTTCCAGCTCGGTCATCTTGGCTTGCGGGCCTATTTTCACGTTGCTGATCTTGCACAAGCAGGGCCTGGAGCGGCTCAGTTGGCCGCAAATTGCCGGGGTGTCGTTGGCCTTTTGCGGGGTGTTGATGTTCTTGTCTGACAAGTTGCTCGGCGGCAACTGGCGCGCAGGGGGTGGGGATCTGGTGCTGTTGGTGGCGGCTGGGTTCTTCTCGTATTACACCGTGGCGGTCAAACCGGTGATGCAAAAGCATGGCCCGGTGCTGACCATGGGTTACGCCACATTGCTCGGCGGTTTGCCAGTGATGCTCATGTCGGTCCCCGCTGGCATGGCGGCCAACTGGGCCGCGCTGGATGTTTGGGCTTGGCTGGGCTTGTTCTGGTCGATCCTGGTTTCGGCCTTCATTGGATGGCTGGCTTGGGGCTGGATCAACAACGTGCGCGGCGTGGCCCGCACCGCCCCTTTGATGTATTTGATGCCACCCATGGCGGGGCTGTTTGCCTGGGCCTTGTCGGGTGAGCACTACACCTGGATCAAGATCGCGGGCGCAGGCGTCACCTTGTTGGGTGTGGCGCTGGCGCAGTACGCCGGGCAAATCAAGTGGCGCTTGCGTTGATGGACCTCAACGCAGCCAGGTGTCGTAGGCCGTTTTGCAAATCAGGGCCAACACCACCAAGATGAACACGTAGCGCACAAAGCCCGAGCCGTGTTTCAGGGCCAATCGGGTGCCGATCAAGCTGCCCACCACGTTGGACACCGCCATGGCCAAAGCCAAATGCCACCAGACATGGCCTTGGATGGCAAACAGCATCAGCGCTGAAAAATTGGTGGCCACATTGACCAGTTTGGCCGAGGCCGAAGCGTTCAAGAAGTCATAGCCCATCAACCGCACATAAGCAAAAACCAAAAAACTGCCCGTGCCTGGCCCGAAGAAGCCGTCGTAAAACCCGATCACCAAGCCAATGCCAGCGGCCATCCAGGCCTCTTGGGCACCTGCAAAACGGGGGGCATGGCAGCGGCCCAGGTCTTTTTTGGCCACGGTATAGACCAGCAGCACCGCCAGCAGCAGTGGCAGCGCTTTGCGAAACAAGGTGGGATCGACTTGCGTGACCACCCAAGCGCCTGCGAGAGAGCCAAGCAAGCCCGCACCCGCAGCGGGGAGCAGTGAGCGCCAAGGCATGACCACTTTGCGGCTGTATTGAACCGTGGCAAAAGCGGTGCCCCAGATCGATGCGCTTTTGTTGGTGCCAAACAAAGTGGCGGGTGCTGCACCGGGAAAGGTGGCGAACAGGGCGGGCAGCAAGATCAGGCCACCGCCGCCGACGATGGCGTCAATCAGCCCGGCGAGCAGCGAAGCCAGCGAAACAATCAGTAATTCCATGCGGGGGATTGTGGCACCCCGTGGAGACAGCCCCTGTCTCGTGGATGCTGTGAAACGGGCAAAAAAAAGCGCCGCTTGCGCGACGCTTAGAAAAATGACATCTCGTTCGGATGTTCGATGCTTTTCGAGTTTTTAGGCTTGAGTGTCTCCTCGGCCCTCGGGATGCAGATACTGCTTTGCATCGAGTGCATGAAATGTAAGTGACCAGACGCACACTGGAACTCAGGGATTTCCCGATTCGGGGGAAATCCCTGCCCTGATGAAGGCGCAATCGGCGCGCCAAGGGGGGGTAAATGGGTTTTTGGGGAGGGCTGCGGGTGCTTGACCCAACAGGCGCTGAAGCGCCGCAGGGGTCCACGCCGTTTATTTGGCCGTTGGCATCACAAACTCAGCACCCTTGCCAATGCTCTCGGGCCAGCGCTGCATGATGGACTTTTGCTTGGTATAGAAGCGCACGCCTTCTTCGCCGTAGGCGTGCATGTCGCCAAACAGGCTGCGCTTCCAGCCACCAAAGCCATGCCAGGCCATGGGCACGGGGATCGGCACGTTGATGCCGACCATGCCCACCTGGATGCGGCGCGCAAATTCACGCGCCACGTTGCCATCGCGGGTGAAGCAGCTCACGCCGTTGCCGAATTCGTGGTCGTTGATGATTTGCACGGCGGTGGCAAAGTCGGGCACGCGCACGCACGACAGCACTGGGCCAAAGATTTCTTCTTTGTAGATCTTCATGTCGGTGGTCACGTGGTCAAACAAAGTGCCGCCCAGCCAAAAACCGTTGTCGCAACCGGCACCGGCTTGGGCACCGTCAAACACGCGGCCGTCCACCAAGAGCTTGGCGCCTTCGGCCACGCCCGCATCGATGTAGCCCTTGATGCGCTGACGCGCCGCATCGGTGACGATGGGGCCCATCTCCGCGGCCAGGTTTTCGCCGTTGAGCACTTGCAGCGCTTGGGTGCGCTCGATCAGCTTGGGCAAGATCTTGTCGGCCACATCGCCCACCAGCACGGCGACTGAAATCGCCATGCAGCGCTCGCCGGCCGAGCCGTAACCTGCGCCGATCAGCGCGTCCACGGTCTGGTCGATGTCGGCGTCGGGCATGACCACCAAGTGGTTCTTCGCGCCGCCCAGGGCCTGCACGCGCTTGCCGTGGTGCGCGCCGGTTTCGTAGATGTAGTTGGCAATCGGGGTGGAGCCGACAAAGCTGATGGCTTTCACATCGGGGTGCTCCAGCAGCGCGTCCACGGCTTCCTTGTCGCCTTGCACCACGTTGAACACGCCATCGGGCAGGCCGGCTTTTTTGAGCAAGTCGGCCATGAACAGCGAGGGCGTGGGGTCGGTCGGGCTGGGTTTCAAGATGAAGGTGTTGCCGGCCGCAATCGCCACGGGGAACATCCACATGGGCACCATGACGGGGAAGTTAAACGGCGTGATACCCGCCACCACGCCCAAGGGCTGGCGCAGGGTCCAGTTGTCGATGCCGGTGGAGACCTGGTCGGTGAAGTCACCCTTGAGCAGTTGCGGGATGCCGGTGGCAAATTCCACAATGTCGATGCCGCGGCTCACTTCGCCCTGTGCGTCGGTGAACACCTTGCCGTGCTCGGCGGTGATCATGTGGGCCAACTCGTCTTTGTGGGTGTTCAGCAGTTCGAGGAACTTGAACATCACCCGGGCGCGGCGCAAAGGGGGGGTGTCAGCCCAGGCAGGGAAAGCAGCTTGCGCAGCGGCCACGGCCTTGGCCACCTCGGCGCTGTTGGCCAAGGCCACGCTGCCGGTCACGGCACCGGTGGCAGGGTTGGTCACAGGCTGGCTGCGGCCCGAAGTGCCTGCGGCCACTTGGCCGCCCATGTAATGACCGATGTGGGAAATGCTCATCTGGGACTTTCGTTGTGAATGTGGGAGCGCGCCCCTGCGCGCGAAGGATTTGGGAACAACCTGCGCAGTTTAGGCACCCCCGCCACCCCCTGCAATGCCGCAAATCTGAATTAATTGTTCAAAATGGTGAACAATGTGCAGATGGAAGAGCAAAAAATCAACACCCTGTGGACGCACCTGCACTGGCTCAGCGTGCTCGCGCAGCAGGGCAGCTACACGGCGGCGGCGGCCCGTTTGGGCGTGAGCAAGGCCGCCATGAGCCAGCGCATCGCCGAGCTCGAGCGTGCGGCCAAGGTCACCCTGGTGCAGCGCACCACCCGCAGCTTGCGCCTGACCGAGGCGGGCCAAAGGCTGGTGGATGACACCCGGGCTTCGTTCGAGCAGATCGCGCAAAGCTTTGCCCAGGTGCGTGATTTGGCCGAACAGCCCAGTGGCTTGCTGCGTGTGACCGCGCCCGTGGCGCTGGCCCGCCAGCAACTCGTGCCCTTGTTCGCCGCTTATCTGCAAGATTTTCCGGAGGTGCGCATCGAGCTGGACATGTCGGACCGCCTGAGCGCCTTGGCCACAGAAGGCTATGACTTGGCGATTCGCCACACCGCCCGCCCGCCCGACACCCATGTGGCCTGGGCGCTGTGCGCCACCGAATCGGTGCTGGTGGCCACCCGCGCTTACATCGGTCAATTTGGCGAACCGCAAAACCCGGCCGAGCTGCAAGCCCACAACTGCTTGCATTACCCCCGCTCACAAGACACGCCCGCGTGGACCTTTGAGCGGCGTGGACCCTCAGCAGCAGGCGAACGCATCACGGTGCCCGTATCGGGCAACTTTGCCGCCAACAACAGCGAAGCCCTGCGCGAAGCCGCAATCACGGGCGCAGGCATTGCCCTGATGCCCGACTTCAGCGCCCAGGCCGAACTGCGCAAAGGCCAGCTGGTGAGGGTGTTGCCAGACTGGAAACCTGTGGGCGCCTTTGCTGAAACCATTTATGCGATCCGGCCGTATGCGCCCCATGTGCCCCGCGCCGTGGAGGCGCTGGTGGCTTGTTTGCGTGCAGGACTGGCTGGGGGTTTTGGGGTCTGAGGCGATGATGCGTTGGAGGTCATGGCGTCAGTCAGACGCCTCCGCAAGCCAGCTCCACATCCCTGAGGGCCTGTTCACGGGGAACGACCGGTTTGGATTTCACGGGGGGGTTATGCCGTGCGAGGGCTAACGAACCTGTTCACGCAGACGGTCAAAGTAGGCCGCATCGACCGGCATGGTCGGGGCGGAACCAGCCCCGGCCAAGAGTTTTTCACGCAATTGCAGCCGATCCTGATCCTTACGAATCAGCTCCCGCACATATTCGCTGCTGGTGCCGTAGCCGCGCTGGCTGACCTGCGTATCCACAAAAGTTTTCAAGGTTTCGGGCAAGGAAATGTTCATGGTGCTCATCCACTCAGGATAGTGAAATTGGCAAGAAAAGCTTGTTTTCAAAAGGGTCAGCGTGATATTGGCGTGCAGTATCTAGCGGACTGAACCTTTTGCCAAAGCCAGCCGTGCGTCTTCTCGTCCCAGTTCAAACGCATCAGATACTGTCGTGCTCGGACGGCAGTCCCACGTGGATACGGGAACTTTTCGGCTGGGTTGCCAGTAAGTTCGACCATCAGCCTCCAACAAAGCGGGTTTGTTGGGGTAGTGGCGGGTCAACAAGACCAGCGTGGATGCTTTTTGTTCCGGGGTTTGTGCAGGAATGGGGGCGTTGTCGGTATAGCCCCCGTCTAAAGCCCATTGGCCTTGAATGTGAACACCGGACATAAAGGGCGGCGCTGCCGCAGCGGCTCGCAAAGTGGCTTGTGCATCTTGCACGGTGGCGCAGTCGCGCAATGCAAAGAATGCTTGTCGCAGCCCCAAAAAGCGCGGCAAAGCCGGGTGGATGTGGTGAAACAGTTTTTTGTCTACCAAGTACGCCACCGTACCAGCGGCAACACTGCCCATGAGACCCAGTGCCCTCGCGGGCCGGGTCACCGCCACAAGCAGCTGAATGGGCGTTGTCTGAAGCGTTTTGAAGTTGTCCTCGCAGACAAAAGCATTGAGCCACGCGGGATAAACAGTTTGGTGAGCGAAATTGAATTTCAGCCGTCGCAGTCCGCGCCAGTCAAACAGATGGGCGTTGGTTGCATACAGCTGTTGACACGCCTTAAGCGCGGTCATCGTGCTCCCTGTCAGAAGCGATGCCGCGATGGCGGCTCCTGCGCTGGTGCCAACCATTTGGCCAGGCAGTTGCAAGCCGTGTGTTTGCAAGTGCGCTACAAGCCCGGCCTGCCACCAGCAGCGGTTGCCGCCGCCCGCAAAGACCAGTGTTCGAAATCCGGAAAGATTCAGTGGGACCATGCTGATTTTTGAGTCAATAAGTTATCTTTTGGCCCCTCGATTTGATCTGCTTGACAAGGCTTGCATCCATTTAGAGCCCCCGAGCCAGCACCGGAAACAGCTTGGTCAGGCCATCGGCCATGACTTCGACCGCCAGCGCGGCCAAGATCAAACCCATGAGGCGGGTCATGACGTTGATGCCGGTTTTGCCCAGGATGCGGGCAATCGGGGTGGCCAGTGAAAAACACAGGGCGGTCGCCAGGGCAATGACCACGCCGTAGCCGACCAAGGTGCCCAGCTGGGCGAAGTTCTTGGCTTTTTCGGCGTAAATCACCACGGTGGACATGGTGGCTGGGCCGGTCAGCAGGGGGATGGTCAGCGGCACCACAGCGATGCTGGCGCCCATGGCGGCTTTGGCTTCGGCGTCGTGCACTTCGTCGACACTGGCGCGGGCTTCAGCGGGCTGGGCGTTCAGCATCGACAAGGCCGCTGTCAGCAGCAGCATGCCGCCGCCGACCTGAAAGCTGGCCAGCGAGATGCCAAAAAACTCCAGGATCTGCAGGCCCAGCAAAGCGCTGGCGGCGATCACGACAAAGGCAGAGAAGGACGACACCCAAATGGTTTTTTTACGCTGGGCCGCGCTGAAGCCTTGGGTGTAGTGGATGAAAAACGGGACGATGGCCAAGGGGTTGACGATGGCCAGCAGGGTGATGAGCGGTTTGAAGTCCATCGCGCCATTGTGCCCCTTTGGGCGCTTGCTCAGGCCGCTGGCGTTCGCCTTCTGAACATGCCCCAGCCTTCCATGTGCAGCACCTTGTCGCCATGCTGGTTGAACATTTCCCAAAGGTTGCGCGTCATGCCCACATCCGGGCGCTTGCCCATGGGTTTGGTCTCAAGCATGGTGCTTTGCAGACGCAGTGTGTCGCCTGGATAAACCGGTTTGAGCCATTTGATGTTTTCCAAGCCTGGCGAGCCGAGGCTGGAGGTCTGACACAAAAAGTTGGTCACCATCAGTCGCATGGCCATCGAACAGGTGTGCCAGCCACTGGCCGACAGGGCCCCAAACACGGAAGCCTTGGCCGCTTCGTCGTTCAGATGAAAGGGCTGCGGGTCAAACTGTGTGGCGAAGGCAATGATTTCTTCGCGGGTGGGCGAGATGGTGCCCAAGTCGCGCACTTCGCCAGGGGAGAAGTCTTCCCAGTAATACTTGAATTCAGCCATCAACGGCCTCCCGAAATATCGAGAAAACTCATGGTGGTGTAGCTGGCGCTTTCCGAGAGCAGCCAAACAATGCCCTGGGCCACTTCTTCGGCGGTGCCACCGCGCTGGGCGGGCACCAGGTGTTGAAGGTCTTTCACGCGGTTGGGCAGACCACCCGAGGCATGGATTTCGGTCTCGATCAGGCCCGGGCGTACGGCGTTCACGCGGATGCCTTCGGCAGCCACTTCTTTGGCCAGTCCGATGGTGAAGGCGTCGATGGCGCCTTTGGCGGCGGCATAGTCCACATACTGTCCAGGGGCACCTAATCTGGCGGCCGCGCTGGACACGTTCACGATGCTGCCGCCTTCGCCGCCGTGTTGGGTGCTCATGCGGCGCACGGCTTCACGGGCGCAGATCAGGCTGCCGATCACGTTGATGTCGAACATGCGTTTCCATCGGGCCACGCTCATCTCGTCCACACGGGCGGTGACATCCACCACCCCAGCGTTGTTGACCAGCCCGGTCAGGCGGCCGAATTTGGCGTCGATGTGGTTGAACATGCGCAGCACCTGCGCTTCATCGGCCACATCGGCTTGCACCGACATGGCTTGGCCGCCTGCGGCGCGGATTTGGCGCACCACTTCGTCGGCGGCCAATGAGTTGGCGGTGTAATTCACCGCGACTGACCAACCGTTTTGTGCCGCCAACAAGGCGGTGGCGGCTCCGATGCCCCGGCTGCCGCCGGTCACCAACAAGACCTTGTTCATCGCGTGTCTCCTGCAAAAATGTTCGCTTGCGGTTAAAACCGTCGCTTCGAAGATTACACAACACACCAGGAGACAGCATGGGTCGCACAGTGGACTATTACTTTGCCCCGCAAAGCCCTTGGGCTTATCTGGGCCACCAGCGTTTGGTCGAGATCGTGCAGCGCACCTCAGCCACAGTGCGCGTCATGCCCATCGATTTAGGGGGCAAGGTGTTCCCGATTTCGGGCGGCTTGCCCTTGGGGCAGCGCGCACCGCAGCGCCAGGCTTACCGATTGGTGGAGTTGCAGCGTTTCAGTGCCCACCTGAATGCGCCTTTGAACCTCAAGCCCAAGTACTTTCCTGTCGGCGGTGACGATGCGGCGCGCCTCATCATCGCGGCCGATCTGGCGCAAGGGGCGGCATCTGCGATGAGGGTGGCTGGTGCCATTTTGGGCGCTTGCTGGGCGCAAGAGCGCAACATTGCCGACGAAAAAGTCTTGGCAGCGTTATTGGCCGAGCAAGGATTGCCACCAGATTGGCTGGAGCGCTCGCACAGCCAAGCCGTGCAAGAGCGTTATGAGAGTCATACCCAAGCTGCCATCGACGCGGGTGTGTTTGGTGCACCCAGTTATGTGATCGATGGTGAAATTTTTTGGGGCCAGGACCGGCTTGACTTTGTTGAGCGCGCATTGGCCCGTTGACGCATTCAAACCAAGTAAGGACTGAACATGGGAAAGATGATGGAGCTGCAAGCCGCTGACGGCACTTGGGTGCCTGCCTATGAGGCGCGTCCCTCCGGCACGCCCCAAGGTGCCGTGGTGGTGATTCAGGAGATTTTTGGCGTCAACAGCCACATCCGCCATGTGGCCGATGGTTATGCCGCCGAGGGCTACGTCGCTGTGGCCCCTGCAGCCTTTCACCGGGTCAAGCCCGGGGTCGAATTGGCTTACGCCGAGGCCGATATGGGCGAAGGATTTGCCTACAAGACGGCTGTGGAGGCCTTGCCAGCCCCAGGCGTGATGCAAGACATCCAGGCTGCGATTGACCATGTGGCCAAGGTGTCCGGTGGCAAGGTCGGTATCGTGGGTTATTGCTGGGGCGGACTGCTGACCTGGCGTGCCGCCTGCACCTTGAAGGGCCTGAGTGCGGCCGCACCTTATTACGGAGGCGGTGTGACGACCGAGGCCGAAATGGCGCGCCATCCCCAAGTGCCCGTGTTGGCGCACTTTGCCAACGAAGACAAATGGATTCCTTTGGACACGGTAGAGGCTTTCAAGAAGGCGCAGCCGGAAGTCGAAGTCCACACCTACGCGGCCCACCATGGGTTCAACTGTGACCAGCGCGGCGCCTGGCATGCGCCTTCAGCGCAATTGGCGCGGCAGAGAACGCTGGCGTTTTTTGCCAAGCACCTGGCCTGATTTTCGAGGGGGAACCCCCGCCCGCGGGGCGGCGGCGAAGCCTCTAGTTGCCTGTTCTGGCGAGGTAGCGTTTGCGCCAGAACACCAAGCCCATGGTGGTGGCAATCGTGACCATGCCACCCAGCGTCCACCAAAATCCGGTGGCCGTGTGCAGCCATGGCATGAATTCGAAGTTCATGCCAAACACAGCCGCGATCAGGTTCAGCGGTAAAAAAATCGCTGTCAGTGCCGTCAGCGTGCGCATGATGTCGTTGGTGCGGTTGCCTTGCACATTGAAGTGCATTTGCACTGCGGTTTCGGTGTTGTGCTCGAGGCGACGTACATGTTGCACCACCCGGTCGATGTGTTCGAGCACATCGCGGCTGCGGATTTTCAGCAGCTCGTGTTCTCGTTCGGCGTTGCTGTCGGGCCCCAGTCCCCAAGTCTCCAGCGACTCTGTCCAGCCTTGCAAGGCCGTGCGCTGGTCGTCACACAATGATTCCAGTTGGTGCAGCGCCAGCCGCGCCTGGAGCAGGGCGTCCCATCGGTTGAAGCGGGTGCGTGGGTTGAGCAACTCGGCTTGCCAATGGTCCAGCTGGCGGCTGATTTCGCGGCGCAAGTCGAGGTAGCTGTCTACCATCTGGCTGACGATGCGCAGCATCATGTCGGCCGAGCTGCTGGGTACGCCCCGCGCACCCGTCGAGCGGGGGTCGGTGGCTTCGTGGACTGTGGCCGATGCTGACCTGCTCAACGCGCTGCTGGCCAACAAGCGTTGCGCATAGGCGTCTCGTACCGCACAGTCCGTGGGGTGGACACTCAAGAGCACCCGGTCAAACACCCCAAAACCTACTGGGCTGGTGTCGATGCGGTGCAGAACGGGTGGGCCCGTGCGCTTGCTGGGACGACTTGGCGTGTGCGCATCCGTCGGGCTGGCCGTGTCCTGACGGTGGGCCAGTCGCCGAAACACCACCAGGTCGTAGTGCGAGCTGTAATCAAAGCGCGAGGGCAATTGGGCGTTCAGCAGGTCTGAAACGTGCAGATCTACCAAGCTTTGCCCTGTCAGCCTTTCCAGCTGGCTTTGAATGGCCGACAAGTCGGATTGAAACTGCTCGCGCGTGCAAGCGATCCAGACATAGCCATGTTCAGGTAGGCGCTCGGGCCAATCGGATTCGGCGTGAACCTCTGCACCCGAGACACTGAAGATCCGCATACCGGCGATCACGCCTGGCGAATCAACCGTGCCGCGTCGCGGGCAAAGTAGGTCAACACGCCATCGGCACCGGCCCGCTTGAAGGCCAGCAGGCTTTCCATCATGACCAGGTCGTGGTCCAGCCAGCCGTTTTGCGCCGCCGCCTTGAGCATGGCGTATTCGCCAGACACTTGGTAGGCGAAGGTGGGCACTTTGAACTCGTCTTTGACACGGCGCACGATGTCCAAGTAAGGCATTCCGGGCTTGACCATCACCATGTCGGCCCCTTCAGCCAAGTCCATGGCGACTTCACGCAGGGCTTCGTCGCTGTTGCCGGGGTCCATCTGGTAGACCTTTTTGTTGCTCTTGCCCAAGTTGCCGGCCGAACCCACCGCGTCGCGGAAGGGGCCGTAAAAGGCGCTGGCGTACTTGGCGCTGTAGGCCATGATGCGGGTGTGGATCAGGCCTCGCGCTTCGAGCGCCTGGCGGATCGCGCCGATGCGTCCGTCCATCATGTCACTGGGCGCCACCATGTCCACACCGGCTTCGGCTTGCGTCAGCGCTTGCTGCACCAGCACGGCAGTGGTTTCGTCGTTCAAGATGTAGCCCGTCTCGTCCAGCAGGCCGTCCTGGCCGTGGCTGGTGAAAGGGTCCAGCGCCACATCGGTCATCACGCCCAGCTCGGGAAAGCGTTTTTTCAGTTCGCGCACCACGCGCGGCACCAGGCCATGGGGGTTCATGGCTTCGCTGCCTGTGGGGTCCTTGAGGCTGGCGTCGATGACCGGGAACAGCGCCATCACCGGGATGCCCAGTTTCACGCAGTCTTCCGCCACGGGCAGCAGCAGGTCCAAGCTCAGACGCTCCACGCCGGGCATGGAGCCGACCTGCTGGCGCTGGTTCTGTCCGTCCAGCACAAACACCGGGTAAATCAGGTCGTGTGGTGTGACCTGGTGTTCGCGCACCAAGTTGCGGGTAAATTCATCACGGCGCAAGCGGCGTGGGCGACTGGTGGGGAAGGGGGCGACGGGATTCATGATGAAAATTGTGCCTGAAGTCGGCGCCAAGCCCAAGCTGGGGGTGTCTGTCAGTGCTTGAGCCATCTTGTGGTCAGTTGTTAAACAACAAAAACATCACAAAAATCAAATTTAAACTTGTTTGTATTTTTGTTATTTGATAAATTGGTGTTGGGCAGCTTGCTGCCTCCCGCTTTTCCTCCCTGAGCGGGGCCTGGACGCTCACGCCGACAGGCTTCTCACCCCCGGCCTCTGGCCGGGGTTTTTTTTGCCTGATCTGCCCATCGGCGACATTGGCCATCTCTGACTACACTTGAGCCATGCTCTGGATCAAAGCCCTTCACATTGTGTTCATCGCCAGCTGGTTTGCGGGCCTGTTTTACCTGCCTCGAATTTTTGTCAATTTGGCGATGGTGGAGCCCGGTTCTGTCGCGGAGCGGGCGCGTTTGCTCTTGATGTCTCGCAAGCTTTACCGTTTTATGACCATTTTGGCGGTACCCGCTTTGGCGCTGGGTCTTTGGCTTTGGCTCTATTACGGCATTGGCAAGGGCTCGGGCCAAGGCTGGATGCATGCCAAACTGCTGATCGTGGTGGCCTTGCTGGGCTACCACCACAGTTGTGGCGTGTTGTTGCGCAAATTCGAGAGCGGCCAAATGCAGCGCAACCACGTCTGGTTCCGTTGGTTCAATGAAGCACCGGTGCTGATGATGTTTGCGGCGGTCATTTTGGTGGTGGTCAAGCCGTTTTAAGGCACGGGCATGCGCATCGACCCTCAGCGCAAAACGGCGGCTTGGCCACTGGTGTGGGTGTACGCCATCCTGATTGTGTACGCCAGTTTGTACCCGTTTGAGCAATGGCGAATCCAAGGCATTGCACCGTGGGCCTACCTGAGCGCTCCTTTGCCCCGGTATTGGACGGGCTTCGATGTGCTCTCCAATGTGTTGGGGTACGCGCCATTGGGATTTTTGCTGGTCTTGGCATTGCACCGCACCCGGCGTGGATGGCCCGCCGTTATCTTGGCGGTGTCGTCTGCAGGCGCTTTGTCCTTGACTTTGGAGGCCATCCAAATGTTTTTGCCTGTGCGCGTACCCTCCAACCTGGATGCTGCGCTGAACATCTCAGGGGCATTGCTTGGGGCCGCGATGGCGCGAACCTTGGCCTGGGCGGGGTGGATGGACCGGTGGAGCCGTTTTCGTGATCGGTGGTTCTTGCCCGATTCGAGTGGTGCTTTGGCTTTGTGGGCTGTTTGGCCGCTGGCTTTGTTGTTCCCTGCGCCGGTGACGTTTGGTTTGGGGCAGGTGCTGGAGCGCCTAGAAACTTTCCTGGCCCATGTGCTGGAAGACTCGGCTTTGCTTGAGTGGTTTCCGTTGCGCGAAATAGAGCTGCAGCCTTTGCTGCCCATCAGTGAAATTTTGTGCGTGGCCATTGGCTTGTTGCTGCCCTGCTTGTTGGCTTTCGGTGTGTTGCGACTTTGGCGCCAGCGCCTGGTGGTGGCTGCGTTGTCGGTGCTGGTTGGGTTTGGAGCCAGTGCGTTGTCGGCAGCCCTCACCTATGGTCCGGCCCACACCTGGGACTGGGTCACCTCCGAAGTCTGGGCGGGTTTGGCCGTCGCTGCGCTGGGGATGGTGGCCTTGTCCTTTTGCACCGCTCGGGTGTGCTGGGTGTTGGCCTTGGCCGCCTTGGTCTGGCAACTCAGCTTGCTCAACAATGCGTCGGCGGACGCCTACTTCGCCCTGACTTTGCAAACATGGGAGCAAGGCCGCTTCATCCGTTTTCATGGCCTGAGCCAGTGGTTGGGCTGGTTGTGGCCTTATGCTTTGTTGTTCTATTTGGTCAGCCGCCTGTCTTCCAGTGCCCCACCGGCGCCGACATGATGGCACCTCCACCTAAAATTTGGCCATGACCATTCAAAACACCCATCCCTACTTCAAGCGGCATATCTTTTTTTGCTTGAACGAGCGCAAGAACAATGAGGCTTGCTGTGCTCAGCAAGGCGCTCAAGAGGCCTTTGACCACTGCAAATCCCAAGTGAAGGCTTTAGGTTTGGCCGGCCCTGGCGCGGTCCGCGTCAACAAGGCCGGTTGCTTGGACCGTTGTTCTGGCGGGCCGGTAGCGCTTGTTTACCCGGAAGGCGTTTGGTATTCCTATGTGGACAAAACCGACATCGATGAAATTGTGGAGTCCCATTTAAAGAATGGCCGGGTGGTGGAGCGCTTGGTCATGCCCGAGCATCTGGGGCGCTGATGAACGCGTCCACCCAGTCCTTGACCCTCCAAGGCCACAGCGGGGCCATGGAAGCTTTGCTCGACACACCTTCCGGCATGGCTCTTGTGGGCACGGCGGTGATCGCCCACCCCCACCCCTTGTTTGGCGGCACCATGCAAAACAAAGTCGTGCAAACCATGGCCCGTGCTTTTGTGCAGTGCGGCTGGCAAGCCGTGCGCTTTAATTTTCGGGGAGTTGGGTCCAGTGCGGGCACGTACGATGAAGGCCGTGGCGAAGCTGAAGACATGCTGGCCTTGGTTGAGCAAGTGGCGCCACAAGGCCCATTGGCTTTGGCCGGTTTCTCTTTTGGGGCATTTGTCACCAGCCATGTGGCCAAGGCACTGGCGCAGCAGCGCCGTGTGGATAGACTGGTGCTGGTGGGCACGGCGGCTTCGCGTTTTGAAGTCGCCCCTGTCGAGCCGGACCTGCACGACCGGACATTGGTGTTGCATGGTGAGCGAGACGACACAGTCCCGCTGGCCAGCGTCATGGATTGGGCACGGCCCCAGTCCCTTCCTGTGACCGTGATTCCCGGTGTCGAGCATTTCTTTCACGGCCAATTGCCGCTTCTCAAAAGCTTGGTCGCCCGCCATCTTCGAGCCTGATTTCCGCAGCGGCCTCTGAAGGACCGCGCAACGCCCTTTTATACGCCATGCCCTCAATTTTGAAATACCTTGTCGCGGTCATCTGGATATGGCTTTCTTGGAGTGTCCAGGCCCAAATGCCGCAGCCACCAGAGGTGGCGGCCAAAGGGTATTTGCTGATCGATGTCACCGCCAATCAGGTGCTGGCCGCCAAAGACCCAGACATGGCCGTGGAGCCCGCTTCTTTGACCAAGCTCATGACCGCTTATTTGGTGTTTGATGCCCTCAAATCCCGAAAAATCGACTTGAAGCAAGCGCTGCCTGTGTCGGATCGGGCTTGGAAGATGCCCGGCTCGCGCATGTTCATTGATCCCAAAATGCGGGTGCCGGTTGAAGATTTGATCAAAGGGATGATCGTTCAGTCCGGCAACGATGCGACCGTCGCCTTGGCCGAAGGCGTGGGCGGCAGTGTCGAGCGCTTTGTGCAGATGATGAATGAGCAGTCCCAAGTTTTGGGCATGAAAAACACCACTTACCGAAACCCCGATGGCTCAAACGAGGCGGGTCACCGCACCACTGCGCGTGACCTCGGTATCTTGGCCACCCGTCTGATGCGGGATTTTCCAGATTATTTGCCCTATTTCGCGATCAAAAAATACCGATTCGAAGGCTCGCCTGCGGCCAATGACAGCAACCGCAACTTGCTGTTGTTTCGCGATGCCACGGTCGATGGCTTGGGCACTGGCCAGACCAAGGCGGCAGGTTATTGCTTGGTGGCCACAGCCAAAAGGGAATTCCCGAATGTGGGAGCCCGTCGCTTGTTGTCGGTGGTGTTGGGGGCGGACAGTGAAAACGCCCGGGCCAATGAGAGCCAAAAGTTGCTCAATTGGGGTTACAGCGCATTTGACGCGGTCAAGTTGTTTGATGCAGGCCAGCCCGTTTTGAGCCCCAGTGTCTGGAAGGGCAAGACACCCCTCGTGAAACTGGGCTCGTTTCAGCCCATGGTGGTGGCCGTGCCTTCTGGCATGGCCGGTCAGATCAAAACCGAGGTGGCGCGCCCGGACCCCCTGGTCGCCCCGTTTGCCCAAGGCCAAAAGGTGGGCAGTTTGAAAGTCTTGCGGTCTGGGCAGCTGTTGTTGGAGCTGCCCTTGGTGGCCCTTGAGCCCGTTGAGCAGGCGGGCGTTTTGGGCCGTGCCTGGGATGCACTGCGCCTCTGGATCAAATGATTCCAGCTCTGTGCAAGCCCTCGATTTGTGGATAACTTGCTCTCGGCCCGTCAGGCGGTTATACTGGCGGGCTTTTCCGCTTTTGGGGCGGAGAAGTTTCTTTTGTCAAATTCAAACGTTTAGGGACGTTACAAACAATGCCAACCATCAATCAATTGGTGCGTCAGGGGCGCGAGGTCGAAACGATCAAGTCCAAAAGCCCTGCGATGCAAAACTCTCCACAGCGTCGTGGTGTCTGCACCCGTGTGTACACCACAACGCCTAAAAAACCTAACTCCGCTTTGCGTAAAGTTGCCAAAGTGCGCTTGACCAACGGTTTTGAGGTCATCTCTTACATCGGCGGTGAAGGCCACAACCTGCAAGAACACTCGGTGGTTCTGGTGCGCGGTGGTCGTGTCAAAGACTTGCCCGGTGTGCGTTACCACATCGTCCGCGGTTCTTTGGACCTGCAAGGCGTGAAAGACCGCAAGCAGTCTCGCTCCAAGTACGGCGCGAAGAAGCCAAAGGCCAAGTAAGCCCTCACGGGTTGAAATTTTTCGGTGCTGTTTCCCGCGTGGCGCGGTGATTCAGCGAAGTGACCCGAAGCCCGGAATTGTCCAGGTGGGTCGAGTAAGTGAGTGGTTTTGAATAACGCTCGCGGTGTCTGAAAAGGCGCCAACTGAAGCAATATGAGGTGAAATATGCCACGTCGTCGCGAAGTCCCTAAACGTGAAATCCTGCCGGATCCCAAGTTCGGCAATGTCGAGTTGTCCAAGTTCATGAACGTGATCATGGAAGGCGGCAAAAAAGCGGTTGCTGAGCGCATCATTTACGGTGCCTTGGAAACCATGGAAAAGAAAACAGGCAAAGACCCTGTCGAGCTGTTCTCCATCGCCATCAACAACGTCAAGCCCATGGTGGAAGTGAAATCCCGCCGCGTGGGTGGTGCGAACTACCAGGTGCCTGTTGAAGTGCGCCCTGTTCGCCGCTTGGCGCTGTCGATGCGCTGGATCAAGGAAGCCGCACGCAAGCGCGGTGAAAAGTCCATGGCCCTGCGTTTGGCCAACGAATTGCTCGAGGCCAACGAAGGCCGTGGCGGTGCCATGAAAAAGCGTGACGAAGTTCACCGCATGGCCGAAGCCAACAAGGCGTTCTCGCACTTCCGCTTCTGATTCACAAGGGTTTCACAAAGAAGCCCGACACTGTCAGAAGCTGGCCCGCTGGCCCCAAAAGGGGTGGCGGGCTTTGGTATTTAATCATTGGAGAAATAAATGGCTCGCACCACCCCCATCGAGCGCTATCGCAACATTGGTATTTCGGCGCACATTGACGCAGGCAAGACCACAACGACTGAGCGTATTCTTTTTTATACCGGCGTGAACCACAAAATTGGTGAAGTTCACGACGGTGCTGCCACCATGGACTGGATGGAGCAAGAGCAAGAGCGTGGCATCACGATCACCTCGGCTGCCACCACCTGCTTCTGGAAAGGCATGGACGGTTCTTTCGAAGACCACCGCATCAACATCATCGACACCCCCGGCCACGTGGACTTCACCATCGAAGTTGAGCGTTCCATGCGTGTTTTGGACGGTGCTTGCATGGTGTACTGTGCTGTGGGCGGCGTGCAGCCCCAGTCAGAAACTGTGTGGCGTCAAGCCAACAAATACAAAGTGCCACGTTTGGCCTTTGTGAACAAGATGGACCGTACCGGCGCCAACTTCTTCAAAGTTGTGGAGCAAATGAAGTTGCGCCTGAAGGCCAACCCCGTGCCGATCGTGATCCCGATTGGCGCAGAAGAAAACTTCACTGGCGTGGTCGACTTGCGCAAGATGAAGGCCATCATCTGGGACGAAGCTTCCCAGGGCATGAAGTTCACCTTCGAAGAAATCCCTGCCGAACTGCTCGAAAGCGCTAAGGAATGGCGCGAGAAGATGGTGGAAGCTGCAGCAGAAGCCTCTGAAGAGTTGATGAACAAGTACCTCGAAGAAGGTGACTTGACTGAAGAAGAGATCACACACGGTCTGCGTGTTCGCACCATCAACAGCGAAATCCAGCCGATGTTGTGCGGTACAGCGTTCAAGAACAAAGGTGTGCAGCGCATGCTGGACGCTGTGCTTGAACTGATGCCTTCGCCATTGGACGTGAAAGCGATCAAGGGTTACGACGAAGAAGAGCAAGAAATCACACGCAAGGCTGACGATGAAGAGAAGTTCTCTGCGTTGGCATTCAAGTTGATGACCGATCCGTTCGTGGGTCAGTTGACTTTCGTGCGCGTGTATTCCGGCGTTCTGAAAAAGGGCGACACCGTGTACAACGCGGTGCGCGGCAAGAAAGAGCGCATCGGCCGTATCGTGCAGATGCACGCCAACAACCGTGAAGAAGTCGATGAAATCCGTGCGGGCGACATCGCTGCTTGCGTGGGCTTGAAAGACGTCACCACAGGCGAAACTTTGTGCGACCCCAACGCCGTGATCACACTCGAGCGCATGGTGTTCCCTGACTCCGTGATCCGTCAGGCTGTTGAGCCCAAGACCAAAGCTGACCAGGAAAAAATGGGCATCGCTTTGTCCCGCTTGGCTGCAGAAGATCCATCTTTCCGCGTGCAAACCGACGAAGAGTCGGGTCAGACCATCATTGGTGGTCAGGGCGAATTGCACCTGGAAATCATCGTGGACCGCATGAAGCGTGAATTCGGTGTGGAAGCCAACGTCGGCAAGCCTCAAGTGGCTTACCGCGAAACCATCCGCAAGACCGTGGACGAAGCCGAAGGCAAGTTCGTGCGTCAGTCCGGTGGTAAGGGTCAGTACGGCCACGTGGTTCTGAAGGTTGAGCCTCAAGAGCCAGGCAAGGGCTTTGAGTTTGTGGACGCCATCAAGGGCGGTGTGGTTCCTCGCGAATACATCCCTGCAGTCGAAAAAGGCGTGATCGAAGCTTTGGGTCAAGGCGTGTTGGCGGGCTACCCCGTTGTGGACGTCAAAGTCACACTGCACTTCGGTTCGTACCACGACGTGGACTCGAACGAAATGGCCTTCAAGATGGCTGCCATCTTTGGTTTCAAAGAAGGTTGCCGCAAAGCCCAGCCTGTGATTCTGGAGCCCATGATGGCTGTGGAAGTCGAGACCCCTGAAGACTACGCCGGTAACGTGATGGGCGACTTGTCCTCACGCCGTGGCATGGTCCAGGGCATGGACGACATGGTCGGTGGTGGCAAGGCCATCAAGGCCGAAGTGCCCTTGTCCGAAATGTTCGGTTACTCGACCACACTGCGATCCATGTCGCAAGGCCGTGCAACGTACACGATGGAGTTCAAGCACTACGCTGAAGCGCCACGTAACGTCGCCGAAGCCATTGTGGCTTCGAGGGCTAAGTAAAGAAAAGCGTGCCGGACCCCATTCGCCTTGGCGAATTTGCTCGGGCACCACTGACTGGAATCAGTCAGATCTGAAAGTTCAGAAACTGTCTGCGATCAAGTGCCACTCTGTGCCCGTGCGGAGTGAACCAGCAACCTGATGCAAACATAAAACCAACACACGGGCATTGCTCTTTTTAAGGATAGAAAAATGGCTAAAGAAAAATTCGAACGGACCAAACCCCACGTGAACGTGGGCACCATCGGTCACGTTGACCACGGCAAAACCACGCTGACTGCCGCCATCACCACCGTGTTGGCTGCCAAGTTCGGCGGTGCTGCCAAAGCGTACGACCAGATCGACGCGGCGCCCGAAGAGAAGGCTCGTGGTATCACGATCAACACTGCGCACGTTGAGTACGAAACAGAAAACCGTCACTATGCACACGTGGACTGCCCAGGCCACGCTGACTATGTGAAAAACATGATCACGGGTGCTGCCCAGATGGACGGCGCGATTTTGGTTTGCTCCGCTGCTGACGGCCCCATGCCTCAGACCCGTGAGCACATCCTGTTGGCCCGTCAAGTTGGCGTGCCTTACATCATCGTGTTCTTGAACAAGTGCGACATGGTCGACGACGCTGAGTTGTTGGAGCTGGTCGAGATGGAAGTGCGCGAGTTGTTGTCCAAGTACGACTTCCCAGGCGACGACACCCCCATCGTGCAAGGTTCCGCCAAGCTGGCACTGGAAGGCGACAAGGGCCCTCTGGGCGAGCAAGCCATCATGAAGTTGGCCGACGCTTTGGACACTTACATCCCTACGCCTGACCGCGCAGTGGACGGTGCCTTCTTGATGCCCGTGGAAGACGTGTTCTCCATCTCTGGCCGCGGCACCGTGGTGACTGGCCGTATCGAGCGCGGTATCGTCAAAGTCGGCGAAGAAATCGAAATCGTGGGTATCAAAGACACGGTCAAGACCACTTGCACAGGCGTGGAGATGTTCCGCAAGTTGCTGGACCAAGGTCAAGCCGGTGACAACGTCGGTATCTTGTTGCGCGGCACCAAGCGCGAAGACGTCGAGCGCGGCCAAGTGTTGTGCAAGCCCGGCTCGATCAAGCCGCACACCCACTTCACGGGCGAGATCTATGTCTTGTCCAAAGACGAAGGTGGCCGTCACACGCCTTTCTTCAACAACTACCGTCCGCAGTTCTACTTCCGTACAACGGACGTGACCGGCGCGATCGAATTGCCAGAAGGCAAAGAGATGGTGATGCCAGGTGACAACGTGTCGATCACGGTGAAGTTGATCAACCCCATTGCGATGGAAGAAGGCTTGCGCTTCGCCATTCGCGAAGGTGGCCGCACGGTTGGCGCTGGCGTCGTTGCCAAGATCATCGCTTAATTCTTTTGTGGATCGGTGGCGCAAAGGCCTGGCCTTTGCGCTGCAAAAAGCAAACACTCACCACAAGGAATTGACATGTCATCCAAGCAAAAAATCCGCATTCGCCTGAAAGCGTTTGATTACAAATTGATCGACCAGTCCGCTGCAGAGATCGTTGACACGGCCAAGCGTACCGGCGCGATTGTCAAGGGCCCCGTGCCTTTGCCAACACGCATGAAGCGTTTTGACATCCTGCGTTCACCGCACGTCAACAAGACCAGCCGTGACCAGTTGGAAATCCGTACGCACCAGCGTTTGATGGACATCGTGGACCCTACAGACAAAACTGTGGATGCCTTGATGAAACTCGATCTGCCCGCTGGCGTGGACGTCGAAATCAAGCTGCAGTAATGCGGTTTGGGGTGGCGCAAAGGCCATCCAAAACTTGAAATAAGGCCCGACTTGCCAGAAATGACAAGTCGGGCTATAATTTCAGGCTCACCTCTTTTGGGGTGAGATTTATTAACAGTCTTTCACACACCAAACGGGGCTGCCAATTGAAGTGGCTTCGGTGAAAGTTTTGGAGAAAACAATGAGTCTGAGCAACTCCCTCGGGTTGCTGGGTCGCAAGGTGGGCATGATGCGTCTGTTCACTGATGATGGGGATTCGGTTCCTGTCACAGTGCTGGATGTGTCCAACAACCGTGTATCCCAGGTCAAAACCCAAGAGAACGATGGCTATGTCGCTTTGCAAGTGACATTTGGTGCCCGCAAGGCATCGCGCGTGACCAAGCCTATCGCTGGTCATTTGGCCAAGGCCGGTGTAGAAGCCGGTGAAATCATTCAAGAATTCCGTGTGACCGCCGACACGGCTGCCCAGTACGCCGCCGGCGCGACTGTGCCCGTGGCTGCCGTGTTCGCTGTGGGCCAGAAAGTGGACGTGCAAGGCACTTCCATCGGTAAGGGCTTCACTGGCACGATCAAGCGTCACAACTTCAAATCGCAGCGCGCATCGCACGGTAACAGCCGTTCGCACAATGTGCCTGGTTCGATTTCGATGGCGCAAGATCCTGGCCGCGTGTTCCCTGGCAAGAAAATGTCGGGTCACCTTGGTGATGTGACTTGCACCACGCAGAACCTCGCCGTCATCCGCGTTGACGAAGCCCGTGGCCTGTTGATGGTCAAAGGTGCCATTCCTGGCTCCAAGGGTGGTTTCGTGACCGTGCGTCCCGCCATCAAAGCCAAAGGAGCGAACTGATGCAGCTCGAACTCCTGAACGACCAAGGTCAAGCCGCTTCCAAAGTGGATGCGCCTGAAACCGTGTTCGGTCGTGAATACAACGAAGCCCTGATCCACCAAATCGTGGTGGCTTATCAGGCCAATGCCCGTCAAGGCACCCGCGCTCAAAAGGACCGTGAACAAGTTCACCACTCCACCAAGAAGCCTTTCAAACAAAAAGGTACGGGTCGCGCTCGTGCTGGTATGACTTCCTCGCCTTTGTGGCGTGGCGGTGGTCGGATCTTCCCGAACATGCCCGACGAAAACTTCACACAGAAGATCAACAAGAAGATGTACCGCGCTGGTATGGCTTCGATCTTCTCGCAGCTGGCCCGCGAAGGCCGTTTGGCTGTGGTGGATTCCTTCAAGGTTGAGACACCCAAGACCAAGCAGCTCGCTGCCAAGTTCAAGGCCATGAGTCTCGACAACGTGCTGGTGATCGCCGATGAAGTCGACGAAAACCTGTACTTGGCATCGCGTAACCTGATCAACATTCTGATTGTTGAGCCGCGTTATGCCGACCCCGTGTCTTTGGTGAACTTCAAGAAAGTCCTCGTGACCAAAGGCGCCATGGACAAACTCAAGGAGATGTTTGCATGAGCGCCGTGAAGTTTGACGAAGGTCGTCTGATGTCCGTGCTGGTTGCCCCCATCGTGTCCGAAAAGGCCACCATGGTTGCAGAGAAATCCAACGCTGTGACATTCAAAGTGCTGCAAGATGCTACCAAGCCTGAAATCAAAGCCGCAGTGGAATTGATGTTCAAGGTCGAGGTCAAAGGCGTCTCTGTGGTGAATACCAAGGGCAAGACCAAGCGTTTTGGCAAGACCATTGGCCGTCGCGACAACATTCGCAAGGCTTATGTCACGCTGCAACCAGGTCAAGAGCTGAACCTGTCCGGGGAGGCCGCGTAATCATGGCTGTCATCAAGATCAAACCGACATCGCCAGGCCGTCGTGGCGTGGTGAAGGTCACGCGTGACCACCTGCACAAAGGTGAAGGCTACGCTCCGTTGCTGGAACCCCAGCACCAGAAGTCAGGCCGTAACAACAACGGTCACATCACAACTCGCCACAAAGGCGGTGGTCACAAGCACCACTACCGCGTGGTTGACTTCAAGCGCAACAAAGATGCGATCCCGGCGAAAGTCGAGCGCATTGAGTACGATCCAAACCGGACTGCGCACATCGCTTTGCTGTGCTACGCCGATGGTGAGCGCCGTTACATCATTGCCCCACGTGGCATTGAAACCGGTGCAACCCTGATGTCGGGCCCAGAAGCGCCTATCCGTGCTGGCAACACATTGCCCATTCGCAATATCCCCGTGGGTTCGACCATCCATTGCATCGAGCTCAAGCCCGGTGCGGGTGCTCAGATCGCTCGTTCGGCAGGTGCTTCGGCAACCTTGCTGGCTCGCGAGGGCATCTACGCTCAAGTGCGTATGCGCTCCGGTGAGGTTCGCAAGATCCACATCGAGTGCCGCGCAACGATCGGTGAAGTCGCCAACGAAGAGCACAGCCTGCGCCAATTGGGCAAGGCCGGTGTCAAGCGTTGGATGGGTATCCGCCCAACGGTTCGTGGCGTGGCCATGAACCCTGTGGATCACCCGCACGGTGGTGGCGAAGGCCGTACCGGCGAAGGCCGTCATGCAGTAGACCCGTGGGGCAACCTCACCAAGGGCTACCGTACCCGTAACAACAAGCGCACACAGGTCATGATCGTGTCGCGTCGCAAGAAGTAAGGGTTAGACAATGACACGCTCTCTCAAAAAGGGTCCATTCGTTGACCACCATTTGTTGGCCAAGGTTGAAAAAGCCGTCGCTACCAAAGATAAAAAGCCCGTCAAGACATGGTCGCGTCGCTCCATGGTTTTGCCCGATTTCATCGGTCTGACCATCGCTGTTCACAACGGCAAGCAACACGTTCCTGTTTATGTGACTGACCAAATGGTTGGCCACAAATTGGGCGAATTCGCATTGACCCGGACATTCAAGGGTCACCCTGCGGACAAAAAAGTCCAGAAGAAATAAGGAAAGACCATGGAAACACGTGCAGTCCTCCGGGGCGTCCGTTTGTCGGTCGATAAAGGCCGCTTGGTCGCCGATTTGATTCGCGGAAAAAAAGTGGATCAAGCGCTGAACATCTTGACATTCACGCAGAAAAAAGCTGCGGGCATCGTCAAGAAAGTTCTCGAGTCCGCCATCGCCAACGCTGAACACAACGACGGTGCCGACATCGACGAGTTGAAGGTGAAAACCATCTACGTCGAACAAGGCACCACGCTCAAGCGTTTCACAGCCCGCGCCAAAGGCCGTGGCAACCGCATCAGCAAGCCCACATGCCATGTGTATGTGACGGTCGGCAACTAAGCCAGGGAAGAAACATGGGACAAAAAATCCATCCTACCGGCTTCCGTTTGGCCGTCAGCCGTAACTGGGCCAGCCGCTGGTACGCAAGCAACAAAGACTTCGCCGGCATGCTGGCCGAAGACATCAAGGTGCGTGAGTACCTCAAGGCCAAGCTCAAGAACGCCGCGGTTTCCCGCGTGCTGATCGAGCGTCCAGCCAAGAGCGCCCGCATCACCATCTTCTCGGCTCGTCCAGGTGTGGTGATCGGTAAAAAAGGCGAAGACATCGAGTTGCTCAAGAAAGAACTCGCTGCTCGCTTGGGCGTGCCTGTCGCCGTCAACATCGAAGAAGTGCGCAAGCCTGAAATCGATGCGCAGTTGATTGCTGACAGCATCACCCAGCAGCTCGAAAAGCGGATCATGTTCCGCCGCGCCATGAAGCGTGCCATGCAAAATGCCATGCGTTTGGGTGCCCAAGGCATCAAGATCATGTCGGCTGGCCGTCTGAACGGTATCGAAATTGCGCGTACCGAGTGGTATCGCGAAGGCCGTGTGCCATTGCACACCCTGCGCGCTGACATCGACTACGCCACTTCCGAAGCCAAGACCACCTACGGCATCATCGGTGTCAAGGTTTGGGTCTACAAAGGTGACACCTTGGGTCGCAACGATGCTCCTGCACTGGCTGAGCCACGTGCCGAAGAAGAGCGCCGCCCACGTGGTCCTCGCCGTGACGCCCGTCCTGGTGATCGCCCAACAGGTGATCGTCGTGGTGGCCCACGTCGTCCCGCTGGCACCAACACAGCCCCCACTGACGGTAGCGACAAGCCCGCCGGTGCAGGCGGTGATGCCAAACCCGCCGTTAAGCGCGTACGCACAGTCGCCGCGCCAGCTGCAGCAGCTGACGGTCAATAAGGAGTAACAACATGCTGCAACCTGCTCGCAGAAAGTTCCGCAAGGAACAGAAAGGCCGCAACACCGGCGTCGCTACCCGTGGCAACACGGTAGCGTTCGGTGACTTCGGCCTGAAGTCCACAGACCGCGGCCGTTTGACGGCCCGCCAGATTGAAGCCGCACGTCGTGCGATTTCCCGTCACGTCAAGCGTGGCGGCCGCATCTGGATTCGTGTGTTCCCTGACAAGCCGATTTCCACCAAGCCTGCTGAAGTGCGTATGGGTAACGGTAAAGGTAACCCCGAGTACTACGTGGCCGAAATCCAACCCGGTAAGGTGCTCTACGAAATCGTGGGCGTGCCTGAAGAGTTGGCCCGTGAAGCCTTTAAATTGGCCGCTGCCAAACTGCCCTTGCGTACCACTTTCGTGGCCCGCATGATTGGCCAATAATTCAGGAGGAACAAGAAATGAACGCTGCTGAATTGCGCCAAAAAGATGTTGCTGGTGTGAAAGACGAAATCAAAGCGCTGCAAAAAGCCCACTTTGGCCTTCGTATGCAAAAAGCCACCCAACAACTCGGCAACACCGGTACTTTGAGTCAGACTCGCCGTGCCATCGCCCGTGCCAAAACCATTCTTGCCCAAAAGCAAGCCGCCAAGTAAGGAGTGACCATGACGGAAGCTAAAACATCCCTCAAGCGCACCTTGATTGGCAAGGTGGTCAGCGACAAGCGCGCCAAAACCGTGACCGTGCTGGTGGAGCGTCGTGTGAAACACGCGCTCTACGGCAAGATCGTGGCCAAGTCGAGCAAGTACCACGCACACGACGAAACAGGTCAATATCACCTGGGCGATACCATTGAAATCACGGAAAGCCGTCCGATTTCGAAGACCAAAAACTGGGTGGCAACGCGCCTGGTCCAGAAAGCTGCTTCCGTCTAAGCCCAAAAGCCCGACTGCTGCAAACTTTCCAAAAACGACCCACAATGGTGGGTCGTTTTTTTTTATCTTGGCAATCTCGCCACACCACCGAATGGAGCACAACATGATCAAAGTCGGAGACACCTTGCCTGCAGCCACATTGATGGAATTCGTCGAAGTGGAGGGCAATGGCTGCAGCATTGGGCCCAACCCAGTCGATGTGACCAAATCCGCAGCCGGCAAAACCATCGCTTTGTTCGCACTGCCCGGTGCATTCACACCCACTTGCTCAGCCAAGCATGTCCCCGGCTATGTTGACAACCATGACGCCCTGAAGGCGGCGGGTGTGGATGAAATCTGGTGCGTGAGTGTGAACGATGCCTTCGTCATGGGCGCTTGGGCGCGTGAGCAGAAGACCGGCACCAAAGTGCGCATGCTGGGTGACGGAAGCGCTGACTTCAGCAAAGCCACCGGTTTGACATTGGACCTGACCAGCCGCGGCATGGGCGTGCGCAGCAACCGTTATTCGATGTTGGTCAAGGATGGCAAAGTTGCCACCTTGAACGTGGAAGGCCCTGGCAAATTTGAAGTCAGCGATGCCGCTACTTTGCTGGCCCAAGCCAAAGGCTGAAAAGCTTGGCCCTGATCAAGGGACCTGCGGGTCCCTTTTTCATTTCATGTGTTGATCCTCAGGCGTTCAATCGATCTCCACTTTCAAGTAATGCGCTCCAGCATGGGGGTTGTGATAGTAGGGTGGAATTTCGACAAAGCCCAAATCCTCGTAGAGGGCCCGTGCTGACTCCATGTCATCCAGAGTGTCCAACAAAACACAGCTGTAACCGGCTGCACGGGCAGCGTCCAAAATCGCTTCGGTCAGCAAGCGTCCTAAGCCCTGACCACGGGCCGAGGGTCGCACAAATAAACGCTTCATTTCCGCCGCATTGGCGTAGTCGCAAGAGTCCAGAGGGCGAAGTGCGCAGCAACCGGCTAAAGCACCATCGAGCCAAGCCAGCAACAGGGCCCCACGCGGCGGAGCGTACTCACCTGGTAAATGCACCAACTCATGTTCAAAGCCTTGAAAACACAAATCAACGGCCAAAGAAGAGGCATATTCTTGAAAAATGGCACGGGCTTGGTTCAACTCTGCCAAGCCTTCAGCTTGGTTGATTCGGATGTGTGGTGAATGAACAGACATGGCGGTGTGTCAAAAATGAGCGACAGTGTAAGGATGGATCAGGGGCCAAAAGACAACAAAGTCCACACCCCTGCGCAGGACAGGGACAACAACAAGATGGCGAAAATTCGTTGCCACCTGCGATCTTGAGACTCTTGTACAAGAACGGGCAAGGATTTATGACCATGCACCATGGCGGGGACCAAAGACAGTTTTTTTCGCAGTCGGTACCAGAGCAGGGCCAACAGGTGCAACGCCACCAAGAAAAACACGAGCCATTGCCCCCATTGCTTGTGCCAACTGGTGGCCCATGAAACCCATTCACCAGACACCAAGGCAGTCAAAGGACCCGCATTGGCAATTTCATCGTCACTGATCAAGCCCGTGCTCACCTGAAATGCCAATACAAGCAGCATCGCCAAAATGGACCAAGAGCCCAAAGGGTTGTGCCCGGGAAACGCATGTTCAGAAGTGCGGCCTTTGAGGTAAGGCCAAACCTCGCGAGGTGAAAGGGGCAACTGCGTCCAGCGAGACCAAAAGCCCCCCCAAAACCCCCAAAAAAGACGAAATGACAAAAGAACCAGCACCCCATAACCGAAGCGGAAGTGCCAGGCCATGGCGTTGCCCCCCCATTTGCCTGTGATGATCAAACCCAATACGCAAGCAGCCAAAGCCCAATGAAACAGTCGAGTGGGTAAATCCCAGATCCGGAGGGTGAACATAAACACTTTCAGAGATGCGGCATTCATCAATCTATGCCAGACTGTGACAGGATAAATCTTTTTCAACCGTTTCAAATGATGGGGGTCCTATATGAAACAAGCGACAGGTCTGGTGGCTACTTTGTTGGCTTTGGCCATGAGCATGCCTGCACAGGCGCAATTTGCCAAACCAGAAGATGCGGTCAAGTACCGCAAAGCCACATTCAACGTGATGGCTGCGCACTTCGGACGTTTGGGCGCCATGGCGAGTGGCCGTGCGCCTTACGATGCCAAGGCTGCAGCCGAAAATGCTGAGATCGTCGCCACATTGGCCAAGTTGCCATGGGCGGCTTTCGGCGAGGGCACCGACAAAGGCGAAACCCGCGCCAAGCCAGAAATCTGGAAGGAAGCTGCCAAATACAAAGAGGCATCCGACAAGATGCAAGCAGAAATCGCCAAACTCAACACGGCCGCCAAAGCGGGCAATTTGGATGCACTGAAGGCCGCATTTGGTCCGGCGGGTGCCTCGTGCAAAGCGTGCCACGACAATTTCCGCAAGGACTGAGAAACAAACCATCGGCGCATCGGCGCAGATGCCGGCACCGATGGCTAACAAGCCGGTCACATCAGGTTTCGGTCAAGAGTTTGTCGATCAACTGGTGAAGCTCGACAAAGTCTGGTGTTCCCACAAACCGTTTCACGATCACACCACGCTTGTTGAGCAAAAAGGTGGTGGGGGTCAGTTTGATATCTCCCCACTCTCGGGCGACCGCACCGGTGTTGTCGATGGCGACCTTGAAAGGCAATTGCCGCGATTGAGCGAAATTGACCACATAGCTGGGTGGGTCGTAGCTCATGGCCACAGCCACCGTGTCAAAACCGCGTTCTTTGAACTTCTGGTGTGTGGCCACCAGTTCTGGCATTTCGGCGACACAAGTGGTGCAGCTGGTGGCCCAAAAATTGACCAATGACACCTTGCCTTGCAGCTGTTGGGAAGTCAGCGTGGTGCCGTCCAGCAGGACAAAGGATGATGCAGGTGCACGCTCACCTGCACACCCCATCATGGCCATGGACAAAACAAGCGCGCCGAAGCATGCCCACAGACGGCGACTCAAGCGTTGAGGACTCGACAAGAAATGGTGGTGCTGGTTCATGGGTCAAAGTCTAATCCCATTGCCGAGCCACATGGGCTTAAAGCAAGGACATCAAGCATTTCAAAAGGCCTTGCGGGTCACTGACCATGGGGTCATGACCCGTGGCCATTTCCACAACAGTGGACCCTGGCAGCCAAGCGCCGTTCCAAAAAAGGGGGTCGACCATTCTTCGCCGGCTGACATCGATGGTTCCTAGGGGGGGCAAGGTGCAGTTGATGAAAGTTCGGGGAACGCTGGCCACACGTTGGGGATCAAAGTCGAGCGCTTGGGTGTAAGGGCCGCCAGGGTGCGGTGTTTGCCGTCTCGCCACCCATGCATGGTCGGCATCGCTCAAACCGAATACCGAGGGGTCTGGTGCCGGAAATGCGTGCAAAGGGTCGGTCTGCGCGGCTGCGATGCGGGCATCGCGGGTGGCGCTGGCGTGCGTGCTGCTCCAACTTTCACCCGGTTTGGGCAGCACCGCATCGAGGTAGACCAAATGGCGCAGGCGTTGTGGCCGGCGGTCAGCGACGGCGGTGCCCAGCATGCCCGCGTAGGAGTGCACGACCAAGACCACATCGTCCATCTCTTCGGCATCCATGGCCGCCATCACATCTTGGATGTGGGTGTCCAGATCAATGTTGGGTTGCAGCAAATGGGCGCGTTCTCCCACGCCTGTGAGGGTGACCGCGTGGGCGCGGTGCCCAGCTTGGAACAAACCCGGCAGCACACGCTGCCAGCACCAAGCGCCATGCCAGGCACCATGTACGAGCAGAAAATTGGCCATCAAATCACCCCTTTGCCACGCAAGGCGCCTTGTTGTTCTGGCGTCCACCCCAGAACTTCTCGCAAGACCTCCGACGTGTGTTGGCCCAACAGCGGGGGCGGCAGATCTTGGCGCACCGGCGTCAGGCTCATCTTGATCGGGCTCGAGACCAGTTTCAAGTCTGACTGAATCGGGTGCGACCAGGTGCTGACCATGCCACGCGCTTGAACTTGGGGATCCGCAAAAACTTCACCCAAGGTGTTGATGGCACCACAGGGCACCTTGGCGGCCTCTAATGCGCTCAGCCATGCGGTTTTGGTCCGGGTGGCCAGGATGGCTTCCAACTGGGGCACCAATTCGGCGCGGTGGCGGACTCGGTTGGTGTTGAGTGCATAGCGGGGGTCTTGGGCCAGTTCGGGGTGACCGGCCACAGCGCAAAACTTGGCAAACTGGCCATCATTGCCGACTGCCAAGATCAGGTGGTCACGGCTGCCCGGTGGGGCGCCTTCGGGGGGCATGACCTCAAACACTTGGTAAGGCACGATGTTTTGGTGTGCATTGCCAGCCCGTCCCGGCACTTTGCCGCTGACCAGGTAGTTCGAGCCCAAATTGGCGAGCATGGCGACTTGGGTGTCGAGCAGGGCCATGTCGACCTGTTGACCTTGACCCGTCCGCTCGGCGTGGCGCAAGGCCGCCAAAATCGCCACCGTGGCGTACATGCCGGTGAACAAATCTGCCACGGCCACGCCCACTTTTTGGGGGCCGCCTCCCAAATCGTCGCGCTCGCCCGTCACGCTCATCAACCCGCCAATGCCTTGGACGGCGTAGTCATAACCCGCGCGTTCGCGGTAGGGTCCAGTTTGTCCAAAGCCCGTCACGCTGCAATACACCAGTTTGGGATTCAGGGCGCTCAAACTGGCGTAGTCCAGGCCGTAGCGGGCCATGTCGCCGACTTTGAAATTTTCAACAAAGATGTCGCAGTGCTGCACCAACTCCCGGATCAGGGCTTGGCCCTCGACTTGGGCAATGTCGCAGGTCAAAGACCGTTTGTTGCGGTTAGCGCCAAGGTAGTAAGCGGCCTCGGCCGTATCTTGACCGTTCGCATCTTTCAAAAACGGGGGGCCCCAGGTCCGCGTGTCATCACCCGAACCGGGACGCTCAATTTTGATCACATCAGCCCCCAAGTCGGCCAAAGTCTGTGTACACCATGGACCCGCCAATACGCGGGAGAGGTCGAGAACGCGGATGCCGTCGAGTGAATTCATGGGCATCATTGTGCTCAAAATGTGAAGGCGTCGCTGATCAGGATAATCACACCATGCAAATCCATTTTTCCGCGCTTTCTGCCAGTTTGATACTCGCTCTCAATTTAGCTGCCTGCAGCCCTGATCAAAACTGGCGCGATGTCAGTCTCGAGGGCAGTCCTCTCAAAGCGCAATTGCCTTGCAAGCCAGACAAAACCACGCGCAGCGTGCCCTTGGGAGGCCAACCGGTGGACTTGCAAATGGTGGGTTGCGAAAGTGGCACGGCCATGGTGGCGGTGATGACGGCGCTTTTGCCTGCCGGAGCCGATGCCAATGCCGTCCTTCTGGGCTGGCAAAAAGCCACCCTGGACAACGCCCGCGTGCAGCCTGGTCAGGAAACGGGCCGGCCAAATTGGCACCGCCCGGGACAGCTCCCCTTGAGTGGCTCTGTTCGCTTGCAGGCCGCGGGTTTGCGGGCCAATGGCGAGCCGGTGCGCATGGACGCTGTGTGGGGCGCTGTGGCCGAAGGTGACCGTGTGCGCGTCGTCCACGCTGTGGTGTATGACGCCAAAATTCAGCCCGAGATGGCCAGCACCTTGTTTGATGGGATCAAGCCATGAGCTCGCCGGACACGCTGCATGCTGACCATTTACCCCGCCGGATGGCGGTGGTGGTGTTCTTGGCCTTTGCGCTGGCCTACTTTTTTTCAGCCTTGGTGCGGGCCATCACCGCCACCTTGTCGCCCACACTGACCTCCGAATTCAACCTGAGCGCCCAAGATTTGGGACTGTTGGCTGGCGGTTATTTTTTGGGGTTTTCCCTCACGCAATTGCCTTTGGGTCGATGGCTGGACCGGCATGGCCCCAAAAAAGTCATTTTGGCTTTTTTGACTTTGGCCGTGTTGGGGTGCTTGGCATTTTCTTGGGCCGACAGTTTCCATGGCTTGTTGGCGGCGCGGGTGTTGTGCGGCATGGGCGTGAGTGCCTGTTTGATGGCCCCGCTCACGGGCTATCGCCGCTGGTTTGACGCCAGCACCCAGCTGCGCACCAACTCGTGGATGCTGATGACGGGCTCTTTGGGCATGTTGGCCGCCACCTTGCCGGTTCAGTGGCTCATGCCCATTTGGGGTTGGCGCGCACTTTTTGTCATGTTGGGCGTGATGATCGCCTTGGCCATGCTGCTCATTGCCTTGTTGGTGCCGGTTTGGCAGACAGCAGGCATGGGCGCCGCGCAGAGACCGGCCGACGACGATGGCAGTTACCGTGAAATCTGGCGCAGTGCCTATTTCTGGCGCATGACCCCACTGGGCTTTTTCAGCTATGGCGGCATGGTGGCCATTCAGACGCTGTGGGCGGGGCCTTGGATGACCCAAGTGGCTGGGTGGACGGCCTCTGAAGCCGCTTCGGGGTTGTTCCTGATCAACCTGTCCATGCTGGTGACATTTTGGTTGTGGGGTTTGATCACGCCGGGCTTGGCCCGCAAAGGCATTCCTGTGGAGCGCTTGATCGCGTGGGGTTTGCCTTGGAGCTTTGTTGTCATTGGCACACTTGTCTGGATGGGGCCTGGCATGGACGGCGGGGTGGCTGTGGGCTTGGCCTTGCTGTGCACCACCAGTACGTTTGTGGCACTGGCCCAGCCAGCGGTGGGTATGGCGTTTCCATCGCATTTGGCGGGGCGTGCGCTTTCAGCCTACAACTTGGTGATTTTTGCTGGCATCTTTGTTGTTCAGTGGGGCATCGGGCTGTTGGTGGACGCCGGACGTGCCATGGGTCTGGCCAATGCCCAGGCCTATCAACTGGCCCTGGCCTGCTTTGGCGCCAGCTCGGTCCTGTCTTGGGCTTTTTTCGTGCTCAAAAAGCCAGCGCAGGCCCGATAATCGATGCCATCATGATCGGTATCCTCATCATTGCCCATGCCCCTTTGGCCACTGCCTTGCGGGAATGCGCTTTGCACGTCTTTCCCGATTGCGCAGATGGCGTGCGCGCATTGGATGTGCTGCCGGATGACACGCCCGAAGACAGCCTGATCTTGGCACGCAAAGCCATGGCCGCATTGGGCACCGATCATGTGTTGTTGCTCAGCGATGTGTTCGGTGCGACGCCGTGCAATGTGGCGCAGCAATTGGGCAATGGTCACAACACGCGCTTGGTAGCCGGCGCCAATCTCCCCATGGTGTTGCGCAGCGTCTGCTACCGCCACGAAAGCCTAGAGCAGCTCGCAGCACGCGCTCACGCAGGTGGTACCCAAGGCGTGATGCCTGTGGGCAGCACCGCACCCCAAAATCAAACTGGACAGAGACATGCCCCAAGCCACCGTGATCATCAGCAATAAATTGGGTTTGCACGCCCGTGCATCGGCCAAGTTGACCAAGCTGGCTGGCAGTTTCCCATGTGAGGTGTGGCTCAGCAAGGGCGCCCGTCGTATCAATGCCAAAAGCATCATGGGCGTGATGATGTTGGCGGCGGGTTTGGGCAGCGAAGTGGTGTTGGACACGGCAGGCGAGCGCGATGAAGAAGCGTTGGCGGCTTTGCTGGCCCTGATCAACGACAAGTTTGGTGAAGGTGAATAAGCCATGACGTTCAGCATCCATGGCTTGGCGGTGGCGCGAGGCATCGCCATTGGCCGTGCGGTTCTGGTGGCCTCCAGCCGGGTCGATGTGGCGCATTACTTCGTGAGCCCAGACCAAGTCAGCTCTGAAATCCGCCGATTGCGTGTGGCTCGAGATGCCGTGGTCGATGAGCTGCAGCGCCTTCAAAAAGACATGCCCAAGGATGCGCCACACGAGCTGGCGGCTTTGCTGGATGTGCACCTCATGTTGCTGCAAGACGAGGAGCTCACCGCAGGCGTGGTTCAGTGGATCAAAACGCGCCTGTACAACGCCGAATGGGCCTTGACCAGCCAGCTCGAGATCATTGTTCGCCAATTTGAGGAGATGGAAGACCCCTATCTGCGCGAACGCAAAGCCGACATGGAACAAGTGGGTGAGCGGGTCTTGCATTGCCTCAAGGGCACAGGGTCTTTGGTGGCACAGGCCAAGCGGCCCCAACGCCCGCAACAAGAGCTTCAGCTCGGTGACATCGACGTGCCCTTGGTGCTGGTGGCCCACGATCTGTCTCCGGCCGACATGCTGCAGTTCAAGCAAAGTGTCTTCACCGGTTTTGTGACCGATGTGGGCGGCAAGACCTCACATACCGCCATCGTGGCCCGCAGCCTGGACATCCCGGCCGTGGTGGGGGCGCGCACCGCCAGTCAGTTGGTCAAGCAAGACGATTGGGTCATCATCGATGGCGATGCAGGGGTGGTCATTGTGGACCCGTCGCCCATCATCCTGGCCGACTACGGTTTCAAGCAACGCCAGGGTGATCTGGAGCGCGAGCGTTTGGCGCGGCTGCGCCACACGCCCTCGGTCACGCTGGACGGTCAAAAAATCGAGTTGCTGGCCAACATTGAAATGCCCGAAGACACGCAAGCGGCCCTCACCGCGGGTGCATTGGGCGTGGGGCTTTTCCGCAGTGAATTTTTGTTCATGGGCCGCCAGGGTCACCTGCCCGATGAAGAGGCGCAGTACCTGGCTTACCGTCGCGCTGTTGACGGCATGAATGGCTTGCCTGTGACCATCCGCACCGTTGATGTGGGTGCCGATAAGCCCCTGGATGACAGCCGTCACGAAGCTTCCCACTTGAATCCAGCACTGGGCTTGCGCGCCATCCGTTGGTGCTTGGCCGATCCGGCCATGTTCTTGACGCAATTGCGCGCCATTTTGCGCGCTGCTGCACATGGACAAGTCAACTTGCTGATTCCCATGTTGGCGCACGGCAGCGAGATCCGCCAGACCTTGGCCTTGATCGAGCAGGCTCGCCAAGAGTTGGACCGTCGGGGCGCGGCCCATGGGCCTGTGCGTTTGGGTGCGATGATTGAAATCCCGGCGGCGGCCTTGTCGCTGCGCATGTTCCTCAAGCATTTTGACTTTTTATCGATCGGCACCAACGATCTGATTCAGTACACCTTGGCGATTGACCGAGCGGATGAATCGGTGGCGCATTTGTACGACCCGATGCATCCTGCCGTGTTGCGTCTGATCGCCGACACCATTGCTGAAAGCCAGCGTCAAGGCAAAAGCGTGTCGATCTGTGGGGAAATGGCGGGTGATGTGACGATGACGCGCTTGTTGCTGGGCCTGGGGTTGCGCAGTTTTTCCATGCATCCCTCGCAGATTTTGTCGGTCAAACAACAGGTTCTGCGCTCGGATTGCACCAAGCTGGCGCCATGGGCTGAGCAGGTGCTCGACAGCGAAGACCCTGCAAGCTGCATGGCCCGCTCAAGCCCGCCGCAGCAGGCGATACTCAAGCCTTATTGACTTTGTCTTGTGTTCGGGTGTTGAAGTCGTCGGCATTGTGGCGCTCGTGTAACTGCGACTCGGGTGCTCCCATCACGCGGTTGACCATGCGCCCGCGCTGCACGGCAGGGCGCTGCGCCAATTCTTCGGCCCAGCGCTGGACGTGGGTGTACTCCTGCACTTGCAAAAATTCACCTGCCTCGTACATCAATCCTTTGGCCAGTGCGCCGTACCAAGGCCAAATGGCGATGTCAGCGATGGTGTAGGCGTCACCTGCAATGAAGCGGCTCTGGGCCAAGCGTTTGTCCAGCACATCCATTTCGCGTTTGACTTCCATGGCAAAACGGTCGATGGCGTACTCGATTTTGATGGGTGCATAGGCATAAAAATGGCCAAAGCCTCCCCCTAAATAAGGCGCGCTGCCCATCTGCCAAAACAGCCATGACAAGCATTCGGCGCGTTGTGCTGGGTCGGTGGGCACCAACGCTCCAAATTTTTCGGCCAAGTACAACAAAATGGCCCCAGATTCGAACACACGAACAGCTTGCTCCCCACTGCAATCCAACAAGGCCGGAATCTTGGAGTTGGGATTGACACTGACAAAGCCGCTGCTGAATTGTTGGCCTTCCTGGATGCGGATCAACCAAGCATCGTACTCAGCGCCGGTGTGACCCATCGACAGCAATTCCTCCAGCATCACTGTCACTTTGACGCCGTTGGGCGTCCCCAGTGAGTACAGCTGAAGTGGATGCTGGCCGCGCGGCAGATCTTGTTCGTGGGTCGCCCCAGAGATGGGGCGGTTGATGTTGGCAAAACGTCCGCCGTTGGCCTTGTTCCAGGTCCAAACGGCAGGCGGTGTGTAGGGGGGTGTGTCGGTCATGATGGCTTGAGGGATGGTGGTGGCTGAGGTCAGGATTTCTCTGCCAGATTCAAATGGGCCGAATGCGCTTGCTGATCGGCGTGGTAACTGCTGCGCACCATGGCGCCCACTGCCGCGTGCGAGAACCCCATTTCATAAGCTTTGGCTTCGAACATCTTGAAGGTGTCCGGGTGCACGTAGCGGCGAACGGGCAAGTGGCTGTTGCTGGGGGCCAAGTACTGGCCAATGGTCAGCATTTCAATGTGGTGCGCACGCATGTCACGCATCACTTCCAAAATTTCTTCGTCGGTTTCGCCCAAGCCAACCATCAGCCCGCTTTTCGTGGGCACGTTCGGAAACAGCGCCTTGAACTTTTTCAGCAGGTTCAGCGAGAACTGGTAGTCCGAGCCAGGGCGAGCTTCTTTGTACAAGCGCGGTACAGTTTCCATGTTGTGGTTCATCACGTCCGGTGGGGCCGCTTTGAGGATGTCGAGCGCGCGGTCGTCACGCCCCCGGAAGTCGGGCACCAGCACTTCGATCTGGGTGGTGGGTGACAGCTCGCGTGTTTTGCGGATGCACTCCACAAAATGCCCGGCGCCGCCGTCGCGCAGGTCGTCGCGGTCCACGCTGGTAATCACCACGTATTGCAGTTTGAGCTGCGCAATCGTCTTGGCCAGGTTGTCGGGTTCGTTCACATCCAGCGGGTCGGGGCGGCCGTGGCCCACGTCGCAAAACGGGCAGCGGCGTGTGCACTTGTCCCCCATGATCATGAAGGTGGCCGTGCCTTTGCCAAAGCATTCACCGATGTTGGGGCAGCTGGCTTCTTCGCACACGGTCACCAATTTGTTGGCACGCAGCACGTCTTTGATTTCATAAAAGCGTGTGGTGGGCGAGCCGGCCTTGACGCGGATCCACTCCGGCTTTTTCAGCACCTCGGCTTGCTCCACCTTGACCGGAATGCGCGAGAGTTTGGCGGCAGCTTTTTGCTTGGCCATGGGGTCGTAGTTTTCAACGCTTTGCGCTTCGCGCACCACTTGGCGTTCGGTCGGGATGTTGCTCATCGGATTCTTTCGGTGGCCGCTCGGCGGCAGGTCAGGGGGCGTTTCAGAGACGGGCGGCGAGTTGGCCCGCCAGCACACGGGCAGCATCGTCCCAGGTGGTTTCAACACCGATTGTAAAAAGGTCCACGGTTTTCAGGCCGGCATAACCACAGGGGTTGATACGCTCAAAGGGTTGAAGGTCCATGGCCACGTTCAGGGCCGCGCCGTGGTAGGTGCAGTGGCGGCTGACTTTGATGCCCAAGGCGCTGATCTTGCCCAGGCCCTTGAAGGGGTCGTTGGCGGGTGTCGGGCCAACCAAGGCCGCGTGGCTGAAGGGGTCGTCCAGGCGCACGTAGATGCCGGGTGCACCCGCCACCCGGTGGCCTGTGACGCCATAGTGGGCCAAAGTCCGGATGACCGATTCTTCCAGCTTGAAGACGTATTCCTTGACGTAGTAGCCAGCCCGTTGCAAATTGACCAGCGGATAGGCCATGACTTGGCCAGGACCATGAAAAGTGACTTGCCCGCCCCGGTTGGTCTGCACCACCGGAATGTTGCCGGGCATCAACAGGTGCGAGGCTTGCCCGGCCAGCCCTTGGGTGAACACGGGAGGGTGTTCGCACACCCAAAGTTCATTGGGCGTGTCAGGGGTGCGGGTGGCCGTGAAAGCCTGCATGGCTTCGTAGGTTGGCAAGTAGTCCACTTGCCCAAGAAGCCGGATGTCCATGCTCAAAGCACGATTTTGACCATCGGGTGCGAGGTCAGGGCGCGGTAAAGGTCGTCGAGTTGTTCGCGGCTGGTTGCCGTGATGCTGAGCGTCACGCCCAAGTAATTGCCGCCTTTGCTGGGGCGCAATTCGATGGTGGCAGGGTCGAAGCCGGGATCGAATTGCTGGGCAACTTGGCACATGGCTTCGGCAAAACCGTCGACCATGGCACCCATGACTTTGATCGGAAAGACCGATGGGTATTCGATCAAAGTTTCTTGGCGTGGGTCGGTACCGGCGGGAGGTTGGATGGAGGCGCTCATGAATGTTTCCGTTGAGCCTGCTAGCTTAACGCCAGACGACAACAGCCAGGACGGCTGCCCAGCCGAGTGCGAAATTGGTCAAAACCAAGGGGTGAATTTGTGCCAAAGCTTTGCCCGCTGCGGGCCAGTCCTCAGCGGTCACGGCCGCTTTCAGGCGACGAAATGGCACAAACCAAATGTGCCCAAAAACAAGGCACATCAAGACACCCAGACCCGACATGGCGTGCCATCCTCGGGGAGCCAGTTTCATGTCTGTCAATGAAAGCATCCAAAACCCCGTCGCCAAAATCAGCGCGATGGAGATCCAGACCATGACAAAAAACCGGGACAAGACACCGGACATCAATGGCAGACGTTCTGGCGGAGGCAAGCGCTGGATGGCCACAGGACGCAGCGCCAAAATCACCAATGCCATGCCGCCCAACCAGACAATGCCAGCGGCCAAGTGCAAAAATTTGAACCATTCATACATGTGTGAACCTCGGGGCCGGGTCGTGCCGGTGCTGAAAAATGATCAAAAAGAAAGTCCTTGACGGCCGAGAATGCACTTAAAACGTGCGACTTGCATGGATGCGGGCCAAAAAAAGTGGAGGGGCACGGGTTTCTACGTATAATCTGAGGCTTTGCTGCATTTGCCAAGCGTAACCTGGATGTAATTTGAGATGACCAAAATCGCCTCATCATCACAAAACGGGTTGCGTGACGCAACAACAGTTGTTGTAGATGAAGCGCTGGAGCCTGAATTCAAGCCCTTGACTGCCGAACAAGCGCAGACTTGGCGACAAAACCACAGGCAAGCATCGCCTTGGCGTGTTTTGTGGTTGCAATCAGGCGTCGGGGCTTTGATGGCGCTGTCGACAGCATGGGTAACGGGACAAACCCATTTGGCCGCTTCGGTGGCTTGGGGTGCGCTGGCGGTGGTGATGCCTGGCATGGTCTTTGTCAGGGCTTTGAGCCGACAAATGCGCCGAACTCAGCCAGGCGCGGCCTTGGTGGGTTTGTTTGTTTGGGAGTTGGTCAAGATCATTTTGACCGTGGCGTTGCTTCTGGTGGCGCCGAAAGTGATTTCACAGCTGAGTTGGTTGTCTTTGGTGGCCGGCTTTGTGGTGACGATGAAGGTGTATTGGCTGGCCATGGCGCTGGGCTGGATGCAAGCAAAGTCGAAGCCGAAATTTTTTTGAATTGATTGGTGATTTATGTCTGCTGAAAACGCTGGCGCGCATGCCCCAACGGCTGGAGAGTACATCCAGCACCACCTGCAACACCTGCAAATGAATTTTTCATTTGAGGGCGTCAAGCAAACAAGCATTGTCGACTTCAGTCTTTTCAATTTGGACTCGGTTGTTTTCTCCCTGGTGTTGGGTGCAATCGGTTGTTTCGTGCTGTGGGCTGCAGCGCGTAAAGCCACTTCGGGTGTTCCGGGCCGTTTTCAGGCAGCCGTTGAAATCTTGTCGGAAATGGTTGAAAACCAGGCCAAGGGCGTGATCCACAACGCCAAGAGTCGCAAGCTCATTTCGCCGCTGGCCTTGACCGTTTTCGTTTGGATTTTCCTGATGAACGCCATGGACATGTTGCCGGTCGATTTGATTCCTGCCGCTTGGCATGCTGCGGGCCCGGCTTTGGGCTTCAAAGATTACATGCGTGTGGTGCCCACGGCTGACTTGTCCACCACATTGGGCTTGTCATGCTCAGTGCTGTTTGTTTGCTTGGTCTACAACATCAAGATCAAAGGCTTGGGCGGTTGGGCGCATGAACTGATTGCTGCGCCTTTTGGTGACCATTGGGCTCTGTATCCGATTAACTTCTTGATGCAGATGATTGAATATTTGGCCAAGACGGTTTCGCATGGCATGCGACTGTTTGGCAACATGTTTGCGGGTGAGTTGGTGTTCATGTTGATTGCCCTCATGGGTGGCGGCTGGGCATTGTCGGCAACTGGCGTGGGTTTGGCCATTGGTCATATCGTCGCCGGTACCGTGTGGACACTGTTCCACATCCTGGTCATCACCTTGCAAGCCTTCATCTTTATGATGTTGACGCTGATCTACACGGGTCAAGCGCACGACGCACATTGATGACACTTTTTCTCTCGTTTCTTGTTTCTTTTTTCCACTAACTTTTAGGAGCTTCTCATGGAAAACATTCTCGGCCTGGTGGCATTGGCATGTGGTTTGATCGTTGGTCTGGGTGCTATCGGCGCTTCCATCGGTATCGCTTTGATGGGCGGTAAATTCCTCGAGTCTTCTGCTCGTCAACCTGAATTGATGAACGAACTCCAAACCAAGATGTTCATCTTGGCGGGTCTGATCGACGCTGCGTTCCTGATTGGTGTGGCCATCGCTCTGTTGTTTGCCTTCGCCAACCCCTTCGTTTTGAAGTAATCCACGTACCTCTTCCAACAGAAGAAGGACTGAACCGTGAACATTAACGCTACTCTGTTCATTCAGATGATCGTTTTTGCGATTCTGGTGTGGTTCACGATGAAATTCGTGTGGCCCCCGATCACAAAAGCGCTCGACGAACGGGCACAGAAAATCGCTGACGGCCTCGCTGCCGCCGACAAAGCCAAAGCCGAACTCAGCAACGCCAATGCGCGTGTTGAGTCCGAATTGGCGCAGTCGCGCAATGAGACGGCTTCACGCTTGGCAGATGCCGAGCGCCGTGCTAATGGCATCGTTGACGAAGCCAAGGCACGTGCCACCGAAGAAGGCAACAAGATCATCGCCGCTGCAAAGGCTGAAGCTGAGCAGCAAGCGGTCAAAGCGCGCGAGGCTCTGCGTGAGCAGGTTGCCGCTTTGGCTGTCAAAGGTGCCGAGCAGATTCTCCGCAAGGAAGTCAACGCCGGTGTCCACGCTGATCTGCTGAGCCGCCTCAAGACCGAGCTGTAAGAAGCTCCAGCCAGAGAAGACCATGGCAGAACTTGCTACCATCGCCCGCCCTTATGCCGATGCGCTTTTTAAAGCGCAGGCATCCGATCTTGCTGGCACGGCCGCTTGGCTGGATGAATTGGCTGCCATTGCCGATAACGCGCAATTGCAACAATTTGTCGACAGCCCCAAAGTGTCCGACGAGCAGGCATTTGAGCTGATCTCTGGCGTGGTGCGCACTGCACTGCCCGAGGCTGGCAAGAACTTCCTGCGCCTGGTGATCGAAAACCGCCGTCTCAGTGCGCTGCCTGTTGTTGCACAGCAGTACCGGGCCCTAATGAATGCGCAAGGTGGCACCGCAGATGCGGTGGTCTACAGCGCATTTCCCATCGACGCTTCGGCTTTGGCCGACTTGTCTTCCACACTCGAAAAACGCTTTGCGCGCAAGCTCAATGTGAGCGTTGAGTTGGATGCTGCCTTGATCGGCGGCATCCGTGTGGTGGTGGGCGATGAGGTGCTTGACACCTCTGTCAAGGCCCGACTGGAACAAATGAAATCGGCCCTCACCGCATAAGCGGGCGAGACCGGACATATTTAAAGAAAGAAGGAAAGAGTCATGCAACTCAATCCCGCAGAAATTTCTGAACTGATTAAGAGCCGCATCGAAGGGCTGTCCGCCAGCGCCGATATCCGCAACCAAGGCACTGTGGTGTCTGTGACCGACGGTATCGTTCGCGTGCACGGCTTGTCGGATGTGATGCAGGGCGAAATGCTCGAGTTTCCATCCACGGCTGATGGCACCGCCACTTTTGGTCTGGCCCTGAACCTCGAGCGTGACTCGGTGGGCGCCGTGATCTTGGGTGAGTACGAGCACATCTCCGAAGGCGACACTGTCAAGTGCACAGGCCGTATTCTGGAAGTGCCAGTTGGCCCAGAACTGATTGGCCGTGTGGTCAACGCACTGGGTCAGCCCATTGACGGCAAAGGCCCCATCAATGCCAAGATGACCGACGTGATCGAAAAAGTCGCCCCTGGCGTGATCGCACGTAAATCGGTTGACCAGCCTATGCAAACCGGCCTGAAGTCGATTGACTCCATGGTGCCTGTGGGCCGTGGCCAGCGCGAACTGATCATTGGTGATCGTCAGACCGGCAAGACCGCCGTCGCGATTGACGCCATCATCAACCAAAAAGGTCAGAACATGACCTGCGTTTACGTCGCGATTGGCCAAAAGGCTTCGTCGATCAAAAACGTGGTGCGTGCTCTGGAACAAGCTGGTGCGATGGAGTACACCATCGTTGTGGCCGCTTCTGCCTCAGAATCCGCTGCCATGCAGTATGTGTCGGCCTACTCTGGCTGCACCATGGGTGAATACTTCCGTGACCGCGGTGAAGATGCTTTGATCGTTTATGACGATCTGTCCAAGCAAGCTGTGGCTTACCGCCAAGTGTCTTTGCTGTTGCGTCGCCCACCAGGCCGTGAAGCTTACCCTGGCGACGTGTTCTATCTCCACAGCCGTCTGCTCGAGCGTGCGGCCCGCGTGAACGCCGACTACGTCGAAGCCTTCACCAAAGGCGCAGTGACTGGCAAAACAGGTTCTTTGACGGCTCTGCCCATCATCGAAACTCAGGCTGGTGACGTGTCTGCCTTCGTGCCCACGAACGTGATTTCGATCACCGACGGTCAGATCTTCTTGGAAACCTCGTTGTTCAACGCGGGTATCCGCCCTGCGATCAACGCCGGTATCTCGGTGTCACGCGTCGGCAGCTCCGCACAGACCAAGGTCATCAAAGGCCAGTCTGGCGGTATCCGTACCGATTTGGCCCAGTACCGTGAATTGGCTGCTTTTGCGCAGTTCGCTTCTGATCTGGACGAATCCACACGCAAGCAATTGGACCGCGGTGCCCGTGTGACCGAATTGCTCAAGCAAGCTCAGTACAGCCCATTGTCGATCAGCCTGATGGGTGCAAGCCTGTTTGCCGTGAACAAAGGCTTCATGGACGACATCGATGTGAAGAAAGTGCTGGCTTTTGAGCACGGCTTGCATGCGTACTTGAAGGACAAGTGCGCTGCATTGTTGGCCAAAATCGAGAGCTCTAAAGCTTTGGACAAAGAGGCAGAAGCCGAATTGAACACTGCTGTGGCCGCTTTCAAGAAAAGCTTTGCTTAATTTCTACCTGATCAAAAGGAGCCGCTGATGGCATCGGGCAAGGAACTACGCACCAAGATCAAATCGGTGGAAAACACCAAGAAGATCACCAAGGCCATGGAGATGATTTCCGTCTCCAAAATGCGCAAGGCGCAGGAGCGTATGCGCACGGCCCGGCCTTACAGCGAGAAGATTCGCACCATTGCGACCCATCTCGGGCAGGCCAATCCTGAATACGTGCATGCCTTCATGAAACCCAACGACGGCAAGTCTGTTGGCTTCATTGTGGTGACCACGGACAAAGGATTGTGCGGTGGCTTGAACACCAACCTGTTGCGCGCTGTGACCGTTCAATTGCGTGAAACGCAGGCTGAGGGCAAAACGCCTCTGGCTGTGGCCATCGGCGGCAAAGGTTTGGGTTTCCTGAACCGCGTCAATGCCAAGGTGGTGGCCAATGTCACCCATTTAGGCGATAAGCCGCACCTTGAAAAGTTGATCGGCCCCGTCAAGGTGTTGCTCGATGCTTACGCTGCCGGTGAGGTGAGTGCTGTGTACCTGTGCTACAACAAGTTTGTCAGCACCATGGCACAAGTGCCGACCATCGATCAGCTGTTGCCGCTGTCTTCTTCCAAAATGGAAGCGGAAACCAAGGCGGCAGGTGCCGTGGCCCACGGATGGGATTACATCTACGAGCCCGATGCCCAATCGGTCATTGACGATTTGTTGATCCGTTATGCAGAAGCCTTGGCCTACCAAGCTGTGGCCGAAAACATGGCCTCGGAACACGCTGCACGCATGGTGGCCATGAAGGCCGCCACGGACAACGCTGGCAATGTGATTGGCGAACTCAAACTCGTTTACAACAAGACCCGTCAGGCCGCCATCACCAAAGAACTGTCGGAAATCGTCTCTGGCGCAGCCGCGATCAGCGGCTGATCCCCAGTTCAGCAAATTCAAATTATTTGGAGCGAAAAATGCAAGCCCAAGGAAAAATTGTTCAGTGTATTGGTGCTGTGGTCGACGTGGAGTTTCCACGCAACCAGATGCCCAAGGTTTATGACGCACTCAAAATGGAAGGCTCCGCGCTGACCCTGGAAGTGCAACAGCAACTCGGCGACGGCATTGTGCGCACCATTGCGCTCGGTTCCTCCGACGGTCTGCGTCGTGGCCTGATCGTGTCCAATACCGGTAAAGCCATCACCGTTCCAGTGGGCAAAGCCACACTGGGCCGCATCATGGACGTGCTGGGTGCCCCCATCGACGAACGCGGCCCTGTCAGCCAGGAACTCACCGCTTCGATTCACCGCAAAGCCCCTGCGTATGACGAACTGAGCCCATCGCAAGAACTGCTGGAAACCGGCATCAAGGTGATTGACTTGGTTTGCCCTTTCGCCAAAGGCGGTAAGGTCGGCTTGTTCGGTGGTGCCGGTGTGGGCAAGACCGTGAACATGATGGAACTCATCAACAACATCGCCAAGGCGCACAGCGGTTTGTCCGTGTTCGCTGGTGTGGGTGAGCGTACCCGTGAAGGCAACGACTTCTACCACGAGATGGCCGACTCCGGCGTCGTGAACTTGGAGAACCTGCCCGAGTCCAAAGTGGCCATGGTGTACGGTCAGATGAACGAGCCACCAGGCAACCGTTTGCGCGTCGCCTTGACCGGTTTGACCATCGCCGAATCGTTCCGTGACGAAGGCAAAGACGTTTTGTTCTTCGTGGACAACATCTACCGCTACACACTGGCCGGTACCGAAGTGTCCGCCTTGTTGGGTCGTATGCCTTCTGCTGTGGGTTACCAGCCTACGCTGGCCGAAGAAATGGGCCGCCTGCAAGAACGTATCACGTCGACCAAAGTCGGCTCGATCACCTCCATCCAGGCCGTTTACGTGCCAGCGGATGACTTGACCGACCCATCGCCTGCGACCACCTTCGCGCACTTGGACTCCACCGTGGTGTTGAGCCGTGACATCGCTTCGCTCGGTATTTACCCCGCTGTGGATCCTCTGGACTCCACCAGCCGTCAGCTCGATCCTTTGGTTGTGGGCCAAGACCACTACGAAACAGCCCGCGCTGTGCAAGGCACATTGCAGCGTTACCGCGAGTTGCGCGACATCATCGCGATCATGGGTATGGACGACTTGGCGCCTGAAGACAAGTTGGCCGTGGCCCGTGCCCGCAAAATCCAGCGTTTCCTGTCGCAGCCTTTCCACGTGGCTGAAGTGTTCACGGGCTCTCCTGGCAAGTACGTCACCTTGGCTGAAACCATTCGTGGATTCAAGATGATTGTGGCCGGCGAGTGCGATCACCTGCCAGAACAAGCTTTCTACATGGTCGGTACCATTGACGAAGCTTTTGAAAAGGCCAAAAAGGCAGCCTAAAGCAGGGACCCGGGGGGGCGCAGCCTCTCCGAATACCCGCTTGAATGCACCTTTTTAAGGAGTAAACATGAACACCATCCACGTTGATGTGGTCAGTGCCGAAGAGTCCATCTATTCGGGTGAAGCCCGTTTTGTGGCCTTGCCCGGCGAGTCTGGCGAATTGGGCATTTACCCGCGCCACACCCCCTTGATCACCCGCATCAAAGCCGGCTCGGTTCGCATCGAGAAGGCAGACGGTGGCGAAGAGTTTGTTTTCGTTGCAGGTGGCATTCTGGAAGTGCAGCCTGACTGCGTGACCGTGTTGTCCGACACCGCGATCCGCGGCAAAGACCTCGACGAAGAGAAAGCCAACGCGGCCAAAGCTTTGGCTGAAGAGGCCCTGAAAAATGCCAAAAGTGAAATCGACATGGCCCGCGCCACGTCAGAGTTGGCAGTTTTGGCGGCCCAATTGTCTGCGCTGCGCAAGTACCGTAAAAAGTAATCTGAGAGATCACGTGCAAGGCTTGAGTGGCAAGCCCTCGAAAACCCGGCGCAGTCATGTGGCCGGGTTTTTTGTTGGCTCAAACACAAATCAGACGTGTAGACTAGGACGCACCATGAAACGAGCCAAACTCCAAGCTGCTATTGTGGGCGGAAGCCCAGACGACGTTGAGCATCATTTCTACGAAGCGCTGCACAACGCAGACATCGAGCAGCTCATGGGGTGTTGGGCCGAAGAGGATGACATCGTTTGTGTGCACCCTGGTGGCCCCCGTTTGGTAGGACCAGGTGCCATTCGTGCCACATTTGAAAACATGTTCAGCAACGGCAGCGTCCAAGCGCACCCGGAAAGAATTCACAAAATTGAGTCTCTGGCCAGTGCAGTCCATCACTTGGTGGAGCGTGTCGAAGTGATGTCCCCACAAGGGCCCCAAACTGCATTTGTGATCGCCACCAACGTTTATCACAAAACAGCGCAAGGCTGGCGCATGGTGGCCCACCACACCAGTCCTGGTACGGCGAACGACGCGGTCGATGTGGGGGTCAAGCCTCAAGTCTTGCATTGACCGCAATGCTGATCAGATCGCCTTCTTGGTTGCCGGGAGGACATGCGCAGACGATTTGGCCGGCGCTGTTTGCGCGGAGACGTTTTGGCCCCCTGACCCGCAAAATTCGCGAACGATGGGCAACGCCAGACGGTGATTTCATCGATGTTGATCGCCAGCATGCCAGCAGCCCAAGTCTTCCCTTGATGGTGCTCTTTCATGGACTGGAGGGTTCTTCCAGCAGCCATTACGCCGTGGCCTTTGCGGATTGGGCCGCTGAACATGATTTGAACTTTGCTTTGCCCCATTTCAGGGGGTGCAGTGGTGAGTTGAACGCAGGACCGAGGGCCTACCATTCAGGCGATCACCAAGAGATCGATTGGGTGTTGAGAAAGCTGAGACAGGCGCACCAGCGAGATGGGGGGCACACCCTGGTGGCCGCCGGTGTTTCGCTCGGTGGCAATGCTTTGATGCGCTGGGCTGGAGAGCACGGCCAGTTGGCCTTGCACAGTGCGGATGCCATTGCAGCCATCTGCGCACCTCTGGATCTGACGCAAAGTGGAAGAGCGATTGGCCAAGGCTTGAACCGACAAATCTACACCCGCATGTTTTTGCGCAGCATGAAGCCCAAGGCCATGGCCAAATGGGCCCAACATCCGGGCTTGTTTGATGCCCAAAAACTCTTGGCAGCACGGGACCTGTACGAATTTGACAACGTCTTCACCGCGCCGTTACACGGATTCAAGAACACGGACGACTACTGGTTGCGCGCATCGGCCAAACCGCTCATGAAGCACATCCAATTGCCCGCTTTGGCACTGAATGCGCAAAACGATCCGTTTGTGCCATCGCAGAGTTTGCCCAAAGCGCATGACGTTTCTCCTGCCGTCACGTTGTGGCAGCCGCAGCAAGGCGGTCACGTTGGTTTTGCGCAAGGGCCATGGCCAGGTCATGTTCGTGGTCTGCCCGATCAGGTCGGGGCCTGGCTGTTGAACGCAGCTGGACAAGCCCTGCAGCCGAACGGGGGTGTGTATGGATGACATGGTCAAACAAGCGATGGCCAAATGGCCCAACGTGCCAGACTGCTATGGGTGGTTGGGCCTGGACAGTCGGGGGCAATGGCACATGCGAGATGACCGCGTGCAGAGCTTGGGTTCATACCAAAGTGCTGTGTCCGGTGCCAAGGGCTCGGTGTTGAAGCATGAAAAATTGTTGGCCTTCATTCATCGCAATTACGCCAAGGATGACCAGGGGCAATGGTTCTTCCAAAATGGACCCCAAAGGGTCTACGTGGAGCTTGAAATCACGCCCTACGTGTGGCGCTTGGATGCGCATTTCGTGCCCACGGCCCAGACAGGAGAATCGACACAAGTGCTGGCCTGCTTGATGGATGAAGTGGGTCGTGTGTACCTCCATACCCACTTGGGCTTTGGTTTGGTCCATTCTATGGATGTCGCGCGGGTGGCCGATGCTTTGGAGCAAGGGCGTTGGTTGTTGACCGATTGCGAGTCCAGGGCGTTGCCAACTGAATACGGATTCGTGACCAGTCCGCAAGCTGTGGCCAAAGCCAAACCACCATAAAAAAACCGACCTGCAGGTCGGTTGATGGGGCGCTCAGTGCGGGATTACTTTTTTTCTTCGTTGGCCGGCGCTGCAGGCTCTTCGAATTTGGCGCCCGCGTTGTTGGCCATGTAAACCACGGCACGCGCGATCTCGGTGTCGTTGAAATCGCCACCCGACTGGGCACCCATCGCGCCCTTGCCTTTGAGCGCGGAAGTGACCAAGGTCTCCAAGCCTTGTTTGATGCGAGGGCCCCACGCTGCCGCATCGGCAAATTTGGGAGCACCTGCAGCACCAGAGCCGTGACATGCCAAGCATTGAGCCTTGTAGACCTCTTCGCCGGCTTTCAATGGGCGGTTCGCATCGCGCACTTCAATGGAGCCAACTTTTTGAATGCGTTGTGCCACGGACTTTTCACTGTCGCTGGAGCCCGGTGCGGTTTTGTTGGCCGAAGTGACATAAAACACCAAGCCAATGATGATGAACACGGGGATGATGAAAGAAGCAAGGCTGAGCAAAAGCATTTGCTTGGGGGTTTTCACTGGGCCGGTGTGTGCTTCGTGGTGATCGTGGCTGTTGTCGCTCATGAAATCCTCTGGTAGGGCTTGGCCGATAGGCCTTCGGATGGTCCGGAATCAACCCAAGATTATAGCGGTCTGCCCTTCACAGAGCTTGCAAGCCCAAGGATCCATGACAAGCCATGTGATAATGCGCGATCACCACATGTTGCGGCTGTAGCTCAGTGGATAGAGTATTGGCCTCCGAAGCCAAGGGTCGTGGGTTCGATCCCCGCCAGCCGCACCAAATTCAAGCGCGCCACCCTTTGCGGTGGCGTTTTTGTTCCTGCCATGCGCTCATGGGCTTGCAGGTTCCGAACTCAGCGGTTCTTGCACGCGACGCGCGCCGGTGAAACGTTGGGTCCAATAGGCAGCGCGAAGGTCATCGACGCGCACGGCTTTGCCTGCGCTTGGCGCATGAATGAATTTGCCATCGCCAATGTAGATGCCCACATGGCTGAAGGTGCGACGCATGGTGTTGAAGAAAACCAGGTCGCCGGGGTTGAGTTCATTGCGCTCAATTTTTTCTGTGGTTTTGGCTTGCTCATCGGCACGACGCGGCAGCAAACGACCCACAGAGGTTTCATAAATGTGCCGAACAAAACCACTGCAATCGAAGCCGGTATCGGTAGAAGTCCCGCCGCGTTTGTAGGGTACGCCCAGCAGGGTCATGGCCTTGCCCAGCATCTGATTGGTTTTTTCACCCACCGTGGATTTGACCTGGTCGCCCAACTGCAGCAGGCTGACCATATCGCTGGCGCGTTTGTCCACAGGCGCTTGTGTGTCCTCAGGCGCAGCCACGCTCAGTGAGGCGGCCAATAAAAGGCTGGCGGCCATGGCGGTGGCCTTAGTCATCACGGTTTGATGGGTGGTGCATGGGAGGGGCATGATAGCAAGCCTTGGGCGTTTTGACTCAGGGTGCCCCTTTGGCACTTGTCCTGCCGCCACAGGACGCACTGACTTAAACCCCGTAGCGGTCCCTGTAAGCTTGTACGCTGGGCAGGTGCAGGCCCACTTCGCTGCTGCCTTGAGCAGACAAGTAGGCCAACAGGTCCGACAGTTGAGCGATGCAGCAAACGCCCATGCCCAGCGTGCGGCGGACATATTGAACGGCGCTGTGGGGAACATCTCTGACCGAGCCGTCAGCTTGCTTTTCCGTGGCCATCTCCTGACGGTCCAGTGCGATGGCCATGGCATGTGGCGTGGCCCCAGCAGCTTGAATCAGGGCAATCGATTCCCGCGCGGCGGTTCCAGCACTCATGACATCGTCCACGATCAGCACGCGCCCTTTGAGGGGTGCGCCCACCAGCGAGCCGCCTTCGCCGTGGTCCTTGGCTTCCTTGCGGTTGTAGGCAAAGGGCACGTTCTTGCCCAAACGGGCCAACTCGATGGCCACGGCCGCGCCCAGTGGAATGCCTTTGTAGGCGGGACCGAAAATCATGTCGAATTCAATGCCACTGGCCAGCAGGGCTTTTGCATAAAATTGCGCCAGTCGGCTGAGCTTGGCACCATCGTCAAACAGGCCCGCGTTGAAGAAGTAAGGGCTCATGCGCCCGGCTTTGGTCTTGAATTCACCAAAGCGCAGCACGCCCGAATCCACCGCAAACTGCACAAATTCCTGAGCGAGCGCCTGCATGTGGGCGCTGCTTGCCTGTTCTGTCACCATGGGGAAATCCTTGTTCAAACTCACCAGCCTCAACCTCAACGGCATCCGTTCGGCCACGACCAAAGGGGTCCAGGCCTGGCTGGCGCAAGAGAAGCCCGATTGTATTTGCGTGCAAGAGGTCAAAGCCCAGGCGCCCGACGTGGCCGGTAAATTTGAGGAACTGGCGGGATTGAAAGGCCATTTCCACTTTGCCGAAAAGAAAGGGTATTCGGGCGTCGGCGTTTACACCCGCCACGAACCGAGTGATGTGGTGGTCGGCTTCGACGGTGGCGAATTCGACGCCGAAGGCCGTTATGTGGAAACACGCTTTGACACGCCCGCCCGCAAGTTGTCCATCATCAGCGTGTATTTTCCCAGTGGTTCGTCTGGACCTGAGCGGCAGGAGGCCAAATTCCGCTTCTTGAAAAAGATGTACCCGCACCTGATGGGCCTCAAAGCAGAGCGTGACTTCATTGTCTGCAGTGACGTGAACATCGCGCACCAGCAGGCCGATCTTAAAAACTGGAAGGGCAACCTCAAAAACAGCGGCTTCCTGCCCGAAGAGCGCCAGTGGATGACGCAGTTGACCACCGAAGGCGGCGTGGTGGATGTGTACCGCCGCTTGAAACCCGACGCCACCGAGGAGTGCTACACTTGGTGGAGCAACCGCGGTCAGGCCTACGCCAAGAATGTGGGTTGGCGTCTGGACTACCATCTGGCCACGCCCGCGGTGGCCGACAAGGCCCGCACCGAGCACATCTACAAGGGCGAAAAGTTTTCTGACCATGCACCCATCACCATCGGCTACGAGGGTTTGCTCTGAGGCCGCGCAGGCATGAAGCTGTTTCAATGGCCGTGCAGTTCCTTGTGAGGCCAGCGGAGACATGATGAAAAAGCTTTTTGGGGTTTGGGGTGGGTTGTTGTTGGTGGGGCTGGTGTACTTTTGCCTTTGGCCCGTCCCGATCGAGCCGGTCAGTTGGGATGCTCCCGCCGCGCCGGGCTATGCAGGGCCGCATGCGGTCAACGACAAGCTGGCCAAGCTCAATGTGATCGACTTGGGCACCGAGGCAGGGCCGGAGCACATTCTCGTCGGGCCAGACGGCAAGCTTTACACCACGGTGGAGAGTGGCCGCATTTTGCGCATGCAGCCTGACGGTTCGCAGCAAGAAGTCTTTGCCCAGACGGGTGGCCGCGTGCTCGGCTTTGACTTTGACCACAAAGGCCATTTGATTGCAGCCGACGCCGTCAAAGGCCTGCTGTCCATCGCGCCCGACAAAACGATCCAGCTGCTGACCGACAAGGTCGATGTGAACGGCCGGCCTGATCCGATCCGCTACGCCGACGCGGTGGTGGTGGCCCAAAACGGCAAGATGTACCTGAGCGACGCGTCTACCCGCTTTGCCCCCAAGGACTGGGGCGGCACCTTCGAGGCCAGCGTGCTGGACATCTTGGAGCAGGCGGCCACCGGCCGTGTGCTGGAGTTTGATCCCGTGAGTGGTCAAACCCGCATCGTGGCGCATGGCCTCAGTTTTGCCAACGGCGTGGCGCTGAGTCAAGACGAAAAACACCTGTTTGTGAGCGAAACCGGCAAGTATCGGGTCTGGAAGATCGACGTCAACGCCCAAGGGGTGAACGTGACAAAAGGCGGCGCAGAGGCTCGGGTGTTGTTGGAGAACCTGCCGGGTTACCCTGACAACCTGATGCGTGGGCGTGACGGCAAGATGTGGCTGGGCTTGGCCAAGCCACGCAACCCGACCATCGACCAACTGGCGCAGCAACCGTTCCTGCGCAAAGTCACTTTGCGCCTGCCGCGCGCGCTGTGGCCTATTCCCAGGGCTTACGGCCATGTGATGGCGTTTACCGAAGACGGCCAAGTGGTCAAAGATCTCCAAGACCCGAGTGGGGCGTATCCCGAGAGCACCGGTGTGACCGAAACGGCAGACAGACTCTATATCCAGAGTCTGCATGCCAAGGGTTTGGGCTGGTTGCCGCGCTGAGGCCTGGCCGTCACCCGCGTGTGTAAGTGAGCATCCGCCCTTTGTACGCGGCCTCGTCGGCGTGTGCCAACAAATTGAGCACCTGTTCATGCAGGGTGAATCCCGCGCGCGCCATGTGTTTGTGAAATGCTGTGCGGTTGCTCCGGTTGGGGTCTACCACCCAGATTTCTGAAGCGGCGGCTGCGTGGCCATCGATGAATTTGGCCAGGGTGCCTTCGTCGTCCCGCTCATACAAAATGTCGCTGCCCACAATCAACTCGAACAGCCCGCTCAGCCGTTCGTCTTGGGCCGATGTCATGACAGGCAATCCGTCCTCGCGCAAGGCTGCGGTGCCCCACAAACCATGACGGTAGTTCATCGGAGACAGGCCATTCAATCGGGTGTTTTCATCCAAAAAAGCATGCGTGAGCGGGTGGCAATCGCTGGCGGTGACGTTGGCACCGCGGCGGTGCGCAATCAAGCTGGCCAAGCCCAAACCGCAGCCAATCTCCAAAATCCGCTCGCTGGTCACGGGCCGAAGGGCCATGCGCTCAGCCATGCGTTGACCTGAAGGCCACAGCAACCCAAACAAAGGCCAGGTGGCCGAAGAAATGCCCAAATTCAGAGCTTCGTCCAAAGGGTCATGGAATTGGTTTTTGTCGAGCAAGGAGCGGATGAGGACGTCTTCCACGCCTAAAACGGCGATGGTTTCGAGTTTGGTCAAGTAGCCGGGGTAGGAAGCGGGCAAAAAAGCATTCGGTGCAGCGCAAAAACACAAACCCCAGGCGCTGGCTGCTTGCACTGTACACCTTGCTGCAACCGGCCACCCGCCATGACTGTGTGCCTCAGCGCACAGTCAATGTGGCGGCCAGGAAGGAACATGGACATGAAGCAGATCGTCCATGGCTTCACTGGAAAGCACTTATGCAGAAAAAAACTTGGATGATGGCCAGTTTTCCCCAACATGGCGGCGCTTTGCTTTTTGCTTTCATGGCCCATCACACCGCCCCCCGCCCCCACGCCGGCACCGATCGCGGTGTTCTTTTCTTGCGCTGTCATGCCTGCGCATGGAAAGCTCCTGTTGTCTGTGGGTGAAGCACTGGTCCATCGCTGCGTCGACTGCGGCATGGGCCTTTTCTATAATTTGCCCATGCTTCAATACCAAACCATTCCCGTCACGCCCTTTCAGCAAAATTGTTCTGTACTTTGGGATGACCACAGCCGTCAGGCTGCCGTGGTGGACCCGGGCGGTGATCTGGATTTGATTTTGGATACCGTGCGCCAGCATGGCCTGAAACTCGAGCAAATTTGGATCACCCATGGTCATCTGGACCATGCTTCAGGCACGGCGGATTTGGCCGAACAGTTGGGCGGCTTGCCCATCATTGGGCCGCATCCGGCAGACCAATTCTGGATTGAGGGATTGCCGCAGGCTGCGGCCGCTTATGGTTTTCCACCCGCGCGGGTTTTCCAGCCCACACGCTGGTTGGCTGACGGGGACACCGTGACACTGGGGGCGCACACGTTGCAAGTGCGCCACTGTCCCGGACACACGCCGGGCCATGTCGTGTTTTATTCACCGGAGATCAAGCGCGCTTTTGTGGGCGATGTGCTGTTCGCTGGCAGCATTGGGCGCACCGACTTTCCGCAAGGCAACCACGAGGACCTGATTGCCAGCATCACCCAACGTTTATGGCCGATGGGCCATGACACCGTCTTCATCCCTGGCCACGGACCCGAAAGCACTTTTGGGCGAGAGCGGCAGAGCAACCCCTATGTGCGAGACAAGTGACCGGGCGTGTGCGCGTTCAACCCTGACGGGCTTTTTCGTAAAGGTGTTGCACCTTCGGTAAGTTGGCTTGAAGCTCTTCAATGCGGTTGGCGCCACTGGGGTGTGTTGACAAAAAAGAAGGGCTGCCATTGCCACTGGCCGCTTGCATCTTTTGCCACAGGCTCACACTGGCCTCAGGTTTGTAGCCGCCACGCGCGGCGATTTCAAGACCCACCAAATCCGATTCGGTCTCGTCATCTCGGCTGTATTTCAACGTGAGCAACTGTGTGCCCAAGTTGGCCGCAGCATCCCCCAGCGAACCCAAGCCCAAAAGTTGCGACGCAATGGACAAGCCGATGCTGGTGGCTTGGCTTTTGGCCAAACGCTCGCGGGCATGTTCACGCAATGCGTGTGCCATCTCATGCCCCATGATCATGGCGACTTCGTCGTCATTCAGCTTCAGTTGGTCCAGGATGCCGGTGTAGAAGGCAATTTTGCCGCCAGGCATGCACCAAGCGTTGATCTGTTTGCTGCTGATCAAGTTGACTTGCCACTTCCAGTCGCGCGAACGGGGATTCCACGGCGCTGTCTGGGGAATGAGCCTTTGCGCAATGGTGTGCAAGCGCTGCAACTGCGGGTGGTCATCGGCTGCCAGTGCACCCTTGGCACGGGCTTCGGTCAGCACTTGGTTGTACTGCTGCCGAGCCGAGTTCTCCAGTGTTTCTGCAGGCACCAGTTTGCGCAAACTCGACGATGAACCCACGTCCACTTGCCCCCATGCACCCGCTGCAGCGGTCGTGCCTGCGGCCAGCAGGAAGGCGCGCCGCGCCTGCCACGAGGGCGATTCGGTAGCGCCGTGGTGCGGTTCAACAAAAGGGGTTTTGAGGTTGCAAATCAAGCACATGGTGGCTAAATGATAGCGAATGTGCGCAACTTCAGTTGAAGCGGGCACCCGTCCTGCATTCGATAATGGCGGTATGGTCAATCCCCCCACCCCTTCCAGCCCCTCCGATCTGCCCGCACCGAGCACGGTGCGCACCTGGCGAGAAGCCCTGCGTCTGTATTTGCAACCGGCCAGTCTTCGCATGTTGGCACTGGGTTTTTCAGCAGGGCTGCCTTTGCTGCTCGTGTTGGGTACACTCAGTTTCAGGTTGCGTGAAGCAGGGATTGACCGCAGCACCATCGGTTACCTCAGCTGGGTGGGCTTGGCGTATGGCGTGAAATGGATGTGGGCCCCTTTGGTGGACCGCATGCCGATTCCGGGGCTGACGAAGCGTTTGGGGCGCAGACGCAGTTGGCTGCTGTTGTCACAAATCGTCATTGCGGGGGGGCTGGTGGGCATGGCTGTGAACGATCCTTCGCAATTGCTCACGCCCTTGGTCGCGTGTGCTTTGGCCGTGGCCATTGCATCGGCCACGCAAGACATTGCGCTGGACGCGTACCGCATCGAGTCGGCCCAAGTCCATGCCCAAGCCGCGTTGGCGGCCAGTTATCAAACGGGTTATCGCTTGGCCATGATTTGGGCCGGCGCGGGTGTGTTGTGGGTGGCGGCTTGGGTCCAGGGTGAGCAAACCACGGGTTATGTGCAGTCGGCCTGGCAAGCGGCGTATGGGGCCATGGCGCTGAGCATGTTGCCGGGCATGCTGGTGGTGCTGGCCTCGCCAGAACCAGCACCAATGCCCTTTGCGCCTGCGCGCAATGTGGCCGAGTGGCTCAGGGGTGCGGTGCTTGAGCCTTTTGCTGATTTTTGGCTTCGTTACCGCTGGCAGGCGGTGCTGCTGTTGGCGTTGATTGCCGTTTACCGCATCAGTGACGTGGTCATGGGGATCATGGCCAACCCGTTTTATGTGGACATGGGTTTTACCAAAACCGAAGTGGCCAGTGTGACCAAGGTGTATGGCGTCATCATGACCTTGGTGGGCGCTTTTGTCGGCGGGGTGTTATCAGCCCGGCTGGGTGTCATGCGTGTGCTCATGCTGGGCGCGGCATTGAGTGCGGCGAGCAACTTGCTGTTTGTCTGGCTCAGTGGCGTGGGGCACGACGTGCAGGCCTTGGTGTGGGTCATCTCGGCCGACAATTTGGCCAGTGGCATCGCCTCTGCAGCTTTTATTGCTTATTTGTCGTCACTCACCAACATCAGTTACTCGGCCACGCAGTACGCCCTGCTCAGCTCCATGATGCTGCTGTTGCCCAAGTTCATTGCCGGTTTTTCGGGCGACTTTGTCAATGCGCATGGCTACGCCACATTCTTCACCGCCACCGCTTGGTTGGGCTTGCCGGTGTTGTTGTTGGTAGCGCTGGCCTCGCGGGTGCAGGCCAAGGACGCTTAAGTCGTGGATGAGACTCAGTGGTGGTGACCCACCACCTCGCCCGTTTTCAACTGGTAAACCGTGCCGCAGTAAGGGCACTTGCCCTGGCCCGTTTTGGCCACATCCAGGTAGACCTTGGGGTGGCTGTTCCACAATTTCATATCGGCTTGAGGGCTGGGGCAAAACACCCCACCTTGGGGGTTCAGGTCGCTGGCCAGCAGTTCAACAATGGGTGTGCTCATGGGGGTGTTCCTCAAACCAAGGTCAGCCAGTGGGCGTACTTGGGGTTGCGGCCGTTGACGATGTCAAAGAAGGCGCTCTGGATTTTTTCAGTGATCGGGCCACGGCTGCCAACGTAGTCGTCTTTGCCCAGTGCAATGCGGTCGAGTTCGCGAATTGGCGTGACTTCGGCCGCGGTACCGGTGAAGAAGGCTTCGTCGGCGATGTAGACCTCGTCGCGGGTGATGCGCTTTTGCACGATCTCCAGACCCAGGTCTTTGGCGATGTGAAAGACGGTGTTGCGGGTGATGCCGTTCAGGGCACCGGCCGACAAGTCGGGTGTGTAGATCACGCCATTTTTGACCACAAAGATGTTCTCGCCCGCGCCTTCGGACACAAAGCCCGAGGTGTCGAGCAGCAGCGCTTCGTCGTAACCCTCGTCGGTCACTTCCATGTTGGCCAAAATGCTGTTGGTGTAGTTGCTCACCGCCTTGGCCTGGGTCATGGTGATGTTGACGTGGTGGCGGGTGTAGCTGCTGGTTTTCACGCGGATGCCGCGCTTCATGCCTTCTTCGCCCAAGTACGCACCCCAAGTCCAGGCGGCCACCATCAGGTGGATGGTGTTGCCCTTGGGGCTGACGCCGAGCTTTTTGTCGCCAATCCAGGTGAGGGGGCGGATGTAACCGCTCTCCAGCTTGTTTTCACGCACCACATCGCGTTGGGCTTCGTTGACTTGCGTTGGAGTGAAGGGGATGGCCATGCGCAAGATCTTGGCGCTGTTGAAGAGGCGTTCGGTGTGCTCTTGCAAGCGGAAGATGGCGGTGCCTTGCGCGGTTTTGTAAGCACGCACGCCTTCAAAAGCGCCGCAGCCATAGTGCAGGGTGTGGCTCAGGACGTGGATCTTGGCATCGCGCCAATCGATCATCTGGCCGTCCATCCAGATTTTGCCGTCACGGTCTGACATGGAGGGAATGACAACGCTCATGAAGTGTCCTTTGAATTGGCTGCGAGAAACAGAATTGGCCCTGATTTTAAGGGTTTGGCGGGTCGGGTCTGACCAACGCCCATTCGGCCAGCTTGCCGTTGACAAAGGTGCAGGTCACCACCGATTCGCTGTTGTCCGTCCAGGTGTAAATCTCGGGCTGGGTGTCTTTCTCGCTCAACAGCTGGCCCAAGGACCGGGTCATGGCGATGACGTGCATCAAAGAAACGTTTTTGCGCAGTTTGGCATGGAGCATCACGGCGCTGGCGACATGCCCAATGGGCCGCTCGGCGGCTTTTTTCAGGATCGTGACCATGCGGGTGAAGTGCAGCAGCACCCACATGACCACGCCGCCCACGGCCAGGGCAATGCCAGCCCATTGAAAGGCCTGCCATGCCCCGATGGTGAAAACAACAATGGCCAGCGGCGCGAGGATTTTGGTGAAATTCATGGTGGCCGATTGTGCCTTGACTGTGCTGTGTTCAGTCCAGTCCTCGCACCACCTGCATGGCTTCTTCTATCCGCTCCACCGGGTAGATGGTCAAGCCCTCAAAAGACTTGTCGTTTTTCTTGGGGGCGTTGGCTTTGGGCACCACCGCCACCCTAAAGCCCAGTTTGGCCGCCTCCTTCAGGCGGTCTTGCCCGCGGGGTGCGGGGCGCACTTCTCCGGCCAAGCCCACTTCGCCAAAGGCGATGAAGCCCTTGGGCAGGGCTTTGCCGCGCAAGCTGCTGGTGATGGCCAGCATGACGGCCAGGTCGGCGGCCGGTTCGCTGATGCGCACGCCGCCCACCGCGTTCACGAACACGTCCTGGTCCATGCAGGCCACACCCGCATGGCGGTGCAGTACCGCCAGCAGCATGGCCAGGCGATCGCGGTCCAGGCCCACGCTCAAGCGCCGGGGCGAGGGACCGCCGCTGTCCACCAAGGCTTGAATTTCGACCAGCAGCGGGCGTGTCCCTTCGAGCGTGACCATCACGCAGCTGCCGGGCACGGGCTCAGCATGCTGGCTCAAGAAGATGGCGCTGGGGTTGCTCACCCCTTTGAGGCCTTTTTCGGTCATGGCAAACACGCCGATTTCGTTCACCGCCCCAAAGCGGTTCTTGATGGCCCGGATCAGGCGGAAATTCGAGTGGGTGTCGCCTTCAAAGTAGAGCACCGTGTCCACCATGTGCTCCAGCACGCGGGGCCCGGCCAGTGCCCCTTCTTTGGTCACATGGCCCACCAGCACGATGGTGGTGCCGGTGGATTTGGCGGTGCGCGTGAGGTGGGCTGCGCATTCACGCACCTGCGCCACCGAGCCGGGAGCGCTGGTCAATTGGTCCGAGTACACCGTCTGGATGGAGTCGATGATGGCGATGCCCGGTTGGCGCGATTGCAGGGTGTGCAGGATCTTCTCAAGCTGGATCTCGGGCAGCACGGGCACCTGCGAATCGGGCAAGCCCAAGCGGCGCGAGCGCATGGCCACCTGCGCGCCGCTTTCTTCGCCCGTCACATACAGGGTGTTCATGCCGCTGCGCTGCAAGGCGTCTACCGCTTGGAGCAACAAGGTGGATTTGCCGATGCCCGGATCGCCGCCAATGAGCACCACCCCACCTTCGACCATGCCCCCGCCCAGCACGCGGTCGAGCTCGTCAATGCCGGTAGGGTGGCGCTCAAAGTCGGCTGCTTCGATTTGGGCCAGCGGCAACACCTCCGAAGTCGGCGCCAGTGAGGCATGCACCGAGCCAAAGCGGTTTTTGCCACCAACGGGCTCTGCCGAGCCTTCGATCAGGGTGTTCCAGGCGTTGCAGCTTGGGCATTTGCCCATCCAGCGGGCGCTGGTGCCGCCACATTCGGTGCAGGTGAATATCGATTTGTCTTTGGCCATGGGGGGATTGTGCCTTCGGCCTAGTGGCGTTCGGTCCGATGGGGTCGGCCTCTTTTCAGTCGGCAGCGCACCAAGCGTCCACAAATTCGCGCGTGATCTCTGTGGCGCTGAGGCTTTGGATGTTGGATGCGTTTTGCCCAGACCATAAAGGCGTGAAATCGCTCAGCCCTTGCGCTTGTGCTGCAGCCCTTAAGGGGGCGATGGCGGCACTGGCCCATGGGAAAGCCGGTGCAAGTTCACTCAGGGCCCCCATTTCTCGCATCACCCGGTTGACGATGCCGCGCGCCGGGCGACCACTGAACAGGTTGGTCAGTGCCGTGTGCTGCGCCTCAGGCGATTGCAGGGCGGCTCGGTGCAATGCGGTGGTGGTGGCCTCATGGCTGCACAGATAGGCCGTGCCAATTTGTACACCCGATGCGCCCATTTGCCGTGCGGCCGCAACGCCCTCTCGGGTGGCGATGCCGCCAGCTGCAATCACGGGCAGATTCACCGCACGCACGATTTGCGGCAGCAGCGCAAAGGTGCCCATTTGGGTGCTCAGGTCCTCGGTCAGGAACATGCCCCGGTGCCCTCCGGCCTCCAAGCCCTGGGCGATGATGGCGTCCACGCCCTGCGCTTGCAGCCACAACGCCTCTTGCACCGTGGTCGCAGATGACCACACCAAGCTGCCCCACCCCTTGACCCGGGCCAGCAATTCAGGGGCGGGCAAGCCAAAGTGGAAACTGACCACAGCCGGTCGAAAAGCTTCGAGCACATCGGCGCTGTCACGACTGAAAGGCACACGCCCCGGATCAGACGGCATGCACTGGGCATCCAAACCCAGTTCGCGGTAATAAGGGGCCAGAGCCTGGTGCCAGCGAGCTTCACGCGCGGGGTCAGGCAAGGGGGGGGGGTGGCAAAAAAAATTGACGTTGTAGGGCGCACAGGTCGCCGCCTGCAAGGCCAGCAGTTCCGTTTGCAGCGCTTGGGGGCTGAGCATTGCGGCGGGGAGTGAGCCCAGGCCGCCAGCTTCGCAAACAGCCAAACTCAGCCGGTGGTTTTGAGACCCCGCCATGGGCGCTTGGACAATCGGCGCGCGCAGGCTGGACAGCAAGGTGTATGTCGACATGGGGTGCAGGCTCAAGGCATCTCAAGTAAGTCAGGCCCATCATAAAGACAAGTGCCGTGTTCGCGGTGGCATGGGTGGAAACCCGGATGGATGGTGGCTTTGAATCATTTAACATGTTAAATAAATGAGTGCTGCCATCCCCTTCATCCACCGCAATTTGCCGCGCCTGCTGCTGCAGGCGCGTGAAACCGTCATGGCCCACACACGCCCCAGCCTGCGCGAGCAGGGCCTGTCTGATCAGCAATGGCGGGTGCTGAGGGTGCTGGGTGAGCACGCCGCTGACCCAGCAGGCACAGAAACGGGGCGTGTCGCCCGCGAGGCCTACTTGCTTGGCCCCAGCCTGAGCGGCGTGCTCACGCGCATGGAGCGTGATGGTCTGATCGCGCGCACCCGATGCCCGTTAGACGCCCGCCGCACGGTGGTGCGCGCGACGGCGCTGGGGCTGGAGAAGGTGCAGGTGCTGTCGCAAACGATTGAGGCGCATTACAGCTGGATGGAGCAGCAGCTGGGCAAGGCCAAGCTGGGGCAGCTGTACGCACTGCTCGACGCGGTGATCGCGCTCGAAAACCCCGACACACAAACGCCAGAAGATCTGGCCGAGGAAGAAGAACGATGAACCCATGGCCACCTTCATGGCAACCGACGGGCACGGTGTATGGCACCTTGCTCAACTTTCGCCGCGAGTGGGACCTGTGGTGCCCACGCATGACGCAAGACCCGTACAAAGCCGGGCCCCAAGCGCCCGTGCTCTACGTCAAGACGGCCAACACCTTCAGCCCCGCTGGGCAAGACCTGGTCCTGCAGGACGGCGTGACCGAAGTGGACATCGGCGCGACGCTGGGCCTGGTGATCGGGACAGATGGTCAGGTCGCGGGTGCCGCTCTGCTCAATGACTGGTCTGTGCCGCATGCCAGTTATTACCGCCCGCCGGTCAAGTTCCGCTGCCGCGACGGTTTTCTGGCTTTGCCTGAGCAGGTGACTGCTGGCCAGGTGTCTGACTGGGCCGCGCTGCAGATTGCCGTGCACTGCAATGGCGACCTGGTGCAGACCATGGACCTGCGCGAGTTGGTGCGCGGCTTGCCTGAGTTGCTGGCCGATGTGGGCGAGTTCATGACGCTGCAGCCCGGGGATGTGCTGATGGTGGGCACCGACTGCCTGGCCGATGGCACGCGTCCCCGTGCCCAAGCGGGAGATCGGGTGGAGATTTCTGCACGGGGCTTTACTGCTGTGGTCACCACGCTTGGAGGTGCCGCATGAAGCACGCACGCATTGCCTGGTCCGGCGCCATCCAGCAAGCCGTGGAGTCTGACGGCCAGTTGCGCATCACCCAAGGCCCGCACAAGGGCCACCGCGTGACCTTTGACGAGGTCGTCTGGCTGCCGCCGCTCGCGCCCGTGCCGCAGGCACGCACCGTGATCGCGCTCGGCCTGAACTACGCCGACCACGCCAAGGAGCTCGCCTTCAAGGCCCCCGAAGAGCCGCTGGCCTTCATGAAGGGCGAGGCATCGCTGATCGGGCACATGGCCTTCACCCAGCGTCCCGCTGACGTGAAGTACATGCATTACGAATGTGAGTTGGCCGTGGTCATTGGCCGCACCGCCCGCCGCGTGAAGAAAGCCGATGCCTATGACCACATCGCCGGCTACACCGTGGCCAACGACTATGCCATCCGCGACTACCTGGAGAACTGGTACCGCCCCAACTTACGCGTGAAAAACCGTGACACCTGCACGCCCATCGGCCCTTGGCTGGTGGACGCGTCCGATGTGCCCAACCCGATGGCCCTCAAGCTGCAAACCACCGTCAACGGCCAGGTTACGCAAAGCGGCAGCACGGCCGACATGATCTTTGATGTGCCCACGCTGATCGAGTACTTCAGCAGTTTCATGACGCTCATGCCCGGCGACCTGATCCTGACCGGCACGCCCGATGGCGTCGTGAATGTGAATCCCGGCGACGTGATCGTCACCGAGATCGAGCGCATTGGCGCATTGACCAACACCCTTGTGAAAGCTGGACCATGAAAATCGACCACCTCATCAACGGCAAGAGCGTCGCAGGCCGCGACTACTTTGAAACCGTCAACCCCGCCACACAAGAGGTGCTGGCCGAAGTGGCCTCGGGCAGCGAAGCGGAGGTCAACGCCGCCGTGGCCGCCGCCAAAGCCGCTTTCCCGAAATGGGCCGCCATATCTGCTACAGAGCGGGCCAAGATCATGCGCAAGCTGGGCGACCTGATCACAAAGCATGTGCCTGACATTTCGGAAACCGAGACACGCGACTGCGGCCAGACCATCAGCCAGACCGGTAAGCAGCTGGTGCCGCGTGCGGCCGACAACTTCCACTACTTTGCCGAGATGTGCACCCGCGTGGACGGCCACACCTACCCCACACCCACGCACCTGAATTACACCCTGTTCCACCCGGTGGGCGTGTGCGCCCTCATCAGCCCTTGGAACGTGCCCTTCATGACTGCCACCTGGAAGGTCGCACCGTGCTTGGCCTTTGGCAACACCGCCGTGCTCAAGATGAGCGAGCTCTCGCCCATGAGCGCTGCCCGTTTGGGCGAGCTGGCGCTGGAGGCGGGCGTGCCTGCAGGCGTACTGAACCTCGTGCATGGCTATGGCAAAGAAGCGGGCGAGCCCTTGGTGTCGCACCGCGATGTGCGTGCCATCAGCTTCACCGGCTCCACCGTCACGGGTCACCGCATCGTGCAAAGCGCGGGCCTCAAGAAGTTCAGCATGGAACTCGGCGGCAAGAGTCCCTTTGTGATCTTTGAAGACGCTGATTTGGACCGCGCACTCGATGCCGCCATCTTCATGATCTTCAGCAACAACGGCGAGCGCTGCACCGCGGGCAGCCGCATCCTGGTGCAGCAAAGCATTTATGCCGACTTTGCCGTCAAGTTTGCCGAGCGGGCCAAACGCATCACCGTGGGCGACCCGCTGGATGAAAAGACCATCGTCGGCCCGATGATCTCTAAGGCCCACTTGGCCAAGGTGCGCAGCTACATCGAACTCGGCCCCAAAGAAGGTGCAACCATGCTGTGTGGCGGATTGGATCAGCCCGGTTACGCCGCTGACCTGCCCGCGCATGTCAAGCACGGCAACTTCGTTTGGCCCACCGTGTTTGCCGATGTCGACAACCGCATGCGCATCGCCCAAGAGGAAATCTTCGGCCCGGTGGCCTGCTTGATCCCTTTCAAGGACGAGCAGGATGCGATTGCCAAAGCCAATGACATCGAATACGGTTTGAGCAGCTACGTTTGGACCGAGAACTTGGGCCGCGCCCACCGCGTGGCCGCTGCGGTCGAGGCGGGCATGTGCTTTGTCAACAGCCAGAACGTGCGCGACCTGCGCCAACCCTTTGGCGGCACCAAGGCCAGCGGCACGGGCCGCGAAGGCGGCACCTGGAGCTACGAGGTGTTCTGCGAGCCCAAAAACGTGGCGGTCAGCCTGGGCGGTCACCACATCCCTCATTGGGGCGTTTGACGCGGCGACAGCACTTCGCACCCCTCTCACTCAACCGGAACATCGCCATGGGACAACTTGCCCTCGCCGCCAAAATCACCCACGTGCCCAGCATGTACCTGAGCGAAATCCCGGGGCCACGATTTGGCACGCGCCAAAGCGCCATCGATGGCCACAAAGAAATCAGCCGCCGCTGCCGCGCCATGGGGGTGGACACGCTGGTGGTGTTCGACACGCACTGGCTGGTCAACGCGAACTACCACATCAACTGCGCGCCGCATTTCAAAGGTGAGTACACCAGCAACGAGCTGCCGCACTTCATCCACCACATGGCTTTTGAGTCACCGGGCAACCCTGTGCTGGGGCACCTGCTGGCCAAAGTGGCGAATGAACAAGGCGTGGAAACGCTGGCGCACGACAACACCACCCTGGACCCCGAATACGGCACGCTGGTGCCACTGCGCTACATGAACGAAGACCAGCACTTCAAGGTGGTCTCGGTGTCGGCGCTGTGCATGGTGCATGACCTGAACGACAGCGCCCGCCTGGGCTGGGCCATGCGCGAGGCGGTAGAAAAACATTACGACGGCAAGGTGGCATTTCTGGCCAGTGGCTCGCTCTCGCACCGTTTTGCGCAAAACGGCTTGGCGCCCGTGTTCGCGCACAAAATCTGGAGCCCGTTTTTGGAGCAGCTCGACAAGCAAGTCCTGCAGATGTGGGGCAAGCGCGAATGGAAAGCCTTTTGCGAGATGCTGCCCGAGTACGCCAGCAAAGGCCACGGCGAAGGCTTCATGCACGACACCGCCATGCTGATGGGGGCGTTGGGCTGGACCGCTTATGACGGCGGTGTGGACATGGTGACGCCCTACTTTGGCGCCAGCGGCACGGGCCAGCTTAACGCGATTTTTGACGTCACCCCGCAGGACGGCGCCAAAGTGCCCGCTGCCGTGGCCAGCCGTGCTGAAGGCTACACGGCCATCAGCACCCGCCTTTGAGGAGCGCGACCCATGCCCCATCTTGTGATTCTCTACACCGGTCAGTTGGACGCCGAGGTCCACATGACGACCCTGTGCCGCCAAATGGCCGACGCCATGCTCACCGTGAAAGACGAGTCTGGCAAACAGGTTTTCCCTACAGGCGGCACCCGCGTGCTGGCCTACCCGGCGCCGCACTATGCGGTGGCCGATGGCGGCGCGGCGGGTCGTGATGCAGGCGGCTCAGGTGATTACGCCTTTGTGTACCTGAACGTACGCATGGGCCGTGGCCGCACAGAAGCCACACAACAAAGTGCCGGGCAAACATTGCTCGAAGTGGCCAAAGCCTTTTTTGCACCCCTGATGGCACAGCGCCACATCGGCATCACGCTGCAGATCGACGTCGGCCCCGAGGTGTTTGACGCCAAGCACAGCAATCTGCATCCACTTTTCAACAAGGTTTGAGCCATGTCCGTGTTCACCGAAGACCAGATCCAGCAACTCGCGCACGCGCTCAACCAGTCCGAAAAATCCCGCACCCAGATCGAGCACTTTTCCAAGCGCTTTGTGGGCATGACGATTGAAGACGGCTACCGCATCAACCGCGCTTGGATGCAGATCAAATTCGCTGAAGGGCGAAAAATGATCGGCCACAAGATCGGGCTGACGAGCCGGGCCATGCAGGTCTCGAGCCAGATCGACGAGCCCGATTACGGCACGCTGCTTGACAACATGCGCTACGACTGCACGCCCGGCCAAGTGCTGGACATTCCGTTCGCGCATTTCATTGCACCCCGTGTGGAAGTGGAGCTGGCTTTCATCCTCAAGAAAGAACTGCGCGGCCCCCACGTGACGGTGCAGCAGGTGCTGGAGGCGACCGACTACGTGACCCCTGCGATAGAGATCATCGACTCGCGCATCGAGCAGTTTGACCGCCACACCAAAGCCATGCGCAAGGTGTACGACACCATCAGCGACAACGCGGCCAATGCAGGCATCGTGCTCGGGGCTAAGCGGGTGGACCCCTTAACCACCGACTTGCCATGGTGCGGTGCGGTGCTGCGCCAAAACGGTGTGGTCGAAGAGACGGGTCTGGCGGCGGGCGTGCAAGGGCACCCCGCTGTGGGCATCGCCTGGTTGGCCAACAAACTCGCGCCCTGGGGTGAGCACCTGCAAGCCGGAGAAATTGTGTTGGCCGGTTCGTTCACCAAGCCCGCGCTCGCGAAGGTGGGTGATGTGTTTGAGGCGGACTACGGGCCTTTGGGCAAGCTGGAGTTCAGATTCACTTAACACCTGGGCGCCTTGAATGCCCACGCTGATCGGGTCTGGCGGGCCTGGTTGGGCGATGTGGCAAAGCGAAGCGCCTTTGAGCCCGGCCAGGCCCGCTAGACCCGGTCAGCATCATCTTCGAAGCCATCACCCAAGGAACCACACTGTGAACACCCCCGTGAATACATTCAAGCAAGCCCTGCAAAACAAGCAGCCCCAGATTGGCCTTTGGATGGGACTGGCCAGCGCCTACACCGCCGAGATTTGCGCCCTGGCCGGATTTGACTGGCTGGTGATCGACGGCGAACACGCGCCCAACGACTTGCGCAGCACCCAGGCGCAACTGCAAACCTTGGCCGCTTACCCGGGCAGCCATCCGGTGTGCCGCGTGCCTGTGGGTGAGACGGCGCTCATCAAACAATACCTGGACCTGGGGGCGCAAAACATTTTGGTGCCCATGGTGGACACGGCCGAGCAAGCTGCGCAACTGGTGCAAGCCATGCGCTATCCGCAAGACGATGGTCAAGGTGGTGTGCGTGGCATGGCGGGCGCACGGGCTTCGCGCTGGGGCCATTACCCCGACTATTTCAAGCGTGCCAATGAAGAAGTCTGCTTGTTGGTGCAGGTTGAATCACGCCAAGCACTGAACAATCTGGACGCGATCGCCGCCACGCCCGGCGTGGATGGTGTGTTCATCGGTCCGGCCGACCTCTCTGCTTCGATGGGCCATGTGGGCAACGCGGCTCACCCCGAGGTGCAAGCGGCCATTTCGGACGCCATCGCGCGCATCCGGAAAGCCGGCAAGGCCCCAGGCATCCTCACGCCCGACCGACAACTGGGTGCGCAGTACCTGCAGATGGGGGCTTTGTTCGTGGCGGTGGGACTGGACACTCAAATTTTGATGCGCCACACCACCGATTTGGCTGCGCACTTCAAACAAGAAATCACTTCAGCCACCCCGGTCAAAGGCGCCACTTACTGAGCACCCATTTCATGGGGGTCAGATTCCCATTCATTTTTTTCTGCCGGCTCCATCAACAGTTGGGTCCGACCCCAAATCAAGGAGATCACGATGTTTCCATCCCCTCAACCTGTGGTGCCTTCGTTGCAAGCGCGGGTCCATCCGGACGAATGGCAAGCCCGGCTTGAACTGGCCGCGTGCTACCGCGTATTTGCCATGCTCGGTTGGACAGAGATGATTTACAACCACATCACGCTGCGCTTGCCCGACAGCGCGACCGGGGGCGAGAAGCACTTTTTGATCAACCCTTTTGGCCTGCACTACAGCGAGGTCACAGCCTCCAATCTGGTCAAGATCAACCTGCAAGGACAGGTGCTTGACGGCTCGCCCTACAAGGTCAACCCGGCGGGTTTTGTGGTGCATGCCACTTTGCACGGTGGTCTTGAAGGGGCGCATTGCGTGATGCACACCCACACCACGGCCGGGGTGGCGGTGGCTTGCCTGAAGGACGGCCTGTCGCAGAGCAATTTCTACTCCGCCCAGCTGCATGGCATGGTCGCCTACCATGACTTTGAGGGCATCACCATCCATGCAGAGGAAGGCCCGCGCGTGCTGCAAAGCATTGGCAACAAGCCTGCGGTGATTTTGCGCAACCATGGCCTGCTCGCCTGGGGCGCCAGCCTGTCGCAGACCTTTGCGATTTTGTGGACCTTGCAGCGGGCCTGTGAAATCCAGTTGGCCACGCAGAGCATGGGTGCACCGATCCCGGTGCCCGAAGACATGGCCGCCAAGTGCACGCGCGATGCCCTGCAGTTCAACCCCCACCACGGGGCTGGGCAAGACGTGTTTGAGGCGCTGGTGCGCCAGATGGACAGGCAAGGGACAGGGTGGCGCGCATGAGTGAGGTGACTTACCAGAAGGTGGCCATCGTGGGTGCAGGCGCCATTGGCGGGTGGGTGGGCGTGCATTTGGCACGCGCCGGGGCGGATCTCAGCGTTCTGGCCAGGGGCGACACCCTGGTCGCACTCCAGCAGAGCGGCCTGCAACTCCATCAGGGCGGCGAGTTGCACACCGTGCCCGTCAGGGCTTCCAACGATGCCAAGGCATTGGGCGTCCAGGATGTGGTGGTCATCTCCGTCAAGTCCCCTGCGCTGGCTTCGGTCGCACAGCAGGTAGGGCCCCTGATCGGGCCCAACACCGTCGTGTTGACCGCCATGAACGGTGTGCCCTGGTGGTTTTTGCAGGGCTTTGGCGGTCCGGTGGCCGGGCGTTCATTGGCCGCGGTGGACCCCCAGGGCACCATCGCGCGTGCACTGCCCGCTCGGCACATCATCGGCTGCGTGGTCCATGCCAGCTGCTCGGTGGATGTGCCTGGCGTGGTCCGCCACCATTTTGGTGACGGCTTGATCGTGGGCGAGCCCACAGGTGAGGCCTCACCCCGCGTGCAGGCGCTGCATGCCCTGCTGCACCGAGCGGGCTTCAACGCCACGCTGTCGCCGCAAATTCAAAAAGACATTTGGTACAAGCTCTGGGGCAACATGACGATCAACCCCATCAGCGCTTTCACGGGGGCCACCACGGACCGCATTTTGGACGATGCCTTGGTTCGCCAATTCATTTCGGGCATCATGCTCGAGGCCAAAGCCATCGGTGCACAGATCGGCATCCCCATCGATCAGCAGCCTGACGACCGCCATGCCGTGACGCGCAAATTGGGCGCATTTCGCACCTCCATGCTCCAAGATGTGGACGCCGGCAAACCCGTTGAGCTCGATGCCCTGGTTTCGGCCGTGCGGGAATTGGGGCAGCTCACGGCCATTCCAACGCCTTTGACCGACGTGTTGTTGGGTCTGAGTCGATTGCATGCGCAAACTCGGGGGCTGTATCCCATTGTTTCACCGTAGCCGCCAGATCGCGTCGGCCCCAGTCACTTGCTTGTCATCTTCCGGGCGCGTGGGTGGTTAAATGGCACCCATGTCCTCGCCCAACCCAGCTCCTTATTCCCGTCTGACGCTGACCGGTTTTCTCACCTTGCTGCTCATCGCCCTCATGATGGGGGCCAACCATGTGGCGGCCCGAACCGCGTTCAACCATGGGGTGGATGTGGTGACTGCGGTCACTTTTCGCAGCAGTGTCACGGCTTGTGTCTTGGCCTTGATTCTTTGGCAGCAACAGGTGAGCCTGCGCTTGTCGGGGCGGCAGCCCAAGACCTTGCTGCTGATCGGCGTTTTGATCGCTGTGCAAAGTGTGTGCCTTTACTCGGCGGTGGCACGATTGCCCGTGGCACTGGCCCTGCTGGCGTTCAACACCTACCCACTGCTGACGGCGTTTTGGGCGCGTGTGCTGTACGGTCATCGCCCAGAACGTGCGGTGCTGTTGGCCATGCCCTTGCTTTTGTTGGGCCTGGCCTTGGCCTTGGATGTGTTGGGCGCCGCTTCAGGCCTGGGCGCGGCGCAGCATTGGGCGCAAATCGGGGTGGGCATCGTCTTTGCCTTGGCGGCTTCCGCGACATTCGGTTTGGCCATGGTCGTCACCCAACACGAGGCGGCTGACGTGGATGGCCGTTTGCGCACTTTCACGACCATGGCCACGGTGGCGGTGTTGGCCGCCGCCGTCGCGGCGACGCAAAGTGGTTTCCATTTGCCACAGGCGAGCGCGGGTTGGTGGGGTCTGGGGGCGTTGACTTTTTTATACGGCACCGCCTTCACGGTGATGTTCACCGTGCTGCCCAAATTGGGCGTGGTGGGCAACTCGGCCATCATGAACGTGGAGCCGGTGTTTGCCTTGGTGCTGGCTTGGGCGGTGCTGGGGCAAACGATTGCCCCCGTGCAGTTGGTGGGGGCGCTGGTGGTGGTCACCACCGTCATGTGGCTGGGTTTGCGCAAGCGTTGAGCCTGGCCTGCCTGCGCGGGCCAGGGGGTGCGCGCAGCTCAGCCTTTTTTCAGGGCAAGCGCTTTGTCGTACAACGCGTTTTTCGATTCACCCGTGATCTCAGCAGCCAACTTGACGGCCGTTTTCAGGGGCAACTCGGTCAGCAGCACTTGCAGCACACGAACGCCTTCGCCTTCGGTTGCGGCGACGGGGGCGTCGTGCAGCACCAGCACAAACTCACCGCGTTGGCGATCGGGCTTTTCGGCCAACCAAGCAGGCAAAGCGTTTGCCGCGACCGTTTCAATTTGTTCAAACTGCTTGGTCAGCTCTCGTCCCACAGTGATGCGGCGCTCACCCAACACCGCCAGGGCCTGTGCCAAGGCTTCGATGCGGTGCGGTGCTTCCAGCAAGACCACGGCGCGGCTGTCTTGGGCCAGTGCCTGAACCGCTTGCTGCCGTTCACCCAATTTGCTGGGCAAAAAGCCGCTGAACACAAAACCACGCTCACCCGTCATGCCACTGGCGCTCAATGCCGTGGTCACGCTGCTGGCGCCCGGCAGGGGCAAGACACGGCATCCGGCCTGCCGTACGGCAGCCACCAGACGTGCACCCGGATCGCTGATGGCCGGCGTTCCGGCATCGCTGACATAAGCAATTCGTTCCCCTTGCGTCAGACGAGCGATCACGGTTTGCGCCGCCTCGGCTTCGTTGTGCTGGTGCACGCTGAGCAGTTGCGCGCCGGGTCGCTCTAAGCCATAGGCCCTGAGCAACTGTTGGGTGTGGCGGGTGTCTTCGCAGGCGATGGCGTCGACCACGCTCAGCACATGCAAAGCCCGCAGACTGATGTCGGCGAGGTTGCCAATCGGTGTCGCCACCACATACAGTGTGCTGGTCGGGTTGTTTTGCGATCCGGCAGCTTCGCGCGCCGCCTCCAGGGCTTTGGCGAATGAGGCAGACAAGGGAGACGGATTCAATGCAATTCCTCAAAAAAGACACGGTGGCCCAGACCACCAAAGCCCGGGGTGATGCGGGCGAAGACGAAGCGTTGGCCTACTTGCAAGCGCGTGGTTTGCGTTTGTTGCAGCGCAATTATCGGACGCCCGGCCGAGGGGGGGGTGAAATTGACCTGATCATGCAGGCCGCCGACGGCACCGTGGTGTTTGTCGAGGTGCGCAGGCGAAGTCGCTCAGACCACGGCGGGGCGGCGGCCAGCATTGGGCGGGTGAAACAGCGGCGCATCATTTTTGCGGCGCAGCATTACCTGATGCGATGGCGTCGCCTGCCGCCGACCCGCTTTGATGTCGTGACCCTTGAAGTGACCGGACTTCAATGGCTGCCGGCGGCGTTTGATTCGGCCTGAAATACCGGGGAAAAAACTGTATTTCAGGGCGGCATCGATGTGGGCGGGGTTATCATCCCGTGCGCATGCTAGACCTTCGAATCCAACAACACTTCATCGACAGTGCCGATTTGCACTACCAGGTGGCCGAAACTTTGGCCAAACCTGTGGATTCGGCTGTTCAGGCGGTGATGGCTTGTGTCACCGGGGGCGGGAAAGTCTTGGTCGGTGGCATGGGACCCTCGGCGGCTTTGGCCCACTATCTGGCGAACTTGTTGGTGGGTGGTTTTGAGCGGGAGCGCCCGGGCTTGGCCGCGCTGGCCTTGTCCTCGGACCCGGTGACGGCGACGCGTTGGCCAGACGGCCAAGCATTGGCCCGTCAGGTGTTGGCGCTGGGGCAAACAGGCGATGTGTTGGTGCTCATCAGCTCGGACGGCGCCGAAACCGGTCTGGTCGAGGCCGTGCAAGCGGCCCATGACCGCGAAATGAGCGTGTTGGCTTTAACGGGTCAACATGGGGGCAGTTTGGCTCGGCAGCTGCGCGAAACCGATGTGCATGTGTGCGTGCCGCATGAGCGGGCCGCGCGAATTCGTGAAGTGCAGTACTTGGTGCTGCATTGTCTGTGTGATGGAATTGACACCCAATTGTTGGGTGAACAGGAGCCTCTTTAAATGAAACGCAATCTTCAATCTTTGGTTTTGTCGGGTGTGGTGTTGGCTGCGGCCTTGTCCAGTTTGTCTGCTTGCGCCCCCTTGTTGGTGGGCGGCGCGGTCATGACCGGCATCGTGGCCACCGACCGGCGTACCGCCGGCACCCAGCTGGAGGACGAAGCCATTGAGCTCAAGGTGGGCGGTGCTGTTCGCCAAGAATTGGGCGACCGTGTTCACCTGAATGTGACCAGCTTCAACCGCAAAGTGCTGCTCAGTGGTGAAGTGCGCACCCAAGCCGACAAAGACCGCGCCGAACAACTCGCGCAAAGCCAGGAAAACGTGGTCTCTGTGGTGAACGATCTGGCGGTGACCATGGCCAGCAGCCTGAGCCAGCGATCCAAAGATTTGGTGATCACGGGTCAGGCCAAGGCGGCGTTCATCGATGCCAAAGACTTGCAGGTCAATGCCATCAAGGTCGTGACCGAGCGTGGCATTGTGTATCTGATGGGTCGCGTGACAGCCCGTGAAGCCAAACGTGCCAGCGACATCGTGCGCGGCATTGGCGGCGTCACCAAAGTGGTCCGCGTGTTTGATGAAATTTCCGAAGAAGAGCTCAAGCGATTGAGCCAGCCGACTGCCAAAAACTGACCCGGCACCGCCGTGTTCCCCCCAAAAAAGCGACCCTTGGGTCGCTTTTTTGCGGGCACAGGGCCCGCGGGGCTCGGTCAGCGCAAACGGCGAATCAAGCTCGACGTGTCCCAGCGGCCACCGCCCATTTTTTGCACATCGGCGTAAAACTGGTCCACCAACGCGGTCACGGGCAAGCGGGCGCCGTTGCGCTTGGCCTCGTCCAGCACCAGGCCCAGGTCTTTGCGCATCCAGTCCACGGCAAAACCGAACTCGAATTTGTCGTCGGCCATGGTCTTGCCACGGTTGTCCAGTTGCCAGCTTTGCGCGGCACCTTTGCCGATCACCTCCAGCACTTGGTGCATGTCCAGACCCGCTTGCTGGCCAAAGGCCACGGCCTCAGACAAGCCTTGCACCAGCCCGGCGATGCAGATCTGATTCACCATCTTGGCCAACTGTCCCGCGCCGGATGCGCCGAGCAAGGTGCAGGCCCGGGAAAACGCCATGGCGGCGGGCTTCGCACCATCAAATGCGGCAGCGTCGCCACCGCACATCACCGTGAGCATGCCGTTTTGGGCCCCGGCTTGTCCGCCAGAGACTGGCGCGTCCACAAAGTGCAAGCCCCGCTGTTGGGCTTGGGCATACAACTCGCGGGCCACTTCGGCAGAGGCTGTGGTGTGGTCCACAAAGATGGCGCCGGGCTTCATGCCGGCAAAGGCGCCATCTGGACCCAGCACCACACTGCGCAAGTCGGCGTCGTTGCCCACGCAGGCGAACACGATGTCGGCACCTGCGGCAGCTTCGCGGGGGGTGGGCGCGGTGGCATTGCCTGGGCATTCGGCCGCCCATGCTGCGGCCTTGGCGGCGCTGCGGTTGTACACCGTGACATGGTGGCCGGCACGCGCCAGGTGGCCCGCCATGGGGTAGCCCATCACGCCCAGTCCCAAAAAGGCCACTTGGCGGGGGGGGGTGGATTCGTAGGTTTTGGTTGCAATTTGGCTCATGGTTGTCTCGCTGCAAGTCGTTGAAAAGGGCTAATTTAGCAGCCTGACAGTGCACGGGTTCGTGCCGGGTGCATTCGCGTGTCGGTTGGGCGACCGTGGGTGGGGTGAGCGGCGTCTGCGCGGGGTTTGGTACGCTCAGGCCATGAACACCGAAATTGCCGAAAACTTGGCGCGCGTGCGTGCGCAAATTGAAGTGGCTTGTCAAGCCGCTGGCCGAGCGCCGCACAGCGTGTCGTTGCTGGCCGTGTCCAAAACCTGGGGGCCGGACGCGGTGCGCGCCGCCCATGCGGCGGGTCAGCGGGCTTTTGGCGAAAACTACATTCAGGAGGCGGTGGACAAGATCGGGGCATTGAAGGATCTGGCCCTCGAATGGCACTGCATTGGCCCCATCCAGAGCAACAAGACCCGATGGGTGGCCGAGTACTTTGATTGGGTGCACAGCGTGGACCGCCTGAAAATTGCCCAGCGACTGTCCGAGCAGCGTCCAGACCACTTACCGCCTTTGCAGGTGTGCATTCAGGTGAATGTGGACGGCGGCGAGACCAAATCGGGCGTGAGTCCTTTGGAGTTGCCTGCATTGGCGCTGGCCGTTGCCGCTTTGCCGCGTTTGCAGTTGCGCGGACTCATGACCATCCCTGAGCCTGCCGAAACGGATGCCCAGATGCGGGCTGTGCACGCCCAAGCCAAAACCTTGCTGGAGGCTTTGCGTCAGCAAGGTCTGTCACTCGACACCTTGTCGATGGGCATGAGCGCCGATATGGAATCCGCCATTGCCGAAGGCAGCACCTTGGTGCGGGTGGGCACGGCGATTTTCGGCCAGCGTTGAGCGCGACAGGAGGGGTGCTTCAGCCGTGTTCGCCGGCTTGAAGCCGGAACACACTGCGGCGCTCGCCCACCGGCACCCCCGCCACATTCAGCAACACCTGTGCTCGCCAAGGCGCCAGCGCTTGGCGCTGGGCGTCGTCGAGCCAGCCCAGTTGGTCCAGGGCCTCGACGGTGGCGGCAAACAGCGCCGCCTTGTTGCCGTCCATGACCTTGATCGCCAGGGCTTGGCCCCGCGCACGGCTGGCCACGACCTGCACGCCGTCGGCCCCCACTTTGGTGACCCAGTCGCCCCGGCCTGCGCGCATGAAGTCGGCGTCGTTTCTGCCGGTGCCCGAGACCAAATCAGGGTGCGCACTCATGGCCTGGCCCAGCAAATGCAAGCTGGCGCCATAGAGGCCGTCTGATTCGGGTTGGGCCAAGCGCGCGTAACTGCGGGCCAGGCGCGACAAGGGCATGGCGTAGTTGGGGGCCGAGCAGCCGTCAATGCCCAGCGCCAGTTCTTCTTCGCTCAGGCCAGCCAAGTGCGCCACGGCACGGCGCACAGCTTGCTGTAAGGGGTGATCCACGGCGGTGTAGGTGTCCATGGCCAAGCCATGCTGGACGCAATACGCCAAAAACCCGCTGTGCTTGCCACTGCAGTTGTGGTGTCGTTCGTCGTAGGCAAAGCCTTCGGGCATGGGTTGGTCCATGAACGTGAAACGGTAGGGCACATGGCAGCCGCAGCGCATGTGGTGGGTGCGGGTGCCGCTTTTGCGCAGAATGGACGAGACCTGCTCGACATGCCTGTCTTCGCCGTTGTGGCTGGCGCACAGCAGGGCCAGCTCCGGCGGTGTGAAACCGAAGTGCGCCACGCCACCCGATTGCACCAGGGGCAGTGCTTGCATGGCCTTGAGGGTAGAGCGGGTGAAGCACAACCAGTGTGGATTGCCCACCTGGGCCAGCACACGGCCTTGCGTGTCGGTCACGGCCAGAGCGCCCAAGTGCAGGCATTCCTGGATGCCATTGCGGCTCAGCTCGATCAGGGGTTCGAAGTTCATGCGGGCTCTCGGTGTTGGAAAAAATCCAGTTTAAATTGTCCCGGACTTGACCTGCTGTCTCCGGGACAGCGCCGCACAATGAACGCATGCAACAAATTCACTCTCCCCTTCAGGCCCAGGTGGTGCAATGGCTGGCGCAAGCTGGTGATGTTGTGGCCGCGGGACAGCTGCTGGTGATTTTGGAGGCCATGAAAATGGAGCACGAAATCCGTGCTTCTCAACCAGGGCGTGTGGCCGAGCTGTATGTCCATGCGGGCGAGACGGTGGCGGAAGGGCAGGCGTTGTTGGCCTTGGCGCCGTTCTCAGAGGGACGGGCCAGTCTGCCATCGGCTCAGCCCCCAGTGGATGGCGCAGTGCTCGCCGCAGAGCGGGGCGACCTGAAAAAACTGCGCGCGCGCTTGGCCTTCACGCAGGACGCACAACGCCCGCAAGCCGTGGCCAAGCGCCATGCGCAGGGTTTGCGAACGGCGCGGGAAAACATCGCTGAGTTGTGCGACGAAGGCTCTTTTGTAGAGTACGGCGCACTGGCCGTGGCCGCGCAAAGCCGCCGCCGCAGCGCCGATGACCTCATGCGCAACACACCTGCCGACGGCATGGTCACGGGCATCGGCTGCGTCAACGGCCAGCGTGTCGTGGTCATGGCCTACGACTTCACCGTGCTGGCGGGCACGCAAGGCATGCGCAACCACCAAAAAACCGACCGCATGTTGGGCGTGGCCTTGCAAAACAAACTGCCTGTGGTGTTGTTCGCCGAAGGTGGTGGGGGCCGGCCGGGTGACGTCGATGTGGCCATCGTGGCGGGCCTGAACTTGGCCACATTTGCCTCATTTGCCCGGCTCAACGGCCGGGTGCCGGTGGTGGGTGTGGTGGCGGGGCGTTGCTTTGCGGGCAATGCGGCTTTGCTGGGCTGTTGCGATGTGATCATCGCGACCCGTGGCAGCAACATCGGCATGGGTGGCCCGGCCATGGTCGAAGGCGGTGGCTTGGGCCTGTTCAAGCCCGAGCAAATCGGCCCGAGCGATGTGCAGCATGGCAACGGTGTGATCGATGTGTTGGTGGAGACGGAAGCGCAGGCCGTGTCAGCGGCACGCCATTACTTGTCGATGTTCCAGGGGTTGGTGCCCGAGGGGCACGCTCCGCCCGGCGAGGCACTGCGCCATGTGGTGCCGGAAAACCGTTTGCGCGTGTACGACAGCCAAACGGTCATGCAGGGCATCGCCGACGAGGCCAGCCTGTTGCCGCTGCGCACGGGTTTTGGCGTGGGTGTCCACACCGCGCTGGCGCGCGTCGCAGGTCGTGCGGTGGGTATGTTGGCCAACAACCCGCTGCACTTGGGCGGCGCGATCGACGCCGATGCGGCCGACAAAGCGGCCCGCTTCATGCAACTGTGCAACGCGCACGGCCTGCCCATCGTCAGCTTGGTGGACACGCCCGGCTTCATGGTCGGACCGGACACCGAGGCCACGGCGCAGGTGCGGCATGTCTCGCGCATGTTGGTGGCTGCTGCGCACCTGCGGGTGCCACTGCTCAGCGTGGTGCTGCGCAAAGGCTACGGTCTCGGCGCGATGGCCATGACGGGAGGCGGTTTTCATGAAACCCTGAGCACGGTGGCCTGGCCCACGGGCGAGTTTGGTGGCATGGGCCTCGAAGGCGCGGTGCGCTTGGGTTACCGCAAAGAGTTGGAAGCCTTGCCCGAGGGGCCTGAGCGCGAAGCCTTGTTTGAGAACTTGCTGGCGCAGCAATACGACAACGGCAGTGCCATCAACATGGCCGCGACGCTGGAGATCGACGCGGTGATCGACCCGGCCACCACCCGCGACTGGCTGGTGGCAGGTCTGGCAGCAGGGCAAGTCCGGCCCACGGACGGCACGCTGCCCATTGACACTTGGTGAGCCTGGGACGCCAGCGTCGGCTGGCTTCAGCCAGGGCTCAGCCGCGCAGGCAGCACCGTGCCCACGCATTCACCAAAACCTATCCGCGCCGCACCTGCTTTTTCGCACCAGCCGCGCAGCACCACGCTGTCGCCGTCTTCCAGCCAGGTGCGCTGCTCGCCACCCGGCAGGGCGATCGGGTTTTTGCCGCCGGTGGTCAGCTCGATCAGCGCGCCCGCCTGGTCAAGCGTCGGGCCAGAGAGGGTGCCGCTGCCCAGCAAGTCGCCCGGCTGCAGGTTGCAGCCGTTCACCGTGTGGTGCGTGACCATTTGCGCCACCGTCCAATAAGCGTGGCGGTAGCTGGTGCGGCAGATGCTGGCGTCGGCTTGGCCGGCTTCGCGCATCTGCGGCGTTTGCAGGCCCACTTGCAATTGGATGTCGAACGCGCCGCCGATGCGGTTCGTGGGCGAGTCCAGATAGGCCATGGGTTGAGGGTCGCCTTCTGCGCGGGTGAAGGGCACGCGGTAAGGGGCCAGCGCTTCGAGCGTGACCACCCAGGGCGAGACCGTGGTCGCAAAGTTTTTGGCCAGGAAGGGGCCGAGCGGCTGGTATTCCCAGCCCTGAATGTCGCGCGCCGACCAGTCGTTGAGCAGGCAGATGCCGAACACATGGTCTTCGGCTTCGGTGATGTCCACCGCATCTCCCAGCGCATTGCCACTGCCGATGAAGATGCCCAGCTCCAGCTCCATGTCCAGCCGCTTGCAGGGGCCGAACGCCGGTTCGGTGGCCCCGGGCGGCATGCTCTGGCCCACCGGGCGGCGGAACTGCTGACCCGACACGCCAATGCTGGACGCGCGGCCGTGGTAGCCAATCGGCACCCATTTGTAGTTGGGCAGCAGCGGGTTGTCGGGGCGGAACTGCTTACCGATGTGGGTGGCGTGGTAGAGCGATGTGTAGAAGTCGGTGTAGTCGCCAATGCGCGCGGGCACGTCGTATTCGGCCTCGGCTTGCGGCACCAAGCAGGCTTGCAGAGCGGCTTGTTCTGCCGAGCCTTCACGCAGGGCGCGGGACAGGGCCAAGCGCAAGGCGCTCCAGGCCGCAGAGCCCAGCGCCATCAGAGCGTTGAGTTTGTCTTGTGCGCCCGCTTGTGCTGCAGCAGCGGCTTCGCCTTTCAACAGGCCGGACTGGGCCAGAGCCGCCAGGTCCACGATCTGGTCGCCAATCGCCAGACCGCCACGGAAGGACTCAGCTGAGCTTTGGCGGCGGAACACCGCAAACGGCAGGTTCTGGATCGGGAAGTCGGTGCCTGTGGCGTTGGCCGAGGCGACCCAGCTTTTCAGGTTCGGGTTGTGGGTTTCGTTGAGCATCGTCATCGCACCCTCTTTCAGGAGGCCATGCTGCCGTCGTGCATCCAGGCGGCGTGCTTGGGGGCGCGCTTGGTTTGGCTCCACTCTTCGAGCATGTCCCATTTCACGTCATCGAGTTTCTTCATCATCTCGGGCGTGCCGCAGTCGGCGGCCAGCTCCAAGCGGTGGCCGCTCGGGTCAAAGAAGTAAATGCTCTTGAAAATGGTGTGGTCGACGGGGCCGAGCACCTCGACACCGCCCGCCACCAACTTGTCCTTGGCCGCCAGCAGCGTTTCCATGGAATCGACTTTCAAAGCCAGGTGCTGAACCCAGGCGGGGGTGTTCTCGTCGCGGCCCATCTCGGGCTGGCTGGGCAGCTCGAAAAAGGCCAAGATGTTGCCGTGGCCCGCATCGAGAAAAATGTGCATGTACGGGTCCGGTGCTTTGGTGGAGGGCACCTCGTTTTCGGCAATCGCCAGGACGAATTTCATGTCGAGGTGCTTTTGGTACCACTCGACGGTTTCTTTGGCGTCTTTGCAGCGGTAGGCGACGTGGTGAACGGACTGAACGAGCATGGGTGTCTCCGGGTGGATGGGTGTTGAATCAGAGGTCTTGCAGGGCTGCGTTGATGTGTTGCTGGAACAGATCTTCATCCGCCAGCGCATTGGCGTTCAGCAAAGCCAGCTTGACGAGGAACACCTGCGCCTTGTCCGTCCCCGCTTGGTCCAAGGCTGTGGCCAGTGCGTCGTACACGGCTTCGAGGCCGCCAATCGTGAGTGTGGGTTCTGACATGGTGTGTCCTTATTTGGGCAAGGCTGTGGCCAGTGCGGCTTGCAAGCGGGTGGCGTCCAGTGTGAGCCAACGGGCGCAAATGTGCTGGTCTGGTCGGAGCAAATAGGCGCCACCGTTGGCCGGCACGCCATAGCGCTGGCGCAGGTGGCCGTCGGCATCGGGCAGGTGCTTGTCGGCTCCGGCCACCGCTTGGGTCGCGCCGACCGCGATCACGTTCAGGGGCACGCCGTGGGCGCGAGCGGTCTGGATGACGCGCTGCAGCGCCTCGGGCAGGGCGGTGTCGGTGACGTACAGCAGATCAAAGCCGCCGCCCAAGTGGTCGAGCAAGTAGTCGTTCGCGCCCAGGCGCACGTTTTGTGGTGGCGCGCCGTGTCCCGGGCCGCTCTTGAACAGCGCGTTGTCGTCCCCCCTGCTGTTGAGCATGGAGTGGGTGTACTCGTGGGGCCTCGAAGTGCGCCAGTGGTAGAGGGGGCGCACAAAGTCCTGCGTGAGTGAGAGCGAGAGCACCGCATCGCGCAACAGGCGAAAGCCCGGGCTGGGCGGGGTCATGAAGCGGGTGCTTTTACCCGCTTCGGCGATGATCTCGCGCGCAGCGCCCACGCGCTCGGTGCTGTGGTTGGCCAGCAACTGGGGGCTGGCCAGACCCTTGACCACAAACGCCAGATGCCAGCCCAGTGACTGCGCATCTTGAAACGCCGTGTTGGCCCCGCGCACGCCAAAGATGGGCAGCAGGTGCGCCGCGTCCCCGGTGAAGATGACGCGGCCGTGTACAAACTCCGGCAGGGTTAAGGTGCGGGCCGAGTAGACCGAAGACCAGTCCATCTCCCACTTCAGGCCCCCGTGGCCGATCATCGCCAGCTGGGCGTCGATGCGGGCCTTGAGCGATTCGGGGCGCAGCGCCTCTTCGGGCGTTTCGCCTGGGGGCAGCTGGTAGTCCACGCGCCACATGCCGTTCGGTTCGCGGTGCATCAAGATGGTGTTGCCGGGGTTCCACTCGGGGTCAAAAAAGGCCAAGCGCTCGGTGGGGAACGGCAGATCAATTCGGATGTCGGCGATCACGAAAAAGCCTTCGTAAGACGCGCCTTCCATCTGCAGGTTCATGGCGCTGCGGATGCCTGAACGCCCCCCGTCGGCGGCGACCACCCAGTCGCTTTCCAGTTCGTAAGGCCCTTCGGGCGTGTCGACTTCGAGCACGGCATAGCCGTCTTTCTGCACGACGGCGTTGACCTTGTTGCCCCAGCGAAAATCGATCAGCGGGTTGACTTTGCAAGCGTCGTGCAGGTACTCCTCCATGAACTGCTGCTGCACATTGATGATCGGAAAGAACCGGTCATCGGCGTCATGCGGCGCTTCCATGCGAAACACGCGCTGGCCCCGGTAATAGGAGTTGCCAAAGCGCCAGGGCAAACCGCCTGCAGTCATGCGGTCGGCCACGCCCACTTGTTGCAGGATTTCCATGGAGCGACGGGTGAAGCAAATGGCCCGGCTGCCTTGCGAGAACTGCAACTCGGCGCTCAGCACCACGCTGGGAACGCCGTGGCGGGCCAACTCCAGCGCAGTGACCATGCCCGCAGGGCCTGAGCCGACGATCACGACTTTTTTTCGATCTTGCGCAGGGTGTGCCCAAGCCAGCCAAGGTTTGAAAACCTCGTATGGGTAATAGAGCGAAGGCCGGGCTTCGGTGCTGGGGGTGTGCATAGGGCTTGGGTGGGGGATTAGCGGGGACGGGCGTGGGCAATCAGGCGGTCGAACAGCGTGCTCAACGTGGCCTGTTCTTGTGGCGTGAGACAGCCGAAAATTTGATCGTTGCGCTGAGCGACCATGGCCATGGCGCGCTCAAAAATTGGGCGACCCAAGGCGGTGAGGGTCAGCACCACACCCCGCCCATCGCCAGGGTGATCGGCTTTGATCACCAAGCCTTGATCCACCAAAGCCTGCGCTGCTCGGCTGGCCTGGCCTTTGTTGAGGTTGGCTTTTTCGGCCAGTTCTTTCACCGACAATGGCTCGAACGTTCCGATGGTGGTCAGGCATCGGCCATCGCTCATCGACAGGCCTGTGTGCTCAGGGTAAGCCGATTGGCTGTCCGCATCGGTCAGCTTGTGCAGTTGGTGCAGGCGATAGGTGAGCGTGCGGTCCAGTGGTGCAGCTTTCGATGCCGCACGGGCAGCATTGGCGGTGGCAGGTGAAGGTGTGGGGGGAGACATGGGCCAAATCGTGTTTTGGCCGATTGTAGGTCGATATGGTTGCGGACGCAACCATATCGCCCCATGGCTTGTTCTGAGATCCGCGTTGAATCAGAACTCGAATCCGCCTTGTCTGCGCACTTGAGCAGAAGCAGGACCAACGAGCAATTGCGCCAGGATTTGAGCCTGTTCAGGCGCTTGTGCACCGGTGCAAATCCCCAAGGTGTAATCGGTGCTCAGTTCAAACTCGGCGGGCAGCACATCGACCAAGTCCACCCCTTGGGTGTAGTTGATTTCAGTGACTTGGGTGCAGCCGATCAAACCGCTTTCTTCGCTTTTTGCCATGGCCGCCATGGCCGTGGCGCCATTGGGGAACACGCGAAAGCGGCTTTGCAGAGACTCGTTCAAACCCAGCGCTTGGAGCACGTTCATGAAGTGAATGCCGGCCGTGGCTTTGTCGGGGTCCGGGAAGTAAATGCCTTGTGCAGCGCACATGGCGGCGTGCAGTGCCTCGCGTGTGTTGACGCTGGGGTGGGCGGTGCCACTGCGCACGGCCACCCCGGTTTTCACCAAGCCCAAAGAACGGGCACTGCCGGGCACCACATGGCCCGAGGCGATGAGCTGGTCGATCAAAGGCCGGGTCAGGATGATCACATCGCAGGGGGCACCACCCAGCAGCTTGTCGCGCATCATGCCCACAGCGCTGAAAGTGCCGTCAATGCGGCTTCCGGTGATGTGTTCGAACTCGGCTTGAACGCTTTGGACCACGGCTGCGGCTGCGCCGCCACTCAGTACATGCATGTTGTTCTCTCGTTTGGCTTAAGGGGTTGAAGGGTTGAGCGCTTCATCGCGGTCGATGGCACGCACCATGTTGTCGGGGGTGAAGGGCATGCCGCGCATGCGCACACCGATGGCATCAAAAATGGCATTGGCAATGGCTGCACAGGTTGGGCCGGCGCTGCATTCACCTGCGCCCAGCGAGGCGTGGCCTGCCCCGGGCATCAAGGCGACGGAGACGTCGGGCATGTCGCTGAATTTCAAAATCGGGTAGCGCGTCCAGTCGTTGGACGTGATGCCTTGTGGACCGAGTTCTGCCGCTTCACACAGCGCCCAACTGGCCGCTTGCAGGGCACCGCCTTCCAGTTGGTTGAGGGCGCCGTCGGTATCCACCACATGGCCCAAATCGGCGGCGATCCAAAGTTGGTGAAGCTTGACTTTTTCGGCCACCACCAGATCGACCACCACCGCGCAAAATCCGCCCGTATTTTTGTAGCGCGCATAAGCCAAGCCCCGGCCCCAGCCTTCGGTGCGGTTTCGGGCGCTGGCAGCTGTCCAGCCGGCCATGCCGGCCGCTTTTTGCAGGACGGCTCTTGCGCGTGCGTGCTCAACACCAGTTAGGTGCGCCAGTCTGAATGCGAGGGGGTCTTGCGCCAAGCCCTGCGCCAATTCGTCCATGACCGACTCGGCCGCGAGCACATTGACAGGGGCGCCCAAGGCCCGCATGGCCGAGACGCGAAACGGCATGTTCAGCACGCGGTGGTTGAGCACTTTGACCAATGGGATGCTGTAGGGCGGTTGGGCGTTGCGTTCAGACCCGCCGCCCACCGCCATCGCCGCATTGACAGCCAAAGTCACTGGTGCCGGGTTTGCGGTTTGCCACGCGCCCAGCAAGGCGGGTGTTTTGCCCCGTCCGGGCCGGGTGCCGTGGCCTTGACCCCAAACGGTTTGCGTCCATTCCAGCAATGACCCGTTCTCACCGATGGCCGCGTCGATGTGAACCGCCATGGCCGGGGCCAAGGGGGCATGACCGAGTTCGGCTTGGCGCGTCCACTGGACACGCACAGGGCGACCAGGCACCTGTTTCGCCAACCAAGCGGCATCCCAGGCCACATCGTCGGCGCCGTTGTGGCCATAACAGCCTGCGCCTTCGGCATGCGAGACCTGCACCTGCTCGGTGGGCAGATCAAAGGCCAAGCCCAAATCGCGCCGCAGGTTGTAAATGCCTTGGCTGTGGGTCCAAACCTCCAGGATCGGACGGGATGATGGCCCCCCCCATTGGGCCAACGCACAGCACAAACCAATGGACGCGTGCTGCACAAATGGCCTGTGAAATTCGGCGGTCAAGCGCTGCCGTACGGCGACGCCCAAACGTGCATCCGCATCGCTTGCCCATGGGATCGAGGTGTCAGCCACCAGCGTGCTGTCAAGGGCTTGGGCTTTCAGCCAAGCGGGCAAGGCGAGCGGGTCCGGGACTTGTGCAGTGCAGCGCCAAAATTGGCCCATCGCTGCACCCGCTTCGATGTGCTGGGCGATTTGTCCTAAAGCCTGTTCGGTCTCGGTCAGCACGCCCAGCAACAAGCCATCGTGCACCACCTGCAGCACGCCTGGCGTAGCGCACAGGCTTCTCGTCAGGGCTTGTATGTCCTGTTCGATCACTTCGGCACTGAGGGTGCCAGGGCGAAAGACCATGCCGTGGCACATGGGGTGCAACTCGCCCGGCATCACCCGGTCATGGATGTATTCGAACTCGCCAAAGACCTTGGCGGCCACGTCAGGGCGCAAGGGGGTGGGCACGGTGCAGGGCAGGTCTTGCGCAGCGTTCGGCGATTGCACATGCGAAGGTTCAATCGTGCTGTGTCCCATGGCGGGCTGCGACAGTTCAGCGTATGGGGCTTGCGGTGTGTGGCCGGGTGCGTGGAACCAACCGTTGTCGCAGCGCACGGCAGACACGGGCACACCCAGACGCTCGGCCATGGCCCGGCGGCAGGCCTCGCGCCAATGCGCGGCTGCACAACGCAGCGCCGTCCCCGAGTGCTGCACCGACAAGCTGCCCGAGGTCACGGCTTCGTCGGGGCTGAATGCGGTGCTGGCGGGCACCATGTCGATTTGCTCAGGGGGTACCCTCAATTCTTCGGCCACTATCAGGCGCAGCGCATGCGAGATGCCTTGGCCCAAATCGACCTTGCCCGAAAACGCCTGCACCCGTCCGCCCGGCCCCAAGGCCAGCCACTGGCGCAGCAAGGGGTGCGCTTGGAGGGATTCGGGCATCATGCCGCAGCCAGCCGTGCAGCGGCTTTTTCAATCGCGCGCACCACCCGGTTGTGAGCGCCGCAACGGCACAAATGGCCGTCGATGGCTTGCACGATCTCTTGACGAGTGGGGTGGGGATTTTTTTGCAGCAATGCGGCAGCCGACATCAGAATGCCGCTGGTGCAAAAGCCGCACTGCATGGCCTGCTCTTCGATGAAGGCGGTTTGCAAGGCATGCGGCGCAGACCGACTCCCCAGGCCTTCCAAGGTGGTCACGCTTTTGCCTTCGACGGCCCACACCGGCGTTTCACAGGCGGCCACCGCATGACCATCCAACAGGACGCGACAGGCGCCGCACTGGCCTTGCCCACAGCCCAGGCGCGTGGCTTTGAGATGCAGCGTGTTGCGCAGAAGGTCCAGCAGGCTTTGCCCGCTTTCGCCTTGCACAGACACCTGCTGACCGTTCACCTGCAGCGCGACGACCTGTTGCATGTTTCAGTCCGGCTTGGCACCCGAAATCTTGACGATGTTGGCCCATTTGGCGATGTCGGCGTTCAGGTACTGGTCAAACTCGGACACAGTCATCGACATGGGCACCGCGCCTTGTTTGGCCCAGGCGGCCTTGACTTCGGGGTTGTTCACGATTTTGCGCACCTCGGTGTTGAGCTTGTTCACCACGTCCGCTGGCGTGCCCTTAGGGGCCATCAGCCCCAGCCAAATGGTGGCTTCAAACTTGGGCACCGTCTCGGCCACGGTGGGCAGGTCTTGCAAGTTGGCCGATCGGCTCAGGCCGGTGCCGCCCAAGGCGCGCACTTTGTTGTCGCGCGACATGGCCGCCATGGTGGTTTCCGCGTCAAACATCACGTCCACCTGGCCCCCCACGATGTCGGTGCGTGCGCCCGAGCTGCCTTTGTAGGGCACATGGGTCATGTCGATACCCGCCATGAATTTGAACAACTCACCCGCCATGTGGTACGGGGTGCCATTGCCCGAAGAGGCATAGTTCAGCTTGCCGGGCTTGGACTTGGCCAGTGCCACCAGTTCGCCCACGGTCTTGACGGGCACCGAGGGGTGCACCACCAAGAGCAAGTTGGAGTAATTGACGGGTGCGATGCCGACAAAGTCTTTCATCAGGCCAAAAGGTTTGGTCGGAATCAAGGACTCGTTCACGGTGTGCGTGTTCGACATCATGAGCAAGGTGTAGCCGTCGGCCGGTGATTTGGCCACCAGGTCGGTGCCGATGATGGAGCCGGCACCGGGCTTGTTGTCGATCACAAAGGTTTGCTTGAGCTCTTCGCCCAAGCGCTGTGCCATGAAGCGGGCGTAATTGTCGGCAGGGCCGCCTGCGGCAAAGGGCACCACGATTTTCACGGGGCGGTTGGGGTAGCTTTGTGCTTGGGCCAGGCCACAAGCCAGTGCCAAGGTCAAAGCGGTGAATTTCAGGGTGCGGCTCAAGTTCAGCATGTCGTGTCTCCGATGGTTGTAAGGCTGGGGGCGAGGGTGCGGTACAGGGTGGCGGGGCTGGGCGTTGGTCTCTGCGGATCAATCGACCTTGCCGATGCGGACGACCAAGGCGCTCATTTCTTTGGCGTCGGCTTGAACAAAGCGCTCAAACTCCGGTGCATCTTGGTACATGAATGAAGTGCCCGAGGCCGTCAGGGCTGCCACGGCACGGGGGTCTTGTGCAGCAAATTGGGCCGCTTGGCGCAAGCTGTCGACCACCGCTGCGGGCGTGTCGGCCGGGACAAAGAGGCCTGACCATTGCGAGTACTGGATGGGGACCCCCAGTTCTTTGAGACTCGGCACCTCGGGCATGCTGGCCAGGCGGCCTTCACCCCAATGTGCGAGGGCGCGCAAGCGACCTGAGGCGATGTGTTGCTTCACGCTGGCAGGCCCGGTCGAGAGGGCTTCGATTTGTCCGCTGAGCAAGGACAAGACCGCAGGGCCGGCGCCGGTGTAGGGCACGTGCAGCATGAAGGTCGAGGTGGCGGCTTTGAGCTGCTCCATGGGCACGTGCATGGTGCCGTAATTGCCCGAAGAGCCGAACGAAATCTTGGCAGGATTGGACTTCACGTAGGCCATGAATTGCGCGTAGGTCTTCCAGGGGCTGTCGGCGCGCACCACCAACACTGTGGGGTCGGCGGTGAAGCGGGCAATGGCTTTGAGCTGATTGACCTGAAAAAGCGGGCTGCGCTGCAAGATTTTGTCGGCTTCAGGCAAAACCACCAGCGAAGACAAGGACATCAGCACGGTGTAGCCATCGCCCTTGGCTTTGGCCACTTGCGCCATGCCAATGCCACCCCCCGCGCCGCCTTTGTTTTCCACCACGATGCTTTGCTTGAGGTGCCGCGACATGGCTTCGGCCACCGGACGCCCCACCGTGTCGGCCACGCCGCCGGGGGGAAAAGGCACCACCATGGTGATGGGTTTGGTGGGGTAGCCCTGTGCACTGGCATTCAGGCCAGTGCACACCAAAGCAGCGCTCAAGATGAGCCGGATCCACGGACGATGTTGCATCACTTGTCTCCTCTTTTAGAGCAGGTCAGGGCGGCGCCCTGCCCGTTATGCGTCTCAAACGAAACGGTTTTCGATCTGGCCGATGCCGTCGATTTCGACACGGATCACATCGCCCTGGGCGATGTAGCGCGGTGGCTTCAGGCCCATGCCCACCCCGGCAGGCGTACCCGTGGCGATGATGTCGCCAGGGTAGAGCGTGATCCCACGTGAGATGGTTTCGATCAACGTGGGGATGTCAAAAATCATGTTCTCGGTCGGGCCATCTTGGCGCAACTCACCATTGACCCAGCAACGCACGCGGGTTTGGCGACCATCCATTTCGTCTGCGGTCACGATCCAAGGGCCCATGGGACAGAAGGTGTCAAAAGATTTGCCCATGTCCCACTGTTGGTGGCGCATCTGCACATCGCGAGCCGTCACATCGTTGACCACCGTGTAGCCAAAGACATGCTGCATGGCATCGGCTTGGCGGATGTTCTTGCCGCCTTGACCAATGATCACGGCCAACTCGGCTTCGTAGTCGATCTGGTCGGACACGGCCGCGCCGGGCAGTCGCACGTCGTCGGTCGGGCCGACCACGCACTCGGGCACTTTGGTGAACACGATGGGCCAAGCTTGGGTGTCGGTGTTGCTGTCCTTGAACACCGAGGCTTGCAGTTCTTTGGCGTGGGCGTGGTAGTTGCGGCCCACACACCAAACATTGCGGCGCGGCACCGGCAGGGGGGATTCGAGTCTGACCGACGACACGGCCAAGGCATCACCCTGCAGCGCAGGCAAGGGCTGTCCCGCCACCCAGGCGTCGATCAGCAGCTGGGCGCCGTGGTGGGCTTGGGTGTCGGTCAGCGCGAATGGGGTGACCTGCAGGCCGTCGGCTGAGACCTGACCGACATGGCGTTTCCCGTGGTGGATAAAAGTGGCGATGCGCAAAATGTTCTCCTGTAGACAGGTGCCCCAAGCACTTGCTTGGCGATGACCGATGGGCTGCCTTGCAACCCATGGAAACCATGATAAGGAGAATGACCGGCGGGTCAAGACGCATACCGGACAGTCTGCTCGGCACTGTTCTGGCCGTGCGGGTTTGACGCGGGGTTAAAAGCGCTCGAGTTCCGGGTGCTTGATCGTGCCCGCCCGCACCAGCATCTTGCCGTATTCGGCGCAGCGGTTGAGTGTGGGAATGACCTTGCCGGGGTTGAGCAAGCCCTGCGGGTCGAAGGCGCGTTTGACGGCGAACATCTGCTCGTTTTCTTCAGGACTGAACTGCACGCACATGCTGTTCACCTTTTCAATGCCCACGCCATGCTCGCCGGTCACCGTGCCGCCCATGGCCACGCTGGTTTCGAGGATTTCGGCGCCAAACAGCTCGCAGCGGCGCAGCTGGTCGGCGTCGTTCGCGTCGAACAAGATCAGGGGGTGCAGGTTGCCGTCGCCTGCGTGGAACACGTTCAGGCAGCGCAGCGCATATTTGCTTTCCATCTCTGAGATGGCTTGCAGGATGTCGGCCAAGCGCTTTCGCGGAATGGTCGAGTCCATGCACATGTAGTCGGGGCTGATGCGGCCCGAGGCGGGGAAGGCGTTTTTGCGGCCGCTCCAGAACTTCATGCGCTGGGCTTCGTCGCGGCTCACCGCGATGGCGGTAGCGCCACAGTTGCGCAGCACCGCGCTCATGCGGCCAATTTCTTCTTCCACCTCTTCGGGTGTGCCGTCGCTCTCGCACAAAAGGATAGCGGCTGCACTCAGGTCGTAGCCCGCGTGCACAAAGTCTTCCACGGCAATCGTCATGGGGCCGTCCATCATCTCCAGACCGGCCGGGATGATGCCGGCTGCGATCACGGCCGCCACCGCGTCACCGGCTTTGCGCACGTCGTCAAAACTGGCCATGATGCAGCGCGCCAACTGGGGTTTGGGCACCAGCTTGACGGTGACTTCGGTGGTCACGGCCAGCATGCCTTCGCTGCCCACCAGCACGGCCAGCAGGTCATAACCCGAGGTGTCGAGCGCGTCACTGCCAAACTCGATCGGGTCACCTTCGATGGTGAAGCCCTTCACTTTGAGCACGTTGTGCACCGTCAGACCGTACTTGAGGCAGTGCACGCCCCCCGAGTTTTCGGCCACATTGCCGCCAATCGTGCAGGCAATTTGGCTGGACGGGTCGGGCGCGTAATACAGCCCATGGGGTGCAGCCGCTTCGCTGATGGCCAGGTTGCGCACACCACACTGCACCACGGCCGTGCGGCTGACCGGGTCCACGGTTTTGATCTGGTTGAAACGCGCCATCGACAGCGTCACGCCCAGGCGGTGGGGCATGGCACCACCCGACAAGCCCGTGCCTGCGCCACGTGCCACCACCGGCACTTGCAGGGCGTGACAAGCCTTGAGCACCGCTTGCACTTGCGCCTCGGTCTCTGGCAAAGCCACCACCAAGGGCCGCTCGCGGTAGGCGGTCAGGCCGTCGCACTCGTAAGGCGTGGTGTCTTCGGGCGTGTAGAGGATGGCGTCGGCGGGCAGCACCCGGCCCAAGGCTTGCACCACAGCGCGTTGGCGCTCGGCACGTTCGGTGGCGGTCAGTTGCTGTGTTTCGGCAGGGGAGTGGGCGCTCATGGCATGGAAGACCTGTGTTGAAGGTTCAACTGTACGCCCAAGCCTGACCGCAGTGGATGAATAAACTTTGAGGGACTTGTGAATTTGACCGCTCAGGCCAGTGCTTTTTTCAGCCAGTCGGCGAATGTGGCGCACTCCCACCGCTCCATGGTGCCGGTGCGCCAGCACAGGTAATGGGCGTGTGGGCTGGGCACGCTGCGCTCGAACAAACGCACCAATTGGCCACTTTCCAGCCAAGGCGCACCCAGCTTGGTGCGGATCAGGCCCACCCCCAAGCCTTGGGCCGCGGCGTCGCACATCAGGCCAATGTCGTTGAAGGACGAGCCGTCCATCGGTTCGGGCCAATCGAGGTCATGCGCGGCAAACCAGGTGCGCCAGGGCTCCAGCGGGCTGCGCAGCAGGGCCACGCCTTGCAGGTCTTCAGCGCTGGTAAAGGGCCCGTTTTCGCGCAACCAAGCCGGGGAGGCCAAAGGCGTCACATCGTCTTTGGCCAGGCACACATGCTCCACGTCCGAGTAACGGCCGGTGCCAAAGCGCACGGTCAGGTCCGCATCTTCGGCCACCACATCGAGCAGGGGAATGCTCACTTGCAGGGTGATGTCGATCTCGGGGTAAGCGTCTAAAAAGTGTTTCAGGCGCGGCATCAGCACCGAGCGCGCAAACGTGGGCGTGACCGCCAAGCGCAGCTTGCGTCGGCCAGGCGTGCTGCTGGCACTGGGAAAGCGCTGCAGCGAGATCAGGCCTTCGCGCACATGGGCCAAGTATTCAATGCCCTCTGTGGTGAGTGAGAAGTCGGCCCGGCCAAAGAGCTTGGTGCCAATGATCTGTTCCAGCTGCTTGACCCGGTGGCTCACAGCGCTGGGCGTCACGCACAGTTCTTCGGCCGCCTGGGTCACACTGCGCAGCCGCGCCAAGGCCTCAAAGGTCAAAAGGCACTGGATGGGCGGGATGCGGGATGCGGCCGACATCACTTGAAAATCACGGTTTTGTGGCCGTTGATCAGCACCCGGTGCTCGCTGTGCCATTTCACGGCGCGGGCCAGCACTTGGCTCTCGGTGTCGCGACCGATGGTGGTCAGGTCTTCCACGGTTTTGCTGTGGTCCACGCGGGCCACATCTTGCTCAATGATCGGGCCTTCGTCCAAGTCTGCCGTCACATAGTGGGCGGTCGCCCCGATCAATTTGACGCCCCGGTCGTGGGCTTGGTAGTAGGGCTTGGCGCCCTTGAAGCTGGGCAAAAACGAGTGGTGGATGTTGATGGCCCGGCCAGCGAGTTTGCGGCACAGCTCGTCGCTCAAAATTTGCATGTAACGCGCCAGCACGACCAGCTCGGCCCCCTCGGCCTGAATGATCTCGTATTGTTTGGCCTCAGCCAGCCCTTTGTTGTCTTTGGTGACCGGGATGTGGTGGAAGGGCACGTTGTAACTGGCGGCGAGTTGGTAGAACTCACGGTGGTTGCTCACGATGGCGCGGATGTCCAAAGGCAGCAGGCCACTTTTCCAGCGGAACAGCAGGTCATTGAGGCAATGGCCTTCCTTGCTGACCATGAGCACGGTGCGCATGGGCTGCGCGGTGGCGTGCAGGTCCCATTTCATGCTGAAGGTTTGGGCAAATTCCCCCCATTGCGTCTCCAGCGTGGCGGCATCGGCTTGGTCACAGGCGAACTGCACCCGCATGAAAAACAGACCCGTGTCGTGGTCGTTGTATTGCGCCGCTTCTTCGATGTTGCCCCCCCGTTCCAGCAAAAAACCCGAGACGGCATGCACGATGCCGGTGCGGTCAGGGCAGGAGAGGGTCAGGATGTAAGTCGTGGTCATGGGTGCAAGGAACTGTGGAAACAGCGACTGGGCCATGCAAGAGGCTCGCCAACAGCAGTCGTTCAAGATGCATCTATTGTAAAGATCCCCGTTTTCTGGATCTGCGACCTGTCGCCCTGGGGCTGCAGCCTGTCGGATTGCCTATTAAACTGCCCCCATTCTGAGATACCGAGGAGGAATTGCCGTGGCCCACACCGACCTGAACATGGACAACCAGTGGTTGCCCTTCACCCCCAACCGCACTTTCAAGCAAGACCCGCGGGTGTTTGTGGGGGCTGAGGGCATGCACTTCACCACGCACGAGGGCAAAAAAGTCATCGACGGCATCTCCAGCCTGTGGTGCGTGGGCGCGGGCCACAACCGCAAGCCGATCAACGAAGCCATCAAGAACCAGCTGGACACCCTGGACTACGCCACAGCGTTCCAGGCCAGCAACGACAAGGCCTTCAAAGCGGCCCAAATGATTGCCGAGATGGCGCCAGGCGACTTGAACAAAGTGCTGTTTTGCAACTCGGGTTCGGAGGCGGCTGACACGGCCCTCAAAGTGGCGCTGGCCTACCACCGCGCCCGGGGCGAAGGCCACCGCACGGTGTTCATTGGCCGCGAAAAGGGTTACCACGGCGTCAACTTTGGTGGCATGAGCGTGGGCGGCTTGCCTGCCAACCGCAAGGCGTTTGGTGCGCAGTTGTTGCCGCGGGTGGACCACATGCGCTTCATCCACGACCCGGTGAACCACGCTTACATCCACCACGAAGAGCCCGTGTGGGCGGAAGACCCGCTGCTCGAGCTGGAAAACCGCATCCTGGTGCTGCACGATCCGAGCAACATCGCGGCCGTGATCGTGGAGCCGATTGCGGGCAGTGCAGGCTGGTACATCCCGCCCCAGGGTTATGTGAAGCGCTTGCGCGAGATTTGCGACCAACACGGCATCTTGTTGATTTTTGACGAGGTCATCACCGGTTTTGGCCGTCTGGGCGTGAACTTTGGCGCCGATCACTACGGTGTGGTGCCCGACATGCTGAACTTTGCCAAGGCGGTGACCAACGGCGTGATCCCGCTGGGCGGCGTGATTTGCCGCGACTTCATCTACGACGCGATGATGAACGCCAACTCACCACAGCACGCCATCGAGTTTTTCCATGGCTACACCTACTCCGGCCACCCCGTCGCCTGTGCGGCAGCCATTGCCACGCTCGACTTGATGAAGGAAGAAAACCTGTTTGCCCGCGCCGGGCTCAAGGGCCGGGTGCTGGGCGACGCGATGCACAGTGCCTTGAAGGGCTTGCCCAACGTGGTGGGCATCCGCACGCTGGGCTTGGCCGGCGCGGTGGAGTTGGCCAGCATCCCGGGCACACCGGGTAAGCGGGCTTACGACATTTTCATGGATTGCTTCCACAAGGGGGTGTGGGTCCGCCCTGCGGGCGAAAACATTGTCATTTGTCCGCCCTACATCGTGGAAGACGCGCACATCGACCAGATCGTGCAGACCGTGGCCGACAGCATCCGCCGGCACGCCTGATGGCATGGCGTTGGTGATCACCCCGACCGCCCTTTGGGGCGGTCTTTTTTTGATGCCATGAACTTTCGTCACCTGAACCGCGTGGTCTTGACCTTGCTGGCCGCATGGCTGGCGGTACAGCTTTGCCTGTGGTGGCGCACGCCTATTCCTTGGATGTTGGGCCCTTTGCTGGTGACGGCGGTGGCTTCGGTGATGGGGGCGCCGACGCGAAGCGCCACGCCTTTGCGCAATGCGGGACAGTGGGTGATCGGCGCTGCTTTGGGGCTGTACTTCACGCCGCAAGTGGGCGCACTGGTGGTCAGCTTGTGGTGGGCGATTGCCTTGGCTGTGGTGTGGGCGCTGGCCATGGGGGCTTTGTTCGGAGGCTGGTTGCAACGCCAACACGCCGTCGATTTTGAGCACTTGCCGCCCGGCGCTGGCCGGGCCACGTGTTATTTCTCCAGCGCCATCGGTGGTGCCTCGGAGATGACGCTGTTGGCCGAGCGCCACGGCGCACGCACCGACTTGGTGGCGGCATCGCACAGCGTGCGTTTGGTCATCGTCGTGTTGTCTGTGCCTTTTGCCATGCAGTGGGTGCAAAGTCACTGGGGTCTGGCCGTCGACACCCGCTTGTTGTCTGGTGCTGGGCCCGTGAATGGGTTGGGTTTGCTTGGGCTGGCGCTGGCCACGGCAGCTGGGGCCTTGGTCATGGCCAGTTTCAAACGCGCCAACCCGTGGTTCATGGGCGCTTTGTTGTCCTCGATGGGGCTCACACTGTGTGGCGTTGAATGGTCCACCATCCCCACCTTTTTGTCGAATGCGGCGCAGATGGTGATTGGTGTGAGTTTGGGCGTGCGCTTTCGGCGAGAGTTTGTGCACACCGCACCGCGCTGGCTGTTGTCCGTGGGCTTGGGCACGGTGGGCATGTTGGTGCTGTCGGGGGTCTTTGGGCAGTGTTTGGCGTGGGCCACAGGACTGCAAGCGGCCACCTTGATTTTGGGCACAGCCCCGGGCGGTATCGCCGAGATGGCCATCACGGCCAAGGTCTTGCAGCTGGGCGTGCCTGTGGTCACCGCGTTTCAAGTGTGCCGTCTGGTGGCGGTGTTGATGCTGGTGGGGCCCATGTTTGATTGGTTGGGCCAGCGTCCGAAAGCCGCCTGAAAGATGGCGCTCGGCTCAAACCCGGGGTGTCAGTGCACCACCACCGGCTGTTGGGCCAAGCCGCTGTAGCCTTCGAGCGTGTCTTCCACTTCTTCTTGCGTGGGGGTGTGCTGCTGCCAAGCCTGAATTTGTTGCTGGAACATTTCGGCCCACGAGCCGTCCAGATAAACCTCTTTGCCTGAACGTTTGTCCACAATTTCAAACCCGTGGCGCTCCAGCAAGGGTTTGCTGGTGGCAGGAGCAGGTTCAGCAGGTGCGTTGGCCAACACATGCATCACGGCAAACGTCTCGGATTCGTACAACAGGTTCATGGGCTCATTTTGACTCAAGTTAGGCCTCTCACATGGCGTTGAACGGAACAACTTCAAGGGGGTGGGGTTTTTATCTGGCCGGGGCGAGCCTGGCGGTGATTCAGGCCGCTTGTGCGGGTAAAGGCGGCAAGGCTTCTTGGCCGGTGAGCGTCAGGTCGATGTGGCTGCCATTGACTTGGGTGATTCTGATGCGCACCGGCATCCACGCGTGCTGAGCAGACACCCAGAACTCCACCGTCGCATCGAAACGGTGACGTGGTTGGCACACCCATTTGGCGGTGGGCACAGCCAAACCGTTCAGTTGCAAAGTTTCTGAGGCGCCCAAAGTCAGCAGCCATGGCAAAGCGTCTTTGACCGTGGCGGTTTGAATCTGCACGCGGCTGCCCGGCTCAAATCGTTGGGGGGCACCCGCCATGGCGGCGGCCAGCTGCACGTAAAGGCTGATTTGATCTTGGGCGCCCACTTCCAACAGGGCCATGGGGGCGTTGTTGCTGAACACCACGCGCTGGTTGGCGCGGTCAAAGTGGGCGGCTCGTTCGTTGCGCCAGCTGTCAGAAAAGCGCCTGGGGGCCAGACCCGTTTCGTTGATCTCACCCACGCTGCGCCAATGCCGCGAGCCCACCAAAAACGCTTTCACCGACAGACTCAGGGCGTAAGCGGCGTCGTTGTGTTGCCAACGCAGTTCGCCGTTGGCAAAGTAGTTCAGTCCTTTTTCTTGACCTGACAGTTTGTAGCTGAGCAACACCGAGGGCGGTAAGGCGCCCAGGGGTATTGGGGGCAATGCGGTGTGGGTGGTGTGAACTGATTGAGCGGGCGTTGCAGCTGAAGGCGTGGGCTCAGGGTCGGTGATCGTTTCGGTGCGTGGTGCTTCGGCCGTGGTGGCGGCCGCGGCATGGGCAGAGTCTTGGGCCGTGGTATGGGTTTCGCTTGCTGCCTGAGTGGGTGTTTCACTCATGGATTCATGGTTTGATGCCGAGGGAGACTGCGGCATGGGCACAAGCACCGGTTCAGATGTGACCTTCGGAACCGTCGCGATCCGCGTGCGGGGTTGGGCGGTCGGGGGCACAGGGGGCGAGGTCACGGTCGCAGTTGCAGGCGGTATCCAGCGTGTTTGAAGAGGTGCTACGCGCACCGCATCGTCGGTTGACAGGCGCCAGTCCAGGCTGCCCGTCATGCCCCAAAGCAGCGCCAAGTGCAGCGCCAGCACGGCCACCACCAACCAGCTGAGCACCCGCCGCGAGGGGTGTTCGTGCTGCGGCAACACCAGAGCCTTTGGCGTGATCCATGGGATGGAGCCTGGCCACCGTGTCATGCCAGATCAGTGGCCACGCCAGCCCAGATCGGCCGACAGTTGCTGGGCAAATTGGCGCAAGCGCTGTGCGATGGGCCCATCCCACTCGGTATCGAGCGTGGCAGAGGAGCCCAGTGACACCACGCCCAAGACCAGGTGTCCGTCGGCATCAAACACGGGAGCGCACCAACCGGAGATGCCGGGCAGCAGCACATTGACCACGCGGCCCAAGCCTTGTTGGCGGGTTTCATCGTTCATGGCCTGCAATTGCGCGGGGGTGCTGGGCAAGTCCTTGCGCCCGAGTTTGCGGGCCTGCGCCAACTCTTCTTCGATCATGGGCGCCGCTTTGTCGGCCCCGCCACCGTGGTGGTTGAAGGCTGCAAAGCAGCGGCCCGTGGCCGACGACAAAAGGGGCATCACATCGCCCAAGCGCAGGCTGACCGGCGCAGCCAGCGGCGTTTCTTGCCAGTGCACCAAGGTGGGCCCGCGGTTGCCCCAAACCGCCAGGGCTGTGGTGTGGCCGGTGGCTTCGATCAGGGCGGGCAAACGTTCGCGCGCCAGCTTCACGGCATCGAGCCGAGACAAGGTGGCCAGACCCAAGCGCAAGGTGGCCGGGCCCAATTCATAGCGCGTGCTGGTGCTGTCTTGCACCACCAGGCCCAAGCGTTGAAAACTGACCAGATAACGGTGCGCTTTGGCCGCGCTCATTTGGGCCGCTGCAGCCAAGTCGCGCAACATCAAGGCCCCCGGTGCTTGCGCCAGCACATCCAGCAGGGCGAAACCCACCTCGACCGATTGGATGCCGGCGCGTTCCTTGTCGTGGTCTGCAGCGTTGAGGGCGGTGGTGTCTGTGGGCATGTCGCCTAGAATCTGGTTTCGATTAGTTAAATGAGTTTAACTATGCGTAATTTTTGCGATGCGGCACACTGTAGCGCATGGCGACCTCAAGGGACACATTCCACATGAAATTGGCAAGCTACAAAGACGGCTCTCGCGACGGCCAACTGGTGGTGGTATCGCGCGACCTGAGCACCGCACATTATGCGACCGGCATCGCCGGCAAGCTGCAGCAAGTGCTGGACGACTGGAACTTTCTGGCCCCCCAGCTCGAAGACCTGTACACCACACTCAACCAAGGCAAAGCCCGGCATGCGTTCCCGTTCGATCCGGCGCAATGCATGGCCCCGCTGCCCCGTGCCTACCAGTGGGCCGATGGCTCAGCCTACATCAACCATGTGGAATTGGTCCGTGCGGCACGCAACTCGGAAGTGCCCAGCAGTTTTTACACCGACCCGCTGATGTACCAAGGCGGCAGCGATGATTTCATTGGCCCGTGTGATCCGGTGGTGTGCGCCAGTGAAGCTTATGGCATCGACTTCGAAGCCGAGATCGCCGTCATCACCGGCGATGTGCCCATGCAGACCAGCGCTGACGATGCCATCGAGGGCGTGCGCCTCGTCATGTTGGCCAATGATGTGAGTCTGCGCAACCTGATCCCACACGAACTGGGTAAAGGCTTTGGCTTTTTGCAAAGCAAACCCGCCACGGCCTTCAGCCCCGTGGCCGTGACACCCGATGAGCTGGGCGATGCTTGGCAAAGTGGCCGCGTGCACCTGACGCTGCAGTCCACCTGGAACGGCCGCAAAGTGGGCCTGTGTGAAGCCGGGCCCGAGATGACCTTCCACTTCGGCCAATTGATTGCGCACATTTGCAAAACGCGCAATGTGCGGGCCGGCTCCATCGTGGGCAGCGGCACCGTGAGCAACAAGAGCGTGGAAGTCAATGGCCAACCCGAGTGGCCCAAAGGTTACAGCTGCATCGCCGAAAAGCGGGCGATCGAAACCATCCTGGACGGTAAGCCCTCGACCGAGTTCATGAAGTACGGCGACACGATTCGCATCGAGATGAAGGGCCAAAACGGGGAAAGCTTGTTTGGGGCGATTGAGCAGGAAATCGTGCCATTGACACAAGCGTGAAGCGCTTTTGAAGGGGATTGAACCGTCAAAAAGCCGTTTGCGCTTCACGGCTGAAGCGCAAACGGCCTGGGGTGATGAGGTCGATCAGCCCAACTTCTTCATCAACAACGCATTCACCTGGGCAGGGTTGGCCTTGCCCTTGCTGGCTTTCATGATGGGGCCGACCAGGCCGTTCAGGGCTTTGGCGTTGCCGGCCTTGAACTCTTCGACGTTCTTGGGGTTGGCGGCCAGCACTTCGTCGATGATTTTTTCGAGCTCGCCGGTGTCGTTCATCTGCTTGAGGCCTTTGGCTTCGATGAGGGCGTCGACTTCGCCCTCGCCGTTCCACAGGCCTTCAAACACCTGACGCGCGGCGTTGTTGCTGATGGTGTTGTCGCTGATGCGGCCGATGAGAGCCGCCAGTTGCGCGGCGCTCACTGGGGCTTGCTCGATCGCCATTTCGCTGGTATTTAAGCGGCGCGAGACTTCGCCCATGATCCAGTTGCTGGCCAGTTTGGCTTGGCCGCAGGCCTTGGCGGTGGCTTCGAAATAGGCTGCGACCGCTTTGCTTTGCGTCAGTTGCGTCGCGTCGTATTCGGGCAGGGCGTAGTCTTTGACGAAGCGCTCGGCCATCACGCGGGGCAGCTCGGCCATCTCGCCCTTCACGCGCTCCACCCAGTCGCGGCCGATCACCAACGGTGGCAGGTCAGGGTCGGGGAAGTAGCGGTAGTCGGCCGCGTCTTCCTTGGTGCGCATGGCGCGGGTCTCGCCCGTGTCCGGGTCGAACAGCACGGTGGCTTGCTGGATGGCGATGCCGTCTTCGATCTGGTCGATCTGCCAACGCACTTCGTAGTCGATGGCTTGCTGCATGAACTTGAAGCTGTTCAGGTTCTTGATCTCGCGGCGCGTGCCCAAGGGACCACCGGGTTTGCGCACCGACACGTTGGCGTCGCAGCGGAAGCTGCCTTCTTGCATGTTGCCGTCACAAATGCCGATCCAAGTCACGATTTTGTGCAGCTCTTTGGCGTAGGCCACGGCTTCTTCGCTGCTGCGCATGTCGGGCTGCGTCACGATTTCCAGCAAAGGGGTACCGGCGCGGTTCAGGTCGATGCCGCTTTGCCCAATGAAGTCTTCGTGGAGTGATTTGCCAGCGTCCTCTTCGAGGTGAGCGCGCTCCAGGCGCACGGTTTTGCGCACCGTCTCTTGGCCTTCTTCGAGGAAGAACGACACCTCGCCGCCTTGCACCACCGGGATCTCGAACTGGCTGATCTGGTAGCCCTTGGGCAGGTCGGGGTAGAAGTAGTTTTTGCGCGCAAAGATGCTGCGCTCGGCGATGTGGGCGTTGATGGCCAAACCGAACGCGATGGCGCGTTCGACGGCGCCCATGTTCATCACGGGCAGCGTGCCGGGCAGGGCCATGTCCACCGCGCAGGCTTGTGTGTTGGCTTCGGCACCAAATGCCGTGGGGGCACGGCTGAAAATTTTGCTCTGGGTGGAGAGCTGGGCGTGTGTTTCGAAGCCGATGACGACTTCGTAGCCTTGGACGAATTTGCTCATGGTCTTAAACCCCCGCTGGTTTCTGGAGGTGGAAATCGGTCGCTTGTTGCAGGCGGTGTGCGGCGTTCAACAACTGGGCTTCTTGGAAGTAATTGCCGATCAGCTGCAGGCCCACGGGCATGCTGCCCGCACCAAAGCCAGCAGGCACGCTCATGCCGGGCAGGCCGGCCAGTGAGGCGGGCAGCGTGAAGATGTCGGCCAAGTAGTCGGCCAGCGGGTCGTTCGCGTTGTCGCCAAATTTCCAAGCCACCGACGGGGCCACAGGGCCGGCGATCACGTCGCATGCTTTGAAGGCGTTTTGGAAATCGTCGGCGATCATGCGGCGGATTTTTTGCGCTTGCAGGTAGTAGGCATCGTAGTAGCCGTGGCTCAGCACATAGGCGCCCGTCATGATGCGGCGCTTGACCTCGTTGCCAAAGCCTTCGGCGCGGGTCTTTTTGTACATGTCCACCAGGTCGGTGTAGTCCTTGGCACGGTGGCCGAACTTCACGCCGTCAAAACGGCTCAGGTTGGAGCTGGCTTCGGCCGGAGCAATGATGTAGTAGACCGGGATCGACAACTCGGTGCGCGGCAGGCTGATGGGCACCAGCTTGGCACCCAGTTTTTCATACTCGCGCAAAGCACCATCGACGGCGGCGCGCACATCGGCGGCCAAACCTTCGCCAAAGAACTCTTTGGGAATGCCAATGCGCAGGCCTTCGAGTGAGTGGTTGAGCGATGCCGCAAAGTCTTCGGTGGGCATGTCCAGCGAGGTCGAGTCGCGGTCCAGGTCAGCGCCACACATGGCACTGAGCAACAAGGCGCAGTCTTCGGCGCTGCGGGCCATGGGGCCAGCCTGGTCCAGGCTGGAGGCGTAGGCAATCATGCCGTAGCGGCTGGCGCGGCCATAAGTGGGCTTGATGCCGGTGATGCCGCAAAAGCTGGCCGGCTGGCGGATGGAGCCGCCCGTGTCGGTGCCGGTGGCGGCGGGGGCCAAGCCTGCAGCCACTGCAGCGGCACTGCCGCCAGACGAGCCGCCGGGCACGCGGGCCGTGTCCCAGGGGTTTTGCACCGGGCCATAGGCCGAATTTTCGTTGGCCGAGCCCATGGCGAATTCGTCGCAGTTGAGCTTGCCCAAAGTGACCATGCCCGCCGTGCGCAGGCGCTGCACCACGGTGGCGTCAAAAGGCGAGCGGTAGCCGCTCAGGATTTTGGAGCCCGCGGTGGTGGCGAAATCGCGGGTGACAAACACGTCTTTGTGCGCCACGGGCACGCCTTCCAGCGGTCCGGCGGTGCCATCGGCCAGTTTCGCGTCCGAGGCGCGGGCTTGGGCCAACGTCACTTCGCTGTCGATGTCCAGAAAGGCGTGGTGTGGGTTGCCGCCCATGCGGGCCAAAAAGCGCGTGGCCACTTCGACGGCGCTGACCTCTTTGGTTTGCAAAAGGGTGGTCAGCGCTTTCACGCTGAGGTTGTGCAGATCGCTCATGGCTTACTCGATGACTTTGGGAACCAAAAACAGGCCGTGCTCGACGGCCGGGGCACTGCGCTGGTTCAGATCGCGCTGGTCGGGTTCGTTGGCCAAGTCCGGGCGCAGACGCAGCGTGATGTCCTGGATGGCGGCCACGGGGTGGGCCATGGGGGTGATGCCGGTGGTGTCCACCGCCTGCATGGCTTGCACGATCCCCAAAAAGCCATTGATCTGGGTGAGCATGCGCTCGCTTTCTTCCGGCTGAAGTTCCAGCCGGGCCAAGTTGGCGATCCGGGCAATATCCTGCGGGGTCAGGGACATGGTTTGTAAAGAGTTGTAAAGGGTCGTTTTTACAGCGTCAACGGGGTCTGGTCAGACCTGTTTTGCCAGGGGATCAGGTATTATCCTGTGTTTGGTGCCGCTCGCTCTGCAGTCTTTGAGCCCGCACCAGACATCCCCCTGATTTGATCGCCGTGCCCATCCCCCCAAAGCCAACCGCAGGTCTGGGGTGGCGCGTCAAAGGACTCTTGAATGTTTTCCTCTTTCCGCCGTTATTTTTCCAGCGACCTGGCCATTGACTTGGGCACGGCCAACACCCTGATTTTTGTGCGTGACAAGGGCATCGTGTTGGACGAGCCTTCTGTGGTGGCCATTCGCCATGAGGGTGGCCCCCAAGGCAAAAAAACTTTGCAAGCTGTGGGCCACGAGGCCAAGGCCATGCTGGGCAAGGTGCCTGGCAACATCGAAGCCATCCGCCCCATGAAGGACGGCGTGATCGCCGACTTCACCGTGACCGAGCAGATGCTCAAGCAGTTCATCCGCATGGTGCACCCCCGCAGCACCTTCCGTCCCAGCCCCCGCATCATCATTTGTGTGCCCTGCGGTTCGACGCAAGTGGAGCGCCGCGCCATCCGTGAGTCGGCCTTGGGCGCTGGCGCTTCCGAGGTGTATTTGATCGAGGAACCCATGGCTGCAGCGATTGGTGCTGGCTTGCCGGTGTCGGCGGCTTCGGGCTCCATGGTGGTGGACATCGGTGGTGGCACCACCGAGGTTGGCGTGATCTCCCTGGGCGGCATGGTCTACAAAGGCAGTGTGCGTGTGGGGGGCGACAAATTCGACGAAGCCATCATCAGCTACATCCGCCGCAACTACGGCATGCTGATTGGCGAGCCCACTGCCGAATCGATCAAGAAAAGCATTGGCTCGGCCTTTCCCGGCAGCGAAGTCAAGGAAATTGAAGTCAAAGGCCGCAACCTGTCCGAAGGCGTGCCCCGCAGCTTCACGATCAGCTCCAATGAAATCCTCGAAGCCCTGACCGACCCACTCAACCAGATTGTCTCAGCGGTTAAAACTGCGCTGGAGCATACCCCCCCAGAGCTGGGTGCAGACATTGCCGAGCGCGGCATGATGCTCACCGGTGGCGGCGCACTGCTGCGCGATCTGGACCGTTTGCTGGCCGAGGAGACCGGTTTGCCTGTCCTGGTGGCTGAAGACCCGCTGACTTGCGTGGCGCGCGGTTGCGGCATGGCGCTCGAGCGCATGGACCAGCTGGGCAGCATTTTCACCAGCGAATAAGCCCGGTCATATCCGGCGCAACCCCCTCATGGCTCTGGATACCCTGGAACGCAGTGCCCCGCCGATTTTTCGGCAGGGTCTGTCTGCGTCTGCCAAGTTGGTGTTGCTGGCCCTGTTGTCCATTTTGCTGATGGCCTCTGACCACCGTTTCCAGATTTCACAGCCTTTGCGATCGGGCATCGCCGTGGTGCTGGCCCCTCTGCAGTGGTTGTCGCTGCAACCTGTGCGCGCTGTTCGTGGTTTGGGTGCTTATTTCAGTGATTTGGAAAAAGCCCAAGACGCTGCGCAAGACTTCCAAGTCCGCACCATTGCCCAAGCCCAAAGGCTGCAGCAGGTAGAGCAATTGGCCCAAGAAAACGCCCAACTGCGTGACCTCTTGGCCTTGCGTGCGCAGTTTGCTGGCCCGACCAAGGCGGTGGAGGTCTTGTATGACACGACGGACCCGTACACCGACCGCTTGGTGGTGGACCGGGGTTTGTTGGCGGGCTTGGTGCAAGGCGCCGCCGTGATCGACGTGGGCGGCGTTGTTGGGCAAGTGACCCGGGTCTACCCCTTGGTCAGCGAAGTGACTTTGCTGACCGACCGGAGCCAGACCATTCCTGTTTTGAATGCACGAACCGGCACGCGCCATGTCGCCATCGGCGACCCCAACACCCTTGGCGGTGCATTGGAGTTGAAATTTGTGCCCTCGGGCACGGACATCAAAGCCGGTGATTTGCTCACCACCAGCGGCATCGATGGGGTGTATCCCCCGGGCTTGCATGTTGGCGTGGTGAGCCACATGGATCGCCGGGTCGACACGTCATTTGCCCGCGTTCAGGCCACCCCCACCGCCAAACCACGCGGCCGACATTTGCTGGTGCTCATGCCGGTCAAGGATTGGCCCACCGTGCCCGAGGTGCCGGTGGAGCCCAAGCGCAAGGGCAAGGGCAAAGGCCAGACTTCTGCCGCAGGAGCTGCGCCATGATCATGCCCGCAGGCCGTCCACTGTTGCTTCCGGCCAACCCACGTTTCATTGCGTTCACCCTGATCCTGGGCTTGTTGCTGAACATGCTGCTGGGTTTGACGGGATGGCATTGGTTGCCCGATGTGATGGCCATCGTGGTGGTGTTTTGGAATGTGTACCAGCCGCGTCGGGTGGGCGTGGTGTTGGCTTTTGTTTTGGGCTTGGCGCTGGACGTCCATGAGTCGGCCTTGCTGGGACAAAACGCGTTGTCTTACGTGGTGCTCAGCAGCATCGCCTTGGCGGTTCAGCGGCGATTGCTGTGGTTCCCGCTGCGCGAGCAAGCCCTGCAAATCGTGCCCTTGTTTGTGGTGGCCGCTCTGTTGGAGTGGGCCACGCGCTTGATCGTGCACGATGCTTGGCCGCATTGGAGCCAGTTGTTCGCGCCTTTCATGCAGGCTGTTTTGTGGCCCTTGGTGGGGACTTTGCTGCTCGCACCCCAGCGACGCGCTTTTGACCCCGACAACATTCGGCCGCTTTGAGCATGTCGACGTGGCTGCCTTCCCTTGCCGAGTTGCGCGACAGCCAGGCCGAACTGCAACGGTTTCGCGAGCGAGTGGCCGTCATGCAGATCGTGGTGCTGGTGTGCTTTTTGCTGCTGCTTGCACGCTTGTCGTATCTGCAAATCGTGCGGCACGATGACTTGCTGGAGCAGGCTGAAAACAACCGCACAGCGGTGATCCCCACCGTGCCCCCGCGCGGCACCATCCTCGACCGCAATGGGGTGGTATTGGCCAGCAATTATTCGGCCTATACGCTCGAGATCACGCCCTCGCGCGTCAACGACCTGGAAGCCACCATCGATGCGTTGGCCGAGGTGGTAGAGATCCAGGGCAAAGACCGACGCCGTTTCAAGCGATTGCGTGAAGACTCGCGCAGCTTTGACTCCTTGCCCATCCGCACCCGTTTGAGCGATGAGGAGGTGGCGCGTTTCAGTGCGCAGCGCTACCGCTTTCCGGGTGTCGAGGTCAAAGCGCGTTTGTTTCGCCAATACCCCTACGGTGATTTGGCCAGCCACGTGGTGGGGTACATCGGCCGCATCAATGCCAAAGAAAAAGAACGTTTGGAAGAAGAGGATGACACGGGCAACTACCGCGGCACCGAATACATCGGCAAGTTGGGGGTCGAGCAGCGTTACGAGCGGGAACTGCATGGCATCACGGGGGTGAACAGGGTGGAGACTTCGGCGGGCGGGCGGGCCACGCGCAGCCTGTCCAGCGACTTGGCCACGCCGGGGCAAAACGTTGTGCTGTCCATCGACATCCAGTTGCAGAAAATGGTGGAAGACCTGTTTGGCACTCGCCGAGGGGCCCTCGTGGCTTTGGATCCGAACACCGGGGAGGTGCTGGCCTTTGTCAGCAAACCCACGTTCGATCCCAATTTGTTTGTGGACGGCATCGACGTTGAGAACTGGCAAATGCTCAACGAGTCCATTGACAAACCCTTGCTGAACCGGGCATTGCGTGGCACTTACCCGCCGGGCTCGACCTACAAGCCCTTCATGGCTCTGGCCGCTTTGTCGATGGGCAAGCGCAGTGCCGGCACGGTCATCAACGACGCTGGCTCTTGGACCTATGGCGGCCACACCTTCCGCAGCCACGGCGACAGCGGCCTGGGGCCCGTGGACATGGTCCGGTCCATCGTCTTGTCCAGCAACGTCTATTACTACTCGCTTGCCAACGAGATGGGGGTGGACGCCATCCACGACTTCATGAAGCCCTTGGGTTTTGGCCAGATCACGGGCATTGATTTGCCGGGTGAAGTGCGCGGCATCTTGCCCAGCACGGAATGGAAGCGCAACTATTTCAAAAAACCCGAGCAAAAGAAATGGTTCAGCGGTGAGACCATCTCTTTGGGCATCGGTCAGGGCTACAACACCTTCACCATGCTCCAGCTGGCTTCTGCCACCGCCACACTGGCCAATGGCGGGGTGCAGTTCAAGCCGCGGGTGGTCACGGCCACACAAGACGCCTTGACCCATGCGCAAACACCCGTCCCGACCGCAGCGCCCCTGGACTTGGGTTTCAAGCCCGAGCATCTGGACGTGGTTCGCAATGGTTTGGTGGGCGTGGTCACCTCCGGCACCTCGGCCCGTGTGTTTGCTGGCGCGGCTTACACCAGCGCCGGCAAAACGGGCACAGCCCAAGCGGTGACGATTGGCCAAAAGGACAAATACAACGCGGCCAACATGTCGGAGTACCAGCGTGACCATGCCCTGTACATGGCCTATGCGCCGGCCGAAAAGCCCCAAATCGCCGTGGCGGTGGTGGTGGAAAACGCGGGTTTCGGTGCGGCTTCAGCCGCTCCCATTGCACGGCGTGTGTTTGACTACTGGTTACTGGGTCAATACCCCAGCCAAGAAGACATGCTCGCCACCCAAAAAGGCCAGACCGCCAGCCCGGTGGGCAAACCCCGAAGCAAACAAGACGTGCCGATTCAAGCGCGATAAGGCGCTGCTGAACCACCTGGGTTTGGCCATGAGGGGGCCTGTCCGCAGGATCAGTGCGGCCAACTTTGCGCCAGCGACTTCAAGCCCCGAATCAGCATTTCGACCGAGATGGAGACCAAAATCAGACCCATCAAGCGCTCAAAAGCCGAGACCACGCGCAAACCCACCACGCGCTGCAAACGCTCGGCCAGCAGCAGCACCCCAGCGCACACCAGCATGGTCACCGTCAATGCGGCCACCCACTCCATGCGCCTCTCAGGGGCTTGACTGACCAACAGCAACACGGTGGCCATGGCCGAAGGGCCTGCCAAAGCGGGAATGGCCAGGGGCACGATCAAGGGCTCGGCCAAGGGTACGGGTGTGTCCTGGGGTGGCGGCGGAAAAATCATGCGCAGCGCAATCAAGAACAGCACCACCGCGCCACCAATTTGCAAAGACACGTCCGACAGGCTCATGGCCTTCAGGAACGACTGCCCCACAAACATAAACGCCAGCAGCAGGCCAAAGGCGATCAAGACCTCGCGCACGATCACACGCGCCCTGCGCTCTGGCGGCACGGCCCGCAGGGTGTTCACAAAAATGGGGATGTTGCCCAGCGGGTCGGTGATCAGCAGCAGCAAGATGGTGGCCGAAGCAAAGGTGTGCTCCATGCCCATCAGCTCGCGTACACCGTGCCCAGGTCGGCAAAGCCTTTGACTTCGATCGGGTTGCCAAACGGGTCCATGAAAAACATGGTCCATTGCTCGCCCGGTTGACCTGCAAAGCGCAAATGGGGGTCAACGACAAACGGCATGTGGGCTGCTTGCAAACGGTCCGCCAGCGCTTGCCAATCGTTCTTTTTCAAGACCAAGCCGAAGTGCGGCATGGGCACCAGGTGCTCACCGACATGCCCCGTCAGGGTGGTCTTGAATGGCTCGCCCAGGTGCAGTGAAATCTGGTGAGAGAAAAAATCAAAGTCCACCCACGTGTCGGTGGATCGCCCCTCTTGGCAGCCGAGAGTCCCACCATAAAAACGACGGGCTTCGTCCAAGTCAGTGACATGAAAAGCGAAATGGAAAAGGCTGTGCATGCCCGAAAGCATATCAGCCCAAAGGCCCTTGGGCAGCGGGAAGAACCCGAGGTTTGAGCGTGCCTCAGCGGTGGTGCTCAGACAGGCTTTGGCAGTTGATGCAACGTTTGGCAGTGGGGTAAGCACTCAGTCGTGCAGGTGGAATGCGCACACCGCAGTCGCTGCACTGTCCATAGGTGCCTGCATCCAGGCGTTCCAGTGCGGCTTCGATGTCTCCCAATTGCGCCGTTTCGTGTTCGTTCATGGCGAATTCGTCGTTGCGCTCGGAAATGGCCTGGGCCCGGTCGTCAAAGCTGCGCACATCGTGTTCGGCGGCCATGTCGGCGCGCGAGACCCAACCACCGCGCTCTTGGGCGATGCGCTGCAGCAGTTGCGAGCGCTCTTGCAAAAGCCGCTCGCGGTGGGCGGTCAGGGAGGGGGTGTGGGATGAAGTCATGGCTTCATCCTAGGCGCCTGGGGGGGCGCGGTATTGATGTGGGTCAACCCCCGCTGCCGCCTGACATGCGCCACGGGCTGGGGTGGACGCACATCAGGTGCTCAAACGCACAGATTCAGCTTTTGGCTTTCATGCGCGACATCATCAAATCCATATTGGCTTTGCGGTCGGCGTTGACTTTTTGCATGTGGGGACGCTCGCCCATCATTTTGAGGTAGTCGCGCACGGGCAGCTCCGCGAGGAAGTCTTTGCCGTAAATCAGTTTGGTGGCGCCTGAAACCAGTGGCAAATGCGTGACGGCGGCGCAATCGGCCAGCGTCAGGCTGTCGCCCGCCACAAAGGGGGCGAACTTGGCGAGTTTGGCAAACGCGGCGACGTTCTTTTCGAGTTGCGCACCCACTTTTTCTTTGACCGAATCGCTCACCTTGCCGCCAAAAAAGGCTTCGGGGTAGAGGTTGCGTGCAACCAGCTCCAAGTGCAGGTCCAGAAACAGAGCCAGCTCGCGCACCTTGGCGGCGGCAAAGGGATCGGCAGGGATCAGGGGGTTTTGCGGGTACTTTTGCTCGATGTACTCGAGCATCACAGCCGACTCGCACATTGCGCCATCGGGTGTCTTCAGGTAAGGCACTTTGCCCAAGGGGCTGGCCGCAGCGTCGGTGGCACCGACCCAGGCCAGTTCTTCTTCAAATGGCACGCCCTTTTCGAGCATGGCGAATTTGACTTTGTTGTGGTAATTGCTGGCTGCGAAGCCGCAGAGTGTGAGCATGGGGGTCTCCGAGTAGTTCGCAGGCCAGTTTAATGAAAGTGCATAAAAGGATCGGTCGCGCAGATGACCGAATTCATTGGAGCTTGCGGTACAGCGTTTGGCGGCTGATTCCCAGTTGCCTGGCCGCTGCTGAGACATTGCCCCTTGCATTTTCAAGGGCGTGCTCGATCGCTTTGAGCGACAGTGCATGCAGGTTTTGGGCAGGTGCCTGCGGTGTCAGGATTTGGGCGCAGCGCTGTAAATCCTCGGCCAAATCTGCGGGCAAATGGACCCAGTTGATTTGTGTTTCATGCGGGTCCAACAAAGCGACAGCGGTACGCAAAACATGGCTAAGTTGCCGCAAATTGCCAGGCCAGTCGAATGCTGCCATGGCCGTGCTCACTTCAGGATGCAGGCTCAAATCAGCATCAGGGGCGAATTTATGCAGGATCGTTTGCGTCAGCGTTTGCAGGTCGGTGCGTTCACGCAGGGCGGGCAAGTGCAAACTCAGACCGTTGATGCGGTAATACAAGTCACTGCGGAAGCGTCCTTGCTCGATGGCTTGACGCAAATTTTGGTGGGTCGCACCCATCAGCGCAAAGTCCACGGCAATGGCGGCACTGCTGCCCAAAGGCGTCACCGTGCGTTCTTGCAGCACCCGCAGCAAGCGCGTTTGCAAGCTCAGGGGCATGTCCCCAATTTCATCCAGAAACAGGGTGCCGCCGTGGGCTTCGCGCAGTTTGCCGGGCATACCGTTTTTGGCTGCGCCTGTGAATGCACCTCCCACATAGCCGAAAAGTTCGGCTTCGATCAGGTGCTCAGGCACGGCTGCGCAATTGACGGCGATGAAAGGCTTGTCTTTGCGGGCAGAGCATTGGTGAACAGCTTGGGCAAAAAGTTCTTTGCCCACGCCTGACTCGCCGGTGATGAGCAAAGGGATGTTTTTGTCCATGACCCTGCGGGCTTTGTCGGCCGCCTGTTGCCACAGAGGGTCGCCGCTGTCGAGTTGGCTCAGTGCATCGCGAGTCGGGGCAAGGGTGATGGTGACACTTTGTTGGGCCTGGCTTTGACTGTGCAGTTGCGCATACAAAATAGCGCCTTGCACGGTGTGCAGTTGGCTGGGTCGGCCTTTGTTGCGCTGTTGTGCGCTCAGCAATCGCTCGAAGGCTTCGTCAAACAACTGTGGCCAGCTGACGGTGTGCATGTCGGCATGGCGTAGGCCCAGTAAATCGAGCGCTTTGCGGTTGGCACCCACCAGCCAACCGTCTTCAGAGAAAGCCAGCACGCCTTGTGCAACGGTGCCAATGCCTTCCGCCTTGGCATGGAGTTGAACCAGTATTTGCTGACGACAAGAAGACAGGACCAAGCTGTTTTCGATCATGCGTGCAGCGGTCGAGACCAAACCCAAGGTGTGAGGATGTCGACTGCGATGATCGCCGGAAATATCCAGAATTCCCATGAGCTTGCCTTGAGCCGACAGGATGGGTGCGGCCGCACACGTCAGAAAGCCATTGCGGTCGAGATAGTGTTCAGCGCCGTTGATTTCCACCTCGTTGGCTTCTGCCAAGGCTGTCCCGATCGCGTTGGTGCCGCGTTGATTTTCTGCCCAAGATGCGCCGCAACGCAGGGCCACACGATCGGCTTTGTTCAAGAAATCCAGGTCACCCAGTGTGTGCATCAACACCCCTTGGGCATCGGCCAGGATCACCATGCTGTGGCTCTGTCGCACTTGTTCGAACAAGTATTCCATGACCGGCTCTGAATGGCTGATCAGGTCGTGGTTGAGTGTCCGTGCGCGTTGCAAGCTGCTGCCCGCCAGGTTGTCCAAGCAGTTCAGACGCCCGATGGGTGAAAGGCCTGCCGCCAAGCTGCGATGCCATGATCGGCTCACCAAGGCGTCGATTTGCGCTGTCGGGGTAATGCCACGCTCGACCAGTTGAAGCCTGGCCTGCCTGAGCTGGGGGGTGGGCAATATGGCGTGGGTGCGCATGGCTTGTCTCCGTAGGCGTGTGGCCTCATTTTTATGTCCTCAGTCTAGGGGGCTGTACCCGTAACGCAAGGACTCGCAGCAAAGACCGTGATCAAGTGTCTCAATTTGTGACAGGTGTCGCTGACAGCAGGCGGACAGTGGACATTGTGTAGCGCACTTTGTCTGTGCAATGGGGCGCTGTTTGACCTGTGTCAGCTCCATTTCAGTCGGGGCCTCGGTGAATACCCTGATGTTTGACGTGTTGGCATTGCACTTGCAAAGAAGCAGGCGTGTGCAACACCCTGAGTGCTGCACCAAGTCTGAATCAAACATTTGAAACTGGAGACCCACATGATCTACGCAGCACCCGGCGCCGCAGGCGCCAAAGTTCAATACAAAGCCCGTTACGACAACTTCATCGGCGGCAAATTCGTGGCCCCAGTCAAAGGCCAATACTTCGATGTGATCACGCCCATCAGCGGCAAGGTCTACACACAGGCTGCGCGCTCAGACGCCGCCGACATCGAGCTGGCACTGGACGCCGCCCACAAAGCCGCTGACGCTTGGGGCAAAACCGATGCAGCCACCCGCGCCAACATCCTGCTGAAAATTGCCGACCGCATTGAAGCCAATCTGGAAATGTTGGCTTACGCCGAAACCGTGGACAACGGCAAAGCGATTCGCGAAACGCTCAATGCCGACATCCCACTGACGGTGGACCACTTCCGTTACTTCGCCGGTTGCCTGCGTGCGCAAGAAGGCGCGCTGTCCAACATCGACGAGAACACTGTCGCCTATCACTTCCAGGAACCCCTGGGCGTGGTCGGTCAGATCATTCCATGGAACTTCCCCATCTTGATGGCGGCCTGGAAACTGGCCCCCGCCATTGGTGCGGGCAACTGTGTGGTGCTCAAGCCCGCCGAGTCCACCCCCATCTCCATCATGATCATGGCTGAGCTGATCGCCGACTTGTTGCCTCCTGGCGTGCTCAACATCGTCAACGGCTACGGCCGTGAAGCCGGCATGCCATTGGCCACCAGCAAACGCATCGCCAAGATCGCCTTCACTGGCTCGACCTCGACGGGCCGCGTGATCGCCCAAGCCGCTGCCAACAACCTGATTCCCGCCACGCTGGAACTCGGCGGCAAGTCGCCCAACATTTTCTTTGCCGACATCATGCACAAAGACGATGGTTTCCTCGACAAAGCCATCGAAGGTTTGGTGCTGTTTGCGTTCAACCAAGGCGAGGTGTGCACCTGCCCATCGCGTGCCTTGATCCAAGAAAGCATTTACGACAAGTTCATGGAGCGTGTCTTGAAGCGCGTGGCCGCCATCCAGCACCAAAACCCGTTGGACACCGACAGCATGATGGGCGCACAAGCGTCCAAAGAACAGCTGACCAAGATCTTGTCTTACTTGGACTTGGGCAAGCAAGAAGGCGCAGAAGTCTTGGCCGGTGGCGCGCAGGCCCATTTGGGTGGCGACTTGGAGGGTGGCTATTACGTGCAGCCCACCTTGTTCAAGGGCCACAACAAAATGCGCATTTTCCAAGAAGAGATCTTTGGCCCCGTTTTGGCCGTGACCACCTTCAAAGACGAAGCCGAAGCCCTGGAAATCGCCAACGACACCTTGTACGGTTTGGGCGCTGGCGTGTGGAGCCGCAACGGCAACGTCGCCTACCGCATGGGCCGCGCCATCAAGGCCGGCCGGGTGTGGACCAACTGCTACCACGCTTACCCCGCACACGCGGCATTTGGTGGCTACAAAGAGTCCGGCATCGGCCGCGAAACCCACAAGGTCATGCTCGACCACTACCAGCAAACCAAGAACCTCTTGGTCAGCTACAGCGAGAGCAAACTGGGCTTCTTCTGATCGATGGATTCGGTCATCCTCACAGGGGCGGCGTGATCCGCCCCTTTTTGTCTTGGCATGTCAGGAGATGAACATGGTTGAACGTGTGGTGGTCACGCCCGAAGCGCTGGCCTTGATCGATGAACTCAAAGCGCAATACGGCGAGCTGATGTTTCACCAAAGTGGTGGTTGCTGCGACAACAGCGCCGCCAATTGTTATTTGCCCACCGATCTGACAATTGGCCCTTATGACGTGCAACTGGGCCATGTGGGTGGCGTGCCGTTTTACATCAGCAAATCCCAGTACGAGTATTGGAAACACACCCAGCTGATCATCGATGTGATCGAAGGCTCGGGCGGCACGTTTTCACTCGAAGGCAACACCGGCAAAGCCTTTCACACCCGCTCGCGCCTGTTCACCGACGAAGAGTGGGCGGCCATCGAGCCGCAGGTGTTGCGTGATTTGGCCTGAGATGGCGCTTGCTCTTCAGTCCCGCAGACCCATCACCAAAGCGGCCCATTCGAAGCGGGCCATCGCGGCATCGCCTTGGCGCAGACCGTGCCCCGCATCGGCAAAGCCCACCAAGTGCAGGTCGGCCCCCAGCTGAAGGCGCACTTCGCCAGCCCGTCCAGCCGCAGGCAGACGTGATGCCGTGCCGTGCAGCCAATTGGTGTCCTGGTTCAAGGTGTCCTGCACCATGGCGCTGATCTTCACGGCGGTGGCCTTGCACAAGGCCAGCACATTCAGGCCTTTGGTCAGGCCCAACAACTGGGAACTTTCGCGCGTGATGCGCGCCGTGACCATTTGCCCATCGGGCAGACGCAGTTGCACATTCATGGCCCCCGCTTGCGCTTGAACGCGGTGCACGGTGCAAGGCAAGGTGTTGCGCATGCTGGTGCGCAAGGCCAAGGCCCCGGCACCGAACGCTGGAACGGCATCGAGTTGGGCCACGGCCGCATTGCGTGCCGTGTGCAGGCGCTCGGCTGCGGCCAGCAACTTGTGCCCTGTTGCGGTCAGCCGCGCACCGCCACCGCCGCTGCCGCCCACCACTTTTTCCAACAGCGGGCTGCCGGCCAGGTTACTCAGCGTGTCCACGGCTTGCCAGGCCGCTTTGTAGCTCACACCCGCATCGCGTGCAGCCTGCGAAATCGAGCCGACTTCACCAATGCGGCGCAAGATGTCCAAACGCTTGTCACTGGCCGTGTGGCCCAGGGCTTGGTGCAAGGGGTCGGTTGGCACGCGCATGGTCAAAGAGGGTGTGTAGAATCGCTATTCATTTTAAGAATAGCGAATGGTCATGAATCGGTTTTGTTTCCTTGTCGTGCTGCTTGGGGGCCTGATGGGCGCTGTCCAGGCCGACGAGGTGCAGGTGGCTGTGGCGGCCAACTTTACCGCACCCATGCAGAAAATTGCGGTGGCTTTTGAAAAGGACACTGGCCACAAAGCCGTGCTGTCCTTTGGGGCCACGGGCAAGTTTTACGCCCAGATCCGCAATGGCGCACCCTTTGGTGTGTTGTTGGCGGCCGATGACGAGACGCCCGCCCGCTTGCTCAAAGAGGGCATGGGCGTGGCCGGAAGCGCTTTCACCTACGCCGTAGGTCAGTTGGTTCTGTGGAGCAGCCAAACGGGTGTGGTGGATGGCAAAGCGGCGGTCTTGAACGAGTTGGCTTCGGGCCAGCGCAGCGGCAAAATGGCCCTGGCCGATCCCAAGCTGGCCCCTTATGGTGCCGCCGCCATGCAGGTCATGAACAAGCTGGGCCTCACGAGCCGGCTGCGCCCCCATTGGGTGACCGGCGAAAACATGGGCCAAACCTTTCAGTTTGTGAAAACCGGCAACGCCACTCTGGGTTTTGTGGCCCTGTCGCAGGTTTTGGTGGACGGCAAAATCAGCACGGGATCGGCTTGGGTCGTGCCCGCCCATTTGCATGACCCGATTCGCCAAGATGCCGTGCTCCTCAAAACCGCCCAAACCAACCCGGCGGCCCAAGCGCTCTGGCAGTATTTGCGCACCGACGCGGCCCGTGCTGTGATCCGCGCGCACGGCTACCAGTTCTGAAGGGCGCAGACGCATGCTGGACCTCATTTTTTCTGCTGACTTTGTGGCCTCGACTTGGCCTGCTCTGGCGCTGACTTTGCGTCTGGCAGGGGTGAGCACGGTGCTGTTGTTGCTGGTGGGTGCGCCGCTGGCCTGGTGGTTGGCCCGCACCGACTCGCGCTGGCGCGAACCCGTGGGGGCGATGGTCACACTGCCGCTGGTCTTGCCGCCCTCGGTCCTGGGCTTTTACATGCTGGTCCTCATGGGGCCCCATGGGCCCTTGGGTCAATTCACCCAGTGGATGGGCTGGGGCACTTTGTCTTTCACCTTCACAGGGTTGGTGATCGGCTCCATCGTTTATTCCTTGCCTTTTGCCGTGCAGCCCTTGCAAGTGGCATTTGCCGACATGGGGCCGCGCCCGATGGAGGCGGCCATGTCGCTGGGCGCCAAACCCCTCGATGCTTTCCTCACCGTGGCTTTGCCGCAAGCGCGGCATGCTGTGTTGACGGCTGCCGTGCTCAGTTTTGCCCACACGCTGGGTGAGTTTGGCGTGGTGCTGATGATTGGCGGCAACATCCCGGGGCAAACGCGGGTGCTGTCCACCTTGATCTATGGCCATGTGGAGGCCATGGAATACGCGCAAGCCCATGTGCTGGCCGGCGGTATGGCCGTGTTTGCCTTTGCCGTGTTGCTGGGCCTGGCGGGTTTGCGCCGAAGCGCCGAGCGTCGGCGCATCTGAGAGACCTGATGCCACACACGATTGACAGCACCGACCTGACCGAGACCCTGAGGGTGGATTTGCATTTGCCGCGCGCGGGGTTCACGCTGCAGGTCTCTTTGAACTTGCCTTTGCAAGGGGTCAGTGTGCTGTGGGGCGCGTCCGGTTCGGGCAAGACCACTTTGCTGCGCAGCCTGGCCGGTCTGGAGCGGGCGCAAGGCCGGGTGCAAATGGGCGCGCAGCTGTGGCAAGACGACGCCCAGGGCTTGTTTACGCCCGTTTGGCAGCGTCGCCTGGCTTATGTGTTTCAAGAGGCCAGTCTGTTTGACCATCTGAATGTGCAGGGCAATTTGGACTATGGCCTGCGCCGCTTGCCCAAGGCGCAGCACAGTGCAGCCCGGCAAGCTCAAAACGATGCGGTGGAGGTCTTGGGAATCGGCCATTTGCTGTCGCGCAGTCCGCTTCATTTGTCGGGTGGCGAACGCCAGCGTGTGGCTTTGGCGCGGGCACTCTCGGTGCAGCCGCGCTTGCTGCTGCTCGATGAGCCGCTGGCATCGCTGGACCTGCAGCGCAAACAGGAGGTGTTGCCTTGGCTGGAGAAGCTGCGCACGCACCTGAAAGTGCCCATGCTCTATGTCACGCATTCGGCCGACGAAGTGGCCCGATTGGCCGACACCTTGGTGGTGCTGGCGCAAGGCCAGATCCGAGCTGCAGGCCCGGTTCAACAAGTGCTGGCCTCGGTTCAAACGCCCATACAACTGGGCGACGATGTGGGCTCATTGGTCCATGCCCAAGTGGCCGGTCACGATGCGCCATGGGGCTTGAGCCGCTTGAGTCTGTCTGGCGGTGATCTGTGGGTGGCCGGCACCGACCAGCCACTGGGGAGCAACGTGCGGCTGCGTATCTTGGCGCGCGATGTGAGCATCACCTTGCAGCGCGCCAGTGATACCAGCATCCAGAACCACCTGCCCTGTGTCGTGGTACGTTTGGCGCCGGAGCCAGGCACTCAGCAGGTCCTGGTGCAGTTGGATACGCAGGGCACCACGGTGCTGGCCCGGGTGACGGCCCGTGCGGTGCACCGCCTTTCACTGCAACCCGGCCAGCAGGTCTGGGCACAAATCAAGGCGGTCAGCCTGATGCGTTGACCAGGTGCCGAGGCCATGGCGCTTGGTTTTTGTAAGGCTGGCATCAAGCGCATCGACAAAAATAGAGGGTTGGTCTTGGAGGCTGCATGTTGGAGCGTTTGGTTTACCGTTCAAAAGCCACCCACAAATTGGGCAGCTTGCATTTGTTCAATTTGCTGGTGCAATGTCGCAAGCGCAACCTGAGCTTGGGCATCACGGGGCATTTGCTCTACACCGAGGAAATCTTTGTGCAGTGCATCGAAGGCCCCTCTGGCTCGATCGATGCTTTGTGGAAAAGCCTCCAGCGCGATGAACGGCACCACAACCTAGAACTTTTGGCGCGAGGCCCGATCACCGAGCGGCATTTTGCTGATTGGGCCATGGCCTTTTCTTCGTATGCGCACTTCGACAAGTACGACATTCCCGGTTTTTTCCCGGTGGATGCCCAAGGGATGTCCCGTGCGGCTGATCGTTGTGCCCAGTGGGGAACCCCACAATCAGCAGACGAAAAAGCCCAAACAACCATCTGAAGAGACGGGTGCATGGACCGGGTGTGCCCAAAGCCCTCAGCCTTCGATGCCATAATTCCCAACATGTTGAATCTGCAATCCCTGCGCAACGCCCCCCGCCTCACCCGCCTCGTGCTGGTGTGGTTTGCGTTGTTTGTGGGGGTGGCCGTGGCTTCTCCGCTGGTCAACTCAGAGGCCGTGCAACTGGTCTGCACCACCGCAGGCAGCGTCAAGCTGCTCCAACTCGATGCCGATGGCGATGAGGCGCAAAGCAGCCACCATGGCCTGCATTGCCCCTTGTGTTTGCCGGTGGCCGCGCCCCCGGTGCTGTCGGTTTCAGCGCCAGTCCATGTCGGGCTGTCTCATGCGCTGCGTCCTCTAGAGCAGGCCCGGCTGGCCTCGCTCATCGGCCTGCCCTGGCAGGCCCGCGCTCCCCCTTCTTTTTCTTGATCACGGCAGCTGTTTGACGGCCCAGTGCGGGGTGCCCGCATGAGCCGATCTTCCTGCCCGTGGTCCAGTGCGCTGGCTTTCAAGCGCCGCCAAACCCTTTCCCCTCGTGTCTTTTTATTAACTGGAGTTCGCCATGAAACGCGTTGTTGCCTCTTTTGCCGTCCTGATGTCGGCCCTGTTCAGCCAGGCCCAAGCCCAAGTCACCGTCAAAGACGCCTGGGTGCGTGCCACCGTGGCGCAGCAAAAAGCCACAGGTGCATTCATGCAATTGCAGTCGGCGCAAGACGCCAAATTGGTCTCGGCCCAGTCGCCTGTGGCGGGTGTGGTGGAGGTGCACGAGATGGCCATGGACGGCGGCGTCATGAAAATGCGCGCGGTGCCCAGCTTGGCCTTGCCTGCGGGCAAAGCGGTCGACCTCAAGCCCGGCGGTTACCACGTCATGCTGATGGACCTCAAAGGCCAAGTCAAAGACGGTGACACCGTGTCCGTGACCCTGGTGGTCGAAGGCAAGGATGGCAAGCGTCAAAACATCGAAATCAAGGCCGCCGCCCGCATGGCTGCCGCCCCCGCCATGAAGCAGGGCGACGGCCACATGCACAAGCATTGAACTGACGGATTGACCACAGCCTGATTTCTCCATGACCTGGACTTCTGCCCAACTGCGCAGGCTCAGCCTGTGGCTGCTGTGCGCGATGCTGCTGGCGGCTTTGGCCCCCACGGTCTCGCGTGCGCGGGCCTGGAGTCAAGGCAGCGCCGTGCCCTGGATGACGGTGTGCACCACCGAGGGCACACCACAGAAGGCGCTCAACCAACCGGGCAATGCACAGGGCGATGACGGTTCTGTGCCGGGCGCGACCATGCTCGACCATTGCGCTTTGTGCGTGTTGGCCAGCGACCGCATGGCGCCGCCGCCCACCCTCTTGGCGTGGCAGGCTTTGCCACAAGCGCCGCCCTTGTTGGCGCAGTTTGATCAAGACATTCCTCAAGCCGTCCCCCGCTGGACGGTCCACTCCCGCGCCCCGCCTGCCCACGCCTGAAGTCAGCCGTGGCAGGCCGGGCCCATGCCCGCCTGCTGTTCGCCAGGAGCCTGTTTTCATGCAGGTGCACTGGCCCATTCAGTCAGGAGCAGCGTGTGCAATTTTTAAACCAAATTCCGGTGGGTGGATCCATCGACGTGGGCCGTGGTCAAAACTTGTTGGCCGCAGGCGGTGTAGGCCCTGTGTGGCGCGTGGCCCAAGGTGTTTTCAAGCTGGAGCGTCAGGGCCAAGATGGCCAAATTTTGGTGCAACTGGCCCAGGCCGGAGACCTGATCGGCGTGGAGTCGCTGTGCGCCGAGCCTTATGCCTTCACCGCAGTGGCCTTGGTGGCCGCGCAAGCCCAGCCGCTGGCGTCTAGCCTCTCCCTGGACCGTTACACCATCTTGACCCAGGGCTTCTTGCAGCAGCAGCGGCAGACCTGCGACATGCACCGTTTGCGCACCGGCCCCATCGTCCAGCGCTTGGCTTATTTGTTGACCGTGTTGGGCAAGCAGGCCGATGGCCGCGTGCTGCCCGTGCAGCGCCAAGAACTGCCCACGCTCAAAGAAATGGCCCGCGTGGTCGACTCCACGTTTGAAACGGTGTGTCGCGAACTCAACACCTTGCTGCCCGAACGCAAGCAGCCTCGACTGCGTGTGCCCAGCGTGTGGGCCGTGGCTGAGCCCTTTGCCATGGCGGCCTGAAAGGTCTGGTATGCAACAGGTGATTTTCAAGTTCTGGCAAAGCGCTCAAAAAACCGGCTTTGGCCTGGGCTTTGTGACGGGTGGCTTGTTCATGGGGCTGGTGGCCCTGGCGCTGTTGGGCATGGGCTCTGTCCACGCGCACGACTTTCGCCAAGGCGATGTGATCATGGACCACCCCTACGCCACGCCCAGCCTGGCAGGCACGACCACAGGCGCTGTGTACTTCAAGTCGATACGCAACAAAGGCAAAACGCCTGACCGCCTGCTGTCGGCCCGCACCGCTGTGGCCGCGCGGGTCGAAATCCACCACATGCAGATGGACGGCAATGTCATGCGCATGCGCCAAGTGCCCGCCTTGGAGCTGCCCGCGCAAACCGAAGTGTCCTTGCGGCACGGCGGCGCAGGCACGCACCACCTGATGCTGCTGGACATGGCCAAGCCCCTCCAAGACGGTGACCGCTTCGATCTGGAGTTGGTCTTTGAAAAAGCAGGCACCCGGCGTGTGAACGTCTGGGTGCAAACACCGCGTGCAGGTTCACCTGCGCATCAGCATTGATTTTTGAAATGGAGAATACGATGAAAAATCTTTTCACCCTGACGGCATTGGCCTTGACCGTGAGCGCCTGCAGCACCTTGCCCAGCCCACCCACTTCTCAAGCTGTTGAGCTGAAGTTTGCCGCCCAAATCAACGGCCAGCCCTTTGCCTGTGGCCAGCGTTACGAAGGCGTGGGCAGCACCCGCTCGACCATCACGCCCAGCGACTTTCGCATGTATGTGAGCGAGGTCAAGTTGGTGCGCCAAGACGGCAGCACCGTGCCTGTGCAACTTGCACAAGACGGCGTGTGGCAACAGCAATCGGTGGCGCTGCTGGACTTTGAAAACGGCGCAGGTCCTTGCCGCAATGGCACAGAAGCCACCAACACCAGCGTGCGCGGCCAAGCGCCTGCGGGCGAGTACACCGGGGTGGAACTCACCGTGGGCGTGCCCTTTGCACAAAACCACCAAGACCCCACGGTCGCCCCCGCGCCGCTCAACTCCACAGCCATGTTCTGGAACTGGCAAGGCGGCTACAAGTTCATCAAGTTCGACACCGCCAGCAGCGGCATCAGCACAGACAAACCCGCACCAGCCAACGCCATGGGCCCGGTCACCCGCTACTCGGTGCACCTGGGCAGCACGGCATGCGCGGGCGAGAGCAAAACCCAAGCCCCCAGCGCTTGCCAAAACCCCAACCGCATGACGGTGCGTTTCGAGGGCTTTGACCTGCGCAAAAACACCGTGGTGGCCGACATGGGCGCGGTGCTGGCACAGGCCAATGTGGACGTGAACGCCAAAGGCACATCGCCCGGCTGCATGAGCTTCCCCAAAGACGGCGACTGCCCACCTGTCATGCAGGCGCTGGGCCTGGCCTATGACGGCATGGCCGCTGCAGGCCCTCAACGCCTTTTGTCCAAGCGCTGATCTGCACCCCAAAGCTCGGCCATGAACCCTTTGCGCAAAACCCTGAGCACCTGCCTGCTGGCCTTGGCCGGCTGGGCTGTGCTCACGGGCAGTTCCACAGACGTTTTTCATTGGGACTTGCCTGCCTGGGTGCCACGCCCTGTGGTGCCCGCAGACAACCCGATGAGTGCGGCCAAGGTCGAGCTGGGGCGGCACCTGTTTTACGACCAACGCCTGTCGGCCGACAGCAGCATGTCGTGCGCCACCTGCCACCACCAGGACAAAGCCTTCACCGATGGTCTGGCCGTGGCCAAAGGTGTGACCGGGCAAGCGGGGCAACGCAGTGCCATGGCGCTGGCCAATGTGGCCTATCTGCCGGTGCTGACTTGGGCCAACCCCAACCTCACGGCTTTGGAGGTGCAGGCGCTCATTCCGCTGTTTGGCGAGCACCCGGTCGAGATGGGCATGGCAGGGCGAGAGAACGAACTGTTTGCACGCCTGCAAGCCGATGCGCGTTACCGAGACTTGTTTGCCAAAGCCTTTCCGATCGAAGCCGCAAAAGGCAGCGAGGCTTTGTATTCGCTGGGCACGCTGACCAAAGCCTTGGCCAGTTTTCAGCGCAGCCTGCTCTCGTTTGACAGCCCGTATGACCGCTACAAATACGGCGGCCAGCCCACGGCCATATCCCCAGCAGCCAAGCGCGGAGAAAGCCTGTTCTTTGGCGAAAAGATGGAGTGCTACCACTGCCACGGCAGCTTCACCTTCACCGACAACATCCGCCACAGCAAGCTGCCATTGGCCGAGCGCGGCTTTCACAACACAGGCTTGCACAACCTGGATGGCCGGGGTGCCTACCCCGCAGACAACCCGGGCATCAGCGAGTTCACGGGTGACGCCGATGACATGGGCAAGTTCCGCACGCCCAGCCTGCGCAACATTGCGCTGACCGCGCCCTACATGCACGACGGCTCCATCGCCACGCTCGACCAAGTCATCCGCGCCCACTACGCGCAGGCTGGCCGCGCAGGGGGTACGACCAACGGGCCCAGCCCCTTGCGCAGTTCATTGATCGGGGGCTTCGAGGTCAGCGAGCAAGAAGTCAGCGACCTGGTCGCTTTCTTGAACACCTTGACCGACCACAACTTTGTTCACAACACTCGCCACGCCAATCCCTGGCCTGCCAGTCGCTGAGGCATGGACATGCACCGTTCACACCCCTTCTTTCACTCGCTGAGCCGCCTCGTGTTGGTTTGGTATGTGCTGTTTGTGGGTGTGTCGGTTTTGACCGCCACGCTGCAGCCCAAGACCATGGAGGTCGTGTGTTCCGCCATGGGCATCATGAAGGTGGTGGTGCAAGGCGAGGGTGAAGCCCCACCGCTGACCAGCAACATGGACTGCCCGCTGTGCGCCCACGCCACACCTGCAATGCCGCCGACCACATTGTCGGCTTTGGTCCATGTGCACGATGCACGAGCTTTCATCGTGCAAGCCTTGCCCGAGGCGCTGCTGCTGGCCCGCACTGCGCCGCCACTGCCTTCTCGTGGGCCGCCTGACTTGATCTGAACGCCGCAAGGCGATTTTTCTCCACCCGAATTGATTGGGGTGATGTCTTTTTGCGTGCAGTTTTTGCTTGCACATCCAGATCTCGTCAGAACATGAAAACAAAATTGAATTTCTCCGCTGTGGCCATGGCCGCATGGGCTTGCTGCGCCGCTTTGGCCCACGCCCAAACACAAACCATCGAAATCACAGCTGACAAAGACCGATATCAGCCAGCCATCACACAAACCGCGACACGTTCGGCCGTCCCTGTAGAGCAAGTGCCCCAGTCCATCGTGAGCATTACGCGTTCGGTCATCGATGACCAGGGCAGCAAAACGGTTTCGGACGCCTTGCGCAACGTGAGCAATGTGAATGAAATCGATCCACGCGACAGCAACAACGTGGGCTTCAAAATCCGCGGTTTCAATGCGGCCATGGTCGTCGATGGTGTCTCGGTGCCAGGTTGGTTCCAAAACCAGGAGAGCCTGGTGGGCGTTCAGCAAATGGATGTGATCAAAGGTCCAGCGGGTGGCCTGTATGGCAGCGGCCAGGCGATCGGCAATTATTCGACGGTGGGCGGCACCATTGCCGTGACGACCAAAGACCCTGTTGCCAAGGCCTCGCGTGAAGTGGGTGTCAAGTTGGGTAACTTTGGCCGCCGCAATGCGCACGTTGATTTGAACCAGCCGATCAACGAGGCGTGGGCGTTTCGGGTCAATGGCGAGCATGACCGCTCTGACAGCGAAACCCAAGGCGTTTTCTTCCGCAAGTTGGCGCTGAATCCGAGCCTGTCCTGGTCGCCCGATGCCAAAACCAAAGTGGTCATCAAGGCCCGCATGCTGGACAACACCACGGTGGATTATTCGGGCTTGCCACGCGCCAACGCCACGGCCACCGAGCCTGCTGCAGGCGTAGGCCGAAGCAGCTTTGTCACCGCCACCGGCTTGCCCGACACCACACAAAAGTCACGCGGCCTGAATGTGCAGTGGACGCAAGTCTTGAACAATGACTGGACCTTGAAGGCCCTGGCCGCACACAACACCGCAGAAGTGGATCAGCGAGGGGTATTTCCATTCCCTTATGGCAGCGAAAGTCAGTACGGCAGCGGCTTTGGCGCCAATGTGGTGTTGAGCGGCGCCCGTTTGTGGGAAAAGCTGACATCGAACACGGTTCAACTCAGTTTGGCGACGGCCATCCAGTCGGGCAAGGCGCTGCACCGTGTCAGCTTGGGCCTGGACCGCGATGAGACTCGCGACGATGGCTTCATGGCCTTTGCCAACCTGCCGTTTGTGATGACCGATTTGACCGGCAATGTGCGTCCTGCTTGGGGTGAGCCTGCTGTGCCTGCTGCGGCCAATCAGCAACAAAACCGCAGCACTTCGACCGTGGTTTATGTGCAAGACCAAGTTCAAGTGGGTTCTTGGCACTTGCATGGCAGCTTGCGCCATACACGCACCGAGGCCAAAGATTTGTATGCGGATTGGGGTATCAACAACCAAAGCACCAACAACAAGGTCACGCCACGTTTCGGTGCCGTTTTTGACGCCAGTGATGTCGTGTCGTTTTTTGGTGGTTACAGCCAAATGTCCCGAGTGCCGTTTGGCTCTTTGTTCAGCGTGGCGCCCAAAATGGAAGAGGCCGAACAAAAAGAACTGGGTCTGCGCATCAAGGGCTGGCATGGTTTGACTGCCACAGCCGCCTTGTTTGACATTCAACGCAAGAACGCCGCCGTGTCAGATCCGACCAATCCAGGCTTTTCTGTGCAAACGGGTGTGCAGCAAGCCAAAGGCCTCGATGTGGACGTGCGCTGGCAAGCCTCACCTTCACTGGCCTGGATTGCGGCCTATACGCACCAAACTGCAGAAATCACGCAAGACACCAATGCCGCTTGGGTGGGCAAACGCCTGTTCAATGTGCCTGAACAAACACTGCGCGTGGCAGCGCGTTACGACGTGCGACAAGGCGAGTGGCGTGGCCTGGGTCTGGGCTTGGGCGCGTCGCATCGCTCCAACCTGGCAGGCGACACCAGCAACACGTTCTTGATGCCGACTGTCACCTTGTGGGATGCACAGGCCAGTTACAAGCGCGGCGACATCCAGTACAGCGCCAGCATCAGCAACCTGCTCAACAAACCATATTACGCACCCATGGCCTATTTTGGTGGTGGCCAAGTGGTGCCCGGTTTGCCGCGCAGCTTGGTGCTGGGCATCAGCACGAAATTCTGATCCATCCACCACGCCACAGGAGGGGGCATCCGCAAGGGTGCCCCTTGAACTCTCATGAACCGTCGTTATTTCTCTCGTTTATTGTCCTGGCCCTCTGTGGTGCTGGGCTACTCGGCCATGCAAACGTCCCAAGCGTTGGCCAAGCCCGCTGCGGTGCAAGCGCCCTCGAAGCAAGCTGCTGACGAGCACCACTTGGCCACCATGGACCGTTACGCGCCGCTCATTGGCGGCCCCAAAATCACCATCGGCATGTTGGTTTATCCGGGCATGTTTTTGCAGGATTTGGTCGGACCCTTGACCGTGTTCGAGGCCTTGATGAACAAGGAAATCCACCTGCTCTGGAAAGACCTGGAGCCCGTGGGCAATGAAAGCCCGGGGCCTGCCGCGCTGATTCCGGTCAAGCCCACCACCACCTTCGCGCAATGCCCCGAGCAGCTGGACGTGTTGTTTGTGCCCGGCGGTGTGCCGGGTACCTTCACCATGATGGAAGACCCGGAAGTCCTCGCCTTTCTCAAGGCCAAGGGTCAAACCGCCCGCTATGTGACCAGCGTGTGCACCGGCTCCTTGATTCTGGGGGCAGCGGGTTTGCTCAAGGGCTACAAAGCCACCTCGTATTGGGACACCCGCGATGTGCTGAAAGAGTTGGGCGCGATTCCCACGCGGGGCCGAATTGTGGTGGACCGCAACCGCATCACAGGCGGCGGCGTGACGGCCGGGATCGACTTTGGCCTCAAGTTGGTGGCACTGCTGAAAAGCCGGGTCTATGCCGAGGCGGTGCAGTTGTACCTGGAGTACGACCCGCAGCCCCCCTTCAATGCCGGTTCGCCCGAAAAAGCGCAGCCACTGGCCAGACAGTTCCTGAAAGACATGTTTGCCGGGATGCGGGCCAATGCGTTGGCAACGGCCAAGCGGGCGATGCAAAGACTGCTGAGCGGGCCAACCTGAGGTGGCCACCCCACGGAAATTGTTCGCCAAGGAAAAGTCATGGCCCATTCGATCCAATTGCAGCATGTTGATGGGTCATTTGTCGCCAAGCCCTACACCCCCAACATCGGGGCCACGCTCTATGGTTTGGACTTGTCGCAGTCCTTGAGTGATTTGGGACAAAGCGAGCTGAAGGCCGCATTGGCCCGGTACGAGGTGATATTCTTTCGGGATCAAGTGCTCACCCCTGCTCAGCAGGCGGCCTTCACCCGCAGTTTTGGCCAAGTCAACGAAGTCAAAGCCTTCTTTCCCCGAGTGGAGAGCCAGCCCGAGATTGGAATTGTGGAAAGCACCCCCAAGCGCCCGGCGGCCAACAACAACGGGCATTCCGACATCACCTGGCAGGGGCCAACCCACCGATAGGCGCCAGCCAGTCTGCGCAAGTCATTCCGGCCAGCTCTCGGCCAACCAGTCGTTTTGAGTGCGTCAGACTGTTTGAACGCGTCTTCAGGTAAGCTTTGCAGACCACTTTCCAAGGAACTGCCATGAGCGAACCTTCTGCCTTCGGCTTTGGCCAATTCGTGCCAGGCTTTGACTTTTTGCAAAACCTGTCTAAAACCGCCTCGCCAGCTCAGCCTGCGGCGGCTGGCATGCCCGGTATGGCCAGCTGGGTGGCACCCACGCTCAGCATCGAAGACATCGACAAACGCATTCAAGAGTTGAAGTCGGTGCTTTTTTGGCTCGAGCAAAACACCACGGCGCTCAAGGCCACCATCCAAGCGATGGAGGTGCAAAAAATGACCTTGTCCACGCTGCAGAGCATGAATGTCAGCATGGCCGATCTGGCCAAGGCCTTCACGGCCAAAGCGCCTGCACCCGTGCCTGAGCCGCCAGCTGCTGCATCCCAACCGGTGACGCCACCGGCCGCGCCTGAGCCAAAACCCGTTCAACCAGAGGATGCGGCCAATAAAGCGCCTGAAGAACCTGCGAATGGGCCCGCTTCGGCCAAGCCTGCGGTGGACCCGATGCAGTGGTGGGGGGCCTTGACCCAGCAGTTTCAAAACATTGCCACCGCGGCCGTCAAAGACGTGGCCGCCGAAGCCATGAAGACGGGCATGACAGCCAAAGGGGCCAGCACGTCAGCCCCTGGTAAAAAACCAAGTCCTGCCAAAAAGGCCGTGGCCAAGAAGTCAGCCGCTGCCAAAACCAAACCGCTTGCCAAATCTGCGCCGCGCAAGCCAGCCGCCAAGCGCAAAGCGCCATGAAGTTGTTTCCGAGTGGGCACGCCACCCACCCGCAGTGGCGCATGGCCGCTGGCCTGGTGCTGGCGCAGTTGCGTGCCCAGATGGATTTGCCCGATTACGCCAGCCAACCCCGTTTGGGCTTGCTCTACATCACCGACCATTACGCGCCCGAGGCGCAAGCGCTGCTCGACCACCTGCGCCAGGCCTTGCCCGAGGTGACTGACTGGGCGGGTACGGTGGGCATTGGCGTGGCGGTGAACAACGCCGAGTACTTCGACGAACCCGCCATGGCGCTCATGCTGTGCGACCTCACGCCCGAGCAATACCGCGTGTTTTCGGGGGTCTCGCCGCTGCCATCGGGCTGGGCCGATGCGGCCTTGGTGCACGCCGACCCCAACACACCCGACCTGGCCGAGCTGATCCAAGAGATGGCTGAGCGCACGCAGCAAGGCTATTTGTTTGGCGGTTTGAGCGCCAGCCGCACGCGCAGCGTGCAGTTTGCGGTGCGGGCCGAAGATGCGGGTGGCTCAGAGGTGCACGGCGGTGTCCTCCAAGGTGGCTTGAGTGGCGTGGCCTTTTCACCCGATGTGGCGCTTTTGTCGCGCGTGACGCAAGGCTGCCAGCCTGTGGCCCCCGAACGCGAGATCACCGAATCCGAGGACCATGTGGTGCTCCAGTTGGCGGGAGAGCCTGCGCTGGACGTCATGTTGGCCGATTTGGACATCAGCCTGAAGGACCCCCAAAAAGCCATTGCCGTGGTGCGCTCCACGCTGGTCGGCCTGAGTGCGCCCGGGCAATCTGGCGTGGGCCGTGCAGGCAATCTGGGCCACGACGTTCGGGTGCGCCACATCATCGGCCTGGACCCTGGGCGCCAAAGCGTGGCGATTGCCGAGCACCTGGAGCCGGGCATGCGTTTGACGTTTTGCCGTCGCGATGTGCAAGCGGCCCGAGCCGACTTGGTGCGCGTGTGCGCTGAAATTCGCGAAGCGCTGGAGCCTGAGATGCTGTCCATCGAGGCCATCAACGCCATGAGCGATGACCCGGTGCCCACGGTGCCCCAAGCGGGCCAGCGCATGGCGGGCGCTGTGTATGTGAGCTGCACTGGGCGTGGTGGCCCGCACTTTGGCGGCCCCAACGCCGAGATGCAGATCATTCGGCATGCTTTGGGCGATGTGCCGCTGGTGGGCTTTTTTGCCGCCGGCGAGATTGCGCGCAAGCAGCTCTATGGTTACACCGGGGTGTTGACGGTGTTCACCACCGATTGATCACACACCGCGTGCCCGATCCGTCTTGAACTGGGCCCGGAAGGCGCTGAACTGACCCGCGTCCAGCGATTCGCGCACTTCGCGCATCAGGTTCAGGTAGTAGTGCAGGTTGTGGATGGTGGTCAGCATGGGGCCGAGCATTTCGCCGCAGCGGTCCAGGTGGTGCATGTAAGCACGGCTGAAACCGTCTCGGCCACCGTTGTCCCACGACACGCCAGATGTTCCCGCGCAGGCATGGCAAGTGCAGCTGGTGTCCAGCGGTTGCGGGTCGTTTTTGTGGCGGGCGTTGCGCAGTTTCAGGTCGCCAAAGCGGGTGAACACCGTGCCGTTGCGGGCGTTGCGGGTGGGCATCACGCAGTCGAACATGTCCACGCCGTCGGCCACGCCTTGCACCAGGTCTTCGGGCGTGCCGACGCCCATCAGGTAGCGTGGTTTGTGGGCGGGCAGGCGGTGCGGCGTGTGCGCCATGATTTGCAGCATCAGGTCTTTGGGCTCGCCCACGCTCACGCCGCCAATCGCGTAACCCGGAAAGTCCATCTCGACCAAAGCGTCGAGCGATTCTTGGCGCAGGTTTTCAAACATGCCGCCCTGCACGATGCCAAACAGCGCGTTGGGGTTTTGCAAACGCGCGAACTCGTCTTTGGAGCGCACGGCCCAGCGGCGGCTCATCTCCATCGACTTGCGGGCTTCCGCCTCGGTGGTGAGGTGCCCCTTGGTCTCGTAAGGCGTGCACTCGTCGAGCTGCATCACGATGTCCGAGTTCAGGATGGTCTGGATTTGCATGCTCACTTCGGGCGACATGAAGAGCTTGTCGCCGTTCACGGGGCTGGCAAAGGTCACGCCTTCTTCGGTGATCTTGCGCATGTCGCCCAGCGACCAGACCTGAAACCCGCCCGAATCGGTCAGGATGGGTTTGTCCCACTTTTCAAACTGGTGCAGGCCGCCAAAGCCTTGCATGATGTCCAAGCCCGGCCGCATCCACAGGTGAAAGGTGTTGCCCAAAATGATCTGCGCGCCCATCTCGTGCAGGCTGCGCGGCATCACGCCTTTGACGGTGCCGTAGGTCCCCACAGGCATGAAGATGGGCGTTTGCACCACGCCATGGTTCAGGGTGAGCTGGCCGCGACGGGCGTGGCTGGCGGGGTCGTTTTTGAGCAGGTCGAATTGGAGCATGGCTGGGATTGTAGAAGGGGGTCAGAGGCTGCCATCGCCAAAGCATTGCGCGACCAACTCGCGCAGCCATTGGTGCCCAGGGTCTTTGTGCAGGCGGGCGTGCCAGAACTGGTGAATGGCGCTGCCGTCCACCGCCAGGGGAAGTGGCCGGGTGGTCAACGCAAAGGGGCCGGTCACGCGCTGGGCGAAACGCTCAGGCACGGTGGCGATCAGGTCCGAATGCCCGAGCACATCGCCCAAAGCCACATAGTTCGGCACCGTGAGGCGGATGCGCCTTTGCAAACCCTGCCGTTCCAGCGCCTCGCTGATGGCCTCATCGATCCGTCCGTGGCCCGTGCCTGCGGCCATCACCCGGACATGGCTGGCCGCCGCAAAGTCGGACAAGGTCAAGCCGTCAGGATGGGCCAAGGGGTGGTCTTCGCGCATCAGGCCCACATAAGGTTGGCGAAACAGCGCTTGCTGAAAAAACCCCGCTTGCAGTTGCGGCAGCAGGCCCAGCGCCAAGTCGGTCCGGCCTGAGGCCATGTCGTCTTTCAGGCTGGCGCTGGTCACCGCCACCACATTCAGCGTAACGCCCGGGGCGGCCCCAGCCAGCGCGTCCATCAGCACGGGCAGGAAATACATCTCGCCCACATCGGTCATGGCCAGCGTGAAACGGCGCTCGCTGGTGCCTGGGTCAAACGAGGCGCGCACATTGAGCGCTTGCTGCAGGCCGTCGAGCGCTGTCGCCACGGGCTCGGCCAGTTGCAAGGCGTAAGGCGTGGGCTCCATGCCCCGCTGGGTGCGCAAAAACAATTCATCGCCCAAGCTGCTGCGCAGTCGGCCCAAGGCGCTGCTGACGGCGGGCTGGCTCATGCCCAGCACCGTGGCCACCGCCGACACGCGCTTTTCACGCAGCAGGTGGTGAAACACCAGCAGCAGGTTCAAGTCGAGGCGGGCAAGGTCCATGCTGGATTTTATTTGAAATACGAATAATGATTATTGATGAAATTCGATTTACGAAATTCAAGGGTGTACGCATGATTTGCATCAAGAATTTTGAGGATTCAACATGACCGAGCAGCCCATCCACTGGGAAACGGCAGGCACCAGCCGCGTCCCGTTTGCCGTGTACACCGACGAAGACCGGCACAAACAGGAGCTGGCGCGCTTCTTTTACAAAAGCCACTGGAGCTATGTGGGCCTGGAAGCCGAGATTCCGAACCCTGGCGACTTCAAGCGCACCGTGGTCGGCGAGCGCTCGGTCATCTTGACGCGCGCCACCGACGGCCAGATCCATGTGGTCGAAAACGTCTGCGCCCACCGGGGCATGCAGTTTTGCCGTGAGCGCCACGGCAACAAAAAAGAGTTTGTCTGCCCCTACCACCAGTGGAGTTACACGCTCAAGGGTGACTTGCAGGGTGTGCCTTTTCGCCGCGGTGTGCGGCAAGACGGCCAGGTCAACGGCGGCATGCCCGCCGACTTTGACCCCAGGGAGCATGGCCTCACGGCCTTGAAAGTCGCCACACGCGGCGGTGTGGTGTTCGCTTCCTTTGACCCCAATGTGGAATCGCTCGAAGACTTCATGGGGCCGACCATCCTGAAATACTTTGACCGCCTGTTCAACGGCCGCAAGCTGGTGGTGCTGGGCTACAACCGCCAGCGCATTCCGGGCAACTGGAAGCTGATGCAGGAAAACATCAAAGACCCGTACCACCCCGGCCTGCTGCACACCTGGTTTGTGACCTTTGGTCTTTGGCGTGCCGACAACAAGAGCGAGCTGCGCATGGACGCCCACCACCGCCACGCTGCCATGATCTCGACCCGAGGCAGCGCGGGCCAGGCCACGGGGCAGGCGTCGCAGGTCACACAGGTGAGCAGCTTCAAAGAGAGCATGCAGCTGCACGACGCCAGCTTTCTGGACATCGTGCCCGAGGGCTGGTGGCAAATGGGCGAGCAGATGCCCACGGCGGTGATGATGACGCTGTTCCCCAGCGTGATTTTTCAGCAGCAGGTCAACAGCGTGTCCACCCGTCACATCCAGCCCGACGGGCATGGCGCGTTCGACTTTGTCTGGACGCACTTTGGTTTTGAAGACGACACGCCCGAGATGACCGAGCGGCGCTTGCGCCAGTCCAATCTGTTTGGTCCGGCCGGTTTTGTGAGTGCGGACGACGGCGAGGTGATTGAGTTTTCGCAGCAAGCCTTTGAGACCAAACCCGAGCACCGCATGCTGGTGGAGTTGGGTGGGCGCGATGTGGGTGAGACCGACCACATGGTGACTGAAACACTCATCCGGGGCATGTACGAATACTGGCGCAAAGTGATGGAGGCCTGAATATGGTGAACTTTGAAACCCACATGGCCCTCGGCCGCCTGTATGCCGATTACGCCCTGGCCGTGGACAGTGGCCAGTGGGATTTGTGGCCGGAATTTTTCACCGAGCAGTGCGTGTACAAACTCATCCCGCGAGAAAACCATGAGCGCGGCTTTCCCCTGTGCACCCTGTCGTTCACCAGCAAAGGCATGCTCAAAGACCGTGTCTACGGTATCCAAGAGACGCTTTACCACGACCCGTATTACCAGCGGCACGTGGTGGGCGCGCCCGTGGTGCGACAGGTCGAGGGCGACCGCATCCAATCGGAAGCCAATTACGCCGTGTTCCGCACCAAACTCGACAAGGCCAGCACCGTGTTCAATGTGGGCCGCTACATCGACACCATCGTCCAGACCCCCGAGGGCCTGAAGTTCGCCGAACGCCTGTGTGTGTACGACAGCGAAATGATCCCCAACGCCATCATCTACCCGATATGACCATGACAAACTGGATTGACGTGGCCGCCGAGGCCGATTTGTTTGACGGTGCGGGCATCGCCGTCGCCCCCGAAGGCCAAGACATTGCCCTGTTCAGCGTGGACGGCGAGGTGTTTGCCATCAACAACCTGTGCACGCACGGTAACGCCAAGTTGTGCGACGGCTTTGTGGAAGGCGACCACGTGGAGTGCCCCTTTCACCAAGCCCAGTTCAGTCTGCGCGACGGCTCGGTGGCCTGTGGTCCGGCGACCGAGCCGGCCAAGACTTGGCCGGTCAAGGTGGAGGGTGGGCGGGTGTTCTTGGAGCTTTAAGGCTTGGAGGCCAGCTGAGAGCCATTTTCATCAGTGAAAATCGTCTTCTCGCTGATGTCTCAATGCGAGGATGGTCACCGTGTGAGCGTCTTCAATTTCGAAAAGTGCCAGATACCCAGATGCTCCAAACGAAATGATGAGCTCTCTGAGCAGAGGGCCGTGTACACCAGCGGCGGCTTTGCGACAAGAAAAAGGCGATTTGCGTAAAAAATCCAAACCGTTTTCAATGGCTCGCAATGCCCGTTCGGCCGTATGGATATCAAATTCCAAGAGGAACTCATAAAGCCGGTTCAGATCAGATTGGGCTTGTGCAGTGAAGCGGACTTGAAACTCATCCATGATCGAGCCCGGTCCGACTCAAGAGACCGAGGACTTGGCTTTGGCCAGTTTGCTCTTCAATTCATGCAGCACGTCATCAACGGAAAAGTAGACCTGACTTTGACGCGCTTCTTCGGCAGATCGCAAACCACGGGCGATGAACTCGTCTTCGGCCGCGCGGTGTGCAATGAATCTTTCCAGTGAGATTTCCATCAGTTTGGACAGGGTCTCATCGGGGCGCAGTGCTTTTTCGGCGGCTTGTCTGAGACTTGGGCTGACACGAAGGGCCGGTAGTGTGGCGGTTTTCATAGAAGCCTTTCAATTGCACTGCAATTGTAATGCGCCAACGTGCTGACAGGGTCAATCGATTCTGGTTCGCCTCAACAGCATCGAATCCCCATAGCTGAAAAACCGGTACTTCTGCGCAATCGCGTGGCGGTACAGGCCCATGATGTGTTCGTAGCCTGCAAAAGCGCTGACCAGCATCATCAGCGTGCTTTTGGGCAGGTGGAAGTTGGTGATCAGCAGGTCCACCACTTTGAACTCAAACCCGGGCGTGATGAAAATCTCGGTATCGCCGCTGGCCTGACCGAACTTGGCCCACGACTCCAGCGTGCGAACCGTGGTGGTGCCCACCGCAATCACTTTGCCGCCGCGTGCTTTGCACTCAGCAATCGCTTGCTGCGTGGATTCGGGTACTTCGTACCATTCGCTGTGCATGTGGTGCTCAGCAATGTTCTCGGTCTTGACCGGCTGGAAGGTGCCCGCGCCCACATGCAAGGTCACGCTGGCGGTTTGCACACCGCGCGCCGCCAGAGCCGCCAACACCCCCTCGTCAAAATGCAGCGCTGCCGTGGGTGCAGCCACCGCGCCGGGTGCCCGCGCAAACACGGTTTGGTAACGCTCGGCGTCTTCTTCCGTGTCTTCATGATCGGCCGTGCCCGCCGGGCGCTCAATGTAAGGGGGAAGTGGCATCACGCCGTGTTTTTCCATCAAGGCGTGAGGCTCGTCGCTCAGTTGCAGGTGAAACAGTGGGCCGTTTTCATCGGGCCAGCGGCCCAGCAGCACGGCATCGAAACCGCCGTGGCGTGCCCCGCCTGCCAAATGCATCTTGCCGCCGAGCAGGGGCTTTTTGCTGACCCGCATGTGCGCCACCACCTGGTGGCCCGGGAGCACGCGCTCGATCAGCAACTCGAGTTTGCCGCCCGATGCCTTCTCGCCAAAGATGCGGGCTTTGACCACCTTGGTGTCGTTGAACACCAGCAAGTCACCTGCATTCAGCAGGCCAGGCAGTTCATGAAAAATTCTGTCCACTACCGTGGGTGAGGAGCCGTCCAGCAAACGCGAGGCGCTGCGCTCGGTGGCAGGGTGTTGGGCGATCAGTTCTGGGGGGAGTTCGAAGTCGAAATCACTCAGGGTGAAGTCGCGGGGGGAAGCAGAAGAGGACATGGTGTATGGGCTTGACAGGCCCGAATGACTGGAAAGGCAGGATTTTGCCCGAAGGTCACTGAAATTGGACGACTGACGAACCTTGACTCTCACGGCACAATCAATGGATGTCTGCAAAGTCCGAATCCACGCCCGCCAAAACACTCAGCGCACCCCAAAAAGCGCTGATCAAGCTCGGCTTGAAGCGCGACATTGACCTGGCGCTGCACCTGCCGCTGCGCTACGAGGACGAGACGCGCATCGTCAAGTTGCGCGATGCGCGAGAGGGCGATACCGCGCAGATCGAGGCGACGGTGACGGCCTGCGAAATCACCATGCGCCCGCGCCGTCAGCTGCTGGTGACGGTGGATGACGGCTCGGACACCTGCGTGATGCGGTTTTTCAGTTTTTACCCCTCGCACCAAAAGGCGCTGGCCGTGGGCAACCGCATCCGGGCGCGGGGTGAGGTGCGCGGCGGCTTCATGGGGCTGACCATGATGCACCCCACTTTCAAGGCGGCGGGTGGCAATTTGGCCGAGGCCTTGACCCCGGTGTATTCCACGGTGGCGGGCCTGGCCCAGGCCTATCTGCGCCGGGCGGTGATCAACGGCCTGAACCATGCCGACCTGAGCGAGACCTTGCCCCCCGGTATCGCTTGGCCGGACCCCCGAGGAGCTTGGTCATTGCGCGATGCCTTGCGTTTTTTGCACCACCCCACGCCCGATGTGTCGCTGGCCGCTTTGGAGGACCGCAGCCACCCGGCCTGGATTCGCCTCAAATGCGAGGAGTTGCTGGCGCAACAGTTGTCGCAGCTGACGGCCAAGCGCGAACGCGATGTGCTGCGTGCCCCAGCCCTGAAGCTCAAGTCCCAAGGTCTGTACGGACAGCTTTTAGACGCTTTGCCTTTCAGATTGACGAACGCCCAACAGCGTGTGGGCCAAGAAATTGGCAAAGACCTGGCCCGCAACGTGCCCATGCACCGCCTGCTGCAAGGCGATGTGGGCGCGGGCAAGACCGTGGTGGCGGCGCTGGCGGCCATGGTGGCGGTGGATGCGGGCTGGCAATGTGCGCTGATGGCGCCGACCGAAATTTTGGCCACCCAGCACTTTGCCAAGTTGGTGGGCTGGCTGGAGCCTTTGGGTGTGAAAGTCGCTTGGCTGATTGGCAGCCAGAAGAAGAAAGAGCGCGCCACCATGCTGGCGCTGATCGAGTCGGGCGAAGCGGCGCTGGTGGTGGGCACACACGCGGTCATTCAAGAGCACGTCAAGTTCAAAAACCTGGCGCTGGCCATCATCGACGAGCAGCACCGCTTTGGCGTGGCGCAGCGCTTGGCCTTGCGCGGCAAGATGCAAGAAGGCGGCATGGAGCCCCACATGTTGATGATGACGGCCACGCCCATTCCGCGCACCCTGGCCATGAGCTATTACGCCGATCTGGATGTGTCGGTGATCGACGAGTTGCCGCCTGGGCGCACGCCCATCGTGACCCGCGTGGTGTCGGACCACCGCCGCGACGAAGTCGTCTCGCGCATTGGAGCGCAGTTGCAAGAGGGGCGGCAGGTGTATTGGGTGTGCCCACTGATTGAAGAAAGTGAAGCGCTGGACTTGACCAACGCCACCCAAACCCACGCCGCCCTGAGCGAGGCGCTGCCGGGCGTGATGGTGGGCTTGTTGCATTCGCGCATGCCTGTGGCCGAAAAGAAGGCCGTGATGGAGCTCTTTACCGCAGGCGTGATGGGCGTGTTGGTCAGCACCACGGTGATCGAGGTGGGGGTGGACGTGCCCAACGCTTCGCTGATGGTGATCGAACACGCCGAGCGCTTTGGCCTCTCCCAGCTGCACCAGCTGCGCGGCCGGGTAGGGCGGGGTGCGGCAGCGTCGGCCTGCGTGTTGCTGTACGGCACGCCCGAGGGCGGACGCCTGAGCGAGACCGCCCGAGAGCGTTTGCGCGCCATGGTCGAGACGAACGACGGCTTCGAGATTGCCCGGCGCGATTTGGAAATTCGCGGGCCGGGTGAGTTCTTGGGGGCCCGCCAGTCGGGTGCCCCCTTGCTGCGCTTTGCCGATCTGGAAACCGATGGGCATTTGCTGGACTGGGCGCGGGCCCTGGCGCCGCAGATGCTGGACCAGCACGCGGGCTTGGCCGAGCGCCACATTGGCCGCTGGTTGGGCGGGAAATCCGAGTATCTGAAGGCTTGATGTTCAAATAACGCCCATGACGCTGACCGAACTCAAATACATCGTGGCTGTGGCGCGCGAAAAGCACTTTGGCAAGGCTGCGGAGGCCTGCTTTGTGTCACAGCCCACACTGTCACTGGCCATCAAGAAGCTGGAAGAAGAGCTGGAAGTCAAACTGTTTGAACGCAGTGCCAGCGAGGTGTCGGTGACCACGCTGGGCGAAGAGATCGTGCGCCAGGCCCAAAGCGTGCTGGAGCAAGCCGCCGAGATCAAGGAAATTGCCAAGCGGGGAAAAAACCCGTTGGCGGGCACCATGCGTTTGGGCGTCATCTACACGATCGGGCCTTATTTGTTGCCCGATTTGGTGCGCCAGATCATCACCGACATCCCGCAGATGCCCTTGATGCTGCAAGAAAATTTCACGGTGCGACTGCTCGAAATGCTGCGCACGGGCGAACTCGACTGCGCCATCTTGGCCGAGCCCTTTCCCGAGTCAGGTCTCGCAGTGGCACCCTTGTACGACGAGAGCTTCATGGCCGCCTTGCCCTTGAGCCACCCCTTGGCCCAGGCGACATCCATCACGACCGAGCAGTTGAAGAACGAGACCATGCTGTTGCTGGGGGCCGGCCACTGTTTTCGGGACCATGTGCTGGAGGTTTGCCCCGAATTTGCCCGTTATGCGAGCCAAACCGATGGCATTCGCAAGACATTCGAGGGCTCGTCACTCGAGACCATCAAGCACATGGTGGCCGCGGGCATGGGGGTGACCTTGGTGCCGCGCATGTCCGTGCCCGATCTCAAGCCGGTGCACAAACGCTCGGGTGGGCACCATGACTCTCCGGTTCGCTATCTGCCCATCGTCGACCCTGCGGGCGGCAAGCCGCCTACGCGGCGCGTGGTGCTGGTTTGGCGCCGCAGTTTTACCCGGTATGAGGCGATTGCGGCTGTACGCAATGCCATTTACGCTTGTCCACTGCCCGGTGTGACGCGGCTGTCTTGAGGTGACGTCGCATGCATGACAAACTCAAGTTGTATTTGGATCTGATCCGCTGGAACCGACCCGCGGGTTGGTTGCTGTTGTTGTGGCCCTCTTTGGCGGCACTGTGGGTCGCTGCTGAAGGGTTTCCCGGTTGGCATTTGGTGGCCGTTTTTAGTCTGGGCACCATTTTGATGCGCAGCGCAGGCTGCTGCGTCAATGATGTGGCCGATCGCGACTTTGACAGGCACGTCAAACGCACCGCCAACCGCCCGGTCACGAGCGGGCGCTTAGGCGTGAAAGAAGCTTTGGCTGTGGGCGTGGTGCTGGCGCTGTGCGCATTCGCTTTGGTCTTGACCACGAATGCCGCCACCATCCAGTGGTCATTTGCGGCTTTGGCGGTCACGCTCTTGTACCCCTATGCCAAACGCCTTGTGTCGATGCCTCAGGCCGTGTTGGGTGTGGCCTTCAGTTTTGGCATTCCGATGGCTTTTGCCGCAGTGCAGGGGCAAGTGCCACCCTTGGCCTGGGGTTTGTTGGTGGGCAATTTGTTTTGGGTGTTGGCCTATGACACCGAATACGCGATGGTTGACCGCGATGACGATTTGAAAATCGGCATGAAGACCTCGGCCATCACCTTGGGGCGCTGGGATGTAGCGGCGATTGCTGGTTTTTATGTGGCCTACCTGGCGATGTGGGCGGTCTTATTGGACGCTTCAGCGCGCGGTCTTGGGCTCTTCATGGGCCTGGCCGGAGCGGCTGTTCAGGTGGTTTGGCATCTCATGCTGATCAAAGACCGCACCCGCGAGGGGTGCTTCAAGGCCTTTCGTTTGAACCACTGGTTGGGGTTCAGCGTCTTTGCGGGCGTGGTTCTGTCGTACCGTTGAGTTGTTCCCCTAGGCGGGGAGCTTTAGGCCTTGCCAAACTCATCGCCCAATTCTCGCGCACGCACCTCGGCTGCTTGCATGGCTTTCACGAATGAAGCTTTGACGCCCGAGGCTTCGAGTGAGGTGATGGCCGCATAAGTTGTACCGCCCTTGGAGGTCACGCGTTGACGGAGCACTTCGACCGGTTCCGACGAAGCGGCCGCCAAAGAGGACGCCCCTGAAAAAGTGGCCACAGCCAATTGCTGGGCTTGCTCGGCACTCAGACCCATGCCAACACCCGCCTCGGTCATGGCTTCCAGGAAAAAAAACACATAGGCTGGGCCGGAGCCTGACAGTGCCGTGACAGCATCCAAGTGGGATTCTTGCTGTACCCAAATGAATTGCCCGGTGGTACCGATGACACGCTCGACCAAGGCCTGGTCTGCGGGCGTGACCGATGGGCAAGGAAACAAGCCGGTGATGCCTTGGCCCACCAGCGCGGGCGTGTTGGGCATGCACCTGACCACGCGGTCTGAACTGACCCAGCGGCAGATGCTGTCGGTGCGAATGCCTGCAGCAACCGATAAATGGAGTGCGGAACCCGTGTGGGGCATGACCGGGATGGCGGCTTCAGCAAATATTTGGGGTTTGACCGCCCAAATGACCAAGTCGGCGCGTGACAGAGAGGCGTCAGCGACACGCAGCGCAGTGATGCCGAAATCAACCAAGAGTTTGGCGGCCGTATCCGCAAACGGCTCCACCACCATGATCTGCTCAGGCTTCATGCCTTGACGGATCAAGCCGCCGATGATGGCGCTGGCCATGTTGCCGCCGCCAATGAATGCCAAGGAATTGGTAAAGGTAGACATAAAGAGACAGAGGAAAATGAGAAAAAAGGGAGAAATGCTGGAGACATTGTCCCTTTTTCGTGGGGCTCCATGGGCCGAGATGGGGCCACTGAGCCCGGGATCCTCCAAAAAACGGGTTCGGGCACCGAATATTTGCAAATAAATTCCCAAAGGTGTTGCGCACAGCTGGCTTTTCAGACATAATCGTGGGCTTCGCCTGTCAAAAGGCGTGGTTATCTGCCCAATCTGAAGCGCCGCGAGTGGTTTGCAGCGTGAATGACGGGTCCAAGACTGATTTCAGTGTGTTGGCTGCAAGGCTGGTGCACAAGAAATACAAGTTGGGAACAAAGAAATGATCCAGACAGAATCTCGGTTGGATGTGGCCGACAACACCGGCGCCAAGTCCGTGCTGTGCATCAAGGTGCTCGGCGGGTCTAAGCGTCGCTATGCAAGTGTTGGCGACATCATCAAAGTGAGCATCAAAGAAGCCGCCCCACGTGGTCGCGTCAAAAAAGGCGAGATCTACAGTGCTGTGGTGGTTCGCACCGCCAAAGGCATCCGCCGCGGCGATGGCTCCCTCATCAAATTCGATGGCAATGCTGCTGTGTTGCTGAATGCCAAGTTGGAGCCTATCGGCACCCGCATCTTCGGCCCGGTCACGCGTGAACTGCGTACCGAGAAGTTCATGAAGATCGTGTCCTTGGCTCCTGAAGTACTGTAAGGACGCGCCATGAACAAGATTCGCACAGGCGACGAAGTCATCGTCATCACAGGTCGTGACAAAGGCAAGCGCGGCAAAGTTTCGTCGCGCGCCAGCGATTCGTACCTGCTGATTGACGGCATCAACATCGTCAAAAAACACGCCAAGCCAAACCCCATGAAGGGCACAACTGGCGGCATCATCGAAAAGGCCATGCCGATTCACCAATCCAATGTGGCGATTTTCAACGTCGCCACAGGTAAGGCTGATCGCGTGGGCATTAAGCTGCAAGCTGACGGCAAACGCGTTCGCGTTTACAAGTCGAGCGGCGAAGAAATCAAGGTGGCATGAGCATGGCACGTTTGCAACAACTCTTCCGCGAGAAAATCGCTGCTGAACTGACGGCCAAATTTGGTTACACGTCGCCCATGCAGGTTCCTCGCATCACCAAGATCACCTTGAACATGGGTGTGTCTGAAGCTGTGGCTGACAAGAAGGTCATGGATCACGCTGTGAGCGACTTGACCAAGATCGCGGGCCAGAAGCCTGTGGTGACCAAGGCCAAGAAAGCCATTGCCGGTTTCAAGATCCGTGAACAACAGCCCATCGGCTGCATGGTGACCTTGCGCGGTGTTCAGATGTATGAATTCCTCGATCGTTTCGTGACCGTGGCTTTGCCTCGCGTGCGTGACTTCCGTGGTATCTCTGGTCGCGCATTCGATGGCCGCGGCAACTACAACATCGGCGTCAAAGAGCAGATCATTTTCCCTGAGATTGAGTACGACAAGGTGGATGCCTTGCGCGGTCTCAACATCAGCATCACCACAACGGCCAAGTCTGACGAAGAGTGCAAAGCGCTCTTGACAGCTTTCCGCTTCCCCTTCAAGAACTGAGGTGTCACGTGGCTAAAGTAGCTTTGATCGAGCGCGAGCTCAAGCGTGAAAAACTGGCGGCCAAATTCGCTAAGAAATATGCGGAATTGAAAGCCATCGCCAACGATGCCAAGCGCAGCGATGAAGAGCGTGCAGCTGCCCGTCTGGGCCTGCAAAAGCTCCCGCGCAACGCCAACCCGACCCGCCAACGCAACCGCTGTGAAATCACCGGTCGCCCACGCGGTACGTTCCGTCAATTTGGTCTGGGCCGCGCCAAGATCCGTGAATTAGCCTTCGCAGGCAACATTCCGGGCGTGACCAAAGCCAGCTGGTAATCGGCAGGAGATAACAACATGAGCATGAGTGATCCTATTGCCGATCTGTTGACCCGCATCCGTAATGCACAGATGGTGGCCAAAGCCGCCGTGATGGTGCCTTCTTCCAAAGTGAAGGTGGCCATTGCTCAAGTGCTCAAAGATGAAGGCTACATTGACGGCTTCCAAGTCAAAACCGAAGATGGCAAAGCCACCCTCGAAATCGCCCTGAAATACTACGCTGGCCGTCCGGTCATCGAACGTATTGAGCGCGTGAGCCGTCCTGGCCTGCGTGTGTACAAAGGCCGTGATGCTATTCCTCAAGTCCAAAACGGCTTGGGCGTGGCTATCGTCACCACGCCCCAGGGTGTGATGACCGATCGCAAAGCACGTGCAGCCGGTGTCGGCGGCGAAGTGCTGTGCTACGTCGCTTAAAGGGAGAAAAAGAATGTCCCGCGTAGGAAAAATGCCTGTGACCATCCCCGCTGGTGTGGATGTGTCGATCAAACAAGATCAAATCAGTGTGAAGGGCGCTGGTGGTCAATTGGCCATCGCCTCCAACATGCTGGTGAATGTGAGTAACGAAGGTGGCAAGTTGAGTTTTGCCCCCGCCAACGATTCACGTGAAGCCAATGCCATGAGCGGCACCTTGCGTCAGCTGGTGAACAACATGGTGACTGGCGTGACCAAGGGCTTCGAAAAGAAGTTGAACTTGGTTGGTGTGGGTTACAAAGCGGCCGCTTCCGGCGCCAAATTGAACCTGGCTGTTGGTTATTCGCATCCCGTCAACATCGACATGCCTGCTGGCATCACGGTGGCCACCCCAACCGCGACTGAAATCGTGATCAAGGGTGCTGACCGTCAACGTGTTGGCCAAATTGCTGCTGAGATCCGTGCTGTTCGTCCACCTGAGCCTTACAAAGGCAAGGGCATCCGTTATTCGGATGAGAAGATCACGATCAAAGAGACTAAGAAGAAATAAGGAGCTGCATCATGTTGACCAAGAAAGAGCAGCGTCTCCGTCGTGCACGCCAAACACGTATCCGCATTGCACAGCAAGGCGTGGCGCGTTTGACAGTGAGCCGCACCAACCTGCACATTTACGCCAGCGTTATTTCTGGCTGCGGTACCAAAGTGTTGGCCAGCGCATCCACAGCCGAAGCCGAAGTGCGCGCGGCCTTGGGCGCTACGGGCAAAGGCGGCAATGCCGCTGCAGCCACAGTGATTGGCAAGCGCATTGCCGAAAAAGCAAAAGCAGCTGGCGTTGAGAAGGTCGCCTTCGACCGCGCAGGTTTCGCTTACCACGGTCGTGTCAAGGCTTTGGCCGAAGCAGCCCGTGAAGCAGGTCTGCAGTTCTAAACGGATCGGAGTTACAAATGGCTAAATTTACAGCAAAACCGCAGAGTGACGGTCCTGAAGACGGTCTCCGCGAGAAGATGATCGCGGTCAACCGCGTGACCAAAGTGGTGAAGGGTGGCCGTATCCTCGGTTTCGCAGCCTTGACCGTGGTCGGTGACGGCGATGGCAAAGTGGGCATGGGCAAGGGCAAATCGAAAGAAGTGCCAGCAGCCGTGCAAAAAGCGATGGAAGAAGCCCGTCGCAACCTCGCCAAAGTTCACCTCAAGAACGGCACGATCCACCATGCAGTGCACGGTCACCATGGCGCTGCACGCGTCATGATGGCTCCAGCGCCAAAAGGTACCGGCATCATCGCTGGTGGTCCAATGCGCGCCGTGTTCGAAGTGGTGGGCATCACTGACATCGTGGCCAAGAGCCATGGTTCATCCAACCCCTACAACATGGTTCGTGCCACCTTGGATGCTTTGTCCAATTGCACAACAGCCTCCAACGTGGCTGCCAAACGTGGCAAGTCGGTTGAAGAGTTGTTCGGCTGAACCGGAGATCGAACATGACGACACAATCAACCGTGAAAGTCCAACTGGTTCGCAGCCCGATTGGCACCAAAGAGTCACACCGCGCCACAGTGCGTGGATTGGGCTTGCGCAAGCTGAACTCTGTGAGCGAGTTGCAAGACACGCCCGCAGTGCGCGGCATGATCAACAAGATCAGCTATCTGGTCAAAGTTCTCTAAGAGGCGAATGATGGAACTCAACAGCATCAAGCCCGCAGAAGGCTCCAAGCACGCGCCTCGTCGCGTGGGTCGTGGTATCGGTTCGGGTTTGGGTAAAACCGCTGGCCGTGGTCACAAAGGTCAAAAATCACGTTCAGGCGGCTACCACAAGGTGGGCTTTGAAGGCGGTCAAATGCCTTTGCAGCGCCGTTTGCCAAAGCGTGGTTTCAAATCTCACTTGCTCAAGTACAACGCTGAGATCACTTTGACAACCTTGTCCCGTTTGGATTTGGCCGAAGTGGATGTGTTGGCTTTGAAGCAGGCCGGTTTGGTCTCTCAAATGGCCAAAGTGGTCAAAGTGATCAATACAGGTGAGTTGGCCAAAGCTGTCAAGTTGACTGGCATTGGTGCAACTGCGGGTGCCAAGGCGGCCATCGAGGCTGCTGGCGGCTCTGTAGCCTGAATGTTGATGAGCGAGAAACACTGTGGCAACCAGCGCTAATTCAACAGCCAAAGCAGACAAGTTCGGAGACTTGCGTCGCCGTCTTCTGTTTTTGTTGCTTGCGCTGGTGGTTTACCGTGCGGGCGCACATATTCCAGTTCCGGGCATCGACCCTGAGCAACTGAAGCAGTTGTTCAATGGTCAGCAAGGCGGCATTTTGAATTTGTTCAATATGTTCTCCGGTGGTGCCCTGTCCCGGTTCACAATTTTTGCGCTGGGCATCATGCCGTACATTTCTGCGTCCATCGTGATGCAGTTGTTGACGTATGTATTGCCTTCGTTCGAACAGTTGAAAAAAGAAGGCGAAGCTGGCCGGCGGAAAATCACGCAGTACACCCGCTTTGGGGCCTTGGGCTTGGCTCTGTTTCAGTCTTTTGGTATTGCTGTTGCGTTAGAAGCTTCTGCAGGTTTGGTGATCAATCCTGGCATGGGGTTTCGCATGACCGCCGTTGTGAGTTTGACCGCTGGCTCCATGTTTCTCATGTGGTTGGGAGAGCAAATCACTGAGCGGGGTTTGGGCAACGGGATTTCGATCTTGATTTTTGCGGGTATCGCTGCTGGTTTGCCCAGTGCTTTGGGTGGTTTGTTTGAGTTGGTTCGAACAGGTGCCATGAATCCGCTGGTGTCGATGATGATCATCGTGGTGGTGGCATTGGTCACTTACTTTGTGGTGTTTGTTGAGCGTGGCCAGAGAAAAATACTGGTCAATTACGCTCGCCGGCAAGTTGGCAACAAGGTTTATGGCGGTCAATCCTCCCATTTGCCATTGAAGTTGAACATGGCGGGTGTGATCCCTCCAATTTTTGCCTCCTCGATCATTTTGCTGCCTGCAACGCTGATTGGTTGGTTCAGTTCGGGGTCTTCTGAAAGTGCTGTGGTTCGCTTCTTCAAAGATGTCGCCAACGCATTGGCACCAGGCCAGCCGGTCTACGTGATGTTCTATGCTGCTGCGATCATCTTTTTCTGCTTTTTCTACACGGCCTTGGTTTTTAACAGCCGTGAAACCGCAGATAACTTGAAGAAAAGCGGCGCATTCATTCCGGGTATTCGCCCAGGTGATCAGACTGCAAAATACATCGACAAGATCCTTTTGCGCCTGACTGCTGTCGGTGCGGCTTACATCACTTTTGTGTGTTTGTTGCCTGAATTTTTGATTCTGAAATACAATGTTCCGTTTTACTTTGGTGGCACATCTTTGCTGATCATTGTGGTCGTGACCATGGATTTTATGGCTCAAGTACAAAACTACTTGATGTCGCAACAGTACGATTCGCTTTTGAAGAAGGCGAGCTTCAAGTCTTGATTGATTTGATCGAGGTTTGGTAAAGAACCTCACACTAATTGTGTGGGGCCGTATTTTTCACCTGGTCTGAGAAGTCTGGGTATCGATGAGTTTTAGGAGAGAACCATGAGAGTTTCTGCTTCGGTGAAAAAAATTTGCCGTAACTGCAAGGTCATTCGCCGTAAAGGCGTTGTTCGTGTGATCTGTACCGATCCACGTCACAAGCAGCGTCAAGGCTGATTGAATTAGTTTTAGAGGACGAAAATGGCACGTATCGCTGGCATCAACATTCCGCCGCACAAACATGCTGAAATTGGCTTGACCGCCATTTTTGGTATTGGTCGCACCCGCGCTCGACAAATTTGCGAGGCCTCCGGCATCGCTTATTCCAAAAAGATCAAAGATCTGACGGACGCTGATCTCGAAAAAATTCGCGATCAAATCGCCGCTTTCACCATTGAAGGTGATTTGCGCCGTGAAACCACCATGAACATCAAGCGTTTGATGGACATTGGTTGCTATCGCGGTTTCCGTCACCGTCGTGGCTTGCCCATGCGTGGTCAGCGTACACGCACCAATGCACGTACTCGTAAGGGTCCGCGCAAAGGCGCTGCGGCACTGAAGAAATAAGCAGGATTGAGAGACCACTATGGCAAAAGCACAATCAAACAGCGCATCACAACGTGTCCGTAAAAAAGTCCGCAAGAACATTGCTGACGGTATTGCACACGTTCACGCGTCTTTCAACAACACCATCATCACCATCACCGACCGTCAAGGCAATGCTTTGTCTTGGGCTTCATCGGGTGGACAGGGTTTCAAGGGTTCGCGCAAATCGACCCCGTTTGCTGCCCAAGTCGCTTCTGAGGTTGCAGGTCGCGCCGCTCAAGAACAGGGCATCAAAAATCTGGACGTCGAGATCAAGGGTCCAGGCCCAGGTCGTGAATCTTCTGTTCGCGCTTTGGGCGCTTTGGGCATTCGCATCACATCGATTGCTGATGTGACGCCTGTTCCTCACAACGGCTGCCGCCCACAAAAGCGTCGTCGTATCTAATTACTCACCAAGCCCACCGCCAGGCCATGCTTGCATCGCCTGGCTCCCGCATTTATCAATGCGGTAGTTGCATCAAAGGAAAATCAAGTGGCACGCTACCTCGGCCCCAAGGCCAAACTCTCTCGCCGTGAAGGCACCGATCTGTTCTTGAAGAGCGCTCGCCGTTCTATTGCGGACAAGTCAAAATTCGATTCCAAACCTGGTCAGCATGGCCGTACTTCGGGTCAACGTACTTCGGACTACGGTTTGCAGTTGCGCGAAAAGCAAAAAGTCAAACGCATGTATGGTGTGTTGGAAAAGCAGTTTCGCCGTTACTTTGAAGAAGCTGATCGTCGCAAGGGCAACACTGGCTCAAACTTGCTGAGCTTGTTGGAGTGCCGTTTGGACAACGTGGTTTATCGCATGGGCTTTGGCTCTACCCGCGCTGAAGCGCGTCAGATGGTCTCGCACAAAGCCATCACCGTGAATGGTCAATCCGTCAACATTCCTTCCTACTTGGTGAAGGCTGGTGATGTGATCGCTGTGCGTGAAAAGTCCAAAAAGCAAAACCGTGTGGTCGAAGCTTTGCAGTTGGCTTTGCAAGTGGGCATGCCTGCTTGGGTTGAAGTCAATGCCGATAAGGCAGAAGGTACCTTCAAGAAAGTGCCTGATCGCGATGAATTTGCAGCTGACATCAACGAATCGTTGATTGTCGAACTGTATTCACGTTAATTCCTTGTTTCAATCGTTCCCGACGCACAAGGCATTGTGGGTTGGGTGCTTCATCAGCCTTACCGGTGTAACGAACCGGGGGTATTGAGAGGAAGTCTGAATGCAAACCAATCTGTTGAAACCCAAAGCTATCCAAGTCGAGCAATTGGCTGCCAACCGTGCAAAAGTCACGTTAGAGCCTTTCGAGCGTGGCTATGGTCACACCCTTGGCAACGCGCTGCGTCGTGTTTTGTTGTCTTCCATGGTCGGTTATTCCGCCACTGAAGTGACGATCGCTGGTGTTGTGCACGAGTACTCGTCCATTGACGGTGTGCAAGAGGATGTGGTTAACATCCTTTTGAACCTCAAAGGTGTGGTGTTTAAACTCCACAATCGCGACGAAGTGACTTTGAGTTTGCGCAAGGACGGCGAAGGTGCTGTCACTGCTGCTGATATCCAAACACCCCATGATGTTGAAATCATCAACCCTGATCACGTGATTGCGAATTTGTCACACGGTGGCAAACTGGACATGCAGATCAAGGTTGAAAAAGGTCGCGGCTATGTGCCAGGCAGCATGCGCCGCTTTGCCGATGAGCCGACCAAAGCTTTGGGTCGCATTGTTCTCGATGCCTCGTTCTCTCCGGTCAAGCGTGTGAGCTACACCGTGGAAAGCGCTCGTGTTGAGCAACGTACCGACTTGGACAAGTTGGTCATCGAAATCGAAACCAACGGTGCCATCACCGCTGAAGACGCCGTGCGATCTTCGGCCAAGATTTTGGTGGAGCAATTGGCTGTATTTGCTCAGCTTGAAGGCAGCGAATTGTCTGCATTCAATGAGCCGGCTCAACGCGGTGGTGCAGGCAGTTTCGATCCGATCCTGTTGCGTCCTGTGGATGAGCTCGAACTCACCGTTCGTTCGGCCAACTGCCTCAAAGCAGAAAACATTTACTACATCGGTGACCTGATCCAGCGGACCGAGAATGAGTTGCTCAAAACCCCGAATCTGGGTCGCAAGTCACTCAATGAAATCAAGGAAGTTTTGGCTTCCCGTGGTTTGACTTTGGGCATGAAGCTCGAAGCTTGGCCACCTGCTGGTTTGGAAAAGCGTTAATTCATCAATTCCCAGAAAATTCTGGGGTGTGCACGGGCAGTACCTGATACGGCTGCTTGTTAAATAAAGAAAGGTAAGCACCATGCGTCACGGACACGGCCTCCGCAAACTCAACCGCACCAGCGAGCACCGCCTCGCGATGCTGCGCAATATGATGAACTCGCTCATTGAGCACGAAGTCATCAAAACCACTCTGCCCAAGGCCAAAGAACTGCGTCGCGTCATTGAGCCGATGATCACTTTGGCCAAAGAAGACAGCTTGTCCAACAAGCGCTTGGCCTTCAACCGTCTGCGTGACCGCGACAGTGTTGTCAAATTGTTTGCCGATTTGGGTCCACGCTTTGCCAAGCGTCCTGGTGGTTACACACGCATCCTGAAAATGGGCTTCCGCGTGGGTGACAATGCACCGATGGCATTGGTTGAATTGGTTGATCGTGCCGATTCTTCTGCCGATCAAGCCGCAGAGTAAGGTATAATTCAGAGATACCGCGGGGTGGAGCAGTCTGGTAGCTCGTTGGGCTCATAACCCAAAGGTCGTTGGTTCAAATCCGGCCCCCGCAACCAAATTTCAACGTCAGTTGAGTTTCAAAAAACCCTCTTCGGAGGGTTTTTTCGTTTCTGTCCGTTTTGGAGGTGTGTCACCTCAGCCGATGCATGAGGCCTTCGAGTGCACATTGGGCAGTGGCTGTTCTGATGGCTCCTCGATTTCCAACAAATTGGCGCAGTTCTGTCTGCACGCAGCCGTTGATCCACCACGACAGCCAAACTGTTCCGACTGGCTTGTCAGGGCTTGCACCACTGGGACCCGCAATGCCCGTGACGGCAACTGCAACCATGGAAGATGATCTGTAGGCCGCGCCGCAAGCCATGGCCTTCGCAACAGGTTCACTTACCGCGCCATGCAGCTCGATCAGCGATTCCGGCACCCCCAGCATTTGGGTTTTGGATAAATTGGAATAGGTCACAAAGCCGCGGTCAAACCAAGCACTTGATCCCGGCAAACCGGTGCATTCGCTGGCAATCAAACCGCCTGTGCAACTCTCGGCTGTGGAGAGCATCCAATGCCTTTGGACAAGACGCTCCGCAAGCCATTGGGTGATGTCATGACTCATATCGATCTCCACAGTGCGATTGTCAGCAGTGTGCAAAATGCGGCAACCACATCATCCCAAATGATGCCAAAGCCTCCACGCCAGCCGTACCCTTTGAAAAGTTGATCGGCCCATGCGACCGGCCCTGGTTTGACGGCGTCAAAAAATCGAAACACTATGAACGCAGTCAATTGACCAGCAAAGCTGGTGGGCATGATGGTGAAAAATATCAGCCAGATGGCGACAATTTCATCCCAGACAATGGCGCCAGGGTCGCTGACGCCCATGTGGCGAGCCGTCACAGTGCAGGCCCACCAGCCCACCAACAAGGCTGCCACGATGAGAGCGGCTTGTGCGGCGAAAGAAAAATGTTGTTGGATCAACAACCAAGAAGCCCATCCCCATAAACTTCCAACCGTACCTGGGGCCTTGGGGGCCAGTCCGGTGCCAAAACCGAGAGCCAAAACGCGAGCAGGGTGCGCCAACATGAAGCGCGCACTGGGCTTGACTGGGGTGCTGTTGGCGAGGGGGTTCATTTGCCTGCAAAGTGATCAAAGGACTCGAATGAAGATTCGATGTGTTGACCATCGACACCCAGTAAAACCAACTGTTTTGAACCGGTGATGCGACCGATGCGCGTGATGGGGGTTGACGTATCCAGGGCAGCCCGCTGTACATCCGCAAATGCGAGGGGGGATGCGGTGAATACCAACTCATAATCATCGCCACCTGAGAGCACACAGGTCATGGTCCATTCTTTGGGACAAGGCCACAGTGGTCCAGTTTGCATCAAACCAGCTGCAATATGGGTGTCAATTTCGGCCCCAACTTGACTGGCTCTCAAAATGTGCCCTAAGTCACCCAGTAAGCCATCGCTGATGTCGGCCATGGCATGGGCAACACCACGCAGTGCTTGACCTAAAGCGATTCGAGGGGTGGGGCATTCCATTCGGCGTCTTGCCATTTCAAAAACGGCTTGTGGCAAGTTGACCGAGCCGCGAAAGGCTTCAAGGGCCAAGCGGGCATCACCCAAGTGGCCACTGACATACACATCATCACCAACCTGGGCGCCACTGCGCAGGATGCTTTGCCCTTGCGGTGTGTCGCCCATCACCGTGATGGAAATGTTCAAGGGACCCTGTGTGGTGTCGCCCCCGATCAGATCGCAGCTGTGCAGGTCGGCCAGTTCAAATAGACCCTTGGAAAATCCTTGCAGCCAACTTTCATCGGCCCGAGGCAATGACAAGGACAGCAAAAATGCCTGAGGTGTTGCGCCGCACGCAGCCAGATCGCTCAGGTTGACCGCCAAGGACTTGTGACCCAAGTGTTGAGGGTTCACGGTTGATAAAAAATGACGACCCTCAACAAGCATGTCAGTGGACAAGGCCAGTTGATGGCCAGAGCGGGGCGTCCAAACGGCGCAATCATCACCCACGCCCACATCCGCCTTGCGCGGGGGACGTTTGAAAAAACGTTCAATGAGGTCAAATTCACCCATGACCTGAGCTTAACCGTTTGCTGACAGCTGTCTTTTCAATGCAAAGTGCGGCCTGAAAGGCCAGAGGAGGACGCTTCCAGCACAAAAGTGGCAATGGGCACATCCAATCGGAACCCATCCTCGGCCACAAAAAAGAAACTCCCGTGCATGGTGCCACTGGGTACGCGCAGGCGACAAGCGCTGGTGTATTGGAAGGACTCCCCGGGACGAAGCAATGGCTGTTGGCCCACGACACCCAAGCCTTTGACTTCCTCCGTGTGGCCACGTTCGTCCTGAATGATCCAATGCCGCGAGATCAATTGCACTGGCACAGTGCCCGTGTTGGTCACAGTGACCGTGTAGGCAAATGCAAACAGATGCTGTTGAGGTTGGCTTTGGTCGGCCACGAAATGGGGCGACACATCAATTTGGGCGTTGTAGGCAGACATCCATACATGTTAACTGCGACAATTCAGGGATGACAACGACTTACCGCATTGCCCCTTCCATTCTCTCGGCTGATTTCGCTCGTTTGGGCGACGAAGTCAAAAACGTCATCGACGCTGGTGCCGACTGGATTCACTTTGACGTGATGGACAACCATTACGTGCCCAATCTCACTTTTGGCCCCATGATTTGCCAAGCCCTCAAGCCGCATGCGAAAAACAAAGCAGGGCTGGCTGTGCCGATTGATGTGCATTTGATGATCTCGCCCGTCGACGCTCTGGCAGCTTCTTTTGCCGAGGCTGGGGCCGACCTCATCAGTTTTCACCCGGATGCCAGCGCCCATGTGCACCGCAGTATCCAAGCCATCAAGAGCAAGGGCGTCAAGGCAGGTCTGGTGTTCAACCCGGCAGAACCCTTGGATGTGCTGGAGTGGACCATTGACGAGCTGGACCTGATCCTGATCATGAGTGTGAACCCGGGCTTTGGCGGCCAAAGTTTCATCGATTCGGCCTTGCGCAAGGTCGAGTTGGCGCGCCAGTGGATTGAGCGCAGCGGCCGCGACATTCGTCTTGAAGTGGATGGCGGCATCAAGGCTGACAACATCCGACGCGTGGCCGATGCAGGGGCCGATACCTTTGTGGCGGGCAGTGCTATTTTTGGCAAACCCGATTACAAGGCCGTGATCGACCAAATGCGCGTGGCTTTGGCTTAAGTGGGGCTGAGTGCGATGCCAACTTTGCAGGATTTGACGCAGATCGAAGCCGTTATTTTTGATCTGGACGGCACCTTGGTGCACACCTTGGGCGATTTTCAGGTGGCTTTGCACCGCACCATGGCCGACCTGGACTTGCCTCCGGTGTCGGACGCGCTCATTGAGCAAAGCATCGGCAAAGGCTCAGAGCATCTGATTCGCAGCCTTTTGGCGCACCAAATCGCCAGGCCCGAAGTCAAAGGGGTGGAGCAAGGGTGTGCCGCCCTGACGGTGGACGCCTTGTTCGACCGCGCCTGGCAGCGTTACCAGCACCACTACCTGGCCATCAACGGCCGGTTTGCCAACGTCTACCCCGGCGTGCTGGAGGTGCTGCAGCACTTGGCTGGTCAAGGCGTGCCCATGGCGTGTCTGACCAACAAACCCTTGGCTTTTGCCCAGGCCTTGCTCAAAGACAAGGCCTTGACGCCCTTTTTTGGCCCCGTTTTTGGTGGCGACAGCTTTGAGCGCAAAAAGCCCGACCCTTTGCCGATTTTGAAAACCTGCGAAGCTTTGGGCAGTCCTGTGGCGCGAACCTTGATGGTGGGCGACTCCAGCAACGATGCCCAAGCGGCACACGCTGCAGGGTGCCCTGTGGTGCTGGTGACTTATGGCTACAACCATGGCCAACCCGTTCAAGACACGCCTGCGGCTGCCTGGTTAGACAGCTTGGCGGATTTGCCTGCGCGCATGAAGGCTTGACCATTCGCCAAAGTGCCTGCTCGCGTGTCTGCCACTGTGTCTTGTGGCTTTGCTACACTCACAACACCATGTGCATCCTCCACCCTCATTCCAGCGCAGCCAGCCTGCCGAGCCATTCCACAGTGGAAGGCCGGGGAGCCTGGCCCTGGCGTCGGTCCGCCTGACCCCACCGACCGTGCGGCCTTGCCCGCCCCCCGCGCCCAGCTTCATTCGCAACATGACTGGGCACTTGGATGAATGGAAAGCACCTCACATGAGGTTGCTGAGCGCTTTGGAGGCTTAAGCCTGTGATCACCGAACTTGAATTCAAAAGCCTGGCCAGCCAAGGCTACAACCGCATTCCCCTCATGCTCGAGGCCTTTGCGGACCTGGAAACACCCCTGTCGCTTTACCTGAAGCTGGCGCACACCAAGGACAACGGCCAATACAGCTTCTTGCTCGAGTCGGTGGTGGGTGGCGAGCGTTTTGGCCGCTACAGCTTCATCGGTTTGCCTGCGCGCACCCTGCTGCGCGCCAGCGGTTTTGGCGCCGATGCCAAGACCGAAGTGGTGCGTGATGGCGTGGTGGTCGAGACCGCGACGGGCAACCCGCTCGATTTCATCGAGCAGTACCAAAAGCGATTCAAGGTGGCTTTGCGACCCGGTTTGCCGCGGTTTTGCGGTGGCTTGGCAGGCTACTTTGGGTACGACGCGGTGCGTTACATCGAGAAAAAACTTGCAAAAACCTGCCCGCCCGACACCTTGGGTACGCCCGACATTTTGCTGCTGCAGTGCGAAGAACTGGCCGTGATCGACAACCTCTCGGGCAAGCTTTACCTGATCGTGTATGCAGACCCGGGCATGCCCGAAGCCTATGTGGGTGCGAAAAAGCGCCTGCGCGACCTGAAAGAGCAGCTCAAGTATTCGGTCAGCGCGCCCGTGGTCAAAGCCAGCCAGTCCTACCCGGCAGAGCGGGACTTTGCCAAAGCCGATTACATCGCGGCCGTGGAAAAAGCCAAAGAGTTGATCGCCGGAGGCGACTTCATGCAGGTGCAGGTGGGCCAGCGCATCAAAAAACGCTACACCGAAAGCCCGCTGTCCTTGTACCGTGCGCTGCGCTCGCTCAACCCCAGCCCTTACATGTATTTTTATAACTTCGGCGACTTTCATGTCGTTGGGGCCAGCCCTGAAATTCTGGTGCGGCAGGAGCAGACCGAAGAGGGCGCCAAAGTCATCATCCGTCCCCTGGCGGGCACACGCCCCCGGGGTGCGACACCCGAAAAGGACAAGGCGGCCGAGCAAGAGTTGATCAACGATCCGAAAGAACGTGCTGAGCACGTGATGCTGATCGACTTGGCGCGCAACGACATCGGGCGCATTGCTCAAATCGGTTCTGTCAAGGTGACGGAGGCTTTTGTGGTGGAGCGTTACAGCCATGTCATGCACATCGTGAGCAATGTCGAGGGCTTGCTGAACGAGGGCATGAGCAATATGGATGTGCTCAAAGCCACATTCCCTGCAGGCACTTTGACCGGTGCGCCCAAAGTCCATGCGATGGAGTTGATTGACCAGTTTGAGCCCGTCAAGCGCGGCATCTACGGCGGCGCTTGTGGTTACATCAGCTATGCGGGTGACATGGATGTGGCGATTGCGATCCGCACCGCTGTCATCAAGGACCAAACGCTGTATGTGCAGGCCGCTGCCGGGGTGGTGGCCGATTCGGTGCCCGAGATGGAGTGGCGTGAAACCGAACACAAGGCGCGAGCGCTGTTGCGGGCCAGCGAGTTGGTTGAGGAAGGCTTGGAGTGATCATGGCTCAAAAAATCAAACTCCTCATGGTCGACAACTACGACTCTTTCACCTTCAACATCGTGCAGTACTTCGGTGAACTGGGCGCGGAGGTTGAGGTCTTTCGCAATGACGAAATCACGCTCGAAGGCATTGCGGCCCGCCAGCCAGACCGGTTGGTGATCTCGCCCGGCCCATGCTCGCCTGCCGAGGCGGGCATTTCGGTGGCGGCCATCCAGCACTTTGCAGGCCAACTGCCCATTTTGGGTGTGTGCCTGGGGCACCAAAGCATTGGCGCGGCTTTTGGCGGAAAGATCGTTCGTGCGCAGGAATTGATGCATGGCAAGACCAGTGTCATCACGACCACGCAAGAAGGTGTTTTCGCGGGCTTGCCCCAGCAATTCACCGTCAACCGCTACCACTCCCTAGCCATTGAGCGGGCCACTTGCCCGCCTTGCCTGAAAGTCACGGGCTGGACGGATGACGGCGAGATCATGGGCGTGCGCCACACCGAGCTGGACATCGAGGGTGTGCAGTTCCATCCAGAATCCATACTGACAGAACATGGCCACGCCATGCTCAAAAACTTTCTGGAACGACCATGATCGATTTGCGCAGCGACACCGTCACCCAGCCCACCGCCGCCATGCGCGAGGCCATGCTGGCTGCGCCTGTGGGCGACGATGTGTTTGGGGACGACCCCACGGTCAACGCCTTGCAAGAGCGCATCGCGCAGATCACCGGCAAAGAAGCGGCGCTGTTCATGCCCTCTGGCACACAAAGCAATCTGTGCGCCCTGATGGCGCATTGCGAGCGGGGCGACGAATACATCGTCGGTCAAAATGCGCACACCTACCGCTATGAAGGTGGCGGCGCGGCCGTGTTGGGCAGCATCCAGCCCCAGCCGCTGGCGCAAAACAGCGTTGGAGAAATGGCGTTGGCCGACATCGCGGCAGCCATCAAACCCATCGACTGCCACTTTGCCCGCACCCGCCTGCTGGCGCTGGAAAACACCTGGAACGGTCACCCCATGTCGCAGGCCTATTTGGCGCAAGCCACAGCGCTTGGCCGGCAGCACGGCTTGGCCGCTCATCTGGACGGTGCCCGCCTCTTCAATGCGGCCGTGGCGAAGGCCGAAGGTGGGCCAGTCACGGCCAGCGTGCGTCGCATCGTGGATCACTTTGACAGCGTCTCAGTTTGTTTCAGCAAGGGTCTGGGTGCGCCAGTGGGCTCAGCCTTGTGCGGCTCGCATGAGTTGATCGCCAAGGCGCTTCGCTGGCGCAAGGTGTTGGGCGGAGGTTTGCGCCAGTCCGGCATTTTGGCCGCTGCAGCCTTGTACGCATTGGATCACCATGTGGATCGTTTGGCCGAGGACCATGCGCTGGCCATGCGCTTGGCCCAAGGCCTGCAAGGTGTGTCAGGACTGAGCGTGCGCTCGGCGCAAACCAATATTGTGTTTGTGGATGTGGCCGATGGGCGTGGACCGGCATTGCTCGACGAGCTGAAGGCCCATGGCGTTTTGGCCACGGGTTTGATTGGACTGCGCTTTGTGACCCACTTGGGCGTGGATGCTGAAGGTATTGACCACGTTGTTGCTTGCGTACGGCGCTTCATGGCCCAGCCATTGGCCAAGACGGGCGCCTCCACTGGCAGCGTTGGCATTTATTGAAACACCCTTCCAAACCTGCATCTGACCGCCTGCACTCAAACCCTTTTCATGCACCCCACCAACCGCCAGGATTAAGCCATGCCCATCACACCTCAGGAAGCACTTCAACGGACGATTGAGCACCGTGAGATTTTTCACGACGAGATGCTCCACATCATGCGCATGATCATGCAAGGCGAGCTGTCACCTCTGATGACGGCCGCTTTGCTCACAGGTTTGCGTGTGAAAAAAGAGACCATTGGCGAAATCACCGCTGCCGCTCAAGTCATGCGCGAGTTTTCCACCAAGGTGCATGTGGCCGATCCAACACACTTGGTGGATATTGTGGGCACAGGCGGGGACGGGGCGCACACCTTCAACATTTCGACTTGCGCCATGTTTGTAGCCGCTGCCGCTGGCGCCAAAACGGCCAAACACGGCGGGCGCAGCGTCAGCAGCAAATCGGGCAGCGCCGACGTGGTGGAAGCCTTGGGCGGTAACATCCACCTCTCGCCAGAGCAGATCGCGCGGTCGATCGAAGAGGTGGGCATCGGTTTCATGTTCGCCCCCAACCACCACCCGGCTATGAAAAACGTGGCGCCTGTGCGCAAGGAGCTGGGGGTGCGCACGATGTTCAATATCCTTGGGCCCTTGACCAACCCGGCCAGTGCCCCTCATATTTTGATGGGTGTGTTCCATTCCGATTTGGTGGGCATTCAGGTGCGTGCTCTGCAACGCCTGGGGGCCGAGCATGCGGTGGTGGTGTACGGGCGTGACGGCATGGATGAAATCAGTCTGGGTGCGGCTACTTTGGTAGGCGAGCTGAAAAATGGACAAATCACCGAATACGAAATCCACCCGGAAGACTTTGGCCTGACCATGGCCAGCAACCGGGCGCTGAAAGTGGACACCCCAGAGCAATCCATGGCCATGTTGCGTGGCGTGCTCGGCAATGAGCCCGGCGCGGCGCGGGACATTGTCTTGATCAATGCGGCTGCCGCCTTGTACGCTGCCAATGTGGCCAGCAGCATCGCCGATGGTCTGGTGCGCGCGCGCGTGGCCATCGAGTCGGGCGCAGCCAAAGCCAAGCTGGCGCAGTTTGTGGCCTTTGGCCAGAAGGCCGCTTGAGTCATGTGGCGTGATGCGGGTGCTTGGATCGCTTTGGGGGTGTCGGCCTTGTTTGTGGTCGTGGCCTGGGCGATGCACCACGTCTTTGTTCGCATTTTGAAAAACGGAGCCACCGAGCCCGTACAGAAAGAAAATCATGAGTGACATCTTGGACAAAATCGTCGCGGTCAAACACGAGGAAGTGGCCGCGGCCATGAAGCAAAAACCACTGGCTGTGGTGCGTGCCGATGCCGAAAGCCGGGTGCTGACCCGTGATTTCGAAGGGGCGATGCGTGCCAAGATCGCTGCAGGCCAAGCGGCAGTGATCGCCGAAATCAAGAAGGCCAGCCCGTCCAAAGGCGTGCTGCGGGCCGACTTCATTCCGGCCGACATTGCCCAAAGCTATGCCGAATTCGGCGCGGCTTGTTTATCGGTTTTGACGGACAAGCAGTTCTTTCAAGGCAGTGTGGATTACCTGAAGCAAGCTCGCGCCAGTTGTGACCTGCCGGTGCTGCGCAAGGATTTCATGATCGACATCTACCAGGTGTACGAAGCCCGCGCGATGGGGGCTGATGCCATTTTGCTCATCGCCGCTTGTTTGGACGACGCCCGTATGGCCGAGATGGAAGCGGTGGCCCGAAGCTTAGACATGGCCGTCTTGGTGGAAGTGCACGACAAAGCCGAACTGGCGCGCGCACTGAAACTCAAAACCCGTCTTGTCGGCATCAACAACCGCAACCTGAAAACCTTCGAGGTGTCCCTGCAGACCACGCTGGACATGCTGCCCGATGTGCCGGGCGACCGCTTGCTGGTCACGGAAAGTGGTATCCAAACGGCCGCTGACGTGCAGCGCATGCGTGAGGCCCATGTCCACGCGTTTTTGGTAGGTGAAGCTTTCATGCGTGCCAGCGAGCCCGGCGAGGCGTTGGCCCAACTTTTTGCTTGATGTCAGATCACCCTGAGCAACTGACCTTGGCCTTGGCCTCTGCGCCCTTGGGTTCGGCCAGTTTGCAACACTGGCCGCCCGAGATGCAAACCGTGGACGACGGTTGGAGAGGCTTGGTGGCAGACTTTTTGGCATCGCCTGATGGTCTGGCCTTGACGGCGCGCTTGACGACAGCGCTTGCTGCCGGCAAGACGCTGTACCCCCCCGATCCCTTCAGAGCGCTGCGTCTGACGCCATTGCATCAGGTGCGGGTGGTGATTCTGGGGCAAGACCCTTATCACGGCCCCGGGCAAGCGGAAGGTTTGGCCTTTTCGGTGGGGCCGGGCGTGCGCTTGCCGCCGAGTTTGCGCAATATTTTCAAGGAGCTTCAGCGAAGTCTGCACATTGAAATGCCTGTCAATGGGTCATTGGCTCACTGGGCTGATCAAGGTGTGCTGCTTTTAAATACCTGCTTGACCGTTGAAGAGGGGCTGGCAGGGAGTCATGCGCGATGGGGATGGGCGGCATTGACCGATGCGCTGATTACCCAAGTGGCTAAAAGTGAAGAGCCTGTGGTGTTCATGCTTTGGGGGGCGCATGCGCAGGCTAAAAAACCATTGATAGAGGCTGCCGATGGGGAAAGGCGACATTTGGTATTGCAGGCCAATCACCCATCCCCCTTGTCCGCTTTGCGTCCCCCTGCCCCCTTTTGGGGTTGCGGGCATTTTCAAGAAGCTGCGAAATTTTGGAGCTTGCTTGATAAAAAAAATGTTGAATGGTAAAAAAGTTGAAGTGACTTGCAGCGAGTCACGAAAAGATGGCATAATCTAAGACTCGCTTCTGGAGGGGTGCCCGAGTGGCTAAAGGGGGCAGACTGTAAATCTGTTGGCTTACGCCTACACTGGTTCGAATCCAGTCTCCTCCACCAGCAAACTGTCATCAGGCAGTTGATGAGAGCATTTGGAAATGGTTCCAAGCATTGGCGTTGCATCCACTCGTGCGTCGCCGGTAATGCGGGAGTAGTTTAATGGTAGAACCTTAGCCTTCCAAGCTAATGACACGGGTTCGATTCCCGTTTCCCGCTCCATCAATTGCTTGGGTTTGTCAGAAGTTTCGCCCTTGTGGCTCAGTGGTAGAGCACTCCCTTGGTAAGGGAGAGGTCGCGGGTCCGATTCCCGCCAAGGGCACCAGTTTTGGGGCGCGCAATGCGAGTTGTGCGCCCTCTGTCTTGGTTGTTGACCGCTACTTTTCGGAGTCAAAGATATGGCAAAAGAGAAATTCGAACGGACCAAACCCCACGTGAACGTGGGCACCATCGGTCACGTTGACCACGGCAAAACCACGCTGACTGCCGCCATCACCACCGTGTTGGCTGCCAAGTTCGGCGGTGCTGCCAAAGCGTACGACCAGATCGACGCGGCGCCCGAAGAGAAGGCTCGTGGTATCACGATCAACACTGCGCACGTTGAGTACGAAACAGAAAACCGTCACTATGCACACGTGGACTGCCCAGGCCACGCTGACTATGTGAAAAACATGATCACGGGTGCTGCCCAGATGGACGGCGCGATTTTGGTTTGCTCCGCTGCTGACGGCCCCATGCCTCAGACCCGTGAGCACATCCTGTTGGCCCGTCAAGTTGGCGTGCCTTACATCATCGTGTTCTTGAACAAGTGCGACATGGTCGACGACGCTGAGTTGTTGGAGCTGGTCGAGATGGAAGTGCGCGAGTTGTTGTCCAAGTACGACTTCCCAGGCGACGACACCCCCATCGTGCAAGGTTCCGCCAAGCTGGCACTGGAAGGCGACAAGGGCCCTCTGGGCGAGCAAGCCATCATGAAGTTGGCCGACGCTTTGGACACTTACATCCCTACGCCTGACCGCGCAGTGGACGGTGCCTTCTTGATGCCCGTGGAAGACGTGTTCTCCATCTCTGGCCGCGGCACCGTGGTGACTGGCCGTATCGAGCGCGGTATCGTCAAAGTCGGCGAAGAAATCGAAATCGTGGGTATCAAAGACACGGTCAAGACCACTTGCACAGGCGTGGAGATGTTCCGCAAGTTGCTGGACCAAGGTCAAGCCGGTGACAACGTCGGTATCTTGTTGCGCGGCACCAAGCGCGAAGACGTCGAGCGCGGCCAAGTGTTGTGCAAGCCCGGCTCGATCAAGCCGCACACCCACTTCACGGGCGAGATCTATGTCTTGTCCAAAGACGAAGGTGGCCGTCACACGCCTTTCTTCAACAACTACCGTCCTCAGTTCTACTTCCGTACAACGGACGTGACCGGCGCGATCGAATTGCCAGAAGGCAAAGAGATGGTGATGCCAGGTGACAACGTGTCGATCACGGTGAAGTTGATCAACCCCATTGCGATGGAAGAAGGCTTGCGCTTCGCCATTCGCGAAGGTGGCCGCACGGTTGGCGCTGGCGTCGTTGCCAAGATCATCGCCTGATCATTTTCTGTAGGGGTATAGCTCAATTGGCAGAGCGTCGGTCTCCAAAACCGAAGGTTGTAGGTTCGATTCCTACTGCCCCTGCCACCTGAAATGGTGGATTTCCAAGCCCGCTATAGCCTAGCGGGCTTCCTTGTCTGATAAGGGGTCTCGGTCATCGAGGTCTCCATTAAGGTTACAAGCCGTATGGCAACGTCTGAAGTTCAAACTGTGAATGCTGCGGGAGACAAGATGCGGGTGGCCTTGGCTGTCGCCTTGGTCATTGGCGCACTCGTGGTCTTTTACATGTTGGCTGGCCGAGGTGGTTGGGTCCAATGGGCTGGCTTGTTGGTTGGCTTGCTGGCAGCGGTGGCTGTATTCTTCACTTCGGAGGCTGGGCGTCAATTGATCGCTTTTGGTCGCGATGCTGTGCGCGAAGTCAAGAAAGTTGTTTGGCCCGAGCGCAAAGAAGCCATGCAAATCACGGCTTATGTTTTTGCTTTTGTGGTGGTGATGGCGCTGTTTTTGTGGCTCACCGACAAAACTCTGGAATGGGTTTTCTACGATCTGATTCTTGGTTGGAAAAAATAATGAACGATGCTGTAGTCAACGCGCCAATGGCGGGTTCATCAACCAACCCCGACTTGAAGTGGTATGTGGTTCACGCTTATTCCGGCATGGAAAAGGCGGTGGAGCGCAACATCATTGAACGCATTGCGCGTTCTGGTATGGACACCAAATTTGGCCGCATTTTGGTGCCAACTGAGGAGGTCGTCGAAGTCAAAAACGGTCAAAAACGAACCACCGAGCGGAAATTTTTCCCAGGCTATGTGTTGGTGGAAATGGTCATGGACGACGAGACTTGGCATTTGGTCAAGCACACCAACAAAGTCACGGGCTTTGTGGGAGGCGCGAAAAACCGCCCCGCGCCCATCTCCGAGGCCGATGTCCAGAAAATCGTGAGCCAGATGCAAGAAGGCACGGATAAACCCCGCCACAAGGTTGAATTTGAAGTGGGTGAGTACATCCGCGTCAAAGAAGGCCCATTTACCGATTTCAATGGCACGGTGGAAGAAGTCAACTACGAGCGCAACAAGATGCGTGTGTCGGTGACCATTTTCGGTCGCGCCACACCTGTTGAGTTGGAGTTCGGACAAGTCGAAAAAACCTGATCGGTTTTTTCTCAATTCTCTGTTTGGCGCTACCCGACTCGGCGCCCGACAATATTCCAGAGTCGTTAACCCCGGGGAGCCCAAAACCAATTGGTTTTGAGCGTTAAAACCCGCAAGGAGAAAAGCATGGCGAAAAAAATCGTCGGCTTCATCAAGCTGCAAGTGCCAGCTGGTAAAGCCAATCCATCACCACCTATTGGTCCAGCACTGGGTCAACGTGGTCTGAACATCATGGAATTTTGCAAGGCGTTCAACGCCCAGACCCAAGGCGTCGAGCCGGGTCTGCCATTGCCCGTGGTCATCACTGCGTTTGCAGACAAATCCTTCACCTTCATCATCAAAACACCGCCAGCGGCCACTTTGATCAAGAAGTCACTGAAGCTGGACAAGGCTTCGACCAAGCCAGGTCTGGAAAAAGTGGGCAAGATCACCCGCGCTCAGCTGGAAGAGATTGCCAAAACCAAGATGAAAGACTTGACTGCTGCCGACATGGACGCAGCTGTTCGCACCATCGCTGGTACTGCCCGTTCCATGGGCGTGAATGTGGAGGGCGTGTAAATGTCCAAACTCACTAAAAAACAAAAAGCCCTCGTTGGCAAAGTTGACAGCCTGAAGTTGTACGCTTTGGCCGATGCTTTGACCATGGTCAAAGAGTGCGCGACCGCCAAGTTCGACGAGTCCATTGACGTGGCCGTTCAGTTGGGCATCGATGCGAAGAAATCTGACCAAGTGGTTCGTGGCGCTGTTGTGCTGCCTAACGGAACCGGTAAAACCGCACGCGTGGCCGTGTTCGCTCAAGGCGCCAAAGCTGAAGAAGCGCTGGCTGCTGGCGCAGACGTGGTCGGTATGGACGATTTGGCTGCACGCGTCAAAGCGGGCGACATGCCTTTTGACGTTGTGATTGCTGCTCCAGATGCCATGCGCGTTGTGGGTACATTGGGTCAAATCCTGGGTCCACGTGGCCTGATGCCCAACCCCAAAGTCGGCACCGTAACCCCTGATGTCGCAACAGCTGTGCGCAACGCCAAGGCGGGTCAAGTCCAGTTCCGCGTTGACAAAGCCGGTATCGTGCACGGCACCATCGGTCGTCGCTCATTCGACACCGACAAGTTGCAAGGCAACTTGGCTGCCTTGATCGAAGCTTTGGTGAAAGCCAAGCCAGCCACCAGCAAGGGTGTTTACCTGCGCAAAGTGGCCGTGTCTTCGACCATGGGTGTGGGCGTGCGCGTCGACACGCAATCCATCGCAGCGTGATGGCGAAAAATTTGAGTCGACCTTTGGGGCGACTCAATGTGGTGGGCTGAAACTTGTGTAAACAGGTTTCGGGCCATCCAAGACCGTTGGTGCACACCCGGGTGTGCTTAATCAACAAACAAACAAGTTCACTTGAATGTTTGGGCCAACGCAGATGGCGATCCCGCTGCAGATGGATGAAGATCCTGAACAGTTGGTCGCTGCAAATAGGCGTGTTCTAGGGGTCACCCGAAAAACACATAAAAAGGAGTAGACCTTGAGTCTGAATCGCAGTGAGAAAGAAGCGGTCATTTCCGAAGTGACCGACCTCGCCGGTAAAGCTCAAACGCTTGTGATGGCGGAATACCGTGGCATCACGGTCGCTGACATGACCAACCTGCGCGTCAAAGCTCGCAGCCTCGGCGTTTCGCTGACAGTGTTGAAAAACACTTTGGCTCGCCGTGCTGTGACAGGTACGCAGTTTGAAATTGTCGTTGACCAGATGACCGGTCCGCTGATCTATGGCTTCTCTGAAGATGCAGTGGCTGCCGCCAAGGTGGTGGCCGACTTCGCGAAAACCAATGACAAGTTGGTCATTCGTGCAGGTGCATTCGCAGGCAAAGCTTTGGACGTGAACGGCGTTAAGCAATTGGCAAGCATCCCTTCGAAAGAAGTTTTGTTGGCCCAGTTGTGTGGCTTGTTGATGTCGCCCATGTCGCGTACAGCCGTTGTGCTGGGTGCGTTGGCGGCCAAAAAAGGCGAAGGCGAAGCTGTTGCCGCTTAAGGCCAGCGTTCGTGTTTTAACCAATTGTTAGGAAATAAAAATGGCATTCGATAAAGACGCATTTTTGACCGCGCTGGACAGCATGACGGTCATGGAACTCAACGATCTGGTGAAAGCCATCGAAGAGAAGTTTGGTGTGAGCGCTGCCGCCATGGCCGCTCCTGCTGCTGCTGGTGGCGGTGCTGCTGCTGCTGCTGAAGAGAAGACTGAGTTCAACGTCATGTTGCTCGAAGCCGGCGCCAACAAAGTGTCCGTCATTAAAGCTGTGCGCGAAATCACGGGTCTGGGCTTGAAAGAAGCCAAAGACCTGGTGGACGGCGCTCCCAAAGCGGTCAAAGAAGGTCTGCCAAAGGCTGACGCTGAAGCCGCCAAGAAGAAGCTGGAAGAAGCTGGCGCCAAGGCCGAACTCAAGTAATTCGGTTTTGTTCCAAGGCTGGAGTGCCCGAAAGGGCCTCCAGCCTTTGGTGCTTGAAGAGCACACCGAAAAGCCGCTCATGCTGAGCTGTTTTTCAGTGTCTTCTGACCCGACTGCAGAAGACCCTTGGTTCGGGTTGCGTGCAATGCGCAATCGTCCGCCAAAGCTGGTAGAGGCCAGCCGCCAAGCCCGTTGTGCGAGTCCAAAACTCACACAGCATACAGTTCTGAAAGATCAAGCCCGGAGATCTCATGGCCTATTCATACACCGAACGCAAGCGAATCCGCAAAAGTTTCGGCAGCCGCGAAAGCGTGCTCGAAGTTCCTTACCTGTTGCAAATGCAAAAAGACGCTTACACGTCCTTCTTGCAAGCAGGTGTTGTTTCATCCAAACGTACGCACGAGGGCTTGCAAGCCGCATTTGAGTCGGCATTCCCGATCGTGTCGCACAATGGTTTTGTGGAGATGAAATTTGTCGAGTACAACCTCGCCAAACCTGCGTTTGATGTGCGCGAATGCCAGACCCGTGGTCTGACCTTCTCCTCGGCTGTGCGCGCGCGCGTTCAGCTCATCATTTACGACCGTGATTCGTCGACTTCACAAAATAAAGTGGTCAAGGAAGTCAAAGAGCAAGAGGTTTACATGGGCGAAGTGCCCCTGATGACCGATAAAGGCTCTTTCATCATCAATGGCACAGAGCGCGTGATCGTGTCTCAGTTGCACCGCTCTCCTGGTGTGTTTTTTGAACACGACAAAGGCAAGACCCACAGCTCGGGCAAATTGCTGTTTTCCGCGCGCATCATCCCTTACCGTGGTTCGTGGCTCGACTTCGAGTTTGACCCGAAGGACATTCTGTATTTCCGCGTTGACCGTCGTCGCAAGATGCCGGTGTCGATTTTGCTCAAGGCCATCGGTTTGAACCCGGAGTCGATCTTGGCGAACTTCTTCGTCAACGACAACTTCCGTCTGATGGACAGCGGTGCACAAATGGAATTTGTGGCCGAGCGTCTGCGCGGCGAAGTGGCGCGTTTTGACATCACCGACAAGTCCGGCAAAGTCGTGGTGGCCAAAGACAAACGCATCACCGTGCGTCACACCCGTGAACTGGAGCAATCGGGCACCACGCACATCAGCGTGCCAGAAGACTATCTGTTGGGTCGCGTGGTCGCACGCAGCATTGTTGAGGCAGACACGGGCGAGATCATTGCCAAGGCCAACGAAGAGTTGACCGAAGCACTGCTGAAAAAGCTGCGCACATCGGGCATCCAGGACCTGCCTTGCATTTACACCAACGAGTTGGATCAAGGTGCGTACATTTCGCAAACTCTGCGCATTGACGAAACCGTTGACGAATTTGCAGCACGCGTGGCCATCTACCGGATGATGCGTCCTGGCGAGCCGCCAACCGAAGACGCCGTTCAAGCCCTGTTCCAGCGCTTGTTCTACAACCCCGACACTTATGATTTGTCACGCGTTGGCCGCATGAAGTTCAACGCCCGAGTGGGGCGCCCTGACTCTACAGGCCCGATGGTGTTGACCAATGAAGACATCTTGGCTGTGGTCAAGATTTTGGTGGACTTGCGCAACGGCAATGGCGAAGTCGATGACATCGACCACTTGGGTAACCGCCGCGTGCGTTGCGTGGGCGAATTGGCTGAAAACCAATACCGTACAGGTTTGGCGCGTATCGAAAAAGCCGTGAAAGAGCGTTTGGGCCAAGCTGAGCAAGAGCCGCTCATGCCGCATGACCTGATCAACTCCAAGCCCATCTCGGCTGCACTCAAAGAGTTTTTCGGCGCATCCCAGCTGTCGCAGTTCATGGACCAGACCAACCCGTTGGCTGAGATCACCCACAAGCGTCGTGTTTCGGCCCTTGGCCCAGGTGGTTTGACCCGCGAACGCGCAGGCTTTGAAGTGCGAGACGTGCACGTGACCCATTACGGTCGCGTTTGCCCTATCGAGACACCTGAAGGTCCAAACATCGGTTTGATCAACTCGCTGGCTTTGTACGCCCGTTTGAACGAGTACGGTTTCATCGAAACCCCGTACCGCCAAGTGATCGACGGCAAAGTCACGATGAACATCGACTACCTGTCGGCCATCGAAGAAGGCAAGTACGTCATTGCCCAGGCCAATGCCGCATTGGACAAAGACGGCAAACTCATCGGTGAATTGGTCTCTGCCCGTGAAAAAGGTGAATCCATTTTGTGTGGTGCCGAGCGCATCCAATACATGGATGTGTCGCCCGCACAGATCGTGTCCGTGGCTGCTTCGCTCGTGCCCTTCTTGGAGCACGATGACGCCAACCGCGCTTTGATGGGTGCCAACATGTCGCGTCAGGCGGTGCCTGTTTTGCGTCCTGAAAAGCCCATGGTCGGTACCGGCATCGAGCGCGTTGCAGCGGTCGACTCGGGCACTGTGGTCACGGCCACTCGCGGCGGTATCGTCGACTACGTGGACGCCACCCGCATCGTGATCCGCGTGAACGACGCTGAAGCCCTGGCTGGCGAAGTGGGTGTGGACATCTATAACCTGATCAAGTACCAGCGTTCCAACCAGAACACCAACATCCACCAGCGCCCCATCGTCAAGCGTGGCGACAAGCTGGCCAAGGGTGACGTGATTGCCGACGGTGCATCGACCGACTTGGGCGAAATCGCCATCGGTCAGAACATGCTGATCGCTTTCATGCCATGGAACGGCTACAACTTCGAAGACTCGATCTTGATCTCTGAGCGTGTCGTGTCGGAAGACCGCTACACCTCGATCCACATCGAAGAACTCGTGGTCATGGCCCGTGACACCAAGCTGGGCGCCGAAGAAATTTCGCGCGACATCCCCAATCTGTCCGAGCAGCAACTGGGCCGTCTGGACGATTCCGGCATCATCTACGTGGGTGCAGAAGTGCAGCCCGGCGACGTCTTGGTGGGCAAGGTCACACCGAAAGGCGAGACCACACTCACGCCAGAAGAAAAACTGTTGCGCGCCATCTTCGGCGAAAAAGCCAGCGATGTGAAAGACACTTCGTTGCGCGTGGATCAAGGCTCGCAAGGCACGGTGATCGATGTGCAGGTCTTCACCCGTGAAGGCATCGTGCGTGACAAGCGTGCCCAGCAGATCATTGACGACGAACTCAAGCGTTTCCGCTTGGATCTGAATGACCAGTTGCGCATTGTGGAGGCCGACGCATTTGACCGTATCGAGAAGTTGCTGGTGGGCCGTGTGGCCAATGGCGGACCTCAAAAGTTGGCCAAAGGCACCAAGCTCGACAAAGCCTACATGGAGTCGGTTGAAAAGTTCCACTGGTTCGACATCCGACCAGCGGAAGACGACGTGGCCATGCAACTGGAGTCCATCAAGAACTCGCTGGAGCAGACCCGCCACAGCTTTGACTTGTCGTTTGAAGAAAAGCGCAAGAAATTGACCCAAGGCGATGAGTTGCCAGCTGGCGTGCTCAAGATGGTCAAGGTCTATTTGGCCGTCAAGCGTCGCCTGCAGCCTGGTGACAAGATGGCTGGTCGCCACGGTAACAAGGGTGTGGTCTCCAAGATCGTTCCCGTTGAAGACATGCCGTATATGGCCGACGGTACACCTGCCGACATCGTGTTGAACCCCTTGGGCGTGCCTTCACGGATGAACGTGGGTCAGGTGCTGGAAGTTCACTTGGGCTGGGCCGGTAAAGGGATCGGTCAGCGCATTGGCAACATGCTGCAAGCCGAAACCCAGCGCATCGAAAAGATTGCGGAACTGCGCAAGCTGTTCGAGCAGTTGTACAACAGCATGGGCCGCAAGGAAGACCTGTCGCAACTGAGCGACGACGAGGTGCTGGCCATGGCCGGCAACCTCAAAGAAGGTTTCCCATTCGCTACACCCGTGTTCGACGGTGCTGCCGAAGAGGAAATCCGCGCGATGCTGCACCTGGCTTACCCAGAAGACCTGGCCAAAGCCAAGGGTCTGACCGCCACACGCACACAAGCCAATTTGTTTGACGGTCGCACAGGCGATGCCTTTGACCGTCCAACCACCATTGGCTACATGCACTTCTTGAAGCTGCACCACTTGGTGGACGACAAGATGCACGCCCGCTCGACCGGTCCTTACAGCTTGGTCACACAGCAGCCGCTGGGTGGTAAGGCGCAGTTCGGTGGTCAGCGTTTCGGTGAGATGGAAGTGTGGGCGCTGGAAGCGTATGGCGCCTCTTACGTTCTGCAAGAAATGCTCACCGTGAAGTCTGACGACGTGCAAGGCCGTACCAAGGTGTACGAGAGCATCGTCAAAGGCGAACACTCCATCGAAGCGGGCATGCCCGAATCGTTCAACGTGCTGGTCAAGGAAATCCGTTCGCTGGGCCTTGACATCGAGCTCGAGCGTTCTTAATTCACAGGCAAAGGATTTAAACCATGAAATCACTACTCGACCTGTTCAAGCAGTTCACGCCCGATGACCATTTCGATGCGATCCGCATCGGTCTGGCATCGCCCGAGAAGATCCGTTCGTGGTCTTTCGGCGAAGTGAAAAAGCCGGAAACCATCAACTACCGCACCTTCAAGCCCGAGCGCGATGGTCTGTTTTGCGCCAAGATTTTTGGCCCCATCAAAGACTACGAATGCTTGTGCGGCAAGTACAAGCGCCTCAAACACCGCGGTGTCATCTGCGAGAAGTGTGGCGTTGAAGTCACACAAACCAAAGTTCGCCGCGAGCGCATGGGTCACATTGACCTGGCCGCACCTTGCGCCCACATCTGGTTCTTGAAGTCCTTGCCATCGCGCTTGGGTTTGGTGCTCGACATGACGCTGCGCGACATCGAACGCGTGCTGTACTTTGAAGCGTATGTCGTGACCGATCCCGGCATGACGCCCCTCAAGAAGTTCGGCATCATGTCCGAAGACGACTATGACGCCAAAGTCAAAGAGTACGGCGATGAATTCACGGCCAAGATGGGCGCTGAAGGCATTCGCGAATTGCTCGAAGGCATTGACATCGAAAGCGAGATCGAGCGCCTGCGTGGTGACTTGACAGGCTCCGAACTCAAAGTCAAGAAGAACTCCAAGCGCCTCAAAGTGCTGGAAGCCTTCAAGAAGTCGGGCATCAAGCCCGGTTGGATGGTGCTCGAAGTGCTGCCCGTGTTGCCACCGGACTTGCGTCCATTGGTGCCACTGGACGGTGGCCGCTTTGCGACCTCCGACCTGAACGACTTGTACCGCCGCGTGATCAACCGCAACAGCCGTCTGCGCCGTTTGCTGGAATTGAAAGCGCCCGAAATCATTGCGCGCAACGAAAAGCGCATGCTGCAAGAAGCCGTGGACAGCTTGCTGGACAATGGCCGCCGCGGCAAGGCCATGACCGGCGCCAACAAGCGTGCGCTCAAGTCTTTGGCCGACATGATCAAAGGCAAGAGCGGTCGTTTCCGCCAGAACTTGCTGGGCAAGCGCGTCGACTACTCGGGTCGTTCCGTCATCACCGTGGGCCCAACCCTCAAGCTGCACCAGTGCGGTTTGCCCAAGTTGATGGCCATCGAGTTGTTCAAGCCCTTCATCTTTGCGCGTCTCGAAGCCATGGGCATCGCGACCACCATCAAGGCCGCCAAGAAAGAAGTCGAAGCCGGCACCCCTGTGGTGTGGGACATCCTGGAAGAGGTCATCAAAGAGCACCCCGTGATGCTCAACCGTGCGCCTACGCTGCACCGTTTGGGCATTCAGGCTTTTGAGCCCTTGCTGATCGAAGGCAAAGCCATTCAGTTGCACCCCCTCGTTTGCGCGGCCTTCAACGCCGACTTCGACGGTGACCAGATGGCCGTTCACGTGCCTTTGTCGGTGGAAGCGCAGATGGAAGCCCGCACCTTGATGCTGGCCTCGAACAACATCTTGTTCCCCGCATCTGGCGAGCCATCGATTGTGCCGTCGCAAGACGTGGTGCTGGGTTTGTATTACGCGACCCGCGACCGCATCAACGCCAAAGGCGAAGGCCTGATCTTCTCCGACATCGGTGAAGTGCAGCGCGCCCTGGACGCCAACGCTGTCGAGTTGACCGCCAAGATCAACGTGCGCATGACCGAGTGGACCAAAGACAAAGCGACGGGTGAATTCACCTCGTCCGTGTCCATGGTAGAAACCACAGTGGGCCGCGCCTTGCTGTCGGAAATCCTGCCCAAGGGCCTGCCCTTCAGCAACCTGAACAAGGCGCTGAAGAAGAAGGAAATCTCCAAGCTGATCAACACGTCTTTCCGCAAGTGCGGCTTGAAAGAGACCGTGGTGTTCGCCGACAAGCTCTTGCAAAACGGTTTCCGCTTGGCCACACGCGCCGGCATTTCGATCGGTATCGATGACATGTTGGTGCCGCCAGAGAAGCCCGCCATCATTGAAGCTGCAGAAAAAGAAGTCAAAGACATCGAGCAGCAATACGTCTCCGGTTTGGTGACCGCTGGCGAGCGCTACAACAAGGTGGTGGACATCTGGGGCAAAGCGGGTGACGTGGTCTCCAAGGTGATGATGGACCAACTCCGCAAAGAAAAGACCATCGACCGCCATGGCAATGAAGTCGATCAAGAATCGTTCAACTCGATTTACATGATGGCCGACTCCGGTGCCCGTGGTTCCGCGGCGCAGATTCGCCAGTTGGCGGGTATGCGGGGTCTGATGGCCAAGCCTGACGGCTCCATCATCGAGACCCCCATCACGGCCAACTTCCGCGAAGGTCTGAACGTGTTGCAGTACTTCATCTCGACACACGGTGCACGTAAAGGCTTGGCCGACACGGCTTTGAAGACCGCCAACTCGGGTTACCTGACCCGTCGTTTGGTGGACGTTACCCAAGACTTGGTCGTGACCGAGCTCGATTGCGGCACTTCTGACGGTTCGCTGATGCGCGCCATCGTTGAAGGCGGTGAAGTCATCGAGTCATTGCGTGACCGTATCTTGGGCCGCACTGTGGCAGAAGATGTGTTGCACCCAGAAAACCGCGCTGTTTTGGCCGAAGCGGGTGTGATGCTCGACGAAGACCTCATTGAGGAACTGGAAATCGCCGGTGTGGACGAAGTCAAAGTGCGCACAGCACTGACTTGCGAAACACGCTTTGGCTTGTGTGCCAAGTGCTACGGCCGCGATTTGGGCCGTGGTGGCCTGGTCAACAACGGTGAAGCTGTCGGTGTGATCGCTGCCCAGTCCATCGGTGAACCCGGTACTCAGCTGACCATGCGCACCTTCCACATTGGCGGTGCGGCTTCGCGTGCGGCGGTGGCCTCCAGCGTGGAAGCCAAGTCCAACGGCACCATCGGCTTCAATGCCACGATGCGCTATGTGACCAACACCAAAGGTGAGTTGGTGGTCATTTCCCGTTCAGGCGAAATTGTCATCACCGAACACGGCCGTGAGCGTGAGCGCCACAAAGTGCCTTACGGTGCCATCTTGTCGATCAAAGCCGACCAGACCATCAAGGCCGGCACTATTCTTGCCAATTGGGATCCATTGACTCGCCCGATCATCACGGAATTTGCCGGTCAGGTGAAGTTCGAGAACGTCGAAGAAGGCTTGACCGTGGCCAAGCAGCTCGACGAAGTGACCGGTTTGTCCACCTTGGTGGTCATTGACCCCAAGCGCCGTGGTGCGGCCAAGGTCATCCGTCCACAGGTGAAGTTGATCGACGCCGCTGGCAAAGAAGTCAAGATCCCCGGCACCGACCATTCGGTGACGATTGGCTTCCAGATCGGCTCGCTGATCCAGGTGCGCGACGGCATGGATGTGGGCCCAGGTGAAGTGCTGGCCCGTATCCCGGTCGAAGGTCAAAAGACCCGAGACATCACTGGCGGTTTGCCCCGTGTGGCCGAATTGTTCGAAGCCCGTACGCCCAAAGACAAAGGCATGCTCGCTGAGATCACCGGTACCGTGTCGTTTGGTAAAGAGACCAAAGGCAAAGTCCGTTTGCAGATCACCGATCCAGAAGGCAAGGTCTGGGATGAACTGATCCCCAAAGAGAAGAACATCTTGGTGCACGAAGGCCAAGTGGTCAACAAGGGCGAAAGCATTGTGGACGGCCCAGCCGACCCACAAGACATCTTGCGCTTGTTGGGCATTGAAGAGCTGGCCCGTTACATCGTGGACGAAGTGCAGGACGTTTACCGCTTGCAAGGCGTGAAGATCAACGACAAGCACATCGAAGTGATTGTTCGTCAGATGTTGCGCCGTGTGGTGGTCGAGAACATTGGTGAGTCCACCTACATCTCGGGTGAGCAAGTCGAACGTTCCGAAATGCTCAACACCAACGATGCACTGCAAGCCGAAGGCAAGATCCCCGCGACATTCAGCAACTTGTTGCTGGGTATCACCAAGGCTTCTTTGTCGACCGACTCGTTCATCTCGGCCGCTTCCTTCCAAGAAACGACCCGTGTGTTGACCGAAGCGGCCATCATGGGCAAGCGCGACGAACTGCGCGGCTTGAAGGAAAACGTCATCGTGGGTCGTTTGATCCCTGCCGGTACAGGTTTGGCTTATCACAAAGCCCGTGCTGTCAAGGACGCCATGGACGATGCCGAACGCAAAGCCATTGCCGATGCAGAAGCGGCGGACTTGGCTGGCGAGTCGACGGAAGACACCGTCACCGATGCCGGCGAAGCCGTCTGAGTGATGCGTTCACCCCTCATCCGGTGAACGATGTGAACAGCCCCTGCACCGTTTCGCGGTCAGGGGCTGTTTTTATGGTGAAGGCTCAACTAGGGTGCAAGCATGGAAGCGGTGATCTTTGGCGTGCTGATGGCGATGGCCTTGTTTTGGGCGGTCGGCGCACACAACCGTCTGGTGCGATTGCGCGCCGAAGTGGTTCGCCAATGGGGCAGTGTCGATGCCGTTTGGTTGCGATTGCTGGTTCGGCTGCAAGGCGGCATTGCGGCACGCCAATCCTTGGTCGTTGCGGTGGAGGGTGGCGAGGGAGAGCTGCATACACTGCAAGTGGCTTGTGATGAGTTGATGGAAGCCTTGCTTCAGGCGCGTTTGCAGCCCCTCGCGGTTGAGGGGCAAAAGCAAGTGTTGGCACTTCACCAAAAGGTGGTGCTTGAAATTCGTGCTTTGTTACTCAAAGACAATGAGGCGATCAAACCCGATTTGGAAATTGCATTGAAAAGGATGCGACAAACATTGCCTGCTGCGCTGATTCCTTACCACGTGGCGGTGGCTGCCTACAACGACGCTCTGGCCATGCAACCGGCAGGGTGGCTGGCCAAGCGATTGCGCCTCCAACCAGCCACCAGAATGGATTTGTCGGTGGGCGTAGGCTGATGCCTGAATGAAGTTCAACGATGCAACAAAACACCCCCATTCACGCACCCCTATCGCCGTCACAATCAGCGCCGCTTTGGCGGTTGTTGCAAGCGACTGCGGCCGCCGTGCAAGCGACACGGCAAGGGCGCTCTCTCACAGCGCAACTCGAGAGTGTTCCCGCCGAACTGAGACCCGGCGTGCAAGCCTTGAGTTTTCAGGTGCTCCGACAATTGGGGCGCGCGATGGCGTTGAGGCAACTCTTGGCCAACAAAACACCACCGCCTGCCGTCGATGCCTTGCTCTGCAGTGCCTTGGCCTTGTGTTGGAACGATGCCGAAGCGTTTTACCCCATCCACACCTTGGTCAATCAAACGGTGGAAGCGGCACGGCAGCAACGTGCCACGCAAGCGCAAAGTGGGTTTGTCAACGCTTGTTTGAGGCGTTTCATGCGCGAGCGCGAGGTCTTGGTGCAGCGCACAGACGATGACGATCAGGCGCAATGGAACCATCCAGCATGGTGGGTGGAGCGCTTGAAGGCGGATCACCCCGCGCATTGGCAGACGCTGCTGACCCAGGCCCAAAAGCCGGCCCCCTTGACGCTTCGGATCAACACACGGCATCAGACTGTGGCAGGGTACCAAGAGCAACTCCATGCCTTGGGGGTGTCATCCCAGGCTGTGGGGGGGCAAGGGCTACAACTGTCTAAAGCCATGCCTGTTCATCTTCTTCCCGGGTTTTCTGATGGCCATGTGTCGGTGCAAGACGCCGCTGCACAGTTGGCCGCCCCCTTGTTGATGCAGGACATGGAGGCCACGGGCGCGTGGCGGGTTTTGGACGCGTGCGCTGCACCGGGTGGCAAAACCGGGCATTTGTTGGAGCTGTTCCCCAACGCCCAAGTCACGGCCCTGGATGTCGATGCCTCGCGCTGCGAGCGCATTCATCAAAACCTTGACCGCTTGGGTGTCCACGGGCAGGTGTTGGCCGCAGATGCAGGCCAGCCTTCGACTTGGTGGACTGGCCAACTTTTCGATGCGATTTTGTTGGACGCACCTTGCACGGCATCGGGCATCGTGCGCAGGCACCCGGATGTGCGTTGGTTGCGCCGACCGACCGACAGCGCTCAGTTGGCCAAAACGCAAGCCGCCTTGCTCAAGGCACTGTGGCCTTTGCTCAAACCTGGTGGCCGAATGTTGTATTGCACCTGCTCCGTTTTCAAGACCGAAGGCGATGAAACCGTGCAAGCGTTTCTTCAGCGCAACACACAAGCCCAATTACGGCCTTCTCCGGGGCATTTGATACCCGGTCAGCCCCCAGCAGGCGTGCCGGTCGTTCACAATCCCTTGGGTGAACACGATGGGTTTTATTACGCACTGCTGGAAAAACGCCAAGGTTGAGCTCTGGCGGTGGGGTGGCTGGGTCCTGGGGGCCTGGCTCTTGCTTGCGTCTTCAAGTGGCGCGCAAACTTCGCTGGCAGAACTGACGGAGTTGCGCACCGAGCGCCGTGATGCCGCGCTTTATTTGACTGCTCAGATCCAGCTGGAGTTGGCGCCAGCCGTTGAAGATGCCTTGATCAAAGGGTTGGCGGTTCATTTTGTGGCCGAGGCCGAGCTGATGCGCGACCGCTGGTACTGGTATGACCGCAAAGTGGGGGCGGTCAGTCGTTACTACCGATTGGCTTTCCAACCGCTGACGCGCCGTTGGCGGCTGAATGTTTCCAATGAGCCCATTTCGGGTGCCGGGCTCGCTGGGAGTATCTCGCAGAGTTTTGACAAGTTGTCGGATGCTTTGGCCGTGATCAGGCGTCAGTCAGGCCTGAAAATTGCCGACATGTCTGATCTGACGCCGGATGCTCGCCAATACATCGCTTACCGATTTTGGTTGGATATCTCCCAACTGCCCCGCCCATTTCAGATTGCCGCCGGCAATCAGGCCGAATGGTCCTTGAGTGTGGCCAAGCAAATGCGGCTGAGCGCTGATTTGGTTCGTTGACATGCGCAGATTCAACAAGCGCTCAGAAAAACAGGCCAAGGCAGCTTCTCGCACCAATCGTTGGTTGTTGGTCTTGGGCACATCGGCCATGGCGGTGATTGGCTTGGGACTGATCGTGTTGATGACGCAGGCCACGGGCAACCGCGAAAGCTACAACCAAAATTATGAATGGCTGACCCTCATCAACGCCATCGTGGCCAGTGGCTTGTTGGCCACGATCGTGTGGGGTGCGGCACGGCTGCTGCTCAGACTCCAGCGTGGGCAATTTGGTGCGCGTTTGCTGGTGAAGTTGGCGGCCATTTTTGCTTTGGTCGGCGTGGTGCCAGGCTTGCTGATTTATGTGGTGTCGTACCAATTTGTCTCTCGCTCGATTGAGAGTTGGTTCGATGTCAAGGTCGAGACGGCATTGGTGGCTGGACTGAATCTGGGGCGGGCCACTTTGGACACCTTGAGCTCAGACCTGTCCAAGCAAGCCCGTGTGGCCGCCACACAGTTGAGCGGCGTGCCTGACGTGAGTGCAGGCATTGCTTTGGAAAAAATGAGAGAGCAACTCGGTGTCACGGATGCTGTGTTGTGGGCCACCAGCGGCCGCATGGTGGCCAGCGCAGGACAGTCGAGGTTCCAGATCCGTCCTGAGCGTCCACCCACCCAGCAAATCAAAGAGGCGCGGCAAAAAGGACGTGTGGAGTGGGTCGAAGGGTTTGACGAGAACACACCTGGTGTGGACATGGGACGCATCAAAGTATTGGTCTTGTTGCCCCAAGCTGGTCTTTCTTTTGAAGAGGACCGTCGCTTGCTGCAGCTGACACAAGAGCTCCCTCCCACCTTGGTCAACAACGCCTTGGAGGTGCAGGCAGCTTATCGCGAGTACCAGGAAAGAGCGTTGGCTCGAGATGGCTTGCGCCGCATGTACATCGGGACCTTGACCCTCAGCCTTTTCCTCGCTGTGTTGGGCGCCATTTTGTTGGCTGTGGTCCTCGGTAACCAACTGGCACGCCCTTTGTTGTTGTTGGCTTTGGGCATGCGTCAAGTGGCTTCGGGTGACTTGACGCCCAAGCTCGCCTTGCAGGGTAAAGATGAATTGGGTGGTTTGACCCGATCATTTGCGGACATGACGCAACAGCTGTTGGATGCCCGTACCCATGTGCAACGCAGTTTGGTTGAACTTGACACTGCGCGCGGCAACTTGCAGACCATCTTGGACAATTTGACTGCAGGGGTCATGGTGCTCGATGCGCACGGCGTGATCCAGTCGACCAATCCGGGTGCCACACGCATTTTGCGTGTGCCCGTGGCTGCGCATCAAGGGCTACCCCTGCTCAGTTTGCCGAACTTGGCGACTTTTGCCCGAGATGTGGCCGAGCAGTTTGCCGTGCTGCGCCTGGACAAGGACGCCCATGAGCTGGATCACTGGCAAAAGTCTTTCGAAATCCATGCCACCGGTCAAGGATTGACAGAAACAGCGGTGACCTTGTTGGCCCGAGGGGCCCTGCTGCCTGACGGCATGCGCCTGTTGGTGTTTGACGACATCTCTGAAATTGTTTCGGCCGAGCGAGCCCAAGCTTGGGGTGAGGTGGCCAGGCGCTTGGCCCATGAGATCAAAAATCCCTTGACACCCATTCAATTGTCGGCAGAGCGGCTGCAACGCAAACTCATCGGAAAACTCGATGCGCAAGACGACGCCGTGCTTCAAAAATCAGTCAAAACCATCGTAGACCAAGTGGATGCCATGAAACGCCTGGTCAATGAATTCCGTGACTATGCGCGCCTGCCATCTGCAGAATTGCAGCCCGTACAACTCAATGACCTGATTTCCGATTTGATGGTCTTGTATGCCAATGAGCCGACCGATCAGGTGCACCGTGCAGTGGTCATCACTGAGCTTGATCCTGCGTGCCCGCCGATCATGGGGGATGCCCAGCAACTCAGACAGGTCATTCACAACTTGCTGCAAAACGCACAGGACGCCTGCGAGGTCAAAGGCCTGGTGCCGCATAACGCACGTGTGGGTTTGCGCACAGAGTGGCAAGCTGATCGTCGCCGGGTTCGTTTGACCGTGACGGATTCAGGTCCTGGTTTTGAGCCCAATATCCTCAAGCGAGCCTTCGAGCCCTACGTCACGACCAAGGCCAAAGGGACGGGTCTGGGCTTGGCGGTGGTCAAGAAAATCGCCGATGACCATGCGGCCAAAGTTGAGTTGGGGAATGCGCTGCGCGATGGCGAAATTCAAGGGGCCCAAGTCTCGTTATCATTCGCCTTGGATCCCACGATATCCCGTGCACATCCACCTATTTATTGAACAGAGACAACACAGACGCTATGGCAAATATTTTGGTGGTCGATGACGAACTGGGTATTCGTGACCTGCTCTCTGAAATCCTGTTTGACGAAGGCCATCAAGTTGAATTGGCTGAGAATGCCGCGATGGCGCGAGAAGCGCGTCTTCGCATGCGACCGGATCTGGTCTTGTTGGACATTTGGATGCCCGACACAGATGGTGTGAGTCTCTTGAAAGAGTGGGCTGCCACAGGGTTGCTCGACATGCCGGTCATCATGATGAGTGGGCACGCCACCATCGACACGGCCGTGGATGCCGTCAAAATCGGCGCTCAGGCCTTTCTGGAAAAACCCATCACCTTGCAAAAATTGCTTTCCGCAGTTGAGCAAGGCTTGGCGCGCGACCAAGTCAAAAAGGCCGCGCACGATGCCCATACATCTCAAGCACTGCCTGTTTCGTCAAGCGCAGTCAGTGCCGAAGTTTTTGGTGGGACCCTGGAGGTTGCGCAAACCTTTGACCTTGATCGCCCACTGCGAGAAGCGCGCGATGCGTTTGAGAAGGCCTATTTCGAATACCACTTGGCCCATGAAGCGGGGTCTATGACCAAGGTGGCGGAGAAGACGGGCCTTGAGCGTACGCACCTTTACCGCAAGCTCAAGCAGTTGGGCGTCGACTTGTCCCGCAGCAAAAGACAGGGCTGATTTGTGTTTGGCATGTGAACAATCCGATCCCAAATCTGCTACAATAATGCTCTTGGCCCGGTAGCTCAGTTGGTAGAGCAGCGGATTGAAAATCCGCGTGTCGATGGTTCGATTCCGTCCCAGGCCACCAAATAAGAACCGTTGTCTCCGAAAGGGGCAACGGTTTTTTCTTGGCGATTTACTTTGTACAGAAGCAAAAAAGCCGCTCCAGTGAACTGAGCGGCTTTTTTGTGGGTGACCGGAATGATCAGTTGCGAGTGTCGCGGTAACCGCTGCCATAGCCGGTGCTGGGCTCTTTGGGCTTAGAGATGTTCACGACGATGGAGCGGCCACTGACCGACATGCCATTCAGGCCTGTGATGGCGGCTTGGGCTTCTTCGGCGCTGGACATTTCAACAAATGCAAAACCTTTGGAGCGACCTGTGTCGCGGTCCATCATGACTTTGGCAGACAAAACGCCGCCAAATTCAGAGAAGTTTTGACGCAAGCTGGCGTCATCAATGGTGTAAGGCAAATTGCCCACGTAAATTTTGCTGCTCATGGTTGAGCCTTTCAGAGAGATGGCGTGCAAGGTTGAAGGTCATCCCTGCATGCGGGAGAAGGTGGTTTCTAAAAAGATCCCACCGGGAAAAGTGTTCTGGCTGGTTGGCCTGAGCACGTTTATGGGGGTTGGGGAAAGGCGAGCCTAAGGGGAAAGTGGCTCAATCTGCGCCAAGCGATCGGAGCGTGGTCATCTCGGGGGGGACGAAAGGGCGGTGTCCATCGCTTGCGTCAAGATGGCTGGAAAACACCACAGATAACGCGGAAATTATATTTCAAAATGAAATATAAGTCAATTTTTTTATTTCCATGGGTTTGTTTGTGTGCTCAAACGTTGAGCAGCACACCATCGTGCATTTCCAGCGCACCACTGCGCGCCAGTTCGTCGAGCATCATGTCAAGCCAGGTCGACAGTTCATGACCTTGCCCATAGCGCTGGTGCAGGTCATTCAAATAAGGCACATGCAAAGCCCAGTTGCAAAAATCAGTTTTCGAGATGCGCCCCCACTCAAGCAGTTTGAATTTGAGCAAAACCTTGGTGCCGTAGCGGGCATGGCGCTCGGGGTTTTGCGCAAAAGCATCCAGTTTGCTGCGGGCCAGCTTCAAAGCGGGGGCCAAGTCTGTGAAGACCGCTCCATGCCCTGGAATCACGACGGCCGGGTTGAGTCGTTCGATCAGGTCGAGTGTTTGGGCCACCTCGCCAAAAGCGGAGATGCCTGCCAACTCAGGGAACACCACGCCAAATCCGTTTTGCCACAGGGCATCGGCGGACATCAGCAGGCGGTGCTCAGGGGCATACAAGATCACCGAATGCGGATCGTGGCCGGGCGCGGCGTGGACTTCCCAGTCCATGTTCCCCCAGCGGTGGCGCTCACCCGGCCGCAGCAAATCCGAGAAGGTGAAGGCTGGGCAATTTTGACCAGTGGGCATGTAGCTCAACCCTTCTTCTCGCCATGCGTGAATCTCTGGCGCTAAGCCAGGGGGGATCCAGGTTCGCAAATCCGGGTATCGCGCTTGCAGCGCCTGGTTGCCACCACAATGGTCACTGTGCAGATGCGTATTGGCCAGTTGGTCCAACGCACGCCCTTGCAGTGCGTGCTCGACCAGAGCCAGGGTTTGGGCTTGGTGGCTGACATAGCCCGTGTCAACCAGAGTGGTGCTGTGCGGGTCGCACAACAGCACATTGTTGGCCGACAGCCAGCCGCGCTCAAAAACAGTCACGCCTGTAGGCAAAGTCATCGGGGCGTTCATGCTTTTGAGTTGGTCCAGTTTTATTTGTGACTGCGCAATTCTCGCCGCAATATTTTGCCCACGTTGGATTTGGGTAACTCGTCGCGGAACTCGATGTATTTGGGTCGTTTGTAGCCGGTCAGGTTTTCATGGCAAAAGCGGGAGACGGCCTCTTCCGTCAACATGGCATCGTTGCGCACCACAAACACTTTAATGGTTTCGCCTTGCATGCTGTCGGCAATGCCAATGACCGCGCATTCCACCACGCCGGGGCAGGTCGAGATGACGTTTTCCAACTCGCTCGGAAACACATTGAAGCCACTCACGATGATCATGTCTTTTTTGCGGTCCACGATGCGGGTGAAACCCTCTGAGTCCATGATGCCCACGTCCCCCGTGCGCATGAAACCATCGGCCGTGAAGGTTTTGGCGTTTTCTTCGGGTTGCATGTAGTAGCCCCGCATGACGTTGGGGCCGCGTATACAAATTTCCCCCGAGCTGCCTACAGGCAAACTTTGCCCGTCATCGTCTTTGATGGCGATGTCAATGCTGGGGAGTGGCAGGCCAATGTTGCCGCTGAAATGGCTTTGCGTGACGGGGTTGTTGGTGCCGATCGCACAGGTCTCGCTCATGCCCCATCCTTCAATCATGGCGCTGCCTGTGGCTGCCTGCCAATGTTTGGCTGTGCCTTCAGAGGCCGCCATGCCGCCTGCCTGCGTGAGCATGAGTGAGCTGAAGTCGATCGTCTTGAACATGGGGTGCTGCATCAAGGCGTTGAACAAGGTGTTGACACCGGGCAGCATGTGAAAGGGCCGCTGCTTGAGCACTTCAATGAATTTGCCAAAGTCGCGCGGGTTGGGCACCAAGGTCAGGTGCGAGCCCTGGCGAATGGCCAGTAAACACAGGGTCAAAGCAAAGATGTGGTACAGCGGCAGTGCCGCAATGCTGTTGATTTTGCGCAGATCCCCTACCTTGGACAAGGCTGGTGTGAACCACCCTTCAGCTTGCAGCATGGCCGCCACAATGTTGCGGTGCGTCAGAACTGCACCTTTCGACAAACCCGTGGTGCCGCCTGTGTACTGCAAAAAAGCGGTGTCATCCAGGGTTTGGACGGAGGGTTTCAGATTCAGGTGTCGACCTTGGGCAATGGCTTTCTTGAAGGGGGTCACGCTGAGGCCATTTGCTAAGGGCAACTCGAACTCGGGCACCATTTTGGCCAGATGGCGCACAGCGAAAGTCATCCATCGGCCATACCAAGGGCCCAGTAAATCACCAATGGAGGCCAGCACCACATGCTCCAGCGCAGTGTGTTCGATCACCTCTTGCAAAGTGGCGGCAAAGTTTTCCAAAATGACAATGGCGCAGGCCCCGGAGTCTTTCAGCTGGTGTTCCAACTCCCGTGCGGTGTAGAGGGGGTTCACGTTCACACAGGTGTAGCCGGCCCGCAAGATGGCGGCCATGGTCACGGCAAATTGTGGCAGGTTGGGCAGCATGATCGCCACCCGGCTGCCCGGTGACAAGCCTTTGTTTTGAAGCCAAGCCCCCAAAGCCTTGGAGAGCTCATCCAGTTCTTTGTAGCTCATCCAACGGTCCATACAGACCGAAAAAGGACTGTCGCCATGAGCGCGAAAGGCCGACTCCAGCAAGTCGGTCAGACTGCTGTATTGGTTGGGGTCGATGTCGTGCGGGACGCCGGGTGGGTAATTTTTGAGCCAAATACGTTCCATCGTCGAATCTCCTAGATGCAACGATTGTGGACACCTGCTCAGCAAGGTGTGATCGGGCAAGTCCTGAGTCGTGCCCGAAAGGGTCTCAAAGGCGACAAATAACCGGTACTGACAAAGCCATGTGGGCGGGTGCAAAATAAGGGCAAACCCGCAATCAAAATGAGCCCTCAACCACCCGTTCGCACACGATTTTGGCACCAGCTTGGGCTGCGCTGGCGGGCGGTCGTGGGCGCTTGGCACGCCGTCACTTCGGTCACTGATGGGGGGCAAATCGGTTGGATTCCGATCCGGTCCTTGTCACCTCGTCACAGACCGCGTATCTTGTCCCATTTGCTGTCCCTCACGCCTGAAGACCGCTATCTGCGGTTTGGTTATCCCGCCACCGATGAACAGATTGCGCGTTATGTGGCCGGTTTGAACTTTGACCGGGATGAGATTTTCGGTGTGTTTAACCGGCGACTGGCTTTGGTGGCCTTGGCCCATTTGGCCTATTCGGTCGATCCGCAGTGGGCCACTTGTGCCGAGTTTGGGGTGTCTGTGTCCTCTCATCAAAGGGGGCGAGGCTTGGGCGTGAGACTGTTCAACCATGCGGTGATGCACGCACGCAACCAAGGGGTGAGCCTGTTGTTCATTCACGCCCTCAGTGAAAACGTGGCGATGCTCAAAATTGCCCGACGCGCTGGTGCCAAGGTGCAGCGAGATGGCGGCGAGAGCGAGGCGTATCTGTCTTTGCCAGAGGCCACTTTGGACAGTCAGTTGAGCGGGCTGATGCAGGAGCAAATGGCCGAGTTGGATTACCAGCTGAAAAACCAGGCGCAGCAATTTCGGGCTTGGTTGGCCACGGTGCAAGAGATTCGCCAAGGTGTGCGCGATGCACGTCACGCTGCCCACAGGCCCTGAGAATCAGGGCGTCAGCTTTTTGTGGAGGCCACGCGCTCAGGCAAGCTGCCCTGGTTTGTCATTTGAATCCGCTATCCTAGAGGCTTCGCCATAACCGCATGTCCTGCAACCCTGACTGTGTCCGACCCCCATCCTGCGCGCCATGTTGAGCGCGAAGACAAACGAAGTTTTTTGCAAAAGCTGGCCGAGTTCATCCACCCTGGGCCTGACTCGACCGATGAGTTGATCGAAACCTTGGCCGAAGCCGAGGACAACCACATCATCAACACGGAAAGTCGCCTGATGCTGGAAGGCGTGATCCGGATGGCCGACATGACGGCGGGCGATGTGATGGTGGCGGCACCCCGGATGGATTTGCTCGACATCGAAAACCCTTTTGACCAGTTGCTTCACCAGGTGATTGAGACGGCGCACTCGCGCTTTCCTGTTTTCGAAGGCGACAAAGAAAACATCATTGGTATTTTGCTGGCCAAGGACTTGCTGAAATTGCAGCGGGCACCTGAACTGAATATCCGTGCTTTGTTGCGTCCTGCGGTATTTGTGCCGGAAAGCAAGGGCTTGAACGATCTTTTGCGGCAGTTCCGTGACAACCGCAACCACTTGGCCATCGTCATTGACGAATTTGGTCGCACGGCTGGCTTGATCACCATCGAGGATGTGCTGGAGCAAATTGTGGGTGAGATCGAAGACGAGTTCGACATTGCCGATGACGAGGGGGATATTTTTGGGCTGCCCGACCGCAGTTTCCGTGTCAGTGGTGACACCTCACTGGAGCGGGTGGGTGAGGCCTTCAGTGTCGACCTTCAAGCGGCGCGAGAGGACAGCGAAGGACCTGAATTCGACACCATCGGTGGTTTGATCGCCCACGAGATGGGGCATGTGCCGCGCCGAGGTGAAAAATACGTCTTGGCGGGTCTGCAGTTTGTGGTCCTGCACACCCGGGCTGGCGCAGTGCGCTGGTTCAAGGTGTCACCCGTCACCCCCCTCGGGCCCCAAGCGTGAGTGGGGGCCGCGATCCATCACGCGGCCTGCAAATTGTTTGGCCTGCATTGGCGGGTGCCGCTCAGGCCGCATCGATCGCCATGCCGGGCAGTGGTCAGGCGCTGGGTTGGTTGCAAATTTTGAGCATGACTTTGCTGGCCTCGGGTTTGGCCAGAATGGTCAGACACGGTCAGGCCGCTCGGTCGAGGCATGTGCAAGCCGCTTGGTTCGGTGGCCTGTTCGCCACAGCTTGGTTGGCGGGCAGCTTTTGGTGGTTGTTTGTGTCCATGCACGATGTCGGCGGCTTGCCAGCCCCTTTGGCTGTGCTGGCTGTGCTGGCTTTGGCCAGTGCTCTGGCGATCTATTACGCCGCTGCGTGTGCCGTCTGGGTGAATTTGGCACAAAGGCTGGTGGGGTCACGCGCCGGAGCCGCCAGTGTTTTATTCGCCGCCTTGTGGACTTTGGCGGAGCTGATGCGGGCACGGTGGTTCACCGGTTTCCCCTGGGCTGCGGGTGGGTACGCGCATGTTGACGGCCTGCTGTCGGTTTGGGCGCCTTGGATCGGGGTTTATGGTATCGGCGCACTGGCGGCCTGGCTGGCCATGCGCCTGGCTTTGTCCGGTTGGCGCTTGCGCGCGCTCAAACCGCTGACAGGTCTGACTGTCTTGACGTGGGCCATTCAGGCTTGGGGGCCTGTATTCACCACCACGGCCGGGATAGGGCAGGTCGAATTGTTGCAAGCCAATATTTCTCAAACGGCCAAATTTGATGGGGCCAGTGGCATTCGGGATGCGCTGCAGTGGTATGAAGCGCAGCTGCGCGCCAGCCAGCAGCCGTTGGTGGTGGCCCCTGAAACGGCGATGCCGTTGCTGCCGCAACATTTGCCGGAAGCTTATTGGACTGGCTTGCAACAGCATTTCGTCAAATCAGACCGCGCAGTGGCTCTGGTGGGGGTGCCCCTGGGCAGTTTGGCGGAGGGCTACACCAACTCGGTGTTGGCGTTGGGGCCAGATGACCTGCCGGCTTACCGCTATGACAAGTCGCATTTGGTGCCGTTTGGTGAGTTCATCCCACCAGGGTTTGCCTGGTTTATCCGCATGATGAACATCCCTTTGGGCGACTTCCAAGCAGGTCGCCACGACCAGCCTGCCCTGGCTTGGCAAGGCCAGCGCCTGGCCCCCAATGTTTGCTATGAAGACTTGTTTGGTGAAGAGCTGGCGCTGCGTTTCAAGGACCCGAAGACTGCGCCCACGGTGTTGGTCAATGTGAGCAATATCGCTTGGTTTGGCAACACGCTGGCCGTTGACCAGCACCTGAACATCTCGCGCATGCGGGCCATGGAGCTGGGCCGTCCGATGCTGCGGGCCACCAATACTGGCGCCACGGCCATCATCGACCATGCCGGTAGGGTGACCGCAGATCTGCCACGCTTTACCCGAGGCAGTCTGGTGGGGTCGTACGAGGGGCGCAATGGCCGCACGCCCTTCGCCATGTGGGCGTCGGCATGGGGTCTTGGGCCCTTGTGGGCCTGGTGTGTCGCTGTGGTGGCCTTGGCGCTTGGGTGGCGGCAAAGGTCGTAAAATCAAAGGTTCGCGCAAAACATGCGCGCCTTCTAACTTTGGCCAGCTCGCTGCTGGCAACGCTTCGGCCATGTTGACTTTCCAGCAAATCATTTTGAAATTGCAGCAGTACTGGGACGCCCAGGGCTGTGCACTGCTCCAACCCTATGACATGGAGGTCGGCGCGGGCACGAGCCACACGGCCACATTTTTGAGGGCCATCGGTCCTGAGCCGTGGAAAGCGGCTTATGTGCAACCCAGCCGCCGCCCCAAAGATGGCCGTTACGGCGAAAACCCCAACCGTCTGCAGCACTACTACCAGTTTCAAGTGGTTTTGAAGCCTGCACCCAGCAACATCTTAGAGCTGTACCTGGGCTCGCTTGAAGCATTGGGCTTTGACCTGAAGAAAAACGACATCCGCTTCGTGGAAGACGACTGGGAAAATCCCACGCTGGGCGCCTGGGGTTTGGGTTGGGAGGTCTGGCTCAATGGCATGGAAGTGACGCAGTTCACTTACTTCCAACAAGTCGGCGGCATCGATTGCAAGCCGATCACGGGCGAGATCACCTATGGTTTGGAGCGTCTGGCCATGTACCTGCAGGGCGTGGACAACGTCTACAACCTGCAATGGACCGACGGTTTGACCTATGGCGATGTCTACAAGCAAAACGAAATCGAGCAATCGACCTATAACTTCGAGCACAGCGATGCCGAGTTTTTGTTCACCGCTTTTGGGGCGCACGAAAAGCAAGCACAGCACCTCATGGGTGCGCAGCTGGCCTTGCCCGCGTACGAGCAGGTGCTCAAGGCCGCGCACACTTTCAATCTGCTGGATGCGCGGGGTGCCATCAGCGTGACCGAGCGCGCCGCCTACATCGGCCGCATCCGCAACCTGGCCCGCAGTGTGGCCCAAAGCTATTACGAGAGCCGCGAACGTCTGGACTTCCCGATGGCCCCGCGTGAATGGGTTGCCCAAATGCCCAAAAAAGCTGCCTGAGAGGAACAACCACAATGACCACACAAAATCTTCTCGTTGAGCTGTTTGTGGAAGAGTTGCCACCCAAGGCGCTCAACAAACTCGGTGCTGCTTTCTCGGGCGTGCTCGCCGAACAACTCCAGGCTCAGGGCCTGGCCCCTGCCGATGCGGTGGTGACTGCTTTTGCATCGCCCCGCCGCTTGGCGGCGCATGTGTCGGCGGTGGCCGCCCAAGCTGCGGACAAGGCTGTTCAGCAAAAGCTGATGCCTGTGGCTGTGGGCTTGGACGCGGCGGGCCATGCCACACCTGCGCTGCTGAAAAAACTGCAAGCGCTGGGCGTTGACGTGAGCGACCCGGTTGCTGCTGTGGCCATGCTCAAACGCGCCCCCGATGGCAAGTCCGAAGCACTGTTTTACGACAGCGTCGTTCCTGGCGCATCGTTGCTGGCCGGTCTGCAAAAAGCGCTGGAAGAAGCGCTCGCCAAGCTGCCCATCCCCAAAGTCATGCAGTACCAGCTCGAGACGGATTGCGAATTGCCGGGTTGGAGCAGTGTGAACTTTGTGCGCCCCGCGCACAGCCTGATGGCCCTGCACGGCAGCACCGTGGTGCCGGTCAAGGCGCTGGGCCTGACGGCGGGCAACTGCACACAGGGCCACCGTTTTGAGGCCAAAGTTTCGCCCGTGGTGTTGCCGCATGCCGACCTCTACGCTGAGACGCTGAAGAACGATGGTTCGGTGATCGCCAGTTTCGCCGAGCGCCGTGCAGAGATCGTGCGCCAGCTGGAAGCGGCGGCGACCCAAGTCGGCGGTGGTGCCCGGCCCATCGAGGACGACGCCCTGCTGGACGAGGTGACGGCGCTGGTCGAGCGGCCCAATGTCTTGACCTGTCAGTTCGAGACCGAGTTCTTGGGCGTGCCGCAGGAGTGCCTGATCCTCACGATGAAGTCCAATCAGAAGTATTTCCCGCTGATCAATGCCTCCGGCAAGCTGACGAACCGATTTTTGGTGGTGAGCAACATCACACCTGACGACGCGTCCTTGGTGATCGGGGGCAACGAGCGCGTGGTGCGCCCGCGTCTGGCAGATGCCAAATTCTTTTTCGATCAGGACCGCAAGAAATCACTCGAGTCCCGTGTCGATGGCCTGTCCAAAGTGGTTTACCACAACAAACTGGGCACGCAGGGCGAGCGCATGGCGCGTGTCTGTGCCATGGCCAAAGCCATTGGCCAGCTCTTGGGCGGAGATGCGTTGGCGCAGTCATCGGAACAGGCCGCACGCCTGGCCAAGACCGATTTACTGACCGACATGGTTGGCGAGTTTCCCGAATTGCAAGGCATCATGGGCGGTTACTACGCCCGCCACGATGGCCTCTCTAATGAGGTGGCCGAGGCGATTGAAGACCATTACAAGCCTCGCTTTGCGGGCGACGCATTGCCCCGAAACCAAGTGGGCTTGGTGGTGGCGTTGGCCGATAAGCTCGAGACCCTGGTCGGTATGTTCGGCATTGGCAACGTGCCCACGGGTGACAAAGACCCCTTTGCGCTGCGTCGCCACGCCTTGGGCGTGATCCGCATGCTCATTGAACAGGATGTGGCTTTGGGTTTGCCCGAATTGTTGGCCTTGTCCACCCCGTTCTTCGGCGACAAGATCACAGGGCGTTCGGATGCTTTGATCGACTTCATCAACGAGCGCTTGGCCGGTAGCCTGCGTGATCAAGGTTTCAGTGCCCAAGAAGTCGAAGCCGTGATGGCTTTGCGTCCTGCCCGTCTGAGTCAGGTGAGCCAGTTTCTGCAAGCCGTGCGTGCCTTTGCGGCATTGCCCGAGAGTCCGGCACTCGCAGCCGCCAACAAGCGGATTGGCAACATTTTGAAGAAGGCCGGTGAGGTGGATGCCCACGTGAATCCCGCCTTGCTCAAGGAGGACGCTGAGAAAAGCTTGTACGCCGTCATGCAAAAGTTTGTTCCCGAGTCCGAGGCGCAATTCAAGGCAGGCGATTACACCGCCAGCTTGCAAACACTGGCTGCCCTGCGCGCGCCGGTGGATGCCTTCTTTGACGACGTGATGGTGAATGCCGATGAAATGGATCTGCGCCTGAACCGCCAGGGCCTGCTCAAGAGCCTGCACATCGCCATGAACCGCGTGGCCGATTTGTCGCGTCTGGCAACTTGATCTGTCCCCTACCCAGCCACTTGCATCGCCCCCGATGAACACCCACCTGAAACTCGTCATCTTGGATCGGGATGGCACGATCAACCGGGCCAGTGACGAGTTTGTCAAATCTCCGGAAGAATGGCACCCTTTGCCGGGTGCGCTGGAGGCGATCAGTCGGCTCAACCACGCGGGCTTTCATGTGGTGCTGGCCACCAACCAATCGGGTTTGGGCCGCGGCTTGTTCGACATGGCGGCATTGAACGCCGTGCATGCGCACATGCTCAAGGCCTTGGCCACATTGGGGGGGCGCATCGACGCCATTTTTTACTGCCCGCACGCGGCGGAAGAGGGGTGCAATTGCCGCAAACCTGCGCCAGGGTTGCTGCACCAAATTGAAGAGCGCTATGGCCTCAGCCTCCAAGGCGTGCCCTATGTGGGCGACAGTTTGCGCGACATGCAGGCCGCACAGGCTGCAGGCTGTGCGCCCCATCTGGTATTGACGGGGCGGCACGCTGTCGCGGACAGCGCTTGTTTGCCTCCAGATTTTCCTGCCAACACGTTGGTCCACGCAGACTTGGCTGCTTTTGCAGCGCATTTGCTGGGTGATGCCGGGCGCGGCGATCTCCCATCGCGATAACCACACCATTTAGACCCCAGCCCGAATGAATTTTCTTCGCTCACTGCTTCATGTCTTGTGGATGGCCCTCACGGTGGTGCCTTGGGCCCTGTTCGTGATCTTGGTTTCTTATTTTGTGAGCAGCACGCGTCTGTACTGGATTTGCGCCGGTTGGTTGCGCGTGGCAGTGAACAGCGGCACTTGGATTTTGGGCATCGAAAACCGAATTCAGGGCATGGAAAATTTGCCCCAAGGCAGCAAAGACCCTGCTGTACTGTTGGTCAAACACCAGTCGACTTGGGAGACATTTGTCATGCCCGCGATCATGCCCCACCCCTTGGCGTACGTGTTCAAAAAAGAGCTGCTCAGCGTGCCATTTTTTGGTTGGGCCATGGGGCGACTCGACATGATCCACATCGACCGCAAGCAGCGCTCACGGGCTTTTGCCAAAGTGGTGCAGCAAGGCCGTCGCCTCATGGAAGAGGGCGTTTGGGTCATCATGTTTCCCGAGGGCACACGCATTCCGCGCGGTCAAAAAGGCGAGTACAAAAGCGGAGGGGCGCGTTTGGCCATTGCAGCGGGCGTGCCTGTGATCCCCATTGCTGTGACCTCCGCGCGCTGCTGGCCAACCAAGGCATTCATCAAAACACCGGGGGTGGTGGACATCTCCATTGGCCGCGCCATCGCCAGTGACGGTCGCAATGCGGAAGAGCTCATGCGGGAGGTAGAGACTTGGATTGAATCGGAAATGCATCGACTCGATCCCGAGGCCTATCCCGACGTCGTCGGCCCGTGAGTTGGAGCGGGGCGAACCATGCGCACGCCTTTGCAGCTGGTGCTGGACTTCCTCACGGGTGGCGACCCGGTGACCCCGTCCAAGCTTGCGGTGTTGTCGTCTGAGCCGTCGCCTTCACAGGCCAAGTCCCATGCGCCAAGCGTGGATGTCGGTCAAGGCAAACAGGCTTTGCAGCCCTTGGTCCCTGGCTTTACCCATCCGGCCGCCAATCGCCATGCCCAACTTCAGGGCGTCGGGGTGTCTTTTCGCTTTGAACGCGCGCGCCGCAAAAGCATTGGCTTCATGGTCGGGGCCGATGGCTTGGTGGTGCGCGCACCCAATTGGGTCACCTTGCGTGAGGTGGATGCCGCAGTCCAAGAAAAAGGCGCATGGATTGTGGCCAAGTTGCAGCAGCTCAAAGACCGACAAACCGAGCAATTTCAAAAAGCCATTGAGTGGCGGCACGGGGCGGAAGTGCCTTTTTTGGGGCGAACGGTTCGGTTGTGCGTGCTCGAGCGTGGCGTGGGTCGTGTGCATGGGCAAGATGTGCCAACGGATCAAATCTTGCCAGTGACCGTGCCGCCCGGGGCCTCGGTGAGCCAGGTGCGTGACGCGGCACAGGTGTGGCTCAAACAACAGGCCAAAGCCTTGTTTGAGGAGCGGCTGCATCACTTTGCACCTCGGCTGGGTGTGCGTTGGCAAAAGTTGAGCCTGTCAAGCGCCAGCACCCGTTGGGGCAGTGCGCGCCAGGATGGGCACATTCGACTGAATTGGCGGCTGATCCACCTGCCCACCAGCCAGATCGACTACGTGGTGGTGCATGAGCTGGCTCACCTGCGCGAGATGAACCACAGCCCCCGCTTTTGGGAAACCGTGGGGGAGGTCATGCCCGATTACGCACAACGCCGCCAAGCTTTGCGCCAAGCGCCCGTCGATTTGAAGGCAGACTGAGCCATCGATTCAACCTGTGGCTCTGGCGATGAATCGGTAAACGCCCTCGGCATCCCGCGAGCGCTGCAGCTGACCATTCAGCCGCAACAAATTCAGGTGCGCCACAGCTTCGCCCAAAGCAAAGGTCGTTTGGTGCACATCCAGCGGGCGTTTGAACAGAACGGGCAAGAGCTCGTAGGCGTTGCAAGCTTGGGCTGTACAAGCTTGTAGCAACTCGGTCAGGCGGTCTGCGTGGTGTGATTTCAGTTGCGCAATGCGCAGGGCAGCGCCGCGAAATGGCCGCCCGTGAGAGGGCAAGACCAAGGTGTCGTCGGGCAGATTCGCCATGCGCTCAAGCGAGTCGAGAAACCACTGCAATGGGTTGCCATCGGGCTCCATGGCGTACACGCTGATGTTGGTGGAGATGGATGGCAGCAGCATGTCACCACCGATGAACAGTTGATGGGTGGCATCGTGCAGGGCCATGTGTTCGGGCGAGTGGCCGTAGCCGCTGAGGCAAGTCCAAACGCGATCGCCAATGCGCAGTGGGGCGCCTGCCATCAGCCGGACATAAGTGCTTGGGATCTTCGGCACCATGCTGGGGTAGTAGCCCATGCGGGATTGGATGACGGCCAGTTCTTCTGCCTTGCGCCAGCCATGCGACTCAAAGAACGCAACCGTGGCCGAACCACCAAAATTGGACACACCGCTACACGCCAGAAGGGCCGACTGGTACTCGCTGGTGCTCATCCACAAAGGCGCTTGCCAGCGCTCGCACAACCAATGGGCCAAGCCCAGGTGGTCCGGATGCATGTGGGTGGCCAGCACGCGCAAAATCGGTAAGCCCCGCAGAACCTGGTGTTCCACTTGTTGCCAGGCTTCGCGGGTAACGGGGTTGTCGATGCCGCAGTCCACCACCGTCCAGCCTTCTTGCTCAACACCTGCTTGTGAAGGGTGAGGCAAGCGATCGCGCAGCAGCCACAGGTTGATGTGGTTCAGTGCAAAGGGCAGACCCATGCGCAACCAAAAAATGCCCGGTGCCACTTCAGTGGCAGTGCCCGGTGCGGGCAGATGCTCGTCCAGAGGGTAGCTCAGCCTGTGCTGGGGGGGCTCCACCGCGGGCGTGGCCATGGCATTGGGCAAGGTGGTCATGCGGCGTGTGGATTGGGTTAGCATTCGAAGATTGACGTTGACGTTAACGTCAAACGGACATCGAATTTTAGGGGGCGGCTGTTGGCGCGACTGTCTCCCTTGTGTAAGCGGTTGAGGAGCCCAAACCATGGCGAATATGTACACGATCAGCGATTTGGCCCAGGAATTTGACCTGACCACCCGTGCCATCCGTTTTTACGAAGACATGGGTTTGCTCGAACCTGAGCGCTCGGGGCCAGGGGGGCGCAACCGCGTGTACTCGGCGCGGGACCGCACCCGATTGAAGCTGACTTTGCGCGCCAAGCGCTTGGGTTTGTCGCTGAACGAAGCCAAGGGCCTGATTGACATGTACGACAGCCCGCGTGATACCGTGCCACAACTTAAAAAGTTTTTGGTGGTGCTGGCTGAGCACCGCCAGCAATTGGAGTCGCAATTGGCCGACTTGGAGGCCACGCTGGACGAAGTCAAAACCCATGAAAAAGAAACCCGAAGTTTGCTGACCAAGGCCAGCAAGCTGACCTCTGCAACTTGATACGCATCGGTAAATCCCCGATGATTAGATTGACGTTGACGTAAACGTCAATTAAAGTCTGGTTTTTCTTTGACCAAGGGATGTGATGTGAGCCTTGCCAGTTCTTCTGCCGTTTCACCGCCGACAGCGCATGAACGGGTGGCCAGCAGTCTGGCGCGCCAGGGCATGATGAACCACTTGGGGGTGCAATTGGTATCGGCCAGCAAGGGCCGCGTCGAGTTGTCGCTGCCCTACGGCGACAAGGTCACGCAGCAGCAAGGGGGATTCCATGGTGGTGCCATTGGTGCGCTCGCCGACATCGCCGGTGGATACGCCGCACTGACGGTCGCGCCTGAAGGCATGGAAGTCGTCACCATCGAATACAAAATCAATTTTTTAAACAGCTTGCAAGGGGGGGAAATCCGCGCCCTGGGTCAGGTGATCAAGGCCGGCAAGCGCGTCATCGTGTGCTCGGCTGAGGTTGTGCACATCGCCAGCGATGGCCAAAAAACCCCCTGCGCTGTGATGCAGCAAACATTGACAGCGGTCCCGCAAACCTATTGAACGTGCGGCTTTGGCCTGCGACTTACCACCCTTTCCATGATGAGGAGAACCCCATGAACAACTTGCCTGGCCTGAACTTCCAACTGGGTGAAGACATCGACGCCCTGCGTGACGCGGTGCGCGACTTTGCCCAAGCCGAAATCGCACCCCGCGCTGCCGAGATCGACCGCAACGACCAGTTCCCGATGGACCTGTGGCGCAAGATGGGCGATTTGGGCGTGCTGGGCATCACTGTGGGTGAGGAATATGGCGGTGCGAACATGGGCTATCTCGCCCACATGATCGCCATGGAAGAAATCTCCCGTGCCAGCGCCTCTGTGGGCCTGAGCTACGGTGCGCACTCCAACCTGTGCGTCAACCAGATCAAGCGCAACGGCACGCCCGAGCAGCGTGCCAAATACCTGCCCAAGCTCATCCGTGGTGAGCATGTGGGCGCTTTGGCCATGTCCGAACCCGGCGCGGGCTCGGACGTGCTGAGCATGAAGCTCAAGGCCGAAGACAAAGGCGGGTACCACTTGCTCAACGGCTCCAAGATGTGGATCACCAACGGGCCTGACGCCGACACCTTGGTGGTCTACGCCAAGAGCGAGCCCGAGCTGGGCGCACGTGGCGTGACGGCCTTTTTGATCGAAAAGGGCATGAAAGGGTTTTCGATTGCGCAAAAGCTCGACAAGCTCGGGATGCGCGGCAGCCACACGGGCGAGTTGGTGTTCAACAACGTCGAAGTGCCTGACGAAAACATCCTGGGCGGCCTCAACAACGGTGCCAAGGTGCTGATGAGTGGTCTGGATTACGAGCGTGCGGTGCTCACCGGCGGTCCGCTGGGCATCATGCAGGCCGTCATGGACAACGTGATCCCTTACATCCACGACCGCAAGCAATTTGGACAAAGCATTGGAGAGTTCCAGCTGATCCAGGGCAAAGTGGCCGACATGTACACCGTGCTGCAAGCCGGTCGCAGCTTCGCTTATACCGTGGCCAAAAATTTGGACTTGCTGGGTGCCGAGCATGTGCGCCAAGTGCGCAAGGATTGCGCCAGCGTCATTTTGTGGACCGCCGAAAAAGCCACTTGGATGGCGGGCGAGGGCGTGCAAATTTTTGGTGGCAACGGTTACATCAACGAATACCCGCTGGGCCGTTTGTGGCGTGACGCCAAGCTGTACGAAATCGGTGCAGGCACGAGCGAGATTCGCCGCATGCTGATCGGCCGTGAGTTGTTCGCAGAGACGTGCTGAAATCCGCTGGTAACAAACACCCTGGCTGCACTGCGACAATCCACGCATGAGTACATCACTGAAGCACCTTTTTGACAACAACCGCGCCTGGGCTGAACGCATGGTTCAGGAGAACCCGGCGTATTTTTCTCGTCTGGCCAACCAACAAACCCCCAAGTATTTGTGGATTGGTTGCTCCGACAGCCGCGTGCCCGCCAACCAGATCACCGGCTTGGACCCCGGCGAGGTGTTTGTGCACCGCAATGTGGCCAACGTGGTGGTGCATTCCGATCTGAACGCCCTGTCGGTCATCCAGTACGCCGTCGATGCGCTCAAGGTGGAGCACATCATGGTGGTGGGGCACTACGGCTGCGGCGGCGTTTTGGCCGCCACGCGCGGCACCCGTGTCGGATTGGCCGATAACTGGCTGCGCCATGTGCAGGACGTGCGCTTGCGCCATCGCCAGCGCCTGAACCATTTGCCGCAGACTGAACTGGAGTCGGTCATGTGCGAAATGAATGTGATCGAGCAGGTGGGCAACGTGGCCTTGTCCAACGTGATGCAAGACGCTTGGAGCCGGGGGCAGAAAGTCACCGTTCACGGCTGGATTTATGGGCTGGACGATGGCTTGGTCAAGGACCTGGGCGTGACCATGAGTGGCGCTCATGAAGTGGTGGACGTCTTCCGCAACGCATTCAAACGCTACCCACGTGGTGGCGTGCTTCCTGCTGCCTGAGCCCTAGGGGTGTCAGGCGCTGTTCATTTCATTGGAGAAAACCATGTCAGACCCCATCGTCATCGTCAGCGCTGCCCGCACACCCATGGGCAGCTTCCAGGGCGACTTCTCGTCCTTGGCCGCCCACGATCTGGGCGGCGTTGCCATCAAGGCTGCCGTTGAGCGTGCCGGCATCAGCCCAGAGCTGGTCACCGAGGTGATCTTTGGCAACTGCCTGATGGCTGGGCAGGGTCAGGCGCCAGCGCGCCAAGCGGGCTTCAAGGGCGGCTTGCCCAAGAGCGCAGGTGCGGTCACCCTGTCTAAGATGTGCGGCTCGGGCATGCGCGCGGCCATGTTCGCGCACGATATGCTGTTGGCGGGCACGCACGATGTGCTGGTGGCTGGGGGCATGGAAAGCATGACCAATGCGCCCTACCTCATGCTCAAGGGTCGTGGTGGTTACCGCATGGGCCATGACAAAATTTTCGACCACATGATGCTCGACGGCTTGGAAGACGCTTACGAAGCCGGCCGCAGCATGGGCACTTTTGGCGAAGACTGCGCCGCCAAATACAACTTCACCCGTGAGCAGCAAGATGCTTTTGCCATGGCCAGCGTCCAACGCGCACAAAACGCCATCCAAAACGGCGGTTTCGCGAAGGAAATCGCGCCCGTGACGGTCAAGACCCGCGCGGGCGAAGTCGTGGTCGCCATCGATGAAGGCCCCGGCAAAATCAAGATTGACAAGATCCCTACACTCAAACCAGCGTTCAAGAAAGACGGCGGCACCATCACCGCTGCGGCCAGCTCGTCCATCAACGACGGCGCGGCCGCCATGGTGCTGATGCGCGAGAGCACAGCGGCCAAGCTCGGTTGCAAACCCCTGGCCCGCATCGTGAGCCATGCCACCCATGCGCAAGAGCCCGAGTGGTTTGCCACCGCCCCAGTGGGTGCCACCCAAAAAGCTTTGGCCAAAGCAGGCTGGCAGGTCGAAGACGTGGACCTGTGGGAAGTCAATGAAGCTTTTGCCGTGGTGCCCATGGCGCTCATGAAGGAGTTGAACGTGTCGCACGACAAGGTCAACGTGAACGGCGGTGCCTGCGCCCTGGGCCACCCCATCGGTGCCTCTGGTGCTCGCATCATGGTCACCCTGATTCACGCACTGCAAGCCCGTGGCCTCAAAAAAGGTCTCGCCACGCTGTGCATTGGCGGCGGAGAGGGCACAGCGGTGGCGCTCGAGTTGGTGTGATGGACGCGCCAGGCCCCGCGCATTGGCGCAAGGCCTTGGGCGCTGTCCGACAACTGCGCGAGCCAAACCACCCCATGGCATCTTTAATCCACGACGGCCAGCCGCTGCCGAGCTGAGCCCCCCCCAGAAAGACAGACATGTTGCTGACCCCCGACCAGGAAATGATCCGTGACGCTGTGCGTGACTTTGCCCAGCGAGAGTTGTGGCCCCATGCGGCGGAGTGGGACAAGAAGCACCACTTCCCGAAAGACGTGCACAAAGGCTTGGCTGCGTTGGGGGCTTACGGCATTTGTGTGCCCGAAGAACTGGGCGGTGCGGGTCTGGACTATGTCACGCTGGCGCTGGTGCTCGAAGAAATTGCGGCCGGTGACGGCGGCACCAGCACCGTGATCAGCGTGACCAACTGCCCGGTCAACGCCATCTTGATGATGTATGGCAGCGCTGCGCAAAAAGCGCAGTGGCTCACGCCGCTGGCCCAGGGCCAAATGCTGGGTGCGTTTTGCCTGACCGAGCCGCATGTGGGCTCGGACGCGTCGGCCTTGCGGACCACCGCCGTGAAAGACGGCAGCGACTACGTCATCAACGGCGTCAAACAGTTCATCACGAGTGGACAAAATGGCGATGTGGCCATCGTGATCGCCGTCACCGACAAGGGGGCAGGCAAGAAAGGCTTGAGCGCATTCATGGTGCCCACCCGCACGCCCGGCTACACGGTCGCGCGCCTCGAAGACAAACTCGGCCAGCACAGCAGCGACACCGCGCAGATCAATTTTGACAACTGCCGCATCCCGGCCGAGAACCTGATCGGCCAAGAGGGCGAGGGCTACAAAATTGCCTTGTCGTCTTTGGAGGGTGGACGCATTGGCATCGCTGCGCAAAGTCTGGGCATGGCCCGCAGTGCGCTCGATGTGGCCATCGACTACGCCAAGCAGCGCGAGAGCTTTGGCACCGCTATCTTCAACCATCAGGCTGTGGGGTTCCGTTTGGCCGAATGCGCGACGCAACTCGAAGCGGCGCGCCAGCTGATTTGGCATGCGGCCAGCCTGCGCGACGCGGGACGCCCTTGCCTGAAAGAAGCCGCCATGGCCAAGCTGTTTGCCAGTGAAATGGCCGAAAAGGTGTGCTCCGCGGCCATTCAAACCTTGGGCGGCTACGGCTATGTGAGCGACTTTCCGGTGGAGCGCATTTACCGCGATGTGCGCGTGTGCCAAATTTACGAAGGCACCAGCGACGTGCAAAAAATCATCATTCAACGCGCGCTTTAAGGTCTTGAGCGGGCGGCTCTCGGAGACAGCTCCCGTATCATCAGCCCTCATGAACATCATCATCCTGGGCGCGGGCCGTGTGGGCGAAAGCGTCGCTGAAAGCCTGGTTTCCGAGCAAAACGACATCACCGTCATTGACCAGGACCCGGTGCGTCTGCGTTTGCTCGAGGAGCGCTTGGACTTGCGTGGCGTGGTGGGCAACGGCATCCAGCCTTCGGTGCTGCGCGAAGCCCGAGCGCAGGACGCGGACATGCTGATTGCCTGTGCGCCGATTGACGAGTCGAATTTGGTGGTCTGCAAGATCGCCCACGATGTGTTCAACGTGCCCACCACCATCGCCCGACTGCGTTCGCCCGAGTTCAACGAGGGCGACGAGTTATTGGGTAAATCTGGTTTTGCGGTGGACCATGTGATCTGCCCCGAAGAGTCGGTGATGCGCTACATCGAACAGCTCATCCAGTACCCTGAGGCACTGCAGGTGCTCGAGTTTGCTGAGGGTCGCGTCTCCCTGATCGTGGTGCGCGCCGCAGCCGATAGCCTGTTGGTCAATCACTCCATTGCCCAGTTCCGTGAGCGTTTGCCACATGCCGAAATGCGCGTGGTGGCTTTGTACCGGCAAGACACCTTGGTGGACGCCTTGCCCGAGACCCGCATTCTGCCTGGTGACGAAGTTTTTGTGCTGGCCGACACCCGCAAGATCCGTCTGGTGCTGGCCGGCATCCACAAAACCGACCAACCTGTGCAGCGCCTGATGCTGGCCGGTGGCGGCAAAGTGGGTCTGCGCCTGGCGCGCATACTGGCTGACCAGTACGAGGTGAAATTGATCGAGCGTGACAAAAAGCGCTGCGAATATCTGGCCAGCCAGTTGCCGTCGAGCATGCTCATTCTCAACGGCGACGGCGCAGACGAAGATTTGCTGCACGAAGAGAACGTGGGCAATATGGACTTGTTTTTGTCGCTGACCAGCGACGACGAGGACAACATCATGTCGGCCATGCTGGCCAAGCGCATGGGCGCTCGTCGCGTCATGGCCCTGATCAATCGGCGCGCGTATGCCGACATGCTGCAAGGCAGCACAATCGACATTGCGATCTCGCCCGCACAAACCGTGATTGGCGAATTGCTGGCACACCTGCGCCGGGGCGATGTGGCCGCAGTGCACAGCCTGCGCCGAGGAGCGGCAGAGGCCCTGGAGGGCATTGCGCGCGGCGACATCAAGACCTCCAAGTTGGTGGGGCGGCGTGTCGAAGATATCCAACTGCCCCAAGGCGTGAGCATGGGGGCCATTGTGCGCGGGGAAGGTAAAAAATCCGAAGTGCTCATGCCGCACCACGACACCCTGATCGAAGCCAATGACCACATCATCTTGTTCATTCCCAACAAGCGTGATGTGCGTGCGGTGGAAAAACTTTTCCAGGTCAGCGCGACCTTCTTGGGTTGATGTTCACGTTCTTCGCTCCCGTGTTGTCTTTGATGGCACGTATCCTGATCGCGTTTTCGGTCACGTTTTGGGTGCCGGGCATCTGGGCCTGGTTCGAAGACCACCGCGATTTACAGTGGATCTGGTTGGCCGGTTTTGGCCTGACGGCTGTCAGCGGTTTGGTACTGGCGGCGCTCACCCGGCAGCACCGGCGTGAATTAAAGACCAAAGACGGTTTCTTGTTGGTCAACATGGTGTGGCTGGTCTTGCCGGCTTACTCGGCTTTGCCCCTCATGTTTCTGGTGCCCGAGATCACTTGGTTCAAGGCCTACTTTGAAGCCATGAGCGCCTTGACAGCGACCGGAGCCACCGCCTTGTCTGGACTCGACCACTTGCCGGTTTCGGTCAACATCTGGCGTTGCTTTTTGCAGCTCATCGGTGGTCTGGGCATCATGCTGTTGGTGGTGGCGGTGTTGCCCATGTTGGGCTTGGGCGGCATGCAGCTCTACAAAACCGAAACGCCGGGGCCGATGAAAGACACCAAGTTCACCCCCCGCATTGCCGAGACAGCGCGGGGCTTGTGGGGTGTGTACTTTTTGTTTTCGGGCGTGTGCCTGCTGGCGTACCGCTGGGCCGGGATGAGCTGGGCCGATGCCTTCATGCACATGTGCACCACCATGGGGCTGGGTGGTTTTTCGTCGTACGACGCCAGCCTTGGGCACTTCAACTCGCCCATGATCGAGTGGGTCGCCATCGTGTTCATGACCCTGGCGGGCATCAGCTTTGTGCGCTACTTTGTGGTGCTGCGCAGCCGCTCCATCCGGCCCATCAGCCACGATCGCGAGATTCGCACTTATCTGGGTGTTTTGATGGCCGCCACCCTGTTGGTGATGGCGCTGCTGTTGGTCCATGGCGTGTATGACAACGGCCTGGAGGCTTTGCGCATGAGTGCTTTCCATGTGGTGTCGTTGGCCACCACCACCGGTTATGCCGCCACCGATTACGCGCAGTGGCCGGTGTTTGCGCCCATCTTGTTGATGTTTCTGGGCTGCTTTGCGTCGTGTGCAGGCTCCACAGGCGGCGGCATCAAGATGGTGCGCATGGTGTTGCTGGTCAAGCAAGCCCGGCGCGAGCTGGTGCGCATCATCCATCCCCGCGTCATCAACCCCGTCACGCTGGGCGGCGCTGTGATTCCCATGTCGGTCATGACGGCGGTGCTGGGCTTCATGCTGATTTATGGTGGGGCCACCATGGGCCTGAGCATGCTGCTCTTGCTCAGCGGCATGGACATCGTGACCGCGTTTTCGGCCGTCATCGCCACCGTCAACAACATCGGCCCGGGTTTGGGCCAAGTCGGACCCTCTGGCAATTACGGCGGTCTGAACCCCTTTCAGCTGGGTGTTTTGAGTTTTGCCATGCTGCTGGGCCGACTGGAGTTGCTGTCGGTGCTGGTCTTGTTCAGCTCGCACTTCTGGCGCAAATAAAACCGGCTTTTTTCACGTCAAAACAAGGAGACACACATGCCCATCACCAAAGGTTTTCAAGTCCTCGTCGACGAGGCCATGGCCCAGGTCACGACGCACAGCGTGGCAGCGGTGCGCACCCGCATGAGCGACCCTAACGTGCAGATCGTTGATATCCGCGATCCGCGTGAGCTCGAGCGCGAAGGCACCTTGCCCGGCGCTTTGCTCGCGCCCCGGGGCATGCTCGAATTCTGGGTGGACCCGGCCTCGCCCTACTTCAAGCCCGTGTTTGCGGACGAGAGCAAACAGTTCATCCTGTTTTGCGGTGCAGGCTGGCGCAGCGCCCTGGCCACCAAAACACTGCAAGACATGGGCATGACCAATGTGGCCCACATCGACGGCGGTTTTGCGGCCTGGAAAAAAGCAGCGGCACCCATCGTGACCATGGCACAACACAAGGCCGAAAGTGCGGCCCGCCAAGGCGCTTGATGAGGGCGCCATGCCCTTGCGGTCGCACCGGTCCCAAAGTCCAAGTGCTGGCCTTGGACGATTGCTGCGGTCCGCTGCACGCAGGCCAGGCGGCCCCCGATGCTGAGCGCCTCATGCGCTCGCGCTACAGCGCCTTTGTGCTGGGCGACGTGCCTTATTTGTTGGCGACTTGGCACAGCAGCCAGCGTCCTGCCGAGCTGACGCTGGAGTCCGGTGGCCAATGGTTGGGCTTGGAGATCAAACACCAGCGCGTCACCGGGGCTGACACCGCCGAGGTCGAATTTGTGGCGCGATTTCGGGTGGGCGGCAAAGCGGTGCGCCAGCACGAACGCAGCCGCTTTGTGCGCGAAGACGGACGCTGGTTTTATGTGGACGGCGACGTGCTCTGAGTGGGCACTTCATACAACTCCAGCGGCAAGCCATCCGGGTCGGCAAAAAACACGAATCGTTGTCCCGTGTATTCATCGGTGCGAATGTCTTCGACCGAAACGCCTTGTCCCTGCAGGTGCAGCGCCCATTCGCTGACGCTGGTTACGGCAAATGCCAGGTGGCGCAAACCTTGCGCTTCGGGATAGCTTGCGCGCGGTGGTGCGCCCTTGAAAGAAAACAACTCGATTTGACCGCCATCTGGCAAGGCCAGATCCAGTTTCCAGGAGTCACGCGCTGCACGGAAGTTTTCAGCCAAAATTTTCAGGCCCAACACATGCGTGTAAAAGCGTTTGGAGTGTTCGTAATCCGAGCAGATGATGGCCGCATGGTGGATGCGCAGCAGGTTGGGCATGGTGAGCGTTTTGGCAGTCGTTCAGAGCCCCTAGTTTGCCTTGAAGCCATGGCTTTATGATCAATGCCATGAACTTTGAAGCCATTTTGTTTGACTGCGACGGCGTGCTGGTGGACAGCGAAGCCATCACCTGCGGCGTGCTGCGTGACATGTTTGAAGAGCAAGGCTGGCGCATGACACTGGCCGAGTGCATGCAGCGCTTTGTGGGTCACACCGTCAAAAGCCAGCGCACCACCATCGAGGCGCACACCGGTCAGCCACTCACCGATGCGTGGCTGGAACAGTTTTATGCCCGGCGCAACGAGCGTTTGACCCAAAGCATCACGGCCATCGACGGCGTGCACGACGCGGTGGCGCATCTGCACGACCATTGCCAGGGCCGCATCGCCGTGGCCTCGGGCGCCGACCGCTTCAAGGTCGAGATGATGCTCAAGCAAGTGGGTTTGATTCACTTTTTTGAAGGCCGCATTTTCAGCGGCCACGAGATGCCGCGCAGCAAACCCCACCCCGATGTGTACCTGGCCGCAGCCGCGCATTTGCAAGTGGACCCGGCGCGTTGCTTGGTGGTGGAAGACACCACCGTGGGCATCACGGCCGGTGTGGCCGCAGGGGCCACGGTGTGGGCCTATGCTGCGCCGCCGGCCGAGCATGCGCCGCTCCTGCAGGCAGGCGCCCAGCGGGTGTTCACTGGCATGCACGACTTGCGGCTGGCCTGAATCCGACATCGGCCAAAGCCTTTTAAGTGGGCTTGGCCAGCCTGAATTCTTCGGGTGTTCGGCCTGTCCAGCCCTTGAAGGCCCGCATGAAACTCTTCTCATTGTGAAAGCCTACATCGGCCGCAATCTGTTTGATGGGGCGCTGCGTGCGCAGGAGCAACTCGCCCGCCATTTCGCGGCGCACGCTGTCTTTGAGTTGCTGCAAGCTCGCACCTTCTTCCTTGAGTTGCCGGTGCAGCGTGCGGGCTGACAGGTTGAGCCACGCCGCCAGGTCGTCGGCGTTGCGGCTGTGCTCGGGGTGTTCGGCCAGGGTTTGGCGCACTTTTTCCACCAGCAAACGGTCGCGTCGGTAAGGGCGAACGGTCAGCAGCAGGGCGCGTTGCAGCATGTGCTGCAGAGCGGCTTCGTCGCGGCGCAGGGGCAGTAGCAAGTAACCCGCGTCAAAGCTCAGTCGGCTGTGTGAGGCCATGAATTGGCACGGACCATCAAACAGCACACCATAGCTTTCAGCATGAGGGGGCGGCGCAAAGTGCAGCGCGGTGGCGCTCAGCGGGATGCGCGAATCGGTCAGCCAGCAGGCCACACCCAGCGCGTTGCGCAGCACCGACACGGTGCAGAACTCCCGCAGGTCTTGCAGGCCGTGGGTTTCGTGCAGTTCGATGTGGGCCAGGCCATCGGATGTGCTCAGGTTCAGGCGGATGTCGTCCGTCAACAGGTTGTGGTGACGGCACCAGCGGCTCAGTGCCACGCCCAAAGTGGGCGCGGTCAGGGAGGCCCGCACCAACATGCCGTAGCTGCCCCAGGGCAGGCGGCGGCGAAACCAGCCCAGCGCTTCGTCGTCCAGCTCGCGCATGGCGGTGGCCGAGAGCCATTCCATTTGCAAAGCGGTGATGCGTGACGTCGGTTGGTGAAATTGTTCTGGCGCAATTTGTGCTGCAGCCAGCGCAGGCCAGGGGTCCAGACCGCGCTGCGTGTAGGCGCCGGCAATCGCCCGGACAAAGGCCATGGGCGTCTCGGCCCGGCCGTGGCTGTCGGGGCTGGGGAGGGGGCGGCTGGTCTGGGGCATGGCGGTGTCCATTGTGGCATTGAATGTGGCGCGATTTGCAACCCATTTGACACCCCCACAGGCCTTGCTGCCTTTAAGCTGGCAGGCATCACACTGTTGACGCACCTTGGGCTTGGCCCCGGTGTGCCCGCTTCTAGGAATCACCATGACCGTTTTGCACACCCAATTGAACCCGCGTTCCGCCGATTTTCAGCACAACGCCGCTGCCATGCGCCACTTGGTCGACGACTTGCGCGTGCATCTGGAGCGCGTGGCTTTGGGCGGCGGCGAGGCCCCTCGCGCCAAGCACACCGCCCGGGGCAAATTGCTGCCGCGCGACCGTGTGCAGATGCTGCTCGACCCCGGCACGCCTTTCCTCGAAGTCGCACCCTTGGCCGCGCTCAACATGTACAACAACGACGCGCCCAGCTCCGGCGTGATCGTGGGCATTGGCCGCGTGAGCGGTGTGGACTGCATGATCGTGTGCAACGACGCCACGGTGAAGGGGGGTACCTATTACCCCATGACGGTGAAAAAGCATTTGCGCGCGCAAGAGATCGCGCAGCAAAACCGCTTGCCTTGCATCTACCTGGTGGACTCGGGCGGTGCCAACTTGCCCAACCAGGACGAGGTCTTCCCTGATCGTGACCACTTTGGCCGCATTTTCTTTAACCAAGCCAACATGAGCGCGCAGGGCATTGCGCAAATCGCAGTCGTCATGGGCTCGTGCACGGCGGGCGGCGCGTACGTGCCCGCCATGAGCGACGAGACCATCATCGTCAAAAACCAGGGCACCATCTTCTTGGGCGGACCACCGCTGGTCAAAGCCGCTACCGGTGAGGTGGTGAGCGCCGAAGATTTGGGCGGTGGTGATGTGCACACGCGCCTGTCGGGCGTGGCCGACCACTTGGCGCAAAACGATGTGCATGCGCTGGCGCTGGCGCGTCAAGCCGTGAGGAATCTGAACGCGCAAAAGGCCCCCAACATCGCCACGCACACGCCTGTGCCTCCGAAGTTCGACGCGCAAGAGTTGTATGGCGTGATTCCCACCGACACGCGCAAGCCGTTTGATGTGCGTGAGATCATCGCCCGCATCGTCGACGGCTCTGAGTTCGACGAATTCAAATCGCGCTTTGGAACCACGTTGATCTGTGGTTTTGCCCGCATCGAAGGCATGCCGGTGGGCATCATCGCCAACAACGGCATTTTGTTCAGCGAGTCGGCTTTGAAGGGTGCGCACTTCATCGAGCTGTGCTGCCAGCGCAAGATCCCGCTGGTCTTTTTGCAGAACATCACCGGCTTCATGGTGGGCCGCAAATACGAAAACGAAGGCATCGCCCGCAACGGTGCGAAGATGGTCACGGCCGTGGCAACAGCCGCTGTGCCCAAGTTCACCATCATCATTGGCGGCAGCTTTGGCGCGGGCAACTACGGCATGTGCGGCCGCGCCTACAGCCCCCGCTTTTTGTGGATGTGGCCCAACGCGCGCATTTCCGTGATGGGTGGCGAACAGGCCGCGAGTGTCTTGGCCACTGTCAAGCGCGACGGCATTGAAGGCAAAGGCGGCCTGTGGAGCTTGGAGGAAGAAGAGGCCTTCAAAGCCCCGATCAAGCAGCAATACGAAGACCAGGGCCACCCCTACTACGCCACGGCCCGCATTTGGGACGACGGCATCATCGACCCGGCCGACACGCGCCGCGTGCTGGCTTTGGGCTTGTCGGCCTCACTCAATGCGCCGATCCCCGAGACGAAGTTCGGCCTGTTCCGCATGTGATGGGGATGGCTTTTTTCATGCATACACTTTGAGAGGCTTGGACCCATGGACACACCGAACAACGCCTCCATTTGGCACCGCCACTTTGGTGGCATGGCCCGCTACCACGTCTGGGCCACACACCGCCTGCTCGAAGCGGTCTCGCGTGTGTCCGATGCAGACTATCGGCGCGACGTGGGCCTGTTCTTCCAAAGCCTCCACGGCACGCTCAATCACATGCTGGTGGCCGAGCACCTGCTTTGGTACGCGCGTTTTGCCAAAGGCACATCGCCCGTGCTGGCGCTGGACGCCGAGCTTGAACCCCACCGCGAACGCCTGGCGCAGGCGCTCAAGGGCGGATCGGCCAACTGGACACCTTTGATCGCCAGCTGGCCTGCTGAACGCTTTGATGGCCATTTGGACTACCGGACCAGCCAAGGCGACCCGTTGTCCTTGCCGTTTGCGGCCACCTTATCGCATGTGTTCAACCACGCCACCCACCACCGTGGGCAAATCACGGCGGCCTTGACGGCCGTGGGCCAGCCTTGCCCGGAGCTGGACATGGTGTATTTCCTTTTGTCAGAACAGGCGCCCAAAGCATGAGTACAACCCTGAAAATTTCGACCCAAGGCGGTGTGCACACCATCACGCTGTCGCGCCCCGATGTGCGCAACGCCTTCAACGACGAAGTCATTGCCGAGCTGAAAAACGCTTTTCTGGCAGTGGCCCAAGACAGCGCCGTGCGCTGCGTCGTGCTGGCCGCCGAGGGCCCGGCTTTTTGTGCAGGCGCAGACCTGAACTGGATGCGCCGCATGGCCGACTACACCCAGGGTGAAAACCTGGCCGACGCGGGCGAGTTGGCCGCCATGCTGCGCGCCATTTACGCATGTCCCCAGCCGACCATTGCCCGCGTGCAGGGCGATGTGTACGCGGGCGGCATGGGCCTGGTGGCGGCGTGTGACATGGCGGTGAGCGTGGACACTGCGAACTATTGCCTGAGCGAGGTCAAGCTGGGGCTGATCCCCGCCACCATCAGCCCTTACGTGATCCGTGCCATGGGCGCGCGTGCCGCGCACCGCTACTTCTTGACGGCCGAGCGCTTTGGCGCGGTCGAGGCGCACCGCATCGGTCTGGTGCACGAGGTGGTGAACGCCGACGCGCTGGACGTCAAAGTGGCGGAGCTCGCCCAAGCGCTGGTGAACGCCAGCCCCAACGCCGTGCGCGCCTGCAAGAAGCTGGTGCAAGACGTGGCCGAGCGTGAGATCAACGACGTGCTGGTGGCGCAGACGGTGGCCGGCATTGCCGACATCCGCGCCAGCAGCGAGGGCAAAGAGGGCGTGCAGTCCTTTTTGCAAAAACGCAAACCCCATTGGATGGCTTGAGGAAGCACTTATGTTCAAAAAAATCCTGATCGCCAACCGTGGCGAAATCGCCTGCCGCGTGGCGGCCACCGCCCGCCGCATGGGCATCCAGACCGTGGCGGTTTATTCGGACGCCGACGCCGGGGCCAAGCATGTGCAGGCGTGTGACGAAGCCGTGCATGTGGGCGGCTCGGCCCCCAAGGACAGCTACTTGCGCTGGGCGCGCATTTTGCAAGCGGCCAAAGACACGGGTGCAGAGGCCGTGCACCCAGGCTACGGTTTTTTGAGCGAGAACGAAGACTTTGCCAAGGCTTGCGCCGCGGCCGGTCTGGTGTTCATCGGCCCGCCCGCTTCGGCGATCTTGGCGATGGGCCTCAAGGCCGAGTCCAAGCGCTTGATGGAAGCAGCCGGTGTGCCGCTGGTGCCTGGTTACCACGGCGCCGACCAAGATCCAGCGTTGCTTCAACGTGAGGCCGACCGCATCGGTTATCCCGCCCTCATCAAGGCCAGCGCAGGCGGTGGCGGCAAGGGCATGCGTGTGGTGGAAAAGTCCGAAGACTTCGCCGCCGCCTTGGCCAGTTGCCAACGCGAAGCGATCAACAGCTTTGGCAGCGATGCGGTGCTGATCGAAAAGTATGTGCAGCGCCCGCGCCACATCGAGATCCAGGTGTTTGGCGACACACAAGGCAACTGCGTGTATTTGTTCGAGCGCGACTGCTCGGTGCAGCGCCGCCACCAAAAAGTGCTCGAGGAAGCGCCCGCCCCCGGCATGACCGAGGCCTTGCGTGCACAAATGGGCGCGGCCGCTGTGGCCGCCGCCAAAGCGGTGAACTACGTGGGCGCAGGGACGGTGGAATTCATCGTCGAGCAAACAGCGTACGACCAACCCGAATCCATGAAGTTCTTCTTCATGGAAATGAACACCCGCCTGCAGGTGGAGCACCCGGTGACCGAGGCCATCACTGGCCTGGACTTGGTCGAGTGGCAGTTGCGCGTGGCCAGTGGTGAGCCACTGCCTTTGCGCCAGGAGCAGCTGCGCATTCAGGGCCATGCCATTGAGGCGCGCATTTGTGCTGAGAACCCCGACAACAACTTCTTGCCCGCGACCGGCACCTTGCAGGTGTATCGAAAGCCACAAGCGAGCAGTTTTGAGCGGGGCACCATCCGCGTGGACGACGGCGTGCGCGAGGGTGACACCATCAGCCCGTTTTACGACTCGATGGTGGCCAAGCTCATTGTGCATGGCGACACCCGCGAGCAAGCATTGGCCCGGCTGGACACCGCTTTGGCGCAAACCCACATCGTGGGTCTGAACACCAATGTACAGTTCTTGCGCCATGTGGTGCGCTCCGAATCGTTTGCCACCGCCAAGCTCGACACCGCACTGATCCAGCGCGAAGCCGCCGTACTCTTCAAACAAGAAACCGTGGGCTTGGCCGCCGCCGTGGCCGCCGTGGTGGCCCACACCCTGCACGCCGAAAAAGCCCTGCAAGGCGCAGACCCCTTCAGCCGCCGCGACGGCTGGCAGTCGCACGGGGTGGCGCAGCGCCGCTTTGAGTTTGTGTGGCAAGACCAGCCGCGTTCAGCCCGTCTGAACTGCCTGCACGGCGGCGCTGTGAGCCTGTCGCTGGAGGGCGATCACGCTGCATCTGGCCTGCTGAGCTTTGCATCCCATGGCGTCGGCCTGTGGGTGCAGTGGGGCAGCACTCCTCGCTGCTTCAGTCAACTCGACTGGCAAGGTGAAACCGCGCACATTTTCACGCCCCAAGGCGCGACCCGCATCACCGTGCTGGACCCGTTGGCGCACGCTGGCGAAGCGGCGCAAGAAGGCGGGCGCCTCACGGCCCCCATGCCCGGCAAGGTGGTGTCCTTTGCCGTCAAGGCGGGCGACAAGGTCAAAGCCGGGCAGGCACTGGCCGTGATGGAGGCCATGAAAATGGAGCACACCATCAGCGCCCCCCAAGACGGCACCGTGGCCGAGTTGCTCTACGCGCCGGGTGACCAAGTCGCCGATGGGGCAGAGCTGCTCAAGCTGGGCTGACACAATTGGCCCATGAACATTGCCATTTGCTTTGACAAGTTGGACCCTGCGCCCTGGGTGCAGGGCTTGCAAAAAGCCTTTCCCCAGGCCCGCGTGACCGCTTGGGCCCCTGGTGCACCGCCTGCCGATCATGCCATTGTTTGGGCGCCGCCCCAGCAGTTCATCGACGAGCAGCCGGGGTTGCAAACCTTGTTCAACATCGGCGCGGGTGTGGATGCTTTGCTCCAGCTCCGTCTCCCGCCCAGCCTCAAAGTGGTGCGCCTGGACGACGCAGGCATGTCGGTGCAAATGGCCGAATATGTGTGCCACGCCGTGATCCGGCATTTTCGCGAGTTCGACGGCTACGACGCCGACACCCAAGCGGGTAAATGGTCGTACCGCAAGCCACGCAGCCGGGCCGACTTTGCCGTCGGCGTGATGGGCTTGGGTGTGCTGGGCGAGCGGGTGGCCAAGGCGCTGCAGGTGTTTGACTTCCCGGTCAATGGCTACAGCCGCAGCCCCAAAGACCTGCCGGGCATCCGCTGCTTCAGCGGAGCGCAGGCTTTGCCGGAATTTTTGGCCGCCACGCGCGTGCTGGTGAACCTGATGCCGCTCACGGCCGAGACCGAAAACATCCTGAACAAAGACACGCTCTCGCAGCTGCAAAAAGGCGGTTACGTCATCAACGTGGCCCGTGGCAAACACCTGGTGGACGAAGACCTGATCGCCCTGATCGACAGCGGTCATCTGTCTGGGGCCATGCTCGATGTGTTTCGCACCGAACCCTTGCCAGCCGATCACCCGTTTTGGCGGCACCCCAAAATCACCGTCACACCGCACACATCCGCACGCACCCTGCGCGAGGAAAGCATTGCCCAAATTGTCGGCAAAATGCAGGCTTTGCAGCGCGGGGCGTCGATCAATGGCGTCGTCGATCCACAGCGCGGTTACTGAAAGTCTATATGTCACTGCCTTCACGCGTTCAACTCATTGACGTCGGTCCCCGAGACGGTTTGCAAAATGAGAAGCAGCCCGTGCCGGCTGCCGTCAAGATTGAATTGGTGCACCGCCTGCAGGCCGCAGGCCTGACCGAGATCGAAGTCACCAGCTTCGTCAGTCCCAAGTGGGTGCCTCAGATGGCCGACAACGCGCAAGTGATGGCGGGCATCCAGCGCCAAGCGGGCGTGCGTTACTCGGTGCTCACGCCCAACTTGCAGGGTTTTGAAGCCGCCCTCTCAACCCAGCCCGACGAGATTGTGGTTTTTGGCGCGGCCAGCGAAGCCTTCAGTCGCAAAAACATCAATTGCGCCATCGAAGAAAGCATCGAGCGATTTGCCCCTGTGGTGCAGGCGGCGTTGGCGGCGGGGATTGCGGTGCGCGGGGCCATGAGCTGCACCGTGGGCTGCCCCTACGAGGGCGAAGTGTCGCCCAAAAGTGTGGCCCACTTGGCCGGTTTGATGAAGCAGATTGGCGTGCAGCGTGTGGACGTGGCCGACACCATCGGCACCGGCACACCGCTGAAGGTGCAGCGTGCCCTGGAAGCCACCCTCCAGCATTTCGACTTGGACCACATCTGCGGGCATTTCCACAACACCTACGGCCAGGCATTGGCCAACACCTTGGCCGCCTTGCAAATGGGGGTGTGGAACTTCCAATCGTCCGTCGCGGGTCTGGGGGGCTGCCCCTATGCCAAAGGCGCAACAGGCAATGTGGCCACCGAAGATGTGGTGTACATGCTCCACGGCATGGGTATCACCACGGGGATTGACCTCGACCAACTGGTCGATGCCGGCGCGTTCATCAGCGACTTTTTGGGACGCAGCCCCAACGCCAATGTGGCCAAGGCCATCCTCAACAAGCGGGCAGGTTGAGTGATGTGCGGCGCCGAACTTCATGCCTTGCCGGATGGCGTCCAGCGTGTGGCCCAGGTTTTGCAAGACGCCAACCACCCGCACGCACCACTCATGCTCGAGGGAGCCGCCCGCACCGCTCAAGAGGCGGCCGACGGCCTGGGCGTGCAGTTGGGGCAAATTGCCAAGAGCGTGATCTTCAAACGCAAAGAAGACGGTGTGACCGTGTTGGTGGTCACCTCGGGCGACCGGCGTGTGGACGAAAAGAAAGTCGCGGCGCTGGTGGGCAAGATCGGCCGTGCCGATCCCGATTTCGTGAAAGCGCAAACCGGTTTCAGCATTGGCGGCGTCTCACCCGTGGCGCACCTGAACCCGCCTGTCACTTTGCTGGACCAAGACCTGTGGCGTTTTGACGTGGTTTGGGCTGCAGCAGGACACCCGCATGGCGTGTTTCAGTTGCAGCCCGAAGACCTCAAGCGCTTGACCGGTGCGCCCGTGGCGGATGTGGTCCAAATCCTTTCAGAGGCCAGTGCATGAGCGAACATTATTGGAAAAAACTCAGTGAGCGTGCCGCCCTGGTTTTGGCCCAGTCGGTGCCGCTTGCACCCAACTCGGTGCCATCACCCTGTGTGTCGCTTTGCCTGATGCACCCGAGCGGCGGTTTCTGCGAGGGTTGCTTGCGCACCTTGCCCGAAATCGGCGGATGGAGCCGTGCCACCGACGAAGAAAAGCGGCAAGTCTGGGCCCAGATTCCAGAGCGCTTGCAGCAACGCCGAACCCCCAACAGTGGACCCACTTAACCCAGAGGGTAGCCATGAAAACCATCCACTTTTACCTGGACTTCATCTCACCCTATGCCTGGTTGGCCTTTGACGCTTTGCCTCGGGCACTGCAGGGCATCAGCCACCGTGTGGTCTACAAACCGCTGCTGTTTGCAGCATTGCTCAAGCACCATGGCCAATTGGGTCCCGCAGAGATGCCCAGCAAGCGCGACTGGACTTACCGCCAAGTCTTGTGGTTGGCCAAGCAACAGGCCACCCCCTTGCAGTTGCCAGCCGCGCACCCGTTCAACCCACTCGGCTTGCTGCGCCTGGCCAGTGCTTGCGATGCCCTGGGGCAGCCCAACCGGTTGGTGTGCGAAAAAATTTTCAGGCATGTGTGGTGCACGGGGCTGGATGCGGCCGATCCTGAACGACTCGCCAACTTGCAAGAAGAACTGTCTCCCCATTTGCACCGCACGGCTGATCAGGGGAAGCAAGCCCTGCAAACCCACGGCCAAGAGGCGCTTGCCGCCGGCGTGTTTGGCGTGCCCAGCTTCGTGGTGGATGGCAAAGTGTTTTGGGGCCAAGACGCCTTGCCCATGCTGCGGGCCTATTTGCAAGGTGATGCGTGGTTTGGCGGACCGGATTGGGAAGCCCCAGGGCATTGTGCAGTCGGCATCAAGCGCGGCATTTGAAGCCCAAATCAAGGCCTGTTGGCGGTGTTGGAATCGGCTTCAGCCGCCTTGGCTTCCCATCGGTTCACCAGCCATGCGTAGACCACCACAATCACCAGAAAGACCAGCAGCGAGCCTTGTGCACTGAGCCAGAAGTGAAGGGGCCACCCCCCGACCTTGAACGACAAGTCGCGTGCAAAAAATGGCAGCACAAAATTCACACACACCCAGACGCTCAGCAGCACTGTGGTCAACACCCGTTTGCGAAAACGAAGGCGCGATGGCATGTCATGCACCCATGCGTTGCGCGGTATCTTCTGCAATCCACTGCGCTGCTTTTTCCGCGATCATGAGCGTGGGGCTGTTCGTGTTGCCGCTGGTGATGGTGGGCATCACGCCCGCATCCACCACGCGCAAACCAGCGACGCCCCGCACCTGCAAACGCCCATTGACCACGGCCAAGGGATCGTCCTCGCGCCCCATGCGGGTGGTACCGACTGGGTGGAAGATGGTGCTGGCGATGTCGCCTGCCAGTTTGGCCAACTCTTCGTCGGTTTGGTACTGCACGCCAGGCTTGAACTCTTCAGGCTGGAAGGGCTTCATCGCGTCCTGCGCCATGATGCGGCGCGTCACGCGCAAGCTGTCGGCGGCCACTTTGCGGTCTTCGGCCGTGGCCAGGTAATTGGGGGCAATGGCCGGAGCATCTTCAAAGCGGGGGCTGGTGATGTTCACCGTACCTCGGCTGCTGGGGTTGAGGTTGCACACGCTGGCCGTGATGGCCGGGAAGTTGTGCAACGGCTCGCCAAAGGCGTCCAAGCTCAGAGGCTGCACATGGTATTCCAAATTGGCGTGCGCCTGGGATGGGTCGCTCTTGGTGAACGCGCCCAACTGGCTGGGCGCCATGCTCATGGGGCCTGAGCGTTTGAAAGCGTATTCCATGCCGATCAGGGCCTTGCCCCACAGGCTGTTGGCCAAGGTGTTGAGGGTTTTGGCCCCTTTGACTTTGTACACCGAGCGGATCTGCAAATGGTCCTGCAGGTTGCCGCCCACGCCGGGCAAGTCATGAAGCACATCAACGCCAGCACCTTGCAATACAGCGGCAGGCCCGATGCCTGAGAGCTGCAAAATCTGCGCCGAACCGATGCTGCCCGCGCTCAAAATCACCTCTTGTGTGGCTTTGACTTCGACCATCTCCAGCCCCGTCCAGACTTGGGCACCCGTGCAACGCTTGTCGCCGTTGGCTTGGGGTTCAAGGATCAGCTTGCTCACCTGTGCTTTGTTCCAGAGCTCGAAGTTGGCACGGGCGTAACAGGTGGGGCGCAAAAACGCTTTGGCCGTGTTCCAGCGCCAACCGCTGCGCTGGTTCACATCGAAGTACGCCACGCCTTCGTTGTTGCCCCGGTTGAAGTCGTCGGTGGCCGGGATGCCCGCCTGCTGCGCGGCTTGAGAAAACGCGTCCAGCACGTCCCAACGCAGACGCTGCTTTTCGATGCGCCATTCGCCCCCGGTGTTGCGCCCGCGCAAGGTGTGCAGGTAGCCGCCTTTGGGCAAATCGGTAGGGGCCAGCAACGCTGACTTGACCCCTTTGGCGCCGTGAAATTCATTGGCGCCGTTGTAGTGGTCTTCGTGCAACTTGAAGTAGGGCAGTGTTTGGTCCCAGCGCCACGCGTCGTTGCCGGTGATCTGCGCCCACTGGTCGTAGTCGCGCGACTGGCCGCGCATGTAAATCATGCCGTTGATGCTGGAGCATCCCCCCAACACCTTGCCACGCGGGTAGCGCAGACTGCGCCCGTTCAGGCCCTCGGTGGGCTCGGTTTGGTACATCCAATCCGTGCGCGGGTTGCCGATGCAGTAAAGGTAACCCACGGGGATGTGGATCCAGTGGTAATCGTCTTTTTTACCCGCCTCGATCAACAGCACGCGCTTGCTGGCATCGGCACTCAGGCGGTTGGCCAGCAGGCATCCAGCGGTGCCGCCGCCAACAATGATGTAGTCAAAGGTGTTTTCGTTCATAGTTGGTGTTGTGCTGGCTGCAAGTTTCAAAGCATAGATGCTGAGCGACATACTGTAATGGATGAGGCCATGCTTGACGGCTTCGGTGGCCCATTCTCCGCTTGCATGCCGGCAGGACGCCATAAAAAAACCCGACCACATGTGATGTGATCGGGTGACTGTGCAAAAGTGATCAGGTTGGCAAGGCCATGCCCGCCCACTTGGCCCTCTCAATGCGCGGCAGTGCCTTGCGAAGTCGTACCATCAAAGCTGGGGAATCGGACGTTTTCCACCAGATCCTGAACTTCTTTCTCAGGTGCTTTGGTCAGCAACGACACGACGATGATCACTGCGAAGCCGACAGGCACACCAAAGATACCGGCTGAGATGGGTGCGATGTCCCACCAGGTGTTGGCTTTGAGGATTTCAGGCGTCAGCGAACCCTCATGGAATAAGCCGTACATCCAAGGATGTGTCTTGATCATGTAATAGAACGAGATGCCCAAACCCGCCAACATGCCCAAAGAAGCGCCCCATTTGTTGGCACGTTTCCAGAAGATGCCCAGGGTCAACGCCGGGAAAAAGGCTGCTGCTGCAAATGAAAATGCCGCAGACACCAGAAACAAAATGTCCGCCATGCGCAGCGATGCGACATAAGCAGCCGCCAAGGCCACGAACACCAAAATGACTTTGGAGATTGCCACGCGGCGGTTGGCCGAGGCATTGGGATCAATCACTTTGTAATACACATCGTGCGACAAGGCGTTGGCAATGGTGAGCAACAAGCCATCGGCCGTGGACAAAGCCGCAGCCAGACCCCCTGCTGCCACCAAACCAGAAATCACGAACGGCAAGCCGCCGATCTCCGGTGTTGCCAAGACCACAATGTCACCACCCAGGCGGATTTCTGCCAACTGCAAAATGCCATCTTTGTTGATGTCAGACACAGCCATCAGCGTGGGGTCAACCACGTTCCAGCGTGCAATCCACCCCGGCAGTTGGTCCATGGGGGTGCCCACCAGCAGCGTGTAAATGTCAAATTTGACCAACACTGCCAATGCTGGCGCTGTGAAGTACAGCAGCGAGATGAAGAACAGCGACCAAGCCACCGACTCACGCGCTTCACGCACCGACGGAACAGTGTAAAAGCGCATCAAGATGTGAGGCAATGCAGCCGTACCAATCATCAAGCAAAAGACCAGCGCCAAGAAGTTTTTACGTGCCACATCTCGGGCAGCGTCGTCTTTGCCTGGAAATGGCTCAGCATGACGCAGGGGTGGGGCTGCACGGGCGGTGTTGGTGGTGCGGGCTGCTGTGTAGGCCGCCTTGGCCGCCGCCTCGTCCTTTGGCAAAGCGGCAACAGCGGCCTCGGCGGCCTTGATGTCTGCTGCTGGCGCGTTGGCCGCTTTCAGCTCTTCCAGCTTTTTGGTGGCAGCTTCTTTGTCAGCGGCCATGGCTGCTGGCACATCTTTCAGCTTTTCAGCGGCCGCATCCGCACGTGCTTTGAAGATACCGCGAACCTCGAGTTCTTTGGGGTCTTTCAGCAGCAGCTCTTCTTTGGCGCTGACTTTTTCAAGCAGATAGCCATACGAGATCTGAGGCACGGGCATGTTGGTGTGTTTGACCGACAACCAGACCACGGGGATCATGTAAGCCACGATCAAAATCAGGTATTGCGCCACTTGGGTCCAAGTCACTGCGCGCATACCGCCCAAGAATGAGCAGACCAAGATGCCGGCCAAGCCGACATACACACCCACGTCGAAGGACAGGCCCGTCAAGCGGGCTGTGATCAAGCCCACCCCGAAGATCTGCGCCACCACGTAAACGAAGGACACCAAGATGGCTGCAAACACACCAATCAGACGTGCCATGTTGCCGCCATAGCGTGCACCCAAGAAGTCAGGGATGGTGAACTGACCAAACTTGCGCAGGTAAGGGGCCAGGAACAGCGCCACCAAACAGTAGCCGCCGGTCCAGCCCAAGATGAAGGCCAGTCCGCCGTAACCTGTCAGGTAGAGCGTACCGGCCATACCGATGAAGGAGGCTGCTGACATCCAGTCTGAACCGGTGGCCATGCCGTTGTACATGGCCGGTACACGGCGACCGGCTACATAGTATTCGGCCGCGTCGTTGGTGCGACTCATCACACCGATGCCGCCGTACAAAAGTACGGTGGCCGCCAGGAAGGCGTAACCAATGTACTCTTTGGGCATACCCATTTGCTCAAGGAAGGCGAGCAAAATCACGAAGGCTGCGAAACCTCCGCCGTAGAACATGAAAACTTTGTTCAAAGATTTCTGAAATTGGCCTTGGGTTTGGCCTTCGCCGGCAAAAATGCTCATGCTTCTTCTCCTTCTGCCACGCCATATTCTTTGTCGAGGTTGTTCATGTAGCGCGCGTAATACCAAATGATCAGGCAGTACACGATCAATGCCCCTTGGGCGGCTACCCAAAACGAGAATGGCCAGCCAAAAAAGCTGAACGTCAAGTCACGTGAAAAGTACAAAACCACAAACGTCACAAAGAACCAAAGGGCCAGCAGCAGCCCCGTGATTCTTAGATTTTTGCCCCAGTACTCCTGGTGCCGAGCGGTGAGCTGCATCGTTATCTCCTTCTTGTTAAAAAAATAAACTACCGACTGTCACACTTGAAATGCTCAGCCACCATGCGGTGGCGCTGGACTCACGCAGCCTTGTTCAACCGGAGCCCAGTTTCTCGTTCGAGTTGTGCGGCCACTTGGGGTTCGAAACCATTCAAGTGCCGCATCACGTCCAGCGCCTTGTCGGGTTCGGCCATCTCCATGTGCACACGGGCCATTTGGTACCAGGCATAAGGGCTCATGGATTGCAATTCGGTGTTGCGCCTGAAGGCGACCAAAGACGCTTCAAAACGTTGCTGGCGCACCAACACCAAGCCCAAGCCGTACCAGGCGCGGTCCATTTTTTCGTCGATGCGAATGGCAGACCTGAATGCTTGTTCGGCTTCGTGGCTGCGTCCCAATTCTTCGCAGACGAAACCCACATTGAAGTGGGCATTGGCTTGGTTCGGCGTGAGCACCAAAGCCCGTTCAAAAAATTCCAAAGCCTGAATCAACCGTCGATCGTTCAATTCTTTAAAACCCACGCTGTTCAGGGCCAAAACATCCTGTGGGTTGATCTCGAGGATCTTTTGAAAGACCTCATGGGCTTTGTTTCGCAAGCCGATGACCAAAAGAATTTTGGCCAAGAGGCGCAAGCCAAAACACCTGCCCCGGTGGGCTGTGCGGGAGCTACCGGCAATGGAGGGGGTGTTCACTGACATGCAGCGATCCCCAGTTCGAGGCAAAGCTCTATTTTCAGTTGCACCACAGCCACCCAGGCGATCAAAAGCCAGCTGCTGGTGGCCAGCGGTATATGTTGGTCCAGTATCAATTTGGGGCTGATTTTGCGTGTGAGCCACAGCGCTGGCTTGGAGGCCACATCCAGCAGTTGCCAAAAAACGTTGTGGTCACGGTTGGTGCCTGCAAGCAAGCCCAACAAGAAACGTCCGACGATGAACATGAGGGAGAGTTCGATCAGACTTTTGGCGATGACAACGGCGAGCAACATGATGAATTTGATGTGGGTCAAGAAATTTTCCGGATTCTATGAATTGCCCCGTTGTTCGTCTAACCGGCCGAAAACCCTTTTGGAAAATGGGCAAATGGCTTTTTTTGCCGATCTTGGAGGGGCCTCATTGGGAGAAATGATGAACCTGACAAGAGGCTTACATTTTTCGAGCCTTCGAGCGCAACTTGCAGACCTTGTTTCAAGGGAAAACACCGAGAAATTGGGACCGATTTCATCCGGGATTGTTCGGGGGTGGACAAGCCAGCGGGCAGGCATCAAGAAAGGCTGAGGAGGTGAGCGTGTGTTCAATGGCGGGCCAATGACACGGTCTGGGTGGGGAGGGCCAGTTCGATGTGAGCCGCCAACGCAGGGGGATGCGCATATTCCAGCCAAATAAATCACAGGGATTACCCTTGTCTTTCCCGCATTTTTCTCATTATGAAAAAAATACCTAGGGTTAGCGCTTGTTTGTAAGTATCTGTTGGTTCCCTGTCAGAACGGGGCAAGTGCAGGCCCCAAGAATCGCGCCAAGTTTCCGTGTCGGAGACTCTTTTTTGGAGACAGCTTTATGGCTACAACTGAAGCAAACCGCCCGATGTCGGCGGAAGAGAAGAAGGTGATTTTTGCCTCTTCTCTGGGTACCGTTTTCGAATGGTATGACTTTTACCTCTACGGCTCGTTGGCCGCGATCATTGCCAAGCAGTTCTTCAGCGGCTTGGACGAAGGCTCTGCTTTCATCTTCGCTTTGCTGGCGTTTGCTGCGGGCTTCATCGTGCGTCCCTTCGGCGCGATCTTCTTCGGCCGCTTGGGCGACATGATCGGCCGCAAGTACACCTTCCTGGTCACCATCCTGATCATGGGTGCTTCGACCTTCATCGTGGGCATCTTGCCCAACTACGCCAGCATCGGCGTGGCCGCACCCGTCATCCTGATCTGCCTGCGCTTGTTGCAAGGCTTGGCCTTGGGTGGTGAGTACGGTGGTGCCGCCACCTATGTGGCCGAGCACGCACCTGCTGGCAAGCGCGGTGCTTACACCGCCTGGATCCAGACCACAGCCACTTTGGGCTTGTTCTTGTCCTTGATGGTGATTCTGGGCACCCGCACCATCATCGGTGAAGAAGCCTTCGCCGACTGGGGCTGGCGCGTGCCGTTCATCGTCTCGATCATCATGTTGATCATTTCGGTCTTCATCCGCTTGAGCATGAACGAGTCGCCTGCTTTCGTGAAAATGAAAGCCGAAGGCAAGACCTCCAAAGCCCCTCTGTCCGAGTCTTTCGGCCAGTGGAAAAACCTGAAAATCGTGATCTTGGCCCTGATCGGTTTGACCGCGGGTCAAGCGGTGGTCTGGTACTCCGGTCAGTTCTACGCTTTGTTCTTCTTGACTCAAGCGTTGAAAGTGGACGGCGCCACCGCCAACATCATGGTCGCGATCTCCTTGATCATCGGCACACCGTTCTTCATCGTGTTCGGCGCTTTGTCTGACAAAATTGGCCGCAAGCCAATCATTTTGGCCGGTTGCTTGTTGGCTGCTTTGACTTACTTCCCCGTGTTCAAGGCCTTGACCAAGGCGGCTAACCCAGACTTGTACGCTGCACAAGCTGCATCGCAAGTGGTGGTGATTGCTGACCCAGCCGAGTGCTCGTTCCAGTTCAACCCCACAGGCACCAAGAAGTTCACTTCCTCTTGCGACATCGCCAAGCAACGTTTGGCTGGCGCATCGGTGAGCTACTCGAACGAAGTCGCACCCGCTGGTACCCCTGCCATCATCAAGGTGGGCGAGACCGTGGTGAACGTGAAATACTCGGCTGAAGACATCGCTGCTGCCAAGGCCAAAGCCGAGGAAAAGCTGGCTGCCCTGAACGCTGCAGAACCCAAAGATGCCAAGGCCATCGAAGCGGCCACCAAGTCCGTCAAAGACCTGAGCAACGAGAAGACCGCGGGTGCCACTTTGTTGGCTTCCAACCTGGGCGCAGCTCTGAAGGCCGCGAACTACCCCGTCAAAGCCGACATGGCCAAGTTCGACAAGGTCACCGTCATCATCATCCTCACCTACTTGGTGCTGCTGGTGACCATGGTGTACGGCCCGATCGCCGCCATGCTGGTGGAGATGTTCCCCACCCGCATCCGTTACACCTCCATGTCCTTGCCTTACCACATCGGTAACGGCTGGTTCGGTGGTTTGCTGCCCACAACCGCCTTCGCGATCGTGGCCCAGACCGGCAACATGTACAACGGTCTGTGGTACCCCATCATCATCGCTGGCGCAACCGTCGTGATCGGTGGCTTGTTCATCAAAGAAACCAAAGACGTCGACATCTACGCTGACGACTGATCAATCTTGTAAGTATCCCGGGGTGACTCGGGTGCTACATTTCGGGCCTTCCCTCTGTGGAGGGCCTTTTTCATTACTGGAGTTGAACTATGTGGAAAATCGTTGTTGGATTCGTGATCTTTGCTGGCTTGGCTTTGTATGTGATTGGTAAAGGCGGCGACAGCCTGGACATGAGCGGCGAAAAGCATGGCGCTGACGCTGTGCATGTGGAGCCCGCCAAAGCCGATGCACCTGCTGCTGCACCCGCTGCAGCCCCTGCTGCTGACGCCAGCGCTGCCAAGTAAGCACTGCTGACTGCGGGCACTTGGCTTTTGCAAGGTGCCCCGACGCGAAGCCACGCCATTGCGTGGCTTTTCTTTTGGGCATCAGACAGGTCACCGTCCGCGACCTAGAATGTTTGGCCTCCACCCCAAAAAGCCCAGCATGTCCCAAGGTCTCATCCGTATCCGTGGTGCCCGCCAGCACAACCTCAAAAACCTCGATCTGGACATCCGCACGGGTGAGTTGACCGTCGTCACCGGGCCCAGTGGTTCGGGCAAGTCGAGCTTGGTGTTCGACACGCTTTACGCCGAGGGACAGCGACGCTATGTGGAGACTTTCAGCGCCTACGCCCGTCAGTTTTTGGACCGCATGGACAAGCCGGCCGTCGACAAGGTTGAGGGCGTGCCCCCGGCCATTGCCATTGACCAGACCAACCCGGTGCGCAGTTCGCGCTCCACCGTGGGCACCATGACCGAGTTGAACGACCACCTGAAGTTGTTGTTCGCCCGTTTGGGCCAGTTGTTCGACAAAGACACTGCGCAGCCCGTGCGCCACGACAACCCCGACACCATTTACGCCGAACTGGCTCAGCGTGCCGCGCAAGCAGGCGATCCGCGCCTGTACCTGACCTTCCCGGTCGAGCTGCCCGCCAACACCAGCGCCGAGCAGGTTGAGCAGTGGTTATCTGCCAGCGGCTTCACCAAGGTGCAGGCTGAACGTGAAGTGGCCACCCCCACTGGTCCGCGTCAAGTGCTGGATGTCATTGCCGACCGCTTTCGCGTCGGCACCGCCGAAAAAGCCCGCGTTGTAGAAGCCATCGAAGTGGCCCTGAAACGCGGCGGCCGCCTGAATGTGTACGTGGAGAAATTGGGGTCAGATCCCAATTTATCTTCTTCCTCGGAGCCGGCCTTCGACATCTGGCGCTTTTCCACAGGCCTGCATTGCCCCGACAGCGATTTGCGCTACACCGACCCGATCCCGTCGATGTTCTCTTTCAATTCGGCCGTGGGTGCGTGCGAAACCTGCCGGGGCTTTGGGCGCGTGATCGGCGTCGACTACGGCCTGGTCATACCCAACCCCAAGCTCACGCTGCGTGCGGGGGCCATCAAGACACTGCAAACGCCCGCCTGGCAAGAAAACCAAGACGACCTGATGCGCCACGCTGAGGCCGCAGGCATTCCGCGCGACACGGCGTGGGACAAGCTGACCCAAGCGCAGCAAGATTGGGTGATCAACGGCTCGCCCGAGTGGAAGGGCCGCTGGAACCACCAGTGGTATGGCGTCAAGCGTTTCTTCGAGTACTTGGAGAGCAAGGCCTACAAGATGCACATCCGTGTGCTCTTGTCCAAGTACCGCAGTTACACCGAGTGCCCGACGTGCCAAGGGGCGCGTTTGAAGACCGAGAGTTTGCTCTGGCGCATTGGCAGCCATTCGGATGCCGATGGGGTGTTGCCGGTGGAAAAGCGTTTCATGCCTGCGGGCGTGAAGTGGACGCGGGCGCAGTTGGAGGCGCTGCCGGGTTTGAGTTTGCACGACATGATGATCATGCCGCTCGATCGGTTGCGATTGTTCTTTGACCGGGTGTCGGCTTCGGGATTTGCGTCTGTAGCTGCAGGGGAGGCTCCGGCCGGGGATGGGCTGGGCTCCTCATACGGCGGGGGTACGCCAAAATCGTCGCCCAGCCCATCCCCGGCCAAAGCCATAGGGGCGGGTGCAAACGCATCGACACGCGGAGTCACCAAGACGGCGATTATTGGAGCGACAGAGATGTCGCAAGACGATCCATCGACCACAAGGTCTGCGTCAGAGCGGGGGGCGGGCGACGATTTTGGCGTACCCCCGCCGTATGAAGCGCCCACCCCCCGCTCTGATGCAGACCGAACCTCCGAAGAAACCACGAAGGAAACCAACCACGGCAAAAGCGCCGAACAAAAAGCCCTGCAACTGCTCCTCGAAGAAATCACCACCCGCCTCAAATACCTGTGCGACGTGGGCATTGGTTACCTCACCCTCGACCGCCAAAGCCGCACGCTCAGCGGTGGCGAAGTGCAGCGCATCAACCTCACCACCGCCCTGGGCACCAGCCTCGTCAACACCTTGTTCGTGCTCGACGAGCCCAGCATCGGCCTGCACCCTCGCGACATGCACCGCATCACCTTGGCCATGCACCGCCTGCGTGACGCCGGCAATACCTTGGTGGTGGTCGAGCACGACCCGGCCGTGATGATGACTGCTGACCGGATGATCGACATGGGCCCTGGCCCCGGCGAGCGCGGCGGGCAAATTGTGTTTGACGGCACGACCGCCGACTTGCGCAACGCCGACACGCTGACAGGCGCGTATCTGGGCGGGCGCAAGCAAGTGGGCCTGGGCTTCAAGCGCATGGTCACCGACAGCACCCCGCGTTTGATTTTGGAAGGCGCACGCGAGCACAACCTGCAAAACATCAGCGTGGATTTTCCGCTGCAAAGGCTGGTGACCATCACCGGCGTGAGCGGTTCGGGCAAGTCGAGTTTGATCCAAGACGTGCTGGCCCCGGCGCTGATGCGCCACTTTGGCAAAGCCACTGAAACCCCCGGCGCACACGACCGCTTGCTGGGCGCTGACCACCTGAGCGATGTGGTGTTTGTGGACCAGTCGCCCATCGGCAAAACCGCCCGGTCCAACCCGGTGAGCTATGTGGGGGCGTGGGACGCGATCCGCGAGATTTTTGCGACCGCGCCGCTGTCGCGCCAGCGCGGCTACACCGCCAGCAAGTTCAGCTTCAACGGCGGCGATGGGCGCTGCCCCACGTGTGGCGGCTCGGGTTTTGAGCATGTCGAGATGCAGTTCTTGAGCGATGTGTATTTGCGTTGCCCCGACTGCGATGGCAAGCGCTACCGCCCCGAGATTTTGGAAATCACGATGGAGCGCCAGGCCATTGGCGGGGCCACGCGTCACCTGAATGTGGCCGATGTGCTGGACTTGACGGTGAGCGAAGCTGCTGCCCTGTTCGCGCAGGACCGTGACGTGATCCGCGCCTTGCAACCCATTGTGGATGTGGGCTTGGAATACGTGAAGTTGGGCCAACCGGTGCCGACCTTGTCGGGCGGAGAGGCGCAACGCCTCAAGCTCGCAGGCTTTTTGGCCGAAGCCGCCAAAAGCGCGTCCAAAAGCCGCCAGAGTCTGGCGCGAAAGGGCACGCTGTTTTTGTTTGACGAGCCGACCACCGGCCTGCACTTTGACGACATCGCCAAGCTCATGCGGGCTTTGCGCAAGCTGCTCGAAGCGGGGCATTCGCTCATCGTCATTGAGCACAACCTGGACGTGATCCGCGCCAGCGATTGGCTGATCGACTTGGGACCAGAGGGCGGTTATGCCGGGGGCTTGATCGTGGCCGAGGGCACGCCCGAAGATGTGCGCCAGCATGCGACATCGCACACGGGGCTGGCGTTGCGGGAGTACGCGGCTGCGATGGGCGAGGTGTTTGGTGTGGCTGAGCGATTGAACGCGGGTGAGTACGTGGGTGGGGGCGAGGCTGCGGTGTCAGCGGGTTCCTCATACGGCGGGGGTACGCCCAAATCGTCACCCGCTGACACCGCAGCCTCGCCCTCGAGAGCTTCGGGTCTTGACGGCGCAGGGGCTACCGCCATGCCTGCCAAACGCGCACCTGTGCTCAACAACAAAATCCAAATCGTCAACGCCAAAGAACACAACCTCAAAAACCTGAGCGTCAACATCCCGCGCGGCAGCTTCAACGTGGTCACTGGGGTGAGCGGCTCCGGCAAGTCCACGCTGGCGTTTGACATCCTGTTCAACGAAGGCCAGCGACGCTACCTGGAAAGCCTGAACGCTTACGCCCGCGCCATCGTGCAGCCCGCTGGCCGCCCCGAGGTGGACGCGGTGTACGGCATTCCGCCCACCGTGGCGATTGAGCAGCGCTTGTCACGCGGTGGGCGAAAATCCACCGTGGGCACCACCACCGAGGTCTGGCACTTTTTGCGCTTGCTCTATGTGAAGCTGGGCATCCAGCATTGCGTGCACGACAACACGCCGGTGCAGCCGCAAACGCCCGACAGCATCATCGCGCAGCTGATGACGCAGTTCCGGGGGCAGCACATTGGCCTGCTCGCCCCGCTGGTCAACAACCGCAAAGGCGTTTACACCGAATTGGCCGATTGGGCACGGCCGCGCGGCTACACGCACTTGCGTGTCGATGGCGACTTTTTGCCCACACAAGGCTTTCCGCGCATCGACCGTTTCAAAGAACACAACATTGAACTGCCAGTGGCCAGCCTCGATGTGTTGCCCACCAACGAAACTGCGCTGCGCCAAGCCCTGAGCAAAACACTGGAACACGGCAAAGGCGTGGTGCATGTGCTGAGCGATCTGGACGGCTTGCGTGAAGCCATGTTCAGCGGCGAGTCCACCGCCCGCATTGGGCAGCACCGCGTGTTTTCGACGCTGCGGGCTTGCCCGGCCTGCGACACCTCGTATGCCGAACTCGACCCGCGCTTGTTCTCGTACAACAGCAAACACGGCTGGTGCCCCGATTGCGTGGGCACGGGCGTCAAGCTCAGCAAAGACGAACGCCAAGTGTTTGACGACTCGGTGCAAGACGACAAGGACAAAGGCCGCGAAAAAACCTTTGCCGAACCCGAGATCGAAGACTTGGCCAACGTGGCCTGCCCCAGCTGTGAAGGTACCCGCCTGAATGCCACGGCGCGCGCCGTGCGTCTGGGTTCAGCCCCTGGCCAGGGCTGGCGCATCACCGACATCGCCAGTTTGTCGGTGACCGATGTGAGGCACTGGGTGGACAAGCTGCAACTGATGGGGCGCGATGCCGACATCGCCCGCGACTTGGTGCCCGAGATCAAGAGTCGCCTCGAATTCCTCGAAGAAGTGGGCTTGGGTTACCTCACGCTGGATCGGGGTGCGCCCACCTTGTCGGGCGGCGAGGCGCAGCGCATCCGATTGGCTGCGCAACTGGGCAGCAACTTGCAGGGCGTGTGCTATGTGCTCGACGAGCCCACCATCGGTCTGCACGCCCGCGACAACCATATTTTGCTCAACGCCCTGCAAAGCTTGAGCGACAAAGGCAACACCTTGGTGGTGGTGGAGCACGACGAAGACACGATTCGCCGTGCTGACCACATCATCGACATTGGCCCGAGTGCGGGCAAACGTGGTGGCCGTTTGGTGGCGCAAGGCTCGGTGGCGGACATCACGGCGTCTGCCGATTCGCAGACGGGGCGCTATTTGTTGCATGCGATGAAGCATCCTATGCAGATGCGTCGTTTGGTGGATGCTTCTTTGTGGAGCGGTGGCGCGGGCGCCTCATACGGCGGGGGTACGCCAAAATCGGCGCCCACGCCACCGCCACACAAAGAAGCGACGGGTGGTGTGGATTTGCAATGGCTCACGCTCACAGGTGCCAACCTGCACAACCTGCGCCAGGTCGATGTGCAGGTGCCACTCAAGCGGTTGGTTGCCGTGACCGGCGTCAGCGGTTCTGGTAAATCCACCTTGGCCCGTGACGTGTTGCTGGCCAACGTGCAGGCCTTGGTCAGCCAGCGCTCCACCTTGGCAGGCCGCACCGCGCAAGATGCAGGCCAACGCGTGGCCTTGAGCGCGTGCAGCGATGTGCAGGGTTTTGAGACGATCGACCGCGTGCTGGAAGTGGACCAAACCCCCATCGGCAAAACACCACGCTCTTGCCCCGCCACCTACATTGGTTTTTGGGACACGATTCGCAAACTCTTTGCCGAGACCTTGGAGGCCAAAGCCCGTGGCTACGCCGCCGGGCGTTTCAGCTTCAACACCGGCGAAGGCCGTTGCCCCAGCTGCGAAGGCCAGGGCATGCGCACCATTGAGATGAGCTTTTTGCCCGACGTGAAAGTGCACTGCGAAACCTGCCGCGGTGCCCGCTTCAACCCGGAGACCTTGGCGGTGACCTGGCGCGGCAAGAGCATCGGCGATGTGCTGCAGATGGAAGTGGACGAAGCGGTGGACTTTTTCGCCAGCATGCCCAGCATCGCGCACCCGCTGCAGCTGCTCAAAGACGTGGGCTTGGGATACCTGACCTTGGGCCAACCTTCACCCACGCTCAGCGGTGGTGAGGCGCAGCGCATCAAGCTGGTGACCGAACTGACCAAGGTGCGCGACGAAGTGGGCAAGCGGGGCAACAAAGCACCGCATACGCTTTATGTGCTGGACGAACCCACGGTGGGCCTGCACATGGCCGATGTGGACAAGCTCATCAGTGTGCTGCACCGATTGGTGAATGCAGGCCACAGCGTGATCGTGATCGAGCACGACTTGGATGTGATCGCCGAGGCCGATTGGGTCATTGACCTGGGGCCCGAAGGCGGCAACGCCGGCGGGCGCATTGTGGCGGCCATGACACCTGAGGCGCTGGTGCGCTTGGGCACCCACACCGGTGTGGCGTTGGGGCCCGTGCTGGCTCGGGTGTGATCAGCCCGCCACACCCAAGCGCCAAAGCGAGGTGACTTCGGCCGCACGTGCGGCGTGCAGCGGGTCGCTGGCATCCTGGGCTTTGGCGTGCACAGGCTTCACATCCATGCGGCCCAACACCTGCAGGCCTGCCTCAGCGATCCAGCCCAGCAGGGCCTCACGGGTGCGCAGGCCCAAGTGTTCGGCCAGGTCCGACAAGACCAGCCAACCTTCGCCGCCTTCATACAAGTGCTCGGGCAAACCCTTCAAAAAGCCCTTGAGCATTTGGCTGCCCTCGTCGTAGACGGCTTGCTCTAGCAAGGTGGTGGGGCGGGCGGGCAGCCAAGGTGGGTTGCAGACCACCAGCGCTGCCCGGCCTTCCGGGAAGAGGTTGGTTTGAACCAGTTTCACCTGATTTTGCAGGCCCAAGCGTTGCAAGTTGTCCAAGGCGCAGGCCAAGGCGCGCTCGGACATGTCCGTGCCCACCACCTGTGCCGCACCGCGCCGCGCCATCACAGCCGATAAAACGCCTGTGCCCACACCAATGTCAAAAGCCACAGCGTGGGTCTGGAGTGCTTCGGGCAACGGAGCTTTGGCGACCAGTTCCACGTATTCGCCGCGCACCGGTGAGAACACGCCGTAGTGCGGGTAAATGCGCAAAGCCTCGCCCATGGCGGGCACTTCAACGCCATTCTTGCGCCATTCAAACGCACCAATCACGCCTTGCAAGCTGCGCAGCGAGATCACCGAGGCTTGCCCATTGGCCGAGCCAAAAGCTTGCAGGCAGGCGGCTTGGACGTCGGGGGCGCGGCGCAGCGCAATGCCGTAGTCGCCATTGAGCTCAATCAAGACCTGGCTCAGGATGCGCGTGCGTTGGGCTTGCGCCTGGCGGTGGGTGTGAAAGGCTGCACCGGCGATCACCTGAGCGATGGGGTCTGGCTTTTTGGCGCGGACTTTTTTGGGTTTGTCGATGCGCCTTGCCAGCGCTTGAAGCATTTGCCGCGCGTTCTGAAAGTCGCTGCGCCACAGCAAGCCGGTGCCGGCACAGGCCAAGCGGTAAGCGGTGTCGGCGGTCATGGTGTCGTCGGCCAGCACCACGGTTTTGGGCAGCACCTGGTCGGAGCGCCACAGGGCCGAGCGCGGGGTGTCTTTTTCAGACCAAGTCAACAGGGTGGGGGCGTTCATGCGCAGGTCCAGTCGGTGTGTGTGAGTCGGTTTCGCGCAGATGGCCACGCAGAAGGTTAGACGGAGTTTCAGCGCAGACGTGTCAGCAGGTGCCTGGCCAATTCGGCAAAGCCTGCACCGCGTTCGCTGGGGGTGATGTAGCGTGGCAGGTGTCTCAGTTGCGCCTCAAAGCGCCGGATGTTGGCCACGCCCACACTGTGCGGGAAGTGTTCAAACATCACTTGGTCATTGCTCGAGTCTCCCACATAAACCCAGCGTTCGATTTCGGCGTCCAGATCGCGCCCCCACAACTCGCGCACGATCCAGCGTGCGCCGGTGAGTTTGCTGTGCGTGCCCAACCAGCCATTGATGTGGATGCTGCTGACGGTGGCCGTCATGCCGGCGCCCAGCATCGTGCGCACCACCGCGTCGATGGCGTCTTGTGGCAGTTGCGTGAATTCGCTGTGGTCGATGGCGATGTCGGTTTCACGCCCAGCGCTGTCTTGAGATCGACGAGCGCCAGGGATGCGCTGCTCGATGTGCGTCAGCACCTGCTGCATGCGTGAAAAGTGGCTTGCCCGTGTGGTGGCGTCTTGTTGGTACAGCTTGCGCAGGCCATGCGGGGCGGTGTGCTGCAGCCCCACAGCCCCGTTTTCGGCCACGATGGCATCCACATGCCAACTTTGGGCAAACGCTTCGCTCCAACCCACGGGTCGCCCGGTGATGGGCACCACGTGCAGACCGGCCGCTTTGAGGTCCGCCAGCGCTTGCAGGGCCTCAGGGGTGATGGCGCCATCGGTGGTCAGCGTGTCGTCGATGTCGGTGAAGACGCCAAGGAGGTGGCGCGGCTCCCATTGGGCCAGTGGGAGCATGGGTCTCAACCCGCCGAGCCCAACGCCAAACCCGCGTGCTCGCGCAGCGGATGGAAGTGGATTTTGGGGAAGCGTTCTTGCGCCAAGCGCACGTCGTATGGCGATGTGCACAAATACGCCAGGGTGCCTGCCGCATCCAGCGACATGCGCTGTGGGTAGGCGTTGGTGAATTCGCGCAGTTCGGCCGGGGTGTCGGCGGTGATCCAGCGGGCGCCGGTGTACTGGCAGCCTTCCAGCCGCACGTCGCAGTCGTATTCGGCTTTCAGGCGGTGTTGCACCACTTCAAACTGCAGCTGGCCCACAGCACCGAGCAGCATGGGGCCGCCGATTTCAGGTTTGAAGACCTGGATCGCGCCTTCTTCGCCCAACTGGTCCAGGCCTTGTTGCAGTTGCTTGGTGCGCAGTGGGTTTTTCAAAATCACGGTCATGAACAGTTCGGGTGCAAAAAACGGCAGGCCGGTGAACAGCAGGTTCGCGCCATCGGTGATCGTGTCACCCAGTTGCACGCCGCCGTGGGTGGTGAAGCCGATGATGTCGCCTGCGTAGGCTTCGTCCACCGCCTCGCGCCGTTGCGAGAGGAAGGTGACCACGCTGGTGGGGCGCAGTTCTTTGGCGGTGCGCTGCACCTTGAGTTTCATGCCCGGGGTGTATTTGCCGGACGCCATGCGCACAAACGCAATGCGGTCGCGGTGATTCGCGTCCATGTTGGCCTGCACCTTGAACACCACGCCCGAGAACGCGCTGTCTTCGGGCTGAATTTCTTTGACCACGGGCTGTTTGTTCACCAACACCGAGCTGGTGCGCGGGCGCGGCGGCGGGGCCAGATCGACCAAGGCGTCCAGCACTTCCATCACACCGAAGTTGTTCACACCCGAGCCAAAGAAGACGGGCGTTTGTTGGCCCGCCAAAAAGGCCGCTTCGTCAAAGGCAGGCGATGCGCCAGTGGCCAGTTCCATGCTGTCCATGGCGGCTTGCCATTCCAGCCCGAAGCGTTCGGCCAGTTGGGCCTGTTCGGTGAGCGGGATGGTTTCAAAGTCTTGTGGCAGGCGCTCGCTGCCAGAGTCGAACACCGTCATGGCCTGCGTGCGCAGGTTGACGATACCGCCAAAGGATTTGCCTTGGCCCACCGGCCAAGTCATGGGCACGCAGGGCATGCCCAGTTCGCGCTCGACTTCGTCGAGGATGTCCAATGGATCGCGCACTTCGCGGTCCATCTTGTTGACGAAGGTGATGATGGGCGTGTCGCGCTGCCGGCAGACCTCGATCAGGCGGCGGGTTTGGGCTTCCACACCGTTGGCCGCGTCAATGACCATGAGCGCCGAATCCACGGCAGTCAGCACGCGGTAGGTGTCTTCCGAGAAGTCTTTGTGGCCGGGCGTGTCGAGCAGGTTGATGACGTGCTCGCGGTAGAGCATCTGCATGACCGAGCTGGCCACCGAGATGCCGCGCTGCTTTTCGATTTCCATCCAGTCGCTGGTGGCATGACGTGAGGCCTTGCGGGCCTTGACCGAGCCGGCAATCTGGATCGCACCCGAGAACAACAACAGCTTTTCGGTCAGCGTGGTTTTACCCGCGTCGGGGTGGGAAATGATGGCAAAAGTCCGGCGGCGCCGGGTTTCGTGGGCGTAGGTCACAAGGGGTCCTGAAGGTCGTGCGGTCGGCCAAGAGGCCGCCATGCTGGCCAGGCCCGGGCGGGCTGGCAGAAGTGGTGATTTTACCGGGCCAAGTGCAGCCTGGACTCGGCGCTTGAGTGCCGGCCTATCGTTTGGCCACAGGGCATTTGGCGTCGTCGTCCCAGGGCAAAGGGTGGAGGTCGTCGGCCTCGCAGTGCGTGGTGCCGGCCTCGCAACGGGGGCGCAGCTCTTTGAATTCCAGTCGCAGCTCCACCCGTCGGCTTTTTTCGGGCTGGTTCAGGATGGCCGAGTTGAAGGAAGAGCCACCGACGAAAAACTGCTCGCGGATGGCGTGGCGATTGTCAGGGCTCAGGGCGTCTGCCGCTTGCTTGTCGAGCAGCACGCACAGCACGCGCTGTGAACGCTCCAGGCTCAGGTTCAGGTTGTAAAGGTAAGAGCCTTCGGGGCTGGCATAACCCTCCAGCACAAACCGTTTGAGCCAGTTCTGGCATTCGGGGGTGCGGGCGATTTGCAGCATGTGGGGCACAAATCCGCGCAAGTCACTGGCGCGCTGGGCGTCGAGTGCGTTGCCGTCTTTGGGGAATTCGGCGAGGGCCCCGAGTTCGAGCGTTTGGCCGCGCAGTTTCAAGCCGGGGTAGGGCGTGTGCTGTGTGATCGCCCGAATGCCGTCCAGGCATGCCGAGATGGCACTGTCGCGCTGGGCCCGGCCTTCGTCCATTGTGCGCAGGCCCTGCGTGACGCTGAGCAGGGCGACCGCCATGGCCACCAAGAACAGCACCATCAGCGCGGTCATGAGGTCAGAAAAAGAAATCCAAAAAGGATTTTCTGCCTCGTCGCGCTGCCTTTTGACAGGCCTTCTTCGGGAGCCGAGCATCGTGTTTCAGCGCTGCGGTGGTGAACCGGTGGCAGAGGTGCGCAGTTGGGCCAAGATTTTGGAGGACAACGCCGCTTGCATCTCGGTCGCCAGTGTCAGGCGTTCCAACGTCTGCATGCCACCTTGGGGGGTAAAAAGGGTGTCAAGCGCTTGCTGCAGTTCTTCGACCTGGCGGTAACGGCCTGTGAGGACCGATTTTTCGATCCAGGTGAACACCATGGCCAGAGTGATGGCCAAGGCCGACACCCAAAAAGCATGGCCCACGGTTTGCACCAATTGGCTCAACTCGGCCTGCACGCGTTCGGGATTGGAGACATCCAAACCGATCAACCCAGCGATCAGTCCCGTGAAGGTGCCAATGATGCCCACACCCGTCAGAATGCCGGGGATGTGTTTGTAGAAGTTCGATTGCAATGGCGTGTCGACCAAGGCCTGGTCTGTGAAATACAAGTCGGCGTGGCTGCTGGCCTGCCATTTGCCGGCCGTGGTGGCCGCGGACATTTCCAGTGCTTGCAAAGTCTCCAAGGCTTGGCTGTATTCACGCCAGAGTTGGGCCAATCGGGGATTGTTTTGAGCCAGTTGCTCGATGTTGGACAAGTCCAAGCGCCCCCCGCTGGAGGCCAGCCCCATGTGCTCAAAAAATGCCCGCGACAAGTGGCTCACGCGATGCCGCGCCGCCCCCAGCGGCCCCGCGTCGGTGGCTGGCCACTGAGGCCGAAGCGTGCAGGCGTACTGATGCCAAGCGTGCTGCAAGGCTGGGGATGTCATGACGTCGCTTTGGATTTGGGCCAAGTCGATGGGCTGCGAGGGGCTTTGTGCCATCAGGCCGGTGAGTTGCACCTGCACGCGGTTCAGGAGGGCTTTGAGTTTCAGCGCAGGGCCCATGAAGTGGCGTGCGTAATCCAGCCCGATGAGGCCGATCACAGCGGTCACCACCCACAAATGCCAGAGGTCGTTGAAGAAGGGCATCAAGGAAGGCATGGGCATGGCAGATAGATTTCAAGAGCTCAGTCTAGCAAATGCAAGGGCTTCAACCCTGCAAGCTGAGCCGCCTTGAGGTCCATCACGGGCCGCATGGCAAAGACTGCGATAGAATCCAAAATTCCGAGGAGCGTTGCAGCGCCCCCTGGCTTGTGTCACAAGTCGGCAGCGGGGCGTGAGGCTCGGAACACTTCAACAGCAACGACGCTCATCCACTCGACGTGCGGTGAGCCTGCTTTTCCCGATCAGTGCTTTGCCCATGTGTGTGGTTCATTCACATTGCTTGGAGCTTTTCTCATGAATGCACGTATGCCTTCCACCGTCAACGCTGACTGCGTGATCGCCGACATCGGTTTGGCCGATTGGGGCCGCAAAGAAATCAAAATCGCCGAGACCGAAATGCCCGGCCTCATGGCCATCCGCGAAGAGTTCAACACCGCCCAGCCTTTGAAAGGTGCCCGCATCACCGGCTCATTGCACATGACCATTCAGACGGCTGTGTTGATCGAGACCTTGCAAGCCTTGGGCGCTGACGTGCGTTGGGCTTCTTGCAACATCTTCTCGACCCAAGACCATGCTGCAGCGGCGATTGCCGCCAAGGGCACACCCGTTTTTGCCATCAAAGGCGAAACCTTGGCCGACTATTGGGACTACACCCACCGCATTTTTGACTTCGGCCCCGCGGGCACCGAGGGTGAAGGCCCCAACATGATCTTGGACGATGGCGGTGACGCCACCTTGCTCATGCACTTGGGCAAGCGCGCTGAAACCGATGCATCCTTGATCGCCAACCCCACCAGCGAAGAAGAGACCTGCCTCTTCAACGCCATCAAAGCCAAGCTGGCGGTGGACCCCACTTGGTACAGCCGCAAAGGTGCGCACATCATCGGTGTGACCGAAGAAACCACCACCGGCGTGTTGCGCCTCAATGAAATGGCCGCCAAGGGCAGTCTGATGTTCCGCGCCATCAACGTGAACGACTCGGTGACCAAGAGCAAGTTCGACAACCTCTACGGCTGCCGCGAATCTTTGGTGGACTCCATCAAGCGCGCCACCGACGTGATGATTGCCGGCAAAGTGGCCGTGGTCGCCGGTTACGGTGATGTGGGCAAGGGCTCGGCCCAAGCCTTGCGCGCCTTGAGCGCCCAAGTGTGGGTGACCGAGATCGACCCCATCAACGCCCTGCAAGCCGCGATGGAAGGCTTCAAGGTCGTGACCATGGAATACGCGGCCGACAAGTGCGACATCTTTGTGTCTGCCACCGGCAACAAGAACGTGATCCGCTACGAGCACATGGCCGCCATGAAGGACGAGGCCATCGTTTGTAACATCGGTCACTTCGACAACGAGATCGACGTGGCATCGCTTGAAAAATTGCAGTGGGACGAAATCAAGCCCCAGGTTGACCACGTCATCTTTCCCGATGGCAAGAAGATCACGCTGTTGGCCAAAGGCCGCTTGGTGAACCTGGGCTGCGCCACCGGCCACCCCAGCTTCGTGATGTCGTCTTCGTTTGCCAACCAGACCATCGCGCAGATCGAGCTGTTCACCAAACAAGACCAGTACGAAAACGGCAAGGTGTATGTGCTGCCCAAGCACTTGGACGAGAAAGTGGCGCGCCTGCACCTGAAAAAGGTGGGCGCCATGCTGACCGAGTTGAGCGACGAGCAGGCTTCGTACATTGGTGTGTCGAAAAACGGCCCCTACAAAGCCGATACGTACCGTTATTGAAAACCACCGCATGCGCATTGACCAACTTCTCGTCGAACGTGGCTTGGCCGCCTCACGCTCCCAAGCCCAACGGTTGATCGCGGGGGGCGTGAAGTGGCAGCAGCCCGATGGCACTTGGCGCAACGTTGTCAAAAACCGCGACGAGGTGCCCGAGAGCGCTGCCCTGGAGTTGCTCGATGACGCCGAGTCGCGCTACGTGTCTCGTGGTGGCCTCAAGCTCGAAGGAGCATTGAAAGCCACCGGCGTCAAGGTCAAGGGGCTGCGCTGTCTCGATGTGGGCCAAAGCACCGGTGGTTTCACCGACTGCTTGCTGCAGTTCGGCGCTGCCGAGGTGGTGGGGGTGGATGTGGGCCACGCCCAAGTGCACCCGCGCATTGGCCAGGACGAACGGGTGGTTTGCATCGAAGGCGTGAACGCCCGCGATCTGGAGCCGGGCGACGAGCGCATCCCCGATGCGCTGGAAGGCTTTGACCTGATGGTGGGCGATGTGTCTTTCATCTCGCTCACGCTGGTGTTGCCGGGCGTGGTGCATTTGCTCAAACCCACAGGCCAGTTGCTCATGTTGGTGAAACCCCAGTTTGAGTTGCAACCAGGACAAGTGGGCAAGGGCGGCATCGTGAAAGACGACACGCATTTCCCGTTCATCGAAAACCGCGTGCGCACGGCACTGACCGCATTGGGCATGAAGGTCACCGCTTGGCTGGACAGCCCGATTGCAGGTGGCGATGGCAACCACGAATTTTTTGTGCAAGCCTGCTGGCCTGACCCTGCTGCGGTGTTGCCTGCACGCGAGGCCACACGCGTGGCGCACGAGGCCGATCTGGCCGCCAAGGCTTTTGCCAAGGCCAACGACTATTGAATTTTTGAAGGTGTTGTGATGTCTGGTTTGAAGCTGCCGATCAGCCTGGAATTTTTCCCACCCAAAACGCCTGAGGGCGCAGACAAGCTGCGCGTGGTGCGTGAAAAGCTCTACGCCCTGAAGCCCGAGTTTTGCTCGGTCACCTACGGCGCGGGCGGGTCAACGCAAGAAGGCACGTTTTCCACCGTCAGCGCCATCTTGAATGAGGGTGTTGCAGCTGCTTCGCACTTTTCGTGCATTGGCGCGACGAAAGCTTCAGTGCGCGAAGAGCTGGCCACACTCAAGGCCATGGGCGTCAAGCGCCTGGTGGCTTTGCGTGGCGACTTGCCCAGTGGCTATGGCGCGGGGGGGGAGTTCCACTACGCCAGCGATTTGGTGGCGTTCATTCGGGCGGAGACGGGCGACGATTTCCACATCGAAGTGGCGGCCTACCCCGAAATTCACCCACAAGCCAAGTCGCCCGAGGCCGATTTGCAGGCCTTTGCCACCAAGGTGAAGGCGGGGGCCAACTCGGCCATCACGCAATACTTTTACAACAGCGATGCTTATTTCCGTTTTGTCGACGACGTCTACAAATTGGGGGTGGACGTGCCCGTGGTGCCGGGCATCATGCCGATCACCAGCTCGTCGCAGTTGCTGCGCTTTTCTGACGCATGTGGCGCAGAAATACCGCGCTGGATTCGCCTTCGCCTTCAAGGCTATGGGGATGATATTGCTTCGATCAAGGCTTTCGGCCTGGATGTGGTGTCGGACCTGTGCGAGCAGCTCATCAACGGCGGCGTGCCCGCGATTCACTTCTACACCATGAACCAGAGTGCAGCGACCCTGGACATTGTCGAGCGCTTGAAGTGAACCCGGGCCATCGCCCTTGCACGCCAGGCCAGGCTTTCCCGTGGCCAGCTTGCTCTGTGCATTGAGCAACCCGCCCGGCGCCAGAGGCTTCAGCGCTCGTCAAAGCTCACCACCACCCGATCGCTGGTTGGGCGGGCTTGGCAAGACAGGATGAAGCCTTGTTCGACTTCGGGTTTTTCGAGGGTGAAGTTTTTCTCCATCTCGGTGGTGCCTTCCATGACTTTGCAGCGGCAGGTGCAGCACACCCCGGCTTTGCACGAGTAGGGCAGGTCCAGGCCCAGTGAGAGTGCCATGTCGAGGATCTTCTCGTTGCGGTTCATTGGCATGTCGTAGGGTTTGCCGTCCAGCACCACGGTGAGCTGCACTTCGCCTTGCTCGCGGGTGGCGGGGTGGCCCAGAACGGCCTGGCTGCGTTGCTCTGGGCTGAGCGCGTCGAGAGTCGGAGAGCTGAAGCGCTCGGTGCGGATGCGTTCGGCTTTGAGCCCCGCCGTCAGAAGCGCCTGTTCGGTGGCTTCGATCATGGCTTCAGGGCCGCACACAAACACCTCGTCCATGCTGCCCACGGGCAAAAAGGCGTCGATGATGGCCTGCACTTTGGCAGCGTCGATGCGTCCCTCCAGCAAAGGCACCTCTTGTGCTTGGCGCGACAAAATATGGATCAGCGTGAGGCGGTCGGGATAGCGGTCCTTGAGGTCTTGCAGCGCCTCGTTGAACATCACGCTGTCCATACGGCGGTTGCCGTAGACCAGGGTGAACTTGGATTCGGGCTGCTCTTCCAGGGTACTCGACAAGATAGACAGAATGGGCGTGATGCCCGAGCCAGCGGCAAAACCCACACGGTGGATGGCGCGGGGGCGTTGCACCACAAAGCGGCCATCGGGTGGCATCACGCGCAGGGTGTCGCCTGCTTGGAGTTGGGTGGCGGCCCAGTTGGAGAACACGCCACCCTCGACGGGGCGGATGCCCACTTCCAACACGCCGTTTTTTTGCAACTGGCTGCGGGCCGAGCTGATGGAGTAGCTTCGGCGCACGTCGGCGCCACCAATGTCGGCACGCAAGGTCAGAAACTGGCCCGGCTGGAAGTCGAAGCTGTTGCGCAGGTCGGCAGGCACATGCAGTGCAATCGCTACGGCACCGGCCGCTTCGGGGTTGACGCGCGCGATGGTGAGGTCATGAAATCGGGGTGCAGACATGGCTTGGCGCTGAGGCGGCTTGTGGCGACTCAGTAGGGTTTGAAGTAATCAAAAGGCTCCATGCAAGCCAGGCACCGGTAAAGAGCCTTGCAGGCGGTCGAGCCGAAATGGGAGGTTTCGGTGGTGTTGGCCGAGCCGCATTGCGGGCAGTTCACCACCTCGGGCTTGCCCCCACGCGCTGCAAATTGCACCACGTTGGCCGCGCCCGAGGATGTGCTGGCGCAGGCGTGCGGCGGAGCAATGCCATAGGCGCGCAGTTTGTCTTTGGCCGCGTCGCTCATCCAGTCGGTGGTCCAAGCGGGGGCCAGTTGTGTGACCACCCGGCCTTGCAGCCCGTTGGCCGCCAGCACCGCTTTCACATCGTCCTCGATCGCGCCCATGGCCGGGCAGCCGCTGTAGGTGGGCGTGATGACCACCTCCAGTCCCGCCTCACCTGCGCGCACATCGCGCAAGATGCCCAGCTCGCGCAAAGTGACCACCGGAATTTCCGGGTCGGTCAAGCGCTCCAGCAGGGCCCAAGCGCGGGTTACATCGGCGGTGCTGGGTTGCGAGTAGAGGGTGGACATGGCTGGGGGCTTACCAGGTGGCTTGCGGGTGAGCACGCGCCAAGCTCTGCATTTCGGCCAGCACAAAGCCCAAGTGCTCGGAATGAACGCCTTGTTTGCCCGTGGGTACAAAGCCACCATCGGCCGGTCGCTGAAGGGTAGCCTCTTGCAGGGCATCCTGAACGATTTGGTTCCAGTCGTTTTGCAAGGCCGCCACATCAATGCCTGTGCCATTGGTCAGCGCAGCGGTTTCGTGAGGGCTGCTGACCCAAAACTCTTGGGTGTAAGGCAGCAGCTGGTCGAGGCCTGTTTGCGCTTTGGCATGGGACTCGTCGGTGCCGTCGCCCAGTCGCACCAGCCAGTCGCGCGCGTGGCGCAGGTGGTAGCGCACTTCCTTGAGCGACTTGGCGGCAATCGCGGCCAGCTGTGTGTCTTTCGAGTTTTGCAGCTGGTCCCAGACCAGCACCATCAGGCTGCTGTACAAGAAGTTGCGTACGATGGTCATGGCGAAATCGCGGTCGCCTTGGGCGGTGGCCGACATGAGCGGCTTGTGCGGTAATTCGCACAAGGTGTAGTTCTTGAAGTCGGGCACGTCGCGGAAATACGCCAGCGTGTCTTCGGTGGCACCGCCGCCTTGCAGCGCGGCCGCGTGCTGGTAAAGCATGCGGGCTTGGCCCACCAGGTCCAGGCTGTTGTTGGACAGCGCGATGTCTTCTTCGAGGATGGGGCCGTGGCCACACCATTCGGCGTTGCGCTGACCGAGGATCAGCGCGTTGTCGGCCAGGTGCAGGAGGTATTCAATGGGCGCGTTCATAGGGGCACTCATCGCCGCTCACATGTGACCGACTTCGTCGGGGATCACGTAAAAAGTGGGGTGGCGGTAGACCTTGTCGCTGGCCGGGTCGAAGAACTCGGGCTTGTCATTGGGCTCGCTGGCCGAGATGCTGGCCGAGGGGACCACCCAGATGCTCACGCCCTCTTGGCGGCGGGTGTACACATCGCGCGCCATTTGCAGGGCGTGTTCTGAATCTGAGGCGTGCAGGCTGCCGCAGTGTTTGTGCTCCAGGCCTTGTTTGCTGCGCACGAATACTTCCCACAGGGGCCATTCTTTGAGTGCAGGGGTGCTCATGCGGCTTCCTTCATCTGACGTTGCTGTTGTTTCTTGGCGTGGGCCAGGGCCGCTTCGCGCACCCAGGCGCCGTCGTTCCAAGCCTTGACGCGGGCACCCAGGCGCTCCTTGTTGCAGGGGCCGTTGCCGTTCACCGTCGCCCAGAATTCGTCCCAATCGATCTGGCCGTAATCATGGGCTTGGCGGGCTTCGTTCCACTTGAGCTTGGGGTCGGGCAAGGTCACGCCCAGCACTCTGGCTTGGGGCACAGTGGCATCGACAAACTTCTGGCGCAGGTCGTCGTTGCTGATGCGCTTGATGCCCCAGCGCATGCCTTGCGCGCTGTTGGGGCTGTCGGCGTCAGGCGGCCCGAACATGGCCAGGCATTTCCACCACCAGCGGTTCACAGCGTCCTGCACCATGGCTTTTTGCTCGGCTGTGCCTTGCATCATCACCAGCAGCGCTTCGTAGCCTTGGCGCTGGTGGAAGCTTTCTTCTTTGCAGACCCGCACCATGGCGCGGGCATAGGGGCCATAAGAGCAGCGGCACAGGGGCACTTGGTTCATGATGGCCGCGCCATCGACCAGCCAACCGACCACGCCCACATCGGCCCAATTGAGCGTGGGGTAGTTGAAGATGGAGCTGTATTTGGCTTTGCCGCTGTGCAGGGCGTCCAGCATCTGGTCGCGGCTGGTGCCCAGGGTTTCGGCGGCGCTGTACAGGTAAAGGCCGTGACCGCCTTCGTCTTGCACTTTGGCGATCAGAATGGCCTTGCGCTTCAAGCTGGGTGCGCGGCTGATCCAGTTGCCCTCGGGCAGCATGCCGACGATTTCGCTGTGCGCGTGCTGGCTGATTTGGCGCACCAGGGTCTTGCGGTAGGCCTCGGGCATCCACTCGCGGGGCTCGATGCGGCCGTCGGCGTCGATGCGGGCGTCAAATTGGGCTTGCAAAGCGGCGTTTTGCGCGCTCAGAGCTTTTGGCACCGCCTTCAGGCTGGCCGATTTGGTGTCCTCGGTTCCGTCCGGGACGCTGAAAGATTGCGTGTACATGGCAGGTCTCCTGCGCCAAACAGGATGGGATGATCTTGGCGCGGATGCCAGTATACCCATTAACCGACCGTGCGGTCGGTTAACTTGCGTTGTGGCGGCTCAGGTCTTTCCCTGAGGTCCATGGCGCCATCAGGACGATTCAACCGCCCAGTTCTTGCCAGAGCCTCGGGCCAAGGCGGGACCCACCACATCCAGCGCCTTGCGGATCTGATCCTTCAAGGTGAAGGGCGGGTTGATGACAAACATGCCACTGGCCACCAGGCCACCTTCGTCACCTGGGCCTCGGCCGATGGCCAAGGTGGCATTGAGCCAGGGCTTTTGCGATTGGTTGGCCAAGGTGCGCAGGCGTTTGGGCAGGTCGTGTGCTTCGGGGCGCGGAATGATCGGGTACCAAACCAGATAAGTGCCCGTGGAGAAGCGTTTGAGGTACTCCTGAATCACGTTGGCCACTTTGGCGTAATCCGATTTGATTTCGTAGCTGGGATCGATCAAGACCATCGCCCGTTTCGAGCCCGTAGCCGATGGCGGGGGCGGCAGCAATTTTTTGAGCGCCTCGAAACCGTCCTCGCGGCTCACGGTGACTGTGCGCCCGGCTTCGAGTTGAGCGATATTGGAGGTCAGGGATTTGCTGTCGGTGGGGTGCAACTCAAACAAACGAAGGCGATCACGCGATGCGTGCCGCATGAGTTTGTGCATTAAAAAAGGGGAGCCGGGGTAAATCTTGGCCTGCCCATTGGGGTTGAAGCTGGCAATCTGTTCCAAGTAGTCCTGCACGGGCTCAGGCAGAGCGTCGAGTTTTTCGGCGGCGGCCAAAAGCTTGAACAGGCCGTCTTCGGCCTCGGCGCCTTTTTGTGAGTAATCACCGTCCAGGCGGTATAAACCGGCCCCTGCGTGGGTGTCAATGAGGGTGATGCCTGCCTCTTTTTGCATGAGGTGGCGCATGGTGGCGAGCAAGGTGATGTGTTTGAGCACATCGGCATGGTTGCCCGCGTGAAAAGCGTGTCGATAACTGAACATGCCTTGATGGTAACCAATAACGCCCGCAAGTCCTTGATTTTTCGTATAATAGAAGGCTTCGCAGCGAATCAGTGGTCCCGCGGCGAAGACGCCAAGTGCCGCAAGACATTGGCAAATTCCCACCTAAGAGGCTCCCATAAGAGGAGCACCGACCGTGGAAAAGGACCCGCCAAACCTTTCTTTTAAGAGAAAACTCATGACAACAACTTTCAGCGCCAAACCCGCTGAGGTCGTGCACGAGTGGTTTGTGATTGACGCGACCGACAAGGTCCTCGGACGAGTAGCCAGCGAAGTTGCTCTCCGTTTGCGCGGCAAACACAAGGCCATTTACACGCCTCACGTCGACACCGGTGACTTCATCGTCATCATCAATGCTGCTCAGCTCAAAGTGACTGGCACCAAGACCATCGACAAAGTGTATTACCGTCACTCGGGCTATCCCGGCGGTATCACTGCAACGAACTTCCGCGACATGCAAGCCAAACACCCTGGCCGCGCACTCGAGAAGGCTGTCAAGGGCATGCTGCCCAAAGGCCCACTCGGTTACGCCATGATCAAGAAACTCAAGGTGTATGGTGGCGCTGAGCACCCACACACCGCCCAACAGCCTAAAGTGCTGGACATCTAAGGAGCCTTGAGATGATTGGTGAATGGAACAATGGCACAGGCCGTCGCAAATCCAGCGTCGCCCGCGTGTTTCTGAAAAAAGGCACTGGCAAGATCACGGTCAATGGCAAGGACATCCAAGCCTACTTCGGCCGGGAAACTTCGATCATGATCGCCAAGCAACCCCTCATGTTGACCAACCATGCCGAAACTTTCGACATCATGATCAATGTGCACGGCGGTGGCGAATCCGGTCAAGCCGGTGCATCGCGCCACGGTATCACCCGCGCCCTGATTGACTACGACGCATCGCTCAAGCCCGTGCTGAGCCAAGCTGGTTTTGTCACCCGCGACGCGCGTGAAGTGGAACGTAAAAAGGTCGGCTTCCACTCAGCCCGCCGCCGCAAGCAGTTCTCCAAGCGTTAATCCGCTTTTTCTGCTTCCACAAAAAGCCGCTCGGTCCGCCGCAGCGGTTTTTTGCTTTCTGGGGTCCAGCTTGGGGCCTGATGCCGTGCAGGGGCAAAGCCCATGTGAGCAGTAGCGTTACTGCGCCCGGGGGGAGTAATTCCCGACCAGCGCGCTATACTATTTGCCATTGAACCGGAGAAACACCATGAGCGCTCTTGCTGAAAATATCCAGACCGAAATGCCTGCCCCGATTGTCTTCACCGACAGCGCGGCCGCCAAGGTCGCCGACCTCATCGCCGAAGAAGGCAACCCCGATTTGAAGCTGCGCGTGTTTGTGCAAGGTGGCGGATGCTCAGGCTTTCAATACGGCTTTACTTTCGATGAAATCACCAACGAAGACGACACCACCATGAGCAAAAATGGCGTCTCTTTGTTGATTGACGCCATGAGTTACCAATACTTGATTGGTGCCGAGATCGACTACAAGGAAGACTTGCAAGGCGCTCAGTTCGTCATCAAAAACCCAAACGCCACATCCACCTGTGGTTGCGGTTCGTCTTTTTCGACCTGATCGTTTGGTACGGCGAGCGCGGCTCGCCGCACATCAACGGGGGTAAATCGCCCCCAAAACACGGGCGCCTTTGGCGCCCGTGACGCTTGGCAAGCTCGATGTTTCACGCCGCATGGTTTTGGCGGCCAGCCAGGCAAACGCGGCGGCTTCAACTTGCAAAGGGGGCAAGCCCCGCCATTCGCTGCTGACCACCTGCATCCCGGGCAGCTGCTGGGCCAGACGCTGCATGAGCTGCCCATTCAAAGCCCCACCCCCACACACAATCAGCTCTTGTGCAGCAGGTGCATGGCGCTTGACATCGTTGGCACAGGCCAAAGCTGTGAATTCCGTCAGGGTGGCCTGAACGTCTTGAGGCGCCAGGGTGTCCACGGGCAAATGGGCTTGAAGCCATGCAGGGTTGAACAAATCACGGCCAGTGCTCTTGGGGGGCGTGCGTTGTAAAAAATTTTCCGCCATCAAGGTCGCCAATACAGGCGGCACGACCTGTCCGCTGGCCGACCAAGTGCCGTTGTGGTCAAAGGGTGCGCCGGTGTGGGTGTTGCACCAATAATCCATGAGCGCATTGCCCGGACCGCAGTCCCAGCCCAGCACGGAACCATCTGGGTGAAGCACACTCAGGTTGGAGATGCCACCGACATTGAGCACGGCCACGCAAGAGCCTGGGCATCCAAAAATACCTTGATGAAAGGCCGGCACCAAGGGCGCGCCTTGACCCCCTGCCGCGAGATCGCGGTTGCGAAAATCGGCCACCACATCGATGCCGGTCAGTTCAGCCAACAAAGAAGGGTTGATCAGTTGCAGCGTATAGCCGACCGGTGCACGATCCAGAGTCGAATCGCCATCAAATTCCAGAGGGCGATGTCGTACGGTTTGACCGTGAGCCCCAATGGCTGCAATGTCTTGGGGCTGAAGGCCGCTGGAGGACAGCAATTGGTGGACAACATCAGCGTAATGACGCGCAATTTGGTTGCCCGCCAACGCACCGCGGTGCAGCTCATTGGGACCGCTTTGGTTGAGCGCCATCAGTTCGGCTTTGAAGTGTGCGCCGAAAGCACAGAAGGCGTGCGTCTGAACGGCTAACTGCCCCTGCGGGTTGATGCGAGCCAGCACGCCGTCCACACCGTCCAAAGAGGTGCCAGACATCAGGCCGATGAAGTGCTGGGAGGGGATCATGTGGGGAAATGCACGAGGGCTTGTTCGGAGTCAGTCGGTCAGACCGAAGGCGGTGGCCGGGCATCAAAAAAGGGCCTTGCGGCCCTTATGGATCACTGAACGTTGCCTTCTCGCATTTGGGCCGCTGCTTGCAGCTGCGAACGGGCTTGCGCCGCTACCGATTTGAAACGTGTCATGGCCGACGGGCTCAATGGCGCACTTTGGGCTTGCTGAATCACTTTTTGAGGGTCAACGTGGGTGCCGTTGACGCGGAACTCAAAATGCAAGTGCGGGCCTGTCGACCAACCCGTCGAGCCGACAGCCCCAATCGTTTGCCCTTTTTGTACCGATTGACCCTTGCGAACCTGGATGCGGCTGAGGTGAGCATACACGGTGGAATGGTTGTTGCCATGGCGAACGATGACCACATTGCCGAAGCCGCCTTGTACACCTGCAAATTCAACCACACCGTCACCTACGGTTTGTGCGGGCGTTCCTGTGGGCGCCGCGTAGTCCACACCCAAATGGGCTTTCATGGTTTGAAAGATGGGGTGCAAGCGCATGGCAAAACCGCTGGTTTTACGGGAAAACGCGACCGGGGATGCCAAGTAAGTTCGGCTGAGGGATTTGCCATCCAGGCTGTAATAGTTGCCTTTTTGACCGGCTTCTTGGTGCCAAACAGCCTCGTAGGTTTTGTTGCCGTTGTTGAACTCGGCCGTTAAAACCCGGCCCGTGCGGATGGGCTCACCATCGGCTTCCAGGACTTCGTAAACCACCGCAAAACGAGCACCTTTGCGCAAGGTGCGGTGGAAATCGATCTGATTGGAGAAGATCTGTGTCAGCTGGCCCACGATGGCATCAGGCAATCGCGCTTCGTCTGCAGCGTCGTAGAGTGAGCTGGCCACGGTGCCACCTGTCATGCGCAGGCTGGTGTTCATGGGCGAGGTTTCGAGTACCGCCTGAAGACCCGTATCGGAACGCTTGATGGCCAGGCGTTGGAAGAAGGTATCGTTTTCGTTGTTGAGCCAGCGCACATGCAATTGGCTCAAGCGCTCCTGGTTATCGGCTTCCGCCACCACCGAACGGCCTGCTTGTTTGAGGGCCTGTTTGGCCAAAGGGTTCTTGCGCAAGAACGCGGCAGCATCCGGATCCACCAAGCCCAGACGGCGCAGCAAGCTCTCTGGGGTGTCAGACGAGCGGGTACTGTCGGTGCGCGTCAAGCGCATGTTCACCAAATCGAGCGCTTGGGCTTGGGCTTGTAAAGAGGGCGATTCGACAGGAACGGTCACCGTGACAACGGGCTGGTCAGAGATGTCAGGCCCTAAGTTGGCAATGGCGAAGGCACCACCGCCGCCCGCCAGTAAAACCGAAGCCAAAGTTACGCTGATGGCTTTGGGGTGTCGCTTCAGCCAGCGTGTGCTGGACTGAAGGACCCATGTCAGTTGGGGGTGCTGACCATCGAGCCAAGCGAGCAGCCGTTGTGTGGCCAACAGCACTGCGCCAAGCGCGGCAGTGCACAGGAACACAAAGCCAACTAAAAAGGATGCCAGACGGGCCTGGAGGGAGACGAAAAATGACATTAATTTGATCGGTGTTTCGTGGCACGCTCTCTGATGGAGCGACGGGCACGATGTTCACATCCAAGCGCCTTTAAAATGAGCGACTTGGGAATAGAGGACCATTGTACTGGTCTACGGCCATTTGACTTTAGAAAAAACCCTTATGAATCAAGCGCTTGTTACAAAATTTCCCGTGACGGACAAGACACGGGAGGCGATGGAGGTCACTTTGCGGGGTTGCGAGGAGTTGATTCCCAAAGAGGATTGGTTACAAAAGCTCGCCAAATCCGAGGCCACAGGTGTGCCTTTGCGCATCAAATTGGGCCTGGACCCGACTGCGCCCGACATCCACATCGGTCACACGGTGGTCCTGAACAAGATGCGCCAGCTACAGGACTTGGGCCACCAGGTCATTTTTTTGATTGGTGATTTCACCAGCTTGATTGGTGATCCATCTGGCCGCAACAGCACCCGCCCGCCCTTGACGCCCGAGCAAATCAAGCGCAATGCCGAAACTTATTACAAGCAGGCCAGTTTGGTGCTTGATCCGGCCAAAACCGAAATTCGCTACAACAGCGAGTGGAGTTTGCCCTTGGGCTCCATGGGCATGATCCAGTTGGCCGCCAAGTACACGGTGGCCCGCATGATGGAGCGCAACGACTTCCATGACCGATTCAAGGCCGGAACGCCCATCAGCGTGCACGAGTTTTTGTACCCCCTGATGCAAGGTTACGACTCGGTCGCTCTGAAGTCGGATCTGGAGTTGGGGGGCACCGATCAAAAATTCAACCTGCTCATGGGCCGTCACCTGCAAGCCGAATACGGACAAGAGCAGCAATGCATCCTGACCATGCCGCTGCTTGAAGGTCTGGATGGCGTGGACAAAATGTCCAAATCCAAGAACAACTACATCGGCATTGCCGAAGAACCCAACACCATGTTCGCCAAGGTGCTGAGCATTTCCGATGTGTTGATGTGGCGTTGGTACACCTTGCTGTCGTTCAAGTCGATGGCCGAGATCGAGACACTCCAAAAAGAAGTGGAAGGTGGGCGCAACCCCAAAGACGCCAAAGTCATGCTGGCCAAGGAACTCACGGCGCGCTTTCACAGCGCAGCTGCGGCCGATGCCGCGGAGCAGGATTTCATCAACCGCAGCAAGGGCGGCGTGCCAGATGACATTCCCGAAGTGTCTTTGTCGGGCGCCCCGCTGGGCATTGGCGCTCTGCTCAAATCGGCTGGTTTGGCGCCATCGACCACTGAGGCTGGGCGTTTGGTGGACGGCGGCGGTGTGCGTGTGGACTCCAGCGTCGTCAGTGACAAGGGCCTGAAACTGGCTGCAGGCACTTACATCGTTCAGGTGGGCAAGCGTAAATTTGCCAAAGTGACGCTGTCTTGAGGGTCGGCCTGTTCATCGGCGCTTCATCCCGCAAGGGTATCCTGAGTCCATGAAAAAATTGGATGCTTGGATGACGCCCAAACGCATGCTCTGGGCTTCGGTGGTGGTGGCGTTGATCACCATTGGCCTGAAAACCTTGGCATGGTGGCTGACGGATTCGGTGGGCCTGCTGTCTGACGCGATGGAGTCCTTGGTCAATTTGGCCAGTGCCATTTTTGGTTTGATGATGGTCACGGTGGCCGCCATGCCCGCGGACGATGAGCACCCCTATGGTCACCACAAAGCCGAATATTTTTCTTCGGGCTTTGAGGGCATCCTGATCGTGGTCGCCGCTTTGGGCATCATCTGGGCGGCGGCGCACCGGGTGTTTGACCCCCAGCCCATCGAACAAGTGGGCTTGGGTTTGGCTTTGTCGGTGGGCAGTTCGGCCCTGAATGGTTTGCTGGCTTGGCTGATGTTTCGTGCGGCCCAACAACACCGCTCTTTGGCGCTGGAAGCCGACGCCCGTCACTTGGTGACCGATGTCTGGACTTCCGCTGGCGTGGTCATTGGCATTGGCTTGGTGGGCGTGACCGGTTGGCTGTGGCTGGACGCGGTGGTGGCGATGGGCGTCGCCCTGAACATCTTGAAAGAGGGCGGACATCTGATTTGGATGTCTTCGCAAGGTTTGATGGACGAGGCTCTGGAGCCCGAGGTGTTGGCCGAGGTGCAAAAAGTTTTGGACGGTTTTGCCCACCAGCGCGGCGAGACCGAGATCATCCGTTTTGACCATCTGCACACCCGCAAAGCCGGTCAGCGTCGTTTTGTGGATGTGCACATGCACATGCCGGCCAGTTGGACATTGGGCCGCGCTGCCGCCTTGCGCGGCAGTGTCGAGCAAGCGTTGATGAGCGCAGTGCCCGGTTTGCGCGCCACCATCCAGTTGTTGCCCAGTGATGTCGAAGCGCACTTCAGTGATGCGAGGGATTTGAAATGATCGCCGTGCTGCAGCGGGTGAGCGAAGCCAGCGTGCGCGTGGAGGGCGAGGTCATCGGTCAGATTGGCGCGGGCTTGTTGGTGCTGCTTTGCGCTGAAAAAGGTGACACCGAGGCGGTGGCCGACAAAATGCTGGCCAAGCTGCTCAAGCTGCGCATTTTCAGTGACGACGCTGGCAAGATGAACCTGAGCGTGCAAGACGTGGCGGGTGGCTTGCTCGTGGTGAGTCAGTTCACTTTGGCGGCCGATGTGTCTTCGGGCACGCGCCCAGGGTTTTCGGGGGCTGCAGCACCGGACGATGCCCGCCGTCTCTATGACTATTTTGTGGCCCAGGCACAAAAAGCCCACCCTGTGGTGGAAACAGGGCGCTTCGCCGCCGACATGAAGGTGGCGCTCATCAATGACGGACCAATCACGATTCCGATGCGCATGACGGCTTGAGTCTGAGGTGAGGGCGTTGGCCGCCGATAATCGGGGCATGACTGAAAAATTTCCCGCTGCGTCCCCCGTCTCGATGTCCTCTCGTTTTGACCAGCTCGCGCTGTCAACGGCCACCCTTCAAAACCTCGAACAACTGGGCTACACCCAGATGACGCCCATCCAGGCGGCCAGCTTGCCCTTGACCTTGGACGGGCAAGATTTGATTGCCCAAGCCAGCACCGGCAGCGGCAAAACAGCGGCCTTTGGCTTGCCGCTGATCGAGCGCTTGCAAAGCGCTGGCTCCCCCAGCGCCGCCATTCAGGCCGTGATTTTGTGCCCCACCCGCGAGTTGGCCGACCAAGTCACCCAAGAAATCCGGCGCTTGGCCCGCGCCCGACAAAACGTGAAGGTTGTCACCTTGTGCGGCGGCGTGGCTTTGAGAGGCCAGACGTTGAGCCTGGAGCATGGCGCAGATGTGGTGGTGGGCACGCCCGGCCGCATCTTGGACCACCTGGAACGCGGCTCTTTGAGTCTGGCGGGGGTGAACACGCTGGTGCTGGACGAAGCCGATCGCATGCTGGACATGGGCTTTTTTGACGACATCGCGAAAGTCGTGCGCCAGTGCGCCAAAGACCGTCAGACGCTGCTGTTCTCCGCCACTTACCCCGAGGGCATCGCCAAGTTGGCGGCGCAGTTCATGCGTGCACCGCAAACCGTGAAGGTCGAGGCACAGCACAGTGCGCACAAAATTCGGCAGGTTTATTACGAAGTGAGCGAAAGTCAGCGCTTGGATGCTGTGTCCAAACTGTTGGCCCATTTCCGTCCTGAGCGCACACTGGCCTTTTGCAACACCAAACAGCAGTGCCGCGATTTGGTGGCGGTGTTGCAGGCCCAGGGCTACAGCGCACTGGCGCTGTTTGGTGAGTTGGAACAGCGCGAACGCGACCAAGTGCTGGTGCAATTCTCCAACCGCAGCTGCTCGGTGTTGGTGGCCACCGATGTGGCCTCACGCGGGCTGGACGTGGAAGGTCTGGAAGCCGTGATCAACGTGGACGTGACGCCCGACCCCGAGATCCACATTCACCGCATTGGCCGCACGGGTCGGGGCGACGCCGAAGGCTTGGCGCTGACGCTGGCCAGCATGGACGAGATGGGCGCGGTCGGCAAGATCGAGCTGATGCAAGGCCGCGAATCGAACTGGGCGCCTTTGGCAGGTTTGGCACCTGCCGCGGGTGGACCTTTGCAGCCGCCCATGCGCACGCTGCAAATCGTGGGGGGTCGCAAAGAGAAAATTCGCGCAGGCGATGTGATGGGCGCTTTGGCGGGCGAGTGTGGTTTGACCCGTGAGCAGGTGGGCAAGATCAATGTGAACGAGTTCTCCACCTATGTGGCGGTGCAGGCTGCACTGGCCAAAAAGGTGGAGGCGCAGCTGTCACACGGCAAGATCAAGGGCAAGAGTGTGAAGGTTCGGTTGCTCTGATTGTTTTTTGAGAGCGGTGAATGGGGCGATGCGGCGGGCGCCTCATAACGGGGTACCGAAAATCGGCGCCCGCCGCATTGCCCCATTCCCCTTGGTGGTCATTGGAAAACCTCAGAGTGTTTCACGCCCACAACGGTTTCGGTTTGGGTAGGGCCGGGTGACGATTTTCGGTACCCCGTCATGAGGAACCCGGCCCTACCCAAACCGAAACCTCACTCGTTATCGATAGGGATTTTTTAACCCCAATCCCGCCAAGATCGCAATCTCGTAGGCCTCCATCTCCTCAGCATCGGCCTCACTGGTCTCATGGTCCCAGCCTTGCGCGTGCAAAGTGCCATGCACCAGCAAATGCGCGTAGTGCGCCGCCAGCGTCTTGCCTTGCTCCTTGGCCTCGCGCGCGACCACCGGAGCGCACAGCACCAAGTCGGCCATCACCACAGGTTCTTGCTCGTAATCGAACGTCAGCACATTCGTGGCGTAGTCTTTTTTGCGATAACTCTGGTTCAGCGCGCGACCTTCTTCCTCGCCCACGATGCGCACGGTGATTTCGGCGTCATCGGCCAATGCGTGCCGAATGGCGCGGGTGACGGCGTGTCGGGGCAGGGCGGCGCGGTGGCGCGCAGCGTTGGGAATGTCACCAAATTGCAGGGACAGTTGGAGTTGTTGCAGTGGCATGGGTTTCAGTGGGCTGGTCAATCGTCGGTAGGCAAAGGCTTGCGGCGGGTCGTGAGACCTGCGCGCATCGGAGCACTGCCTTGTGCTTCATAGGCGTCCACAATGCGGGCCACCAGCGGATGGCGCACCACATCGGCGCTGGAAAAGCGCGTGAAGGCAATCCCTTTGACACGTTTCAGCACGCGCTCAGCGTCGATCAAGCCGCTCAGCTGGCCTTTGGGCAGGTCGATCTGACTCACATCGCCCGTGACCACCGCTTTGGCGCCAAAGCCGATGCGGGTCAAAAACATTTTCATCTGCTCGGTGCTGGTGTTTTGAGCTTCGTCCAGTATGACGAAGGCGTTGTTCAGCGTGCGCCCGCGCATGAAGGCCAGGGGGGCGATCTCGATCGCGTTGCGCTCAAACGCTTTTTGTACTTTGTCATAACCCATCAGGTCATACAGCGCGTCGTAAAGTGGTCGCAAATACGGGTCCACTTTTTGTGACAAGTCGCCGGGCAAAAAACCCAGGCGCTCACCGGCTTCGACGGCGGGTCGCGTGAGCACGATGCGCTGCACACTGGCGCGCTCCAGCGCGTCCACCGCGCAGGCCACGGCCAAATAAGTCTTGCCTGTGCCTGCAGGCCCGATACCGAAACTGATGTCGTGTGTGGCGATGCTCTCCAGATAGGCGGCTTGAACCGGGGTGCGGGCTTTCAGGTCGGCGCGGCGGGTTTGCAGAGCGGGCAGTTGGGCTTCTTCACCCCCGCTGTCGCCCACCAACATGAGCTGCACCATGTCGGGCGCAATGGGGCGGTCGGCACGCTCGTAAATGGCTTGCAATATCTCCATGGCCCGCATGGCCACAGCCTTGGGGCCGTCCACCTTGAATTGCTCATGGCGGTGTGCAATGCTCACTTGCAAGCCCGCTTCGATGGTGCGCAGGTGCGCATCCATGGGGCCGCACAAATGCGACAAGCGGGTATTGTTGTGGGGCGTGAAGGTGTGTCTGACGATCAAGTGGATAATCCTGTTCGTTGTGGTTTCGACCGGTTTGTTGCAGGCCGTGGAGCCTTGATTTTCCTCTATACCGTGCAAACCAAGGGCTCTCCTCCATGATTGGCAAACTCACTGGCATCCTGAGCGACAAAAACCCACCCGAGGTGATCGTGGACTGCCATGGCGTGGGCTACGAAGTGAATGTGCCCATGAGCACCTTTTACAACTTGCCTGCCACGGGCGAAAAGGTCAGCCTGGTCACGCATTTTGTGGTGCGCGAAGACGCGCAAATCCTCTACGGTTTTGCCACCTTGAGCGAGCGAGAAGCCTTTCGCCAACTCATCAAAATCTCCGGCGTCGGCCCACGCACGGCCTTGAGCGTGTTGTCGGGCATGAGCGTGACCGATTTGGCGCAAGCCATCACCACACAAGAGGTGGGTCGACTGGTCAAAGTGCCCGGCATCGGCAAGAAAACCGCCGAGCGGCTGTTGCTCGAGCTCAAAGGCAAGTTGGGCGGTGACTTGGGCGGCTTGTTTGCGGTGAACACCTCGGATGCGCAAAGCGACATCCAGCAAGCCCTCATTGCCTTGGGTTACAACGACAAGGAGGCGGCAGCAGCCCTCAAGAGCTTGCCTGTCGACGTGGGCGTGAGCGAGGGCATCAAGCTGGCACTCAAAGCCCTGAACAAATGAAGTTGAACTGAGCCATGAGCATCCGCACCGACGATTTCGCCCCCCAACCTGAACCCCGGGTCATCTCTGCGGCACCCGTGTCGCACCAGGAGGAGGCCATTGAGCGTGCCCTGCGTCCTAAGCTGCTCGACGAATACGTCGGGCAGGTCAAGGTGCGCGAGCAGTTGGAGATTTTCATCAGCGCCGCCAAGATGCGCGAGGAGCCCCTGGACCATGTGTTGCTCTTTGGCCCGCCCGGTTTAGGCAAGACGACACTCAGCCACATCATCGCCGCCGAGTTGGGTGTGAACTTGCGCCAGACCAGCGGCCCGGTGCTCGAAAAACCCAAAGATTTGGCGGCGCTGCTGACCAACTTGGAGCGCAATGATGTGCTCTTCATCGACGAGATCCACCGCCTCTCACCCGTGGTCGAAGAAATCTTGTACCCCGCGCTGGAGGACTACCAGATCGACATCATGATCGGCGAAGGCCCGGCGGCGCGCTCCATCAAGCTGGACTTGCAGCCCTTCACGCTGGTGGGTGCGACGACGCGGGCGGGCATGCTGACCAACCCGCTGCGCGACCGCTTTGGGATCGTGTCGCGGCTGGAGTTTTACACCCCTGAGGAACTCACCCGCATCGTGACCCGCAGCGCCGGGCTGCTGAAGGCGCCAATCGATCCCGAAGGCTCGTTCGAAATTGCCCGCCGCTCACGTGGCACGCCGCGCATCGCCAACCGTTTGTTGCGCCGGGTGCGCGACTACGCCGATGTCAAGGGTGACGGCACCATCCACAAGGGGCTGGCTCAAAAGGCCCTGGTCATGCTGGATGTGGACCCCGAAGGGTTTGACCTGATGGACCGCAAGCTGCTCGAAGCGGTGATTCACCGATTTGACGGTGGCCCGGTTGGGCTGGACAACATTGCCGCCAGCATTGGCGAAGAGCGTGACACGATTGAAGACGTGATCGAGCCGTATTTGATTCAGCAAGGCTATTTGCAGCGCACGCCGCGTGGGCGCATGGCCACATTGGCGGCTTTCAGACATTTGGGGGTGACGCCTCCCAAGTCGTTTGGCGAAAGGATTTGAAGCCGGCAGCCCGTCGAGGGCGGTCGGTCGACCTCCCAAAAAGCTTCAGACCGTGCTTTCATCTTGGCCCAATGCGTCCAAGTGTGAGGTGTCGCCCCAGCCCACCAAGGAAAGCCCTTGCGACGTCCACAGCAGCCGATTGACGGCGGTATTGGTCAGTTGCCAGGTGCGAGGCGCTTGCAGTCCCAGACGGGTGGCTGCGCGGTACAAAATGTCCAGCACACCGCCGTGCGCCACCATCACCACGTGTTGACCGGGGTGTTTGGCCGCCAACGCATCCACGGTGGCCACAACCCGTTCTTGTAAAGTCAGCAAGGATTCACCGCCGCCTGGCGGCACCCACTCGGGCGTGCGTTTGCGCCAGTGCCAGGCGTGTTCTGGCAGTTCGTCTTCAATTTCGGCATAGGTACGCCCCTGGAACGCGCCAAAGTGGCGTTCGCGCAAACCGGCATGGGTGCTCACGGTTTGTCCTAGGGTTTGAGCGATGGCCTCGGCCGTGGTCTGGGCTCGCGACAAGTCGCTGGCGTAAATGGCATCGATGGCCTCTCGCCCAGCCAATGCGCGTGCCAGATGCTGTGCCTGGCGCAGGCCTACTGCATTGAGGGGGATGTCCAGATGGCCCTGCAGTCGGGTGTCGACGTTCCAGGCGGTTTCGCCGTGGCGAATCGCCAAAATACGGGTGGCTTCAGGCATGTCGTGAATGGCGTCTCAGCGCGGCAGTTCGATGTTGACTCGGCGCAGCCCTGCGGGTGGGTTGGGAAAGTTCGCCATGGCCGCCTGGAACAGCGTGCCGAAAATCGGCGCACTGTCATGCCACGGGCCGGAGTGGCTGGCACGGGTTTCGTAGACCACTTGGCCAGATTGGAGGTCGCGCAGGATCAAGCTGACTTCGCGTCGGAAATGTGTCGGCGGCGGAAAGCGCATGCCCACACCCAGACCGATGTGCGAGCCAAAGCCTCCCCCCATGCCGGATCCGATGGCCACGTTGCCGTAAGGTGTCCAGCCTGGCCCGATGGGTCGGCCCCAAGGGTCGGCCAAGTATTGGGCGCCGCTGAAACCCACCATCACGCTCAGACGGGCTGCGTTGTCATCACGCACCAAACCCACGGCGGTCATGGCCGCTTGCGCTTGCTGCTCGGCCAGCCCGGCTTCGGGGTGATTGGCTTGGGAGGGCAGGCGCTCAAAGCGGTATTTGGCCCCCTGCAAACTCATGCCGGGCGGCACCGCCACCACCGAAGTCACATCGCTGTCGATCAGGCGCATGGAGGCGCAGCCCGACAAGCCGATCATGGCCAGCACAGCCATGGCCATCGAAAAAAACCGCGTGATTGGCCAAGTGGCAGTGCGCATGGGTTGTTCCCTTGAGGTTCACATCGAGATGACCTGAATACCGGGCAAAGAGGGCTCCTGGAACGCTTCCTCGTCAAAGGCTTTGTCGCCATCGTCCGATTCGACGCCAGTGATTTTCAAGTCCTTGAAGCCGTGCAGTTTGGGGTCCATCAAATGCGAGGGCACCACATTTTGCAAAGCCGCAAACATGTTTTCAATCCGGCCAGGGTGTTTCTTTTGCCACTCGCGCAGCATGTTGCCCACCTGCAAGCGCTGCAGGTTTTCCTGGCTGCCGCAGAGTGTGCAGGGGATGATGGGGAACTGTCGGTGCTCTGCCCAGCGGATGAGGTCGGACTCGGCCACATAGGCCAGTGGGCGGATCACCATGAACTCGCCGTTGTCACTGACCAGCTTCGGGGGCATGCCTTTGAGCTTGCCGCCAAAGAACATGTTCAAAAAGAAGGTCTGCAGCATGTCGTCGCGGTGGTGGCCAAGTGCCAGCTTGTTGCATTTGAGCTCACGCGCCACGCGGTACAAAATGCCCCGGCGCAGGCGCGAGCACAGGCTGCACATGGTCTTGCCTTCGGGGATCTTGTCTTTCACGATCGAGTAGGTGTCTTGCGTCTCGATGTGGAACTCCACCCCCAGCGCTTTGAGGTACGCAGGCAGGATGTGGTCCGGAAAGCCGGGCTGTTTTTGGTCCAGGTTGACCGCCACCAGCTCGAAGTCCACCGGGGCGCGGGCCTTCATTTTGAGCAGGATGTCCAGCATGCCGTAGCTGTCTTTGCCGCCCGACATGCAGACCATGATGCGGTCGCCCGCTTCGATCAGGTTGAAGTCGGAAATCGCTTGGCCCATTTGGCGGCACAGACGTTTTTCGAGTTTGTGGGTTTCGCGTTCGATCTTGACGGCTTTGGCGGCCTCTGATTCGGCTTGCGCTTGTACCCAGGCGTTGTCTGCTGCTGTGTCTGTGTTCATGAGGTTCACCACTGTCCGGTTTCCATGCGAATGGCCACTTCGCAGTCTTCAAAAATTTCAAGCTTGGCAATCTTGACGCGCACGCCCAAAACACCAGGCAACTGCATCAGGCGATTGGAAACTTTGCCGATCAAAGTTTCCAGCAAGTTGATGTGCTCGGCCGTGCATTCATCGATGATGATCTTGCGCACCTTGCGGTAGTCCAGCACCGAGTGGATGTCGTCGTCGCTGGGCAGCAGGGGCTGCGTGCCCAGGTTCAACTCGGCATCCACCTGAATCGGCTGGGGATCGGTTTTTTCGTGTTCCAGGATGCCCAGGTTGGCGTCAAAGCGCAAACCGGTCAGCTCCAGGGTTTGGTGTCCGGCTGGGGTTTTCATGTCGGAAGTTTGGTCTTGAAAATCTCAACCCCAACCGCTTCGCAGTCCGGGTAGACATCGGGTTTGCAGCTCGACAGGCGCACCGCCTGCACCTGTGGATGCGCGATCAATGCGCGCATCAGGTCGTCGCACAAAGTCTCTTGCAGCACGATATGACCCTGCGCCACCCGGTGGGCAATCACCTCGCGGATGAAGTCGTAGTCCACCACCTCGGCCAAGTCGTCTTGCATGGGGGTCGATGCGCTGTAAGGCACAAAGAGCTCCACGTTGAAGACGATGCGCTGGGGACCGAGTTTTTCAAAATCGTGCGCACCAATGCGCACGTCTACGGTGTGGTTGCGCAAAAAAAGGCGGCGGCAGTTCAGCGCCAAATCGGTCATGAGGTCGCTCATGCGGCGTCTTTCTTGTCGGTGGCATCGGCCAAAAACATCACATCGCGGGCCAAAGGCACCAAGTGTTGGCCATTGTCCACACACACCGTGGTGCCGGTGATGCAGGGGTTCCGTGCCAAAAACAGGCAGGTGGCCGCCACTTGCGCCGGATCGATCGGCTCACGCATCAGGTTCACACGGCTGGCGCGGTCAAAGTTGTCTTGGGTTTGTGGCCCGCTCAAAAACATCAGGCCCGGGGCCACGCCGCACACGCGCAAGGGGGCCAGGGCCTGGGCCTGCAAGGCCACGGCCCGCTCGAGCGCCAATTTGGAGACGGTGTACGAAAAATAATCCGGATTCAGGTTGAACACCTTCTGGTCCAGGATGTGCACCACACTGCGCTGGCCAGGTGTGGCTTGGGGCGCGGCTTGTCGGGCCATGAGCGAAGCCAGCGTCATGGGGGCGATCAAATTCACCTCGATTTGCTGGCGGGCTCCGGCCAAGTCCATGTTGCTGCCCTCGTCAGGTTCGAACAGCGAAGCGTTGTTCACCAAGCAGTCGAGCGGCCCTTGACTTTGCGCGATGTGCGCCATCATCTGTTCGACTTGTTCGCTCTGGGCCAGATCGGCTTGCACGCATTCCACATGGCCCCCTGCAGCTTGCAGTTCAGCTTGCAGCGCTTTGGCCGCATCGGCCGAGCGTTGGTAGTGGCACCACACGCGCCAGCCCGCCGCCGCAAATTGGCGAACGATCTCTGCGCCCAGGCGGTGAGCGCCTCCGGTGACCAGAACTTGTTTCATGAAGGGGTGGGCTGGGCAGATGGGACTGCGCAGGAACATCCAAGGTGACAAAGGGCTGAATTATCGGGCAAGCCATGGATTGGCCCCCGGCACCCCGGCAAACCCCCGTACTCCTTCGGCGACAATCACCGCGTGAACTCGCTGAAACCCCTTTCCCCTTCCGAATTGACCCCACGGATCCACCAAGCCATCGCACGAGCGGGTGGCTGGATCGGTTTTGACCGTTTCATGGCCATGGCCTTGTACGAGCCGGGCTTGGGGTACTACACCAACGCCCTGCAAAAATTCGGTGCCCTGCCGTCCTCGGGCAGCGATTTCGTGACCGCGCCGGGCATGTCGCCCCTGTTTGGCCAAACCCTGGCGGTGCAGGTGAAAGAGGCATTGGCGGCCACAGGCTCGGATGAAGTCTGGGAATTTGGTGCAGGCACCGGAGCCCTGGCCTTGCAATTGCTGGACAGCCTGGGCGACGCGGTGACGCGTTACACCGTCATCGACGTGTCGGGCACCTTGCGTGCGCGCCAGGCCGACACCTTGTTGAAGCATGCAGACAAAGTGCGCTGGCTCGATGCTTGGCCCGATGCCATCGAGGGCGTGGTGGTGGGCAACGAGGTGCTGGACGCCATGCCGGTGCAGTTGCTGCAACGCACGCAGGGTGTCTGGCACGAGCGTGGCGTGGTCAGTTCGGGGAATGACTTCGCTTGGCAAGACCGCTTGACCGACCTGCGCCCGCCTGTGGACATTGACGGCGAGCACGACTACCTGAGCGAAATCCAACCCCAAGCCGAGGCCTTCATCGCCAGCTTGGCCGAACGCTTGCTGGCCGGGCGGGGCGGGGCAGCGTTCTTTCTGGACTACGGTTTCCCCGAGGCCGAGTACTTTCATGTGCAGCGCCACATGGGCACCGTGATGTGCCACCAGCTGCACCAGGCCGACGACAACCCCTTGCTGGCGGTGGGCCAAAAAGACATCACGGCCCATGTGAACTTCACGGGCGTGGCCTTGGCGGCGCAAAACGCCGGGTTGAACGTGTTGGGCTACACCAGCCAAGCTTGGTTTTTGCTGAACCTGGGGCTGGCCGAACGCATGGCGGCCGCCAGTTTGGCCGAGCGCAGCCAAGCGCAGCGCCTGATCAACGAGCATGAAATGGGCGAGTTGTTCAAAGTGATCGGTTTTTCCACCCACGCCGACTGGGCTGCTCAGGGCTTTGCCCAGGGCGACCGCTCGCACCGCCTCTGAACGAGATCAAGGCAAACCATGTTGCGCTGGCTCATCGTGGTGTTTCTGGCCCTGATCATCTTCAGTGGCTTGCAAAAATGGCTGCAAAAACTCGGTTTTGGTCGTCTGCCCGGAGATTTTCGCTTTCGCTTGTTCGGGCGCGAGTTCTTCCTTCCCATCACCAGCACCTTGCTGCTGAGCATGGTGGCGGCAGGCATTGCGCGGTGGGTCTGAGCCGACCTTCTGAGGGCTGCAGGCCGAACGTGTTACAGTGCAGCACGCCATTGGCGACTTATGCCCATCTAGCTCCTTGCGAGCCGATAGCGCATCCCGGCAGAGGGATGCCAGTCTTGTCCTCCACTGTGCACATCGCCCGCCATGCTTTTCCAAGCTGGGCCCAGACGATTTTTTGCTTCCTTTTTGACGCACCTCTGCACGGTGCTGTTGTTGGGCAGACTTTGCGGTCTGCGTAGGGGGCGCTTTTTGGCAGCAGGACATGCCAAGACCCGTGCCGCTGCACAGCCCCCAAGAGGGCAGAAAAAAGCGGTCCGACCCCCTTCGTTAAAATACATGACTAATTTCTATTGTTCACACCAACCCATCTTCATGGGAAAATTCCGAATTCAGCCTTGCTCCAGGGCTTTGCCCAATGGTGCATTTGGCGCCCAAGTGTCCGTGGCCAGTGGCCGTGGCAGCGCCAGCACCGACCGTGTGATGCGCTTCGTGCCTGAATTCGCCACACCGGCCGCTGCCAGCCAATACGCCCTCGATGAAGGCATGTTGTGGGTGGAGCGCCAGACGACGAAACCGATCCTGCTTTGAGAAAGACGTTTTAAATGGCTAAAGAAGAACTGATTGAACTGATGGGCGTGGTGAACGAAGTTTTGCCTGACACGCGCTTTCGCGTGACGCTGGACAACGGCCACCAATTGATCGCCTATTCCGCCGGCAAGATGCGCAAGAACCACATCCGGATTTTGGCGGGTGACCGTGTGACGCTCGAACTCTCGCCCTATGACCTGAGCAAAGGCCGCATCAGCTTCCGCCACTTGGCAGGCCGTGCCCCTATGGCACCGCGTCGTCCTCCGGCTCGTTGACCCTGCCGGGTTCATGGCGTTGACCTGAATCAACGCCCTTGGCGCTTGAATTGCGCATCATGGCCCCCACGTGCATTTGAAACACAGGGGATTCCATGACCGATTCAGCCAGCGCTTTGCACATTGTTTGTCCGCACTGCCACACCACCAACCGCGTGCGTGTGGCCGATTTGCACAATGCTCCCGATTGCGGACAGTGCCACACACCTCTCTTTGACGGTCATCCCCTGGCGCTGGATGTGGCCAGCTTTGACAAGCACATTGGCCGAAACCATGTGCCGGTTCTGGTCGATTTTTGGGCCCCTTGGTGCGGTCCTTGCCGGATGATGGCGCCGGCTTATGAGCAGGCCGCTGGCCTTTTGGCGCCCCAAGTGCGGGTGGCCAAACTCAACACCGAAGAAGCGCAGGCCATCGCTGCCCGCTTCCATATCCGCAGCATCCCCACACTCGCCTTGTTTGTTGGTGGCCAAGAAGTCGCCCGTCAGGCGGGTGCTTTTCGCACGGCGCAAGACATTGCTGACTGGACGCGATCGCACCTTTGAGCGCCAGGGTGTTTACAGCACTTGCGCAATGGCCTGCACGCGGGCCTTGGTAATCTGTTCGCCAATTTGAGGGCCTCTGAAGCCTTGAGCGGCAGCTGCCTGCGCGATGGGGGCGCTTTCAACAGACAGCGCAGCTTGCTGGGCTTGCCGCAAGCGCGCGGCCTGAGGGTAGGCTGTTTCTTCAAAACCCTGCCGCCCCCGCGCGTCGCACTCGCAAGCTTGCAGCACGAAGTCAAAGCGCGCGGGCTGACGGATGGCATCGCAGCGCTCGAGCAGGCGCATCAGGGCTTCGGCACCCCAATCGCCACTGCGGTGGATGTTGCCGTGTTCACGCGCCACCACCTCGGCCAGTTCCTTGCAGTCGCTGGGTACGCGCAGGCGCTCGCAGACTTTTTGCAAGAGCTGGACGCTGCGCCCTTCGTGGCCGATGTGGCGGGGCAGCACGTCGGCAGGTGTGCTGCCTTTGCCCAGATCGTGCATCAGACAGGCCACCCGCACGGGCAGTGGCAAGTTCAATCGCGCCGCCATGTCCATGACCATCATCGTGTGCACGCCCGTGTCGATCTCGGGGTGGTACTCGGGGCGCTGGGGCACGCCCCACAAGCGATCGAGCTCGGGCAGCAAGACCTTGAGCGCGCCACATGACCGCATCACCTCGAACAGGCGCGAGGGTTGGGCGCTCATCAGTCCGCGCGCCAACTCCTGCCAGACACGCTCGGGCACCAAGTGGTCCACCTCACCTGCTTCGACCATCTGGCGCATCAAGGTCATGGTTTCAGCGGCCACAGAAAAGTCTACAAAACGGGCTGCAAAGCGTGCCAGCCGCAGGATGCGCACCGGGTCTTCCGTGAACGCGTGAGTGACATGGCGCAGCACTTTGGCTTGTAAATCGCGCTGACCGCCGTAGGGGTCAACGATCTGGCCTGCCCAGGCGCTGGGGGGCTGGTGCGCCATGTCCTCGGGCACGGCCATGGCGTTCACCGTGAGGTCGCGCCGGGCCAGGTCTTCTTCGAGCGTGACGTCGGGCGCGGCCTGCACCGCAAAGCCTTTGTAGCCCCGCGCCGTCTTGCGCTCGGTGCGGGCCAGGGCGTATTCCTCTCGGGTCTGCGGATGCAGAAAGACCGGAAAGTCCTGGCCCACGGGCACATAGCCCTGCGCGCGCAGGGCTTCGGGCGTGCTGCCCACCACCACCCAGTCGCGGTCGTTGACGCTTCGCCCCATCAAGGCATCGCGCACTGCACCGCCGACGACAAACACTTGCATGGCCGTGCTGATTTCAACGAGAAAGCCGGAACGGCTCTTCGAAGTCAATGAAGTCTTGCTCGGCCATTGCTTCGCTGATCCAGGCCTTGACACCGGGCAGGGCACACACCCGCGCCATGTAGGCGGCCACCTCGGCTGGCACGGGCAGGGCGTAGGTTTTCAGTCGCATGACCACTGGGGCGAAGTAGGCATCGGCCACAGAGAAGGCACCAAACAGCATGGGTCCGCCATGCTCCTGGAGCAAGCCACGCCAGAGGCTGCAGATGCGCTCCAGATCGGCACGCACGGCGGGTTTGTCGCGCAGGGCCAGTGCGCCCACCTCGGGCAGTTGCGCCTCGATGTTCATGGGGCAGGCGCTGCGCAGTCCGGTGAAGCCACTGTGCATCTCAGCACAGACGCTTCGGGCGCGCGCACGGGCAGCGCGGTCTTGCGGCCAAAGTTGCTTGTCTGGGAACAGTTCGGCCACGTATTCAGCGATGGCCAAGGTGTCCCACACGGCCAAGCCGTCGTGCACCAGCACCGGCACCTTGCCCACCGGGTTGACGTTTTTCAGAGCGGATTTGAATTCCGAGTCGGGCGCGAAGCTGTCAAAGCGAACAAACACCTCTTCAAATTCAATGCCCGCCTGGCGCATCAGCACCCAAGGGCGCATGGACCAAGAGGAGTAGTTTTTGTTGGCGATGTAAAGCTGGATCATTGTTTTCTCCCGTCAAACAGAGCCCACATGTTAGCGGTGATGGTGGTAGATGAGCGACACATTGATGGCAAATCTCAGGTGAGTGAGGGCATGCGGCGGGTGAGGATTTTCGGTATCCCGTCATGAGGCTCCCTCAGGTGCCCTCACGCCCCCACCCCAGTCCTTTGCAGTTGAGGTCAACGCCCCGCGCCCGATCGCCAACGGTTCAGCTTGCTGCGCGGGCCGCGATGGCCCAAATAGGTCGGCGCCACCCCTGCCACAGAGGCGGCCGTGATGCCCAGCGCGGCCAGGCCTCGCAGCTGGCCTGTCGCCACGTTGTCCACTTTCATGGACGCCAAATTGTCGCGACTCATCAGCGGCTCGCCAGGCAACATTTCCATCGCCAGCGCCTGCAGCCACCCCATCCACATGGGCAAACCGATCACCGGGCGACCGCGGCCATGGTTCACGCCGGCCCATTGCCCGGCGCCATGCACCAACGCACCCAGCGTCAACACGTCGGGGCCGCACAGCTCGTAAGTCTGGCCGATGGTGTCCGGTTTTTGCAGACACGTCACCACGGCGCGGGCCACATCGCCGACCCAGACGGGTGCAAAACGCGTGCCGCTGCCCGCCAGCGGCACGATGGGGACGATGGCCTGCAGGTTGGCAAAGAGGTTGAGGAACTTGTCTTCGGCGCCAAAGATCACGCTGGGGCGCAGCACCGTCAACTGCAGCCCCGAGTTGTGCAAAACCGTTTCGCCGCGCGCCTTGCTGCGCTGGTACATCGAGGGTCCTTGCGGATCGGCGCCCAGAGCGCTGACGTGCACCAGGCGCTGCACACCTGCTTTTTTCATGGCGCTGGCGATCTTGCCGGGCAAATCCACATGCACGCTTTCAAAGCGTTCCTCATTGCCGTGGAGCACCGCCACCAGGTTCACCACCGCATCGTGGCCAAGCATCAGGCGGGCCAAGTCAGCAGCCTTGTGAACAGAGGCCTCGATCACCGTCAATCCGGGCAAGCTTTGTACGCTGGCCGCATGGACTGCGCGGCGGGTAGGCACGGTGATGTGCCAGCCCAGACGAGCCAGTTGTTCGGCAACCTGGCGGCCGACAAAGCCGCTGCCGCCCAACAGCAAAACGCGTGGGGTGCTCATGGTGAACTCAATCCTGTAACAGCTTGGCGCATGGCTTCCATGGCTTGATCCACGATCTGGGCGCGCCAGGCGTCGGTGTCGACGTAGAACGCATCCATCAGGTCTTGTTTGATGTGTCTGTGCAGGGCTGCAGGGGCCTCGGGATGCCCTTGCAGCCAGTGGTCACCGCGCAAGGCAAAGATGACCCTGTCCGGGGCTTGCGTGCCGTACTCCAGAGCGATACCGGTGTATTGCGCCTGCGGACACTCTTGGTAAGCCGCCATCCACATCAATCCGGTGAGCCGTGGTGAACTGGAGGAGCCGTCATAAATGGAGGTGATGCCTTGACCCCACCAGGATTGGGCCCGGGCAAAGGCTTGCGCATCGTCGGCGCAGGCAAAAATGCGCTCACCCACGCCGCTTGGGCCCAAGCCGGTGTGCAGGTCGATCCAAGCCAGTCGTTGGCAACGCTGAGCGTATTTTTGCAGGACTTTTCGCAGGGTGAGGTTGCTCCAGGTTGGGGCCTTCCCTCCGAAAAAAAGACCTTCGGGAAACTCATGCTGCCCTTTGGAGATGGCGGCCTGAAAAGCTTTCATGCCGCGATCGTTGATGTATTGCTGGGTGGCCGCCACATTGGCTGCGTCGGGTGGCCAGACATCGGGCAACAGCAAGGGCTCAATTTCACGGTAGGCCGGGTTGTCTGGCAGGGGCTGGGAGAAGTCTTGAAAGTTGCGGTTGATGTCCACGTTTTCGTGGGTGACACGCCGAACATGTGAAAACCCGTGTGGGTTGAGGGCGTGGATGTAAAGCACCGCGACACCCCTCGCACGGGCAGCTTCACGCCAGGCGGTGTTTTGCAGCGCATGGACTTGCACGCCGGAGCCGCAAAAGCCTTCGACACCGTGGCATGCGCTGCTGATCACCAGCAAGGACTGGGCATCGGGGGCGCCATCGAGCACGACGTCCATGGCCAAGGTTTCACCTTCGCGCCCGGGCAGGGGGTGGACGTTGGCGTCCACCTGCAGGCCTGCAGTGTGGGCAGCATGCCAAAATTTTTCACGGGCCTGCGCGTAGCTTTGGGAGAAGCTACTTGGGGTATCGGTCATGCACGGGTCCTGTCAGACGGTTTGCGTGGGCTTGGCCAGCCACTGCGTGGCCAACTCCACCCAATAAGTGCCGCCCAGCGGGATCAGGTCATCGTTGAAGTCGTAACTCGGGTTGTGCAAAGTGCAAGGCCCACCACCGTGCCCCATCTCTCGGTGCGCACCGTCGCCGTTGCTGATGAAGACATAAGCGCCGGGCTTGGCCTGCAGCATGTATGAAAAGTCTTCAGCGCCCATGGTGGGCTCCTGAGGCATCACCCGCTCGGCGCCCACGATGCCGCCCATCACTTGGCGTGCGAAATCGGCTTCGACCGGGCTGTTGATCGTGGGGGGGTAGTTGCGGTGGAACTCGAATTCGCAATGGGCGTCGAATGCCGCACAGAGCGACTCCGCGACTTGCTTCATGCGGGTCTCGATCAGGTCCAGCACCTCGATGCTGAAGGTGCGCACCGTGCCCTGCAACTCACAGAAATCGGGGACCACGTTGGTGGCTTCACCGGCGTGGATCATGGTGACCGAGATCACGCCCGCATCCACCGGTTTTTTGTTGCGGGTGATGATGGTCTGGAAACCCTGCACCATCTGGCAGGCGATGGGCACTGGGTCCACACCGTTGTGCGGCAAGGCCGCATGGCTGCCTTTTCCGCGGATGGTGATCTTGAACTCGTTGCTCGACGCCATCACGGGACCTGCACTCACGGCAAAGGTGCCCACAGCGGCGCCGGGCCAGTTGTGCATGCCGAACACCGCTTGCATTTGAAACTTGTCGAACAGGCCATCTTTGATCATTTCGCGGGCACCGCCGCCGCCTTCTTCGGCGGGCTGGAAAATCAAGTACACCGTGCCATCAAAGTCGCGGTGCTTGGCCAGGTGCTTGGCAGCCGCCAGCAGCATGGCCGTGTGGCCGTCGTGGCCGCAGGCGTGCATCTTGCCGTGGTGTTTGCTGGCGTGGGCAAAGGTGTTGAATTCCTGCATGGGCAGGGCGTCGATGTCAGCGCGCAGTCCAATGCCCCGCCCACATGCGCCACCGTCACGCCCATGCACAATCCCGACCACGCCCGTGGTGCCCATGCCGCGGTGGATGGGGATCCCCCAGTCGGTCAGCTGCTGGGCCACCACGTCGGCCGTGCGCACTTCTTGAAAGCACAACTCGGGGTGGGCGTGGATGTCTTTGCGGATGTCGGCGATGCTGGCGGCATCGGTGAGGATGGTGTCAAGGAGTTTCATGCAGACAGTCTAGCGGGACTTGCCTTTCTTTGCCAATCCAGGCCCAAGGCCGTTGGCTTGCGCCTGTCACCTGCGTGCCTTGGGCTGGGTGCACAATCGGGGCCTCATGCGGACACACTCTTTTCAAACACCTGTGCGTTGGGCATGGGCCCTGATCCCGATGTGGGTTTGGGGGGGCGCTGCACAGGCCCAATCTCAGCCCCAACTCTCGTGCCAAGTCACTTATGCAGGGGTCACTCAGACCGTGGTGGCCCGCCCGGTGGCGGACCCCTACCCGGTGCCTTCGGTGGACATTGGTGGGCGATTTTGGTTCAAACCAATCATGGTGGGCACGGCCCAAAAGATTGAGCGCATCGCGATTTACAGCTACTTGGACACGCCCGCCCAGCCCATCTTGGTCCACCAAGTGAAATATTTGCCGCCTTTTCCCGCAACCCAAACGGCTTGGCCGATCACGGGGCAAAACCATGTTTACGGCGGACCACTGGAGCGGGAATTGATTTACAGCTGTCAATTGGAAGGTTGGGCACCATGAGACAGCTTGTCACATTTTTTTCCAAAACCAGCACTTTCATGGCCAAAGGGCTGGCCTGTGTGACCTTGGGGGTGGTTGCAGGGGGCGGCTCTTGGGTTTTGGCCCAAACCGCACCGGCCCTGGACCCGCCTGTTCGTTTGGTGTTTGTCGGCGATACCGTACTGGACGATGCGCCGGGCGAGCTCATCGCGCGTGGCGGTGATCCTTTTGCTGATTTTGCAGCGGTGTTGGCCCAAGCCGACATCCGCATCGCCAACCTCGAATGCGTGGTGGCCACAGAGGGCAGTGCAGGCGATAAAAACTTCACATTCCGGGCCCATCCCCGTGTTTTGCCTGTGCTCAAGACCCATTTTGATGGGGTGACACTGGCCAACAACCATTCGGGTGATTTTGGCCGGGCAGCATTTGCCCAAATGCTGGGTTTGTTGCGCCAGGCGGGCTTGGCGCAAGCGGGAGGGGGATTGAACCTCGGTCAAGCGCACACCCCGTGGATGGTGGAGCGACAAGGCCTGCGCATCGCCCTCTTGAGCTACAACGAGTTCATGCCCCGCAGTTTCGAGGCAGACCACAACGCGCCAGGTGTGGCTTGGAGCGAAGACGAGCAAGTGGTGCACGATATTCGCCAAGCACGCCAAGTGCACCGCGCCGACTTGGTCATTCCCATCATGCATTGGGGCTGGGAAAACGAGTTGGTTGCCAATGCCCGTCAGCGGCAACTGGCGCGTTTGATGATCGAGGCAGGGGCCGACGCCGTGATTGGAGGGCACCCCCATGTGACGCAAGACATCGAACACATCCAAGGCAAGCCCGTCATCTACAGCGTCGGCAACTTTGTGATGAAAGAAACCGACAACGCCAACCAGCGCCGGGGCTGGGTGCTGCGTTTGGATTTGGACAAGCGCGGCGTGCGAGGGTTCGACACCCTGGTGGCCCAAATCCGCATGGACGGGGTGCCCGAGCGCGATGACCGCGCAGCCAGTCCCTGTTGGCAGCGCGGCGATGTGGCGGTGGGGCAGTGCGTCTCGGGCCAGCGGCGTTGAAGGCCTTGGTCATCTAGAAGCGGCGCGCGTGCCGAAAGATGCGCCAAAATGTGTGCATGACCGATGCCCTTCAAGTGGTGCGTGGTGCCTGCCCGCACGATTGCCCCGACACCTGTGCCTTGCTCACGACCGTTGAAAACGGCCGTGCCACCAAAGTGCAGGGCAACCCCGCGCACGCGCCCACCGATGGCGTGTTGTGCACCAAAGTCTCGCGTTATGCTGAGCGCACCTACCACCCCGAGCGCTTGCTGCAGCCGCTGCGCCGTGCAGGACCCAAAGGTGCTGGACGGTTTGAGCCTGTGAGTTGGGACGAAGCCCTGGACGAGATCGCCCAACGTCTGCAGACCATCGCCGCCCGCGCCCCTCAAGCCATATTGCCCTACAGCTATGCCGGCACCATGGGCCTGGTGCAGGGTGAGTCGATCGCGGCGCGGTTTTTTCACCAACTGGGTGCGTCGCTCTTGGACCGCACGATTTGCGCCTCGGCCGGAGCCGAGGCGTTGACCCAGACCTTGGGCAACAAGGTGGGCATGAAGGTCGAGTTCTTTGCCGAGTCCAAGCTCATTGTCATTTGGGGCAGCAACTCGATCGGCAGCAACCTGCATTTTTGGCGGATTGCCCAAGCGGCCAAGCGGCAAGGTGCGAAATTGGTGTGCATCGACCCTCGGCGCTCTGAGACTGCAGAAAAATGCCACGAACACATCGCGCTGCGCCCCGGCACCGACGCTGCGCTGGCGCTGGCATTGATGCACGAATTGATCGTTCATGGCTGGTTGGATCAGGATTACATCGACCGCTACACCTTAGGCTGGGACGCTTTGAAAGCCCGCGCCTTGCAATGGCCCCCAGAGCGGGCGGCCGAGGTGTGCGGTGTTCCGGTTGAGCAAATCCGCCAACTGGCCCTCGACTGGGGCACCACCCAGCCAGCCGCCATTCGCTTGAACTACGGCATGCAGCGTGTTCGCGGAGGGGGGAACGCGGTGCGGGCGATCGCTTGTCTGCCTGCGCTCACCGGGGCTTGGCGGCACCGGGCGGGCGGGGTCTTGCTCAGCAGCTCTGGGCACTTCCCAGTGCGGCGAGCTGCTTTGCAACGGCCCGACTTGCTGGGCGAGCGGCGTCCCCGAATCATCAACATGACCACCATTGGTGACGACTTGCTGCGCCCGTCATCGCCCACGTTTGGTCCGCAAATTGAAGCCTTGATCGTTTACAACAGCAACCCGGTGGCTGTGGCCCCCGAGTCGGGCAAGGTGGTGCAGGGTTTTGGCCGAGAAGACCTGTTCACCGTCGTGCTGGAGCATTTCCAGACCGACACGGCCGATTACGCCGATTTCATCTTGCCGGCCACCACCCAGCTGGAGCACTGGGACATCCACACCAGCTACGGCCACACCGATGTCCTGCTCAACCGTCCGGCCATAGCCCCCGTCGGCGGTGCGCGCACCAACACCGACATCTTTAGAGGCTTGGCCGCGCGCATGGGTTTTCACGATGCGTGTTTTACCGAAAGCGACGAAAGCCTGTGCCGCTGCGCCATCGGCGACGCGCAGGATTTTGAGCAGCTGCTGGCCCACGGTTTTGCCTCGTTGCCCGTGTCCGATGCGCCGTTTGCGCAGGGCCGCTTTCCTACGCCCTCTGGCCGCTGCGAGTTTTTCAGCCAGCGACTGGCCGATCAGGGGCTGGATGGCCTGCCCGACCACGTGCCCAATTACGAACTGGCCGCGCCCGGTGGACGCTACCCACTGGCCATGATTTCGCCGCCTGCGCGCAACTTCCTCAATTCGACCTTTGTCAACGTGCAAAGCTTGCGCGACATCGAGGTCGAACCCGTGCTGGAGATGCATCCCGAAGATGCGGCTCAGCGGGGCATTCTTGACGGCGCGGTGGTGCGGGTCTTCAATGACCGTGGCGCCTACCATTGCAAGGCGCGGGTGAATCAGCGAGCGCGTCTGGGGGTGGTCCATGGCTTGGGCATTTGGTGGCGCAAGCTGGGCCTGAACGGCACCAACGTGAACGAGTTGACCAGCCAACACCTGACCGACTTGGGGCGTGCCCCTGTTTTTTACGATTGCTTGGTGGAGGTGGCAACATGCCCGAATTGAAAATCGAACGCGAACACACTTTGGGCATGGACGGTGCTCGCATGCTGGCCCAGCGCTGGCGTGAGCAGGCTGAGCAAGACTGGGGGATGACCTGCACGTCCGAGCCCGGTGAGACGGCCGACCGCATGCGCTTTGAGCGCAGCGGTGTCAGCGGCGCGCTGACCGTGACCGATGTGCGGTTTGACCTGCACATCAAACTCGGCTTCTTGTTGGGCGCCTACAGCGGCAAGATTGCCGAAAAAATCAACGCCAACTTGGACGAATTGCTGGGACCCGTGGCCTGAATTTTTCAAGGCAAATCCTTGTTCACCTCTGCCATGGGTGAATTGCGAGGACCGATCATCCCCAAACGGGCTTTGAGTGATTGCGGCTGGCGCGTCAAGATGGCGGCGTAGTTGGTGGTGTTGGACAGCACTTTCTTCACGTAATCGCGCGTTTCCTGGAACGGGATGTTCTCGGCCCAGACGGCGGCTTCGAGCACTGGGCCATTGCGCCAGTTGCGTGGGCGGCTCGGCCCAGCGTTGTAGGCGGCGGTGGCCATCGGCATGGAACCTTCAAAATCGTCCAGCACCAGTTTCAGGTAGCCTGTGCCAATGGCCACGTTCACCTCGCGCTCGGTGATCTGCTCTGGGGTGAAGCTGGTCAAGCCTATTTTTTTAGCGGTCCACTTGGCGGTGGCCGGCATGACTTGCATGAGACCCGCTGCACCCACATGCGAGCGGGCGTCCATCACGAAGCGGCTTTCCTGACGGATCAAGCCATACACATAAGCCGGATCGAGGCGAATTTCGCCTGCGCGGCGCACCACGATATCGCGCAGCGGCAGAGGAAAGCGCTGGTCAAAATCAATCTCCTCTTTGGTGCGGTCGCTGGTGTTGATGCACCGGTCCCACACTTGTCGCTGGCAGGCCAAGTCGGCGGCGGCCAGCAGTTCACGGTCGCTCATGCCGCCCGGTGTGTGCAAATTGGTGCTGTAGTTCCATTCGCGGTTGCCCTCTTGGCGAAGCCCGATCTGGATGGCGTACAGGGCGCGTTGCAAACCCGGGTGGGTCTGGGCGGCCCCTTTTTCTTGGGGCGTCAGCGCTGTGGGGCGTTCCGGTACGGTGATGAGCTGACCCAGCTCTTCCAGCGCCAGTTGCTCGTAAAAGCCTTTCACGCTGGCGATGTTGCGCAGCAGACCTTGCGCCTCTTGGCGTTGGGCGGTGTCCTGCGCCGTCGCCATCAAGGCCCGGGCGCGCCAATACATCCAAGCGGGGTCTTTTTGCGATTCTGCGCTCATGGCCTGTGTTGCCAACAGGACCTGCCGCCATTGGCCCTGACGCAGGGCGGCACGCACTTTCCAACCCAGCAGATCGTCGTTCAGGTCACTGTCTTTTTGCACCTTGGCAAAGTAGCTGGCAGCGTTGTCCTGCAGTTTCCACGCGGCTTGTTTGCCAATCACGGCCCACGTCCAATTGCGCTCTTCTGGACTGAGCTGGATGGCCCAGCGCCGATTCAGCAAATCGGCCGCCTCGTCCGGGTCTTTGGCGGCCAGACGGATCAGCGCCAGCACCGCCAACTCCTTGCGGCTCTTGGTGATGGCCAAGATACGCTTGTCCAGGTATTTGGCCGGGTCCGTGTGAATCAGGGTCACCTGTTCGGACAAGCGGGGTGCCTCGATGTCGACCGCAGCTTGCGCTGCGCGGGGACGGTTCGCGTCCATGGCGATGCGGGCCTTGCGCCACAAATCGAGGCCGTTGATCTGTTTGCCCGAATGCAAATGGTCGGCGACGTAAGTGCAGCCGTCGTCGGCCTCCCTCAGGCTGTACCACAGGCGCTTGGCTTCTTCGGCCACGTCGGCTTTGCTGTTCATGGCCTCGGTCGCCAGGGCATAACAGCGCAATTCGCGGTCATCGCGCATGCGGTAGCGAGGGTATTCGGCGGTGAAGCCTGCCCAATTCCGACGCTTGCCCAACTGCAGCAGCCAGTCGTTGCGCAATCTGTCTTCGTAGTAGCTGCCCGCGTAGCTGTTCAAAAAACCGCGGATTTCGGATTCGGGGGCCGTGTCCAACCGCGCGCGCATTTCCCAATAGGCGGCCAAGGGCTCCAACACATGGCCTCGGGCTTGGGGTAACAAAGCAGACAGGCGGGATTTGTCGTTCTTTTTGAAGGCCTGGCTCATGGCCAAAATGACCTCATCCCCCCGGTTGGGGGCTTGAGCTTGGGCGTTTGCCAAAGGGCTGAACAAGCCTGTCGTCGCGACGGCACAAAGCAGTGTCAGAATCTGATTGAATTTCATGGGTCGATTATGGACAAAGCTGACGTTAAAAGAGCCTTGCGAAAAGCCTTGGTGACAGAGCGGTTGAACCTGCCGGATCGTTTGGAGCGGGCCGAAGCCTTGCAGCGCATCATGCGCATTTGGCTATTTGACCGCCCGGACACGGTCATTGGTGCTTATTGGCCCATCAAGGGCGAATTTGACCCTTTGCCCGTGCTGCACCGTTGGAAAGAAGACGGCGAACTGCACGGTGAGCCGCAGCGCCGCCAAATCGGCCTGCCGGTGGTCAACAAGCTGCACAAGACTTTGACTTTCCACACCTGGTACCCGGGCTGTGCCATGGAAGAAGACGCCTACGGCATCCCCAAGCCCAAAGACACCGAAGTCATCGTGCCCACCTTGTTGTTTGTGCCCTGCGTGGGCTACGGCACAGGGGGCTACCGACTGGGCTACGGCGGCGGCTTTTACGACCGTACCTTGGCCACCTTGCAGCCCAAACCCTTCACAGTCGGCTTGGGCTTCACCCAAGGCTTTGTGGATGACCTGGAGCCCGAAGCGCACGACGAGCCACTGGACGCCATCTTGAACGACAACGGGGTGGTGTGGCCGGTTTGAGGCCGCCCTTCGCACACCATGGCCCGCCCCAAATCAGCCACCCACGACATCAAGCGCGACGCGATCCTCGACATCGCTGCGCAATGCTTTGCCGAGCGCAGCTACCCTGCGGCCAGCATGAACGAAATTGCCGCAGCCTGTGGCACGTCCAAAGCACGGCTTTACCACTATTACGAGAGCAAAGAAGCCATTTTGTTCGACCTGCTGGACCGGCACACCCAACGCTTGCTGGCGGTGATTGCGCAAACCGAAGCCACGGCCCAGCGCAAAGACCTGAACGAACGCGCCACACTGCATGAGTTGGTGCGGGCGTTTTTGCAGGAGTACGAGACCTCGGCCACCCGGCACGCAGCGCTGCTGAACGACACGCAGTTTTTGAGCAATGTTGTCGATGCCACATTGCCCACCGCCAGTGTGTCCCCGCGCGAGCTGATCCTGAACCGCCAGCGTGACATCGTGGCTGCGATGACCCGTTTCATGAAACGCGCCTATCCCCAGCGCCTCACCCCCACCAACCAGACCGCCTTGACCATGATGCTGCTGGGCATGATCAACTGGACCTTCACCTGGCTGCGCCCCGGTGGGCCCATCAGTTACGCGGCTTTTGCCGATGAGGTGATTGGCATGCTCGAAAAGGGTTTGGGTTGAGCTCTGGAATTTACCTATCCGTAACGCATTTCGTTTAAGTAAAATCACCCCCATTCACTGACCGGAGACTTCCATGTCCAAAGCCCCTGCCAAGGCATTCGCCAGCCAAGCCGATTTGACCGAAAAAAAGATCACCTTCGAGCAACTCAGCCCCCACTGCTGGGCTTACACCGCCGAGGGTGACCCCAATTCGGGCGTGATCATCGGTGACCGTTTCATCATGGTGAGTGACGCCACCGCCACCCCGGCCATGGCGCAAGACCTGATCCAGAAGATCCGCACCGTCAGCGACCTGCCCATCAAATACGTCTTGTTGACCCATTACCACGCGGTGCGCGTGCTGGGCGCATACGCCTACGCCGCCGAAGGTGCCACCGAGATCATCGCCAGCGAAGGCACTTTGGACCTGATCAAAGAGCGTGGCGCGCAAGACATGAAAAGCGAGATGGAGCGCTTCCCGCGCCTGTTCCGTGGCGCAGACAGCATCCCTGGCCTGACTTGGCCAACCATGGTGGTGAGCGGCGGTAACCCGACCCAAGGCGAAGTGCCTGGCAAGCTCAGCATCAATTTGGGTGGCGTGGTGGTACAAATCTGGCACCCCGGTCCAGGGCACACCCGCGGTGACACCATCGCTTGGGTGGAAGAAGAAAAAGTGCTCTTCTCCGGCGACTTGGTTGAATACGAAGCTGGCGTGTACACGGGCGACGCGCAACTGCAAGAGTGGCCCGCCACACTGGAAGCACTGCGCGCCCTGAAGGCCGAGTTCATCGTGCCGGGCCGCGGTGAAGCCATGAAGGGCAATGCCAATGTCAACAAAGCGCTCGACTACACCCAGCGCTGGGTCACGACCTTGTTCCAGGCGGGCAAAGAAGCCGTTGCCGCCCAGATGGACCTGAAGGCGGCCATGGCCCACACCCGCAAGAGCATGGACCCGGTCTTTGGCCATGTGTTCATTTACGAGCACTGCCTGCCCTTTGACGTGACCCGCGCTTATGACGAAGCCAGTGGCATCAAGAACCCCCGCATCTGGACCGCCGAGCGCGACATGGAGATGTGGAAAGCACTGCAAAGCTGAGCGGCCCTGACAAACGCAGTCAAAACGGAAATATCGTAGGAATCACGACATGGAATGCACAGTTTCTTGGACCGGCGCGGCCGGTACCCGCTCAGGCATGGGCTTTGTGGCCGAGACCGGCTCTGGGCACATGGTGGTCATGGACGGTGCGCCAGACGCCGCAAAGCCCGAAAACGGTGGCCAAAACCTGGCGCCTCGCCCTATGGAATTGCTCTTGGCCGGGACAGGCGGCTGCACCGCCTACGATGTGGTGCTCATTTTGAAGCGGGGCCGACACGACGTGCGGGGCTGCAGCGTCAAGCTCAGCAGCGAACGTGCCGAGGTGGACCCCAAAGTCTTCACCAAGATCAACATGCACTTCACCGTCACCGCCAAAGGTGTGCCCGCCAGCGCGGTGGAGCGGGCGATTGCCATGAGCCATGACAAATATTGCTCGGCCAGCATCATGCTGGGCAAGAGCGCCGAAATCACCACCAGTTTTGAGTTGGTGGAAGCGGCTTAATTGGCGCGCTTCAAATCCGGTGCGCCACGGTGGTCATCACCTTGGCGGCCAGTTGCATCCCCGACTTGACAGGGCCTGGCAGCTCCACCGCCCCGGCCTTCATGGCCATCTGGGCGTGGGCGATTTCATCGGCTTTCATTTGCGCCACGATGGCACGGGATGCGTTGTCCGCAGCGGGCAGGCGGTCCATGTGGCTTTGCAAATGGGCTTCCACCTGGCGTTCTGTTTCCACCACAAAGCCCAGGCTCACACGGTCGCCACCCAACTTGCCCGCCGCATACCCAATGGCAAACGCGCCGGCATACCACAGCGGGTTCAAGAGCGAGGGGCGATCGTTGAGGTCATCGAGTCTCTGCTTCGTCCAAGCCAAGTGGTCCGTCTCTTCGCGGCTGGCTTCGGCCAACTGGGCGCGCAAAGCCGGACTTTGGCAGGCCAAAGCCTGTCCGGTGTACAGCGCCTGAGCGCACACCTCACCCACATGGTTCACCCGCATCAACGCCGCCGATTCGCGCCGATCTTCGGATGTCAGCACCAGTTCAGCCCGTGGGGCCAGCGGCATGGGCCGACTGGCACGCGGTTCGGCAAACAAGGTGCGTAAAGCGCTGTCGGCGGCCAAAATCAAAGCGTTGGGGAACATAAAAGCCTTCGTGAAGGAACTTACTTTAATAGAGTGTCACCGTAGCATCCCAAAAAACGCCGCAAATGCCCCCAAAGGGCTTGGTGGTCTATTCAAGCAACACCTTCTAAAAATTATGCAAATTGTTGAATTAATTGAAAAAATGACAATTTGTGAGGGCGAATCCCCATCATTTGTTGCATCCATGCAACGAAAAAGACCTTTATTCAAGGAATTTCTTTGAAAAGTCGCAGGGCTCTGGTGCAATAGCTCAACCTTCCGAATTTGGAGGTTGGCTAAGCATTCAGGCAGGTGATGCTCACCTGGTGGATTCGAAGCTCTTTTTTAAACTTTGGAGAAATTTGCAATGAAAAAAACTCTGATTGCTCTGGCTGTTTTGGCAGCTTCTGGCGCTGCTTTCGCACAATCTAACGTGACTTTGTCTGGCGGCTACGGCTTGGTGGTGGGTACTTCCAAAACTGGCACCGTTTCCACTGGCACACAAATCGCTCGCCAAACCGGCAACCTGAACTTTGCTGGCGTTGAAGACCTGGGCGGTGGCTTGAAGGCTGCTTTCCAGTTGCAAACTTCCATCGGCGCATTCGCTGAAACCAAACTGAACAACGCTGGTGCTGCTGCTGCTGCAACAACCCTGGGTGACCGCGGTGCCAACGTGTCTTTGAGCGGTGGTTTCGGTACCGCCTTCGTGGGTCGCGGTGCTTCGGCTGTGCGTGGTCTGTGGGGTGCCATCGGTGACGTGAGCCAAATGCCTGTGTTGTCCGGCATCTCTGCTGGCGCTGGTTCCAAGGTGGATGCTGGTGCTCGCGTGATCTACGGTGACGCGTACAGCAACTATGTGGCTTATTCTTCGCCTGCCATGAACGGCTTCAGCGCTTCTGTCGCTTTGGCTGGTGTGGACGGCACAACAGCTGCCACCAAAGACACCACGTCCTTCACACTGCAATACGCCAACGGCCCCTTGGCCGCTGCTGTGAACTTGACAGACAGCAAGCAAACTGTGGCTGCTGGTGCAGCAGTAGCTGCTGTTGCTGCTACCCAATCGACAACTTCTCCATTCACATACACCCCAGCTGTTGCTGCCGTTGCTGCTACTCCTGCTGTTCAAGCCTACAAGATGACCACCATCTTGGCCAGCTATGACTTCGGTGTGGCCAAAGTGGGCCTCACATCGCAGCAAATCAAATTGGATTCGGGCGTGAACCCTGGCGATGCCATGGCCCTGACCGTGGCTGCGCCCATCGGCGCTGGCATCGTGTCGGCTGGTTTCGGCAAGCGCAGCGCTTCTGGTTCGCTCAACGAATACTTCGGTGATGACGTCAAGCAGACATTTGTTGGCTACCGCCACAACCTGAGCAAGCGCACAGCCATTTCCTTGATCTCCAACAAGATCGACCGTTCGGGTGCTGCTGCTGACGTGACTGAGACCTCCTTGGTCGTTGGCCACACTTTCTAATTTGACGCTGGCGCAAGTCAGCTGATGGTTATAAGTTCAAAAAACCCACCGTGGCAACGCGGTGGGTTTTTTTACGCCTGCGCGCTGGCGCTGCAGTCACGAAATAACGGCACACAAGGTGTCGTGTGAAACGACAGCTGCGCTAGCTGGCGCAGTGTTCACACCCACGTAAAAAAGCCCGCACAGTGGCGGGCTTGGTTTGAGTGTCGTGAAAAACGACAGTGGCTATCAGGGCAATAACCCATCGTTCATGATGCCTTCCATGATGACCGCATGGTTGTAGTCGCGTAATGAACCCCGTGCTTTGGCTGCAAAACCTTCAAGCGTGGTGTTGCTCACGACACCTGCACCAACACCCATATTCTTCAAAATGCTTTGACCGATTGGAATGTAAGCGCTGGGTGTGGTGATTTGGTTCATTTCCACGAGGTGACAGCGATTAACAATACCCGGGTCAATCTTGCTTAGGTAGTTGGTAGTAAAAAAGTACATGCAGCGCTTCAAGTCCATGGTCGAGCGCAGCGATTGCTGTGCGCCAATGGTCAATTTGTCCAACTCATCGAACACAAAATAATCGTGTTGGCTGTAGTGCCAAAGAGGCATGACATTGTTGTGGTTGTTGATGGTTTGAGAGATAGCTGTGATGCTGAGTCCACCTCCACAGCGAAACACCTGTGTCTGGCAGTGGTCAGGCACGGGAGTGGGCATTTGTCCCACGCCTTGCGCCAAATTCCATGAGCATGAATAAGCGGTCTCCAGCAAGCTTGGCAGCAGCTGAGCCAGTGTGGATTTGCCAGTACCCCATGTACCGTGCAGCAAGATGCCGCTCTTGCCCGCAAATGGAAAAGGCAGTCGGCGCTGCATGATCAGTTCCAGTTTCAGGCGATCTGTGGGGTTAGAAAACAAAAAATCATCCAAGCAGTTAGGTCTAAGTCCGTTCATGTGAATCTCCAAAAAAGTAGGTGTAATGCGTGGAGGATTGCTCCCCATAAATTTATTAGCCTTGCTGAATTTCAAACAAGTTTGATACTTGTGCTGCCAAGGCTGCTTGCTGTACTTCAGCAGTCTTTTCTGCAGCTACAGCAGCCTTTTGCTGTTCAAGCTTCGCTTGTTTGGCTTTTTCTTTTTCTGCAGCCTTGGTTGCAGCTAATGCCGCTTCTTCAGCCTCCCGCTCAGCCTGTGCTTCTTTGCGCAGGTTGGCTTGCTGCTGGCTGTAGTAAGCAGCCAGTGCAGCGTTGACAGCGCTGTCGTGCCTGATCACTGCGTTGGCTTGAAACTCGCCAGTGGGCAAATAGGTGGCAACGATGACCACTTGCTTGTCAGCCCAGTCAGCGTCTGCAGCAAACATGGACGGGTCAAACTTGAGCATGCCAAGCTCAGTGCCCAGCACTTGATCGGCAGCCTTTGCGGCTCGCTTGGACACTGACAGGGGTTTGGTGCCTCCCATGCGGATCTGCTCAACTCCACCTTCCTGCTCAATGAAGGCAACAAGATCAATCGCCGCAACGTCTTGCCGCAGTGCTTCACGCAGAGCAATGCTGTAAGCACTCACACGGCGACGATCAACGCCAAACACGCACTTGACGACACGAGTCATGTCATGTGTGCTGGGCATGAACGTGTATTTGCGCTCGGCGATGAAAGCATCAAGTTCGTCCGCACGAGACTTGCGGATTTCTTTGCTGCTGTCCTGTTTCAACACAAGGTAGTAGCTGTAGGCATCTTTGAGGATGCTGTAAAGGCGCTTGTTGGAGGCAGCAAGTTCAGTGGTTTCCCAGCTCATGCGTGCCTGCTCCATCACAGCCAGCTTGTTTTGGGACACAGATGTTGATGATGTACCAACTGTGACGGTCGCTGGCACACGCAAGGCGCTCAGTTTGATGCTTGGCTGGGATGGGGTCGCAGTGTCGTTTTTCACGACAGGTGCAGGCATAGCGTGAGCGAACTCAGCAGCGTTGGTTGTAGACAAAGTAGCGGTCAAGGTATTTTGCATTTGGAAGCTCCTGTAATGCGGTTAATAAAGACCGCACCTCTGCGGTCATCGCCTCAACTTGTTTGTGTTTGTTGCTGCGATGGATGTATCATTTGCCGTTAACTAGCACATGACTTAACAAGCACACCAGTAGTTAATAAATGGATGATTTGTTTGAAAACCCATCTCAAGAGCACCTTTTAAAGGGGCACACAAGGGTTCGCTTCCGCAATGCGAAAGACTCTCTGGCTGTGGTCAAGGAGGGCGTGCATCGTTGGTGGTGGGAATTCTTGCGGCTTAGCAAGGACTATTGGCTGGTTTGCCAAACCTCTAAAAATCGCAAAGCAGAAACACAGGACAGGGAACTAGCCAAGGTCTACAGGGCGTTTGGCAACATTTACGACTGCACTTTCGAAGAATGGTGGCAAGAGCGAGGTAGCTGGGTATTCAGGGAGCAAGAAGCGTTTCCCAAAGTGCAGGAGTTGGCGAGGTATGCCCGTGACAGAACCGCCTCAATGCCACAGCCAGATCAAACATGGGTGAGCATTCCACTCAAGTTGTCACGTCGCACGATCCAACGACAAATAGGCAAAATTCTTGATGCCTATGAAGAGCAGAGACTCAACAACAGGTTGGAGATGAGCACTTCGAAGTTCAAGCTCAATCCTGTGCAGTTCAGACTGCACACACTTCGAAAAATGCATGAGGTGCATAGCCTTCACCGTGAACTGATTGAGAAGCCTGCGGCGTTAAAGGCACTTAACAACAATCAAGGGTTTGAGCGGCGTGCTGATTTGTTTCGCATTGGCAGTTTGTTACGTGTCAGTCCCAGCAATGAGTCTTTGCGGGGTAACACGGAGGAAATCTTCAAGCGTCAAAACCGTATGCGTGCCAGTGTCAGCAGGCTGCTCAAACGTACAGAGCTTCTGGTTGCGAATGTTGAGCAAGGCGTTTTCCCAAGTTTCAAGCCTAAGGTCACTGCAGGAAATCCCCGCTTCACCAGTGCTCAAATTGAAATGCACAAGGCGTTGGAGGAGAAGTGGTGGGCTGTGGATTTAACGTCTGCGCTTAGTATGGGCAAATTAGAAGAGGCACGCAGAATTCACTACCAAGAAGAGCTGCGAATGCGGCAAACTAGCATCGCTGAGAAACGTGAGCGAGTGGTCAAGTACAGCTGACAGTGTCGTTTCACACGACACCTCGCATCAAACCATCTCCACAGCGTTGCGCTTCATGTCATCGTTGACGTCGATATATTTTTGGGTCACTGCAATGCTGCGGTGCCCTGCCAATTCAGCCAACACACGCACGCCTATGCCACGTGATGCCAGCAGTGTGATGAAACTCCGCCTCATCGAATGTGAGCTGGCACCAGCAATGCCTGCACGTTTGAACAGGTAGTGAAAGTGCTGCGCCATCACGTTGGCGCTGAAGCGCTTGCGTCCTGCAGTGATGAACAAGGGATTGGTTGCAGGAACATTACCACGCATGTCGAAATACACCTGTAGCTCATCGCGCAGTTTCTGCGGCAGAAACACCGTACGCGGGTGTCGCCCCTTTGTCTGCTCAGCTGTCAGACGTATTTCTGCACGTACGCTGCCGTCTGTGTTGCGCACATCGCCAACTGCGAGACTTGAAAGCTCGCCGACCCTCATGCCAGACCACAAGCCTGTCAAAAACATCACGCGATTGCGCATAGCGTAGCTGCGCGGGGCGATGTAGTGCAGCACTTGATCGATTTCTTGTGGGGTCAGTGTTTTGGCTTGGCTCATGATGAGTGTGGTGTTATTCAAATCGTTGCAGTCCTTTTAGTGTGTTTGGTTTGATAGTTTTGGGCGACCAATGTCCCGAAAAAATGGCGGGACAAAAATCCTCAATGATTTCAACGTGGTAAATCAAATCGTGTTTTCATTTGGTGCTGTATTTATGTCGTGCTGCATGCTCTGTGTGGGATCAGCGCCACAGTTCGACAGCGACTGCGCAAAACAACGCTGCAGTGCTTGTGCGGGGTTTCAGCTACATTGGTTGCTGGGTCAGGGCAATCGCTGCGCACAGCGCTGATTTGAGGTGTGGGCAGTTGCCTGCTGACGGCTGCGCCAGCAAAACAGTGCTGCTGGCGCAGCTGTCATTTGATGGGTTTTGCTTGGTGCGTGGCATGCCATTTATTGTGTGATGTTCACTCACATGCCAGTGTCACTGTGGAAGCGAGCCATGCTCGCTTGTGCTGTCGCAGATCTCATTCGCTGTCGCTCATGATCTGCTCATCACCTGTTTCTTGAAATCCAATCTCTCAAGCTTTCAAAGAGTTCAACATGTATTGCACGAGGGATATTCGATAGATTCAACCCACACTGAGCCTTATGCAAACAGGCTCAGTCATGGGCTACGGACTTTCGATGAGTTCGTTACCACAGCACTTGTGCACAACCCAACGGGTAAGGGCGGTTTCGCGGTCTCCTTTTATGTGCAGCTTCAAATGAAACGCAACTGCTGCACACAGCTCAAGTGCCAACTGTGTGCAGGGTTTGCAAGGTGCTGTGTAAGCAGAGCTTGCTCGTGATGCACAGGCGTATGAGCCTGCCATCTTTGTGCTTGATATCCTTCTTGTGCCAATCAGACTGCAACATCCAACATCATCCTCAACGGGTAGTGACAACAAGTCTCTGCTACTGCTCAGAATTTCCAATCCCTGTGACACCAATGTCCAGTTGTAGGGCACCTAACGATTGAGGGTGCTGCTCATTTTCAGTAGTGACTTTGCCAGTGCAGTTTTCCTCTTCTGCAATGTGCAAAGTATTTAGTCCAGCCAAATAAGACCTGATTTTTTTCATGGCGATATTTGGCTAAATAAAGAATGCACGATTACATTGCCACCATTCGCGTCAAAGGCGCCGTTGTTAAAACGGTTGTTCATGCTGAAAGCTCAGTTCATGCACGCTTGCTGCTTCAGTACCAATATGGTTGGAACAGCATCGTGACCAGCCCTACGCTTGCAGAAAACATCACGCCCAAAACACCAGAGCAGCAGCGCATTGATAGCCTTAAAGGCACCAAAGACAGGGCAGCGGATGCACTGGCTGCAGAACGACAGCGCCAAAAAATCAGCAAGGCGCAGCATGCGCTCACAGCAGCGAAAAAGTCCAGCAGGGTCACAACCATCGTCCCGTAACTGGACGTTGTGTGTCGTGCGGCACGTCACCTCGTGTCATACATAACCAATGACCCGCCATATTCGCGGGTTTCAGGTCGTCCGTTCTGTCAAATGATCACAAAATAGTCTGTGCTTTACAAACATTTGAAAGGAAAAGCACATGACCGCCATCTTGAACACATTGAAGTTGACCGCAGCCCGCAAGACACGTGCACTGCCTGATGTTGTCAAACGCCGCAACAAGTTGCTGATCAAACTGGGCGAGCAGCGCATGCTGGCAGCTGCACAAGCGCAAGGTCAGCACTACACGCCCACACGCTTTCGCTCATTCGCAGATGCTGACACTGGCGCACGGGTTGTTAAACAAGTACCTGTTCGCATCAAACCGTGGTTTTGGACTGGCGAGAAGGGCGAATGTTTGTTGGCGATCAACTATGGCAGTCGACAGATTGAGTTGCAAAAAGGAAAAACAGCCATTGAAGTTGGCACAGTTGAGAATCTTTGCACAGTGCTGGACACGGTGATTGATGCTGTGCGCAATGGTGAACTGGACACGCAGATTGAAAGCGCCAGTGTGAAACTGCGTGACGGATTCAAGAAGTAACGGATGTGCTGTGCTGGCGAGTGCGGCGACTTTGCAGCATGCCAATGTTCTGCTCGCCAGTTACAGTGCTGGCGTAATGCTGGTTGATCATGTCCACACTGGTTCGTGCATTGCGTGCCAATGTCAGCAAGTCAATACCTTGTCCGTACAGCAAGCGGAATGTGATGCTTGAGTGGCGCAAGCTGTACAGGCTGCGCTCTTGTCCGTGCGCGCCCAGCTTCAACCCTGTGCGTGCCAGTACCCAGTTGAAATAAAACGCCAACACCCAGTGTGCATATTGACGGTCACGCAGGTGCGGCAAGAACAAGTAGTCGTCTGGTGCTGCAAGGTTTTTGGCTGCGTAGTGTTGGGTGATTTGCTGGTAAATGCGAACGGCAGGTTGCAGCGTAACGATGGGTTTTGCATGACTTTTTGTTTTGGGTAGGTTCAAGCGCAGGTAGGTATTGCCGTTGCGTACCACTTCCACATGTCTATGCTTGAGTGTCTTTAAGTCGCTGGGTCTGATAAAGCTATTGACCATAAAGCCTATGCACCACGCAACATCTGGTGGCATGGTGTACTCAGCTGAGCGCAAGCGATAGCTTTTGCGAAGTTTGCTGTCGCTGTCAGGGTGTCGTGTGTTTTGCAGCTTGCGAGCAGTGCGCATGATCTGCCAGTACTCTGTGGGCGTGAATGCGCCGCGCGAGTTGGTTTGTACCTTTACTTTGGGAAACTCTGGCAGTTTGTCCAGTGCACCAACTGCAACAGCCATAGTCATGATCTTGCGCACTGCAACCAAGTACTGGCTGACTGTGATGGTTGAAAAGCTCTTGCTCAAGTACTGCGTGAATGCCAGCAGCTGTGCGTGGTCAATGTCCGCTGCTTGCTGTTTACCCCAGCGCGGCAAGATGTGTGCATCCAGTCTGTTGCGCAGAACTTTCAAGCTGCCTGCTGAAAACTCACCGCGCTCAACACGAGCCTGTTCATTTGTGATCATCTGCGCTGCCATTGCAGCAAAGGTCAGCTGTGATTTGACTGTGGCGGTGACGTGAGAAACGACACTGGATGTTGATGTTGGTGTTTGTGTTGCCTCAGTGCACAAACTGACAGACTGCGCTATCAGTTGTTCATAAAAGTCACGTGCAAAGCTTTGTGCCATGCGCAGGCTTTGCGTTTGTGTGCTGCGTCTGTGTGTACGTCCCGCAATCCAGCAGCGCACTTGCCAAAACTTGCTGGCTGCCATTTTGAATACACTCAGTTTGCGGGGATAACCAGGCACTGGCGTGATGGTTGAAGGCATTGGCACTGTGCGCTCACGTGCTTGAGTGCGCAGCACTGGGTCGTTGGCTGCTGCGGCGGTAAAAACGGTATGCATGACTCAAGCGTACTGTTGTACATCGCAAATGCAACCGCGCACAAAAAAGGTTGAAGCGATTTACAGGCGCAGTCTTGCCGTGTCGTTGCCGTGCTGCACCGTGCACAGCCACGTTGATAAAAAGACATGCAGCACACTCGCAAGTTGTACACCAGCAGGTTTGCAACAAGCATCACTTTTAGGTTGGAAGAACCTTGATGCGCTCTTTTAATCTTTTCGGAATTTTGTAGGAAAAATAAAAACTGTTTGCTCTGGCTGTTTTGGCAGCTTCTGGCGCTGCTTTCGCACAATCTAACGTGACTTTGTCTGGCGGCTACGGCTTGGTGGTGGGTACTTCCAAAACTGGCACCGTTTCCACTGGCACACAAATCGCTCGCCAAACCGGCAACCTGAACTTCGGCGGCGTTGAAGACCTGGGCGGTGGCTTGAAGGCTGCTTTCCAGTTGCAAACTTCCATCGGCGCATTCGCTGAAACCAAACTGAACAACGCTGGTGCTGCTGCTGCTGCAACAACCCTGGGTGACCGCGGTGCCAACGTGTCTTTGAGCGGTGGTTTCGGTACCGCCTTCGTGGGTCGCGGTGCTTCGGCTGTGCGTGGTCTGTGGGGTGCCATCGGTGACGTGAGCCAAATGCCTGTGTTGTCCGGCATCTCTGCTGGCGCTGGCGCATCGGGTGACAAAGGTGCTCGCGTGATCTACGGTGACGCGTACAGCAACTATGTGGCTTACTCTTCGCCCAACATGAACGGCTTCAGCGCTTCTGTCGCTTTGGCTGGCGTGGACGGCACAACAGCTGCCACCAAAGACACCACGTCCTTCACACTGCAATACGCCAACGGCCCCTTGGCCGCTGCTGTGAACGTGACTGACAGCAAGCAAACTTTGGCTGGTATTGCTGCCAACACTTTCGCCACTACCGCATTTAGCGCAGGTCCTGCAAGTACAACTGCAGCCACTTACAGCGCAGCAGTCGCTGCCGTCGGCGCTTACAAGATGACCACCGTCTTGGCCAGCTATGACCTGGGTGTGGCCAAAGTGGGCTTGACATCGCAGCAAATCAAATTGGCTTCGGGCGTGAACCCTGGCGATGCCATGGCCCTGACCGTGGCTGCGCCCATCGGCGCTGGCATCGTGTCTGCTGGTTTCGGCAAGCGCAGCGCTTCTGGTTCGCTCAACGAATACTTCGGTGATGACGTCAAGCAGACATTTGTTGGCTACCGCCACAACCTGAGCAAGCGCACAGCCATTTCCTTGATCTCCAACAAGATCGACCGTTCGGCTACTTCTGGTGCTGACCTGACTGAGACCTCCTTGGTCGTTGGCCACACTTTCTAATTTGACGCTGGCGCAAGCCAGCTGATGGTTAAAAGTTCAAAAAACCCACCGTGGCAACGCGGTGGGTTTTTTTACGCCTGCGCGCTGGCGCTGTGGCCCCGGTGCATGGGCCTGTGGGCCCGGCACCTTTCTTCGGGGCAGGGGGCGGCAAAGCCGCTGGTGTTCACCAAGGCGTCACCGTCTTGCCACACAAGGCTGTGAAAATGCGGAGCTTCACAGGAGACGCGCATGAACCCTTCCACCAAGTGGTTGAACCCCGCCCCGCGCCCAGCAAAAGGCGGGTGGTCACGCCGCCGCATGCTGGTGTCGGTTCACCCTTAAGGCTGTGTTCAGCGCCGATCCACAAACGGCAGCTCATGCAACTGTATGAGCAACTTTGCGTAGGCATGACCCTGCGCTAGGTCAAACCTCGGCAACTCCCGGGTATCAGGTGTTGCGGGCAAGGGGTTTAAGCATCATAGTCTATCGATTCATTTTGACAAAATTTGTGTATTTTCAGAGGATATGATTATAGTTAGAATATTTGGCAATTTTCTGACCAGAATACGAGCCATCATTTTGTTTGAGTGATTTGCAATGACTTTGTACTTCAAAAAATATTTTAAAACCTTGTTTTTTGTTATTTTTCTCGTAAGCGATGCGGGGGCAGCAGATCCTGTTTGGACCACCAAAACATGGACGCATCCCAGTAGTGGGCGGGTGTACAAACTTGGGACCAAAGAATACCCCCAAGTCACCTATGCGGCACTTACAGCAGACTTGGCGCTGATGCCTTGGTACGGTAGTTCTTCACAAGCCCAGAGTTGTTCACAGGCGTGGGCTCCTGGAGGTGCTGGTGTCGTCTTTGGCCAACCATCCAAAGCGTGTATCTTTGATCTCTACACCATCAGCGGTGGTGTTCAGGAAGGAGGAGGCTCTGCATGGAACTGGTACCTTCATCCAATGACGTTTCAGCTGACCAACGGAGCATCTGGTATGAATCTTGGTTGGCAGTATTCCGGAACATTTGTCGTTGCGACGCCAATGGGACCTCCGTCGCCATCCATCACGGATTTGACCGATGCCACGAACTCTGGAAGCTTATCCGATACTGTGACCAGTTTTACTGCTCCCGTGATTTACGGTTCGGCTCAAGCCAATACTGCGGTGAATATTTATGTGGCTGGTGTGAAAATAGGCAGTACAACGTCGAATGGTTCTGGCGCGTGGAGTTACACAATGCCTTCTCAAACGAATGGCATTGTCAATATCACCGCAACCGCTGAGGACAGTAATGGAGAGTCTCCCCAGACATCGAATTTCCCAATTACCGTTGATACGGTGTTGCCAAGCATTGGGCCTATCACTTTGGATAATGCTTCCAACAGTGGATTGACGACTGACTTAATTACCAATCAAAATAGACCGACCTTGAACGGTGCTGCGGAAGCAGGTTCGACTGTGTCGATTTACAAAGACGGGAGCTTGGTGGGTACGACCGTTGCAAATGGAAGTGGTAATTGGTCCTTGACGCTAACCAGTTCCTTAATCGATGGTCCGCATTCTTTCACGGCAGATGCAACCGATGCGGCGGCCAATTCGTCAGTCCGTACAGCTGCGTTGGTTGTCAAGGTTGATACGCATGTTGCGTCACCTACTGGATCTTTGAGCACGGGCAATATCACTAACAATACCCGTCCAGTTCTAACGGGTGTGGATGCAGAACCCTACGCACAAGTCGAAATATTTTTGGATGGGACAAGGGTCACGACGGTACAAGCTGATGCCAGTGGTCATTGGAGTTACCAGTTCGCTGCACCAATCAGTGAGGGGCCACATGACATTACTCTTAAACAAGTCGATGTTGCTGGAAACATTTCATCATTGTCCAGCGTGATGTCTGCGGTCGTTGATTTGACACCACCCAATGTACCTGTGATCACTGGTTTGTCTTCATCGTCATCAACAGGCATTGTTGACAATGATTTGACTTCGCAAAAGAGGCCAACAATAGTGGGTACAGCAGAACCTAGCTCGACTGTGAAAATTTATAAGAGCGGGGTTTATGTTGGGCAAACAGTGGTTAATTCCAGTGGTGATTGGACTTACACATTTCCTACTGACTTGGCCGACGGTTTGTCAAATATCACAGCCGGTTCCACGGATCGTGCTGGTAATTCTTCAGTGGTTTCGCAAGCATATGCATTGAAGGTTGATACAGCTTTGCCAACTGTTGAAGTCATTGGTCCAAGCGAGGTCCAAACTGGACCATTTGCAGTCACGGTAAAGTTTAATGAGCCGGTGTGGAATTTTGATTCAGGAGATATCTCCATAACCAATGGTGCCGTTACTCGAGTTGAAGGCGGACCTTCTGAATATATTGCATATATCAATCCTGTTATGGGGAAATATGTCCATATCAATGTTGCTGCGAACGTCGCAATGGATGGCGCGCGCAATCTTAATAGCTTGTCCAATGAATACAGTGTATTGGCGGGTAGTCCAGCCTCGGAGTTTGAGAAATACTCCGCCGAGATCCGTCAAGTTCTGATCTCGGAGGCAGAGCGAGAGTTGCGGACCACGGTTGGCGTTAACAAGCGAATGGTGCAAAACGCCCGTGATCGCATGATTCAAGCCGATCAAGCCCTTGAGGCTTGCCTGAAAGACCTTGATGAAGATCCAAAACTGATTGACGATTGTCATAAAAAGCATCGCAACGTTTCTTTCGGTGTTAATGGCACGGCTTCAATGGACAACACCCGTGTTCAAACGCAACCGCAACCTCAATCCGTGCAAGGCCAATTTTTCGGCCTCAAGGCCAATGAGCAAGAACAGACTCGGGAGATCATTTGGGGAGACTTCACCGTCTTGCGTGAGAGGGTCGGCTCCCAAACCGCAACGCTGAGCGCTCGCTGGGTTCGCGAGCATGATGTGAGCGAACGCGCTATGTTGAGTTACTTTGTGGGTGGGAACTTCGCTTCCAGCGATATCGGAAGCACCACCTTCAAGGGTGATAACCAAAGAGTTGGCTTGACTGTGGGTTTGAGCGGTTTATACCGAATCAACAAAGGTCTTTATTTGAATGGTTTTGCAAGTTACGTTCAAGGTCGAAATGACTTGGCGATGGCCAACGAAGTTTTGTCTCTCTCCAGTAACTACACCACGCGCTCAACAGCTTTGGGAGGAGCGTTGACGGGTGTTATCGACTACCAGTCGTTGCAGTTCCGACCAGAGTTGTCGTGGTCGTATGGTCAAAACAAAATTGGCGAGGTGGGTTTTGCGGGCCGGGCCTATGGATTGACAGACAATACGCTTCGGATGAATGCAGGTCAGGTGACTGTATCTGATGTGCTGTTCAGACCAGAGTTGCGGGTGCCCACCTCTGTTGGTAACTCGAACAAAGGTATCGTGCGTTTTTCTCCCCGTTTGCTTTGTGAAAAAGTCAGTGCGATTAAAGTCACCGATCACTGTGGTTCAGGAGGTGAGTTGGGTTTAGAAATCCTCTCAATCAATGAGCAGACCAAGATGAACCTTGACTGGATTTATGACAAGCTGGGTAACACCAGCAGAAGAACATTTAAGTTGGGCGTTGACCACCGGTTCTAAACTTGGACCCGAGCCTGTCGCACTCAAAAAAGAAATCTTCAAGCCAATGCCCGTCAGCGTTAGCTGACGGACATGTTTTCCGTGTTTTGCGGTAAGGCAAACAACAACGGTGCGCAATTGCTGATATGGAAAAACGCCTTGAGTGTGTCTGTTCCTTTCGGCGCATTCAATGTGGGCTGGGTTGACGCAAACAAGCAGATCACCCGGGCTGCTGGAAATAATAAGGGGTAGACGACGTTGTTTTCTACAGCCTGAGCAAGCGCACTTACGAGGCATTTCAAAGCCGCTGGTGTTCACCAAGGCGTCACCGTCTTGCCACACAAGGCTGTGAAAATGCGGAGCTTCACAGGAGATGCGCATGAACCCTTCCACCAAGTTGTTGAACCCCGCCCCGCGCCCAGCAAAAGGCGGGTGGTCACGCCGCCGCATGCTGGTGTCGGCCGCTGCCGGGGCTGGGCTGTTGGCCGCTGGCGCACGTGCCAGCCAGTACCCTGACAAGCCGATCAAGATCGTCGTGCCCTTCGCGCCGGGGGCGGGCACCGACGCCATGGGGCGTTTGTTGGCGCAAAAGCTGGGGGAGCAGCTGCAGGTGTCGGTGGTGGTCGACAACAAAACCGGGGCTTCGGGGGCTGTGGGCACCCAGTGGGTGGCCCAGAGTGCGGCCGACGGGTACACCCTGCTGTTGGTGGCCGCTCCTTACACCACCGTGCCCACGGTGCTGCCCACAGCGGGCTATGACCCTTTGGTGCATTTCTCCAACATCAGCATGGTGGCGCAAGGCCCTTTGATGTGGGCTTGCCACAAGGACTTGCCGGTCAACAATTTGGCCGATTTGGTGGCGTACGCCAAAACACGCCCGGGCCAACTCAATTACGGCTCGGCCGGCGCGGGGGGCATCAACCACTTGGTGCTGGAGCAACTCAAGGCGCAGCAGGGCGTGTCCATCGTGCACATCCCTTACCGGGGCATTGCGCCGGCCACGGTGGACTTGGTGGGCGGTCAAATCCATGTGCTGACGGGCACCATCCCGGCCCTGGCGCCTTTCGTGCGCGATGGGCGCATCAAAGCGCTGGCGGTCACCACGGGGCAGCGGCACCCTTTGTTCCCGCAAGTGCCTGGACTGGCCGAGCAAAACTTGGGCGATTTGACGGCCTTGAACTATTTTGGTTTGGTGGCGCCCAAAGGCACGCCCAGTGCGGTGGTCGAGCGCCTGAACCAGGCCTTGCTGCGCGTGACGGCTTTGCCCGATGTGCAGGCCCGCTTGAAGAGCGATGCGCTGGATGTCGCGCCCGCAGGTGTGGCCCATATGGACCAGTTCATTCGCAGCGATCTGAGCGCCTGGCAAAAAGTGGTGCGCCAGCAGGGCATCCGCATCGAGCAGCTCTGAGCGCGCGGCGCGGGATGGGGTGAGGGGGGGGCAGGGCGTGCGCCCCCAAGCGTCAGCTGCGCTGAACGGCGGCGTCCCATGCGGCCAGCTTGGCCTGGGCTTGGTCGCGGCTCCATTGGGGTTCAAAAACGCGTTCGGTGGCCAGCCGTTCGCGCAACTCGCCGGGGTGGGTGAACACCCCTTGCTGCAAGCCGGCCAACAAGGCCGCGCCCAAGGCCGTGGTCTCGGTGGTTTGGGGGCGGATCACGGGCAAGCCCATCAGGTCCGCTTGCAGTTGCATGAGCAAGTTGTTGGCGCAGGCCCCCCCGTCCACGCGCAAGGCGCGCACTTGCAGTTGTGCCAACTGCCGTGCGTCTTGTTGCATGGCTTGCAGCAGCACCGTGCTTTGCAACGCGATGCTCTCGAGCGCGGCGCGGGCAATGTGGGCCACGGTGCTGCCCCGCGTGAGGCCTTGGATGCTGCCGCGGGCATGGGGCAGCCAGTAGGGCGCACCCAAGCCGGCAAAGGCGGGCACCAGCACCACGCCTTCGCTGCCACTGACGCTGGCGGCCAGGGCCTCCACATCGCGGCTGTGGGCAATCGCGCGCAGGCCATCGCGCAACCACTGCACCACCGCACCGCCGATGAACACGCTGCCTTCGAGGGCGTAGTCGATGGGCGCTTGCGCTTGCACTTGGGCGGCGCAGGTGGTGAGCAAGCCGTTGTCGCTTTGCAGCGCCACAGCGCCGGTGTGCATGAGCATGAAGCAGCCGGTGCCATAGGTGTTTTTCACATCGCCGGCTTGCAAGCCCGCTTGGCCGAGCAGGGCCGATTGCTGGTCGCCCGCCACGCCGCCGATGGGGGGGCCTGCGCCTTCCCCCAGCAAGCCGTTTTGCACCCGGCCAAATTCAGAGACCGAGGCCTGCACTTGCGGCAACACGGCACGCGGGATGTCGAACATGGCCAACAACTCGTCATCCCATTGACCGGTGTGGATGTTGAGCAGCAGGGTGCGGCTGGCGTTGCTGATGTCGGTGCTGTGGCGTTGGCCGCCCGTCAGCTGCCAGATCAACCAGCTGTCCACCGTGCCAAAGGCCAGTTCGCCGGCCTGGGCTTGGGCGCGTGCGCCGGGGATGTGGTCGAGCAGCCAGCGCAGCTTGGTGGCCGAAAAGTAGGGGTCCAGGCGCAAGCCGGTGCGCTGCTGCACCCACGGCTCCAGGCCTTGCTCGCGCCATTGTTGGCACAGCGCTTCGGTGCGCCGATCTTGCCAAACGATGGCGTTGTGCAGGGCTTGGCCCGTGCGGCGGTTCCACAGCACCGTGGTTTCGCGCTGGTTGGTGATGCCCACGCCCCGGATGTCCGAGGGTTGGAGGCCGCATTGGGCCAACACCTGCTGGGCCGTGTCGCGTTGGCTGTGCCAGATGGCCGTGGGGTCGTGCTCGACCCAGCCGGGTTGTGGAAAGATTTGCGCGAACTCTTGTTGAGCGGTGCCCACGATGTGGCCGCGGTCGTCAAAGACGATGGCTCTGGAGCTGGAGGTGCCCTGGTCGAGTGCCAGCAAATAGGCCGGGTGTGTCATGGTGTCAAGTCTCTGAGGTGGGGAGCCGGCGCGCTGTCTGGCGCGGCGGCCACGACGCAGCGCACGGATTGGTCGCGCAGCAGTTGGTCAAATTCGGGCGACAGCGGGGCGTCGGTGAACACGGTGTGCAGGGCTTTCAAGGGGGCCATCTCGATCATGGCCGCACGGCCAAATTTGCTGTGGTCGGCCACCAGCCAGACTTGCCGCGACTGCTCGACAATGGCGCGCGCCACCATGACTTCCCGCATGTCAAAGTCGCGCAAGGTGCCGTCCGCGTCGATCCCGCTGATGCCGATCAGGCCGATGTCGACTTTGAATTGGCGGATGAACGACAACGCGGCTTCGCCCACAACGCCCAGGTCTTCGTGGCGCACCGTGCCGCCGGCCATGAGCACTTCGCAGTGGGGGTTGGCGGTCAGGGTTTGGGCCACATGCAAATTGTTGGTGATCACGCGCAGGTCGGCGTGCTGCAGCAGTTCGCTGGCCACCGCTTCCACCGTGGTGCCAATGTTCATGAACAGGCTTGCGCCGGGGGGGATGGCGGCGGCGACGGTGCGTGCAATGCGCTGTTTGGCCTGGGCATGGGTGCGCTGGCGCTGGGCATAGGTCGTGTTGCGCGCGCTGCTGTCAATGGCGCGCACGCCACCATGAAAGCGCTCGAGCGCGCCCGTTTCTGTCAGGCGCTGGATGTCGCGGCGAATGGTTTGCAGCGTGGTGTCGAATTGGGCGGCCAGGGCCTCGGTTTTGAGGCTGCCGTGCTCACGCACCTGCTGCAGCATGGCCTGTTGTCGGGGATTGAGTGCCATGGTCATGGCATTTGTTGTAACGCTTTTCAAGGAAATGGCCATCAGGGATAACGATCATATGTGATCGCATTCATTCCCGATATAAACCATAAAAGAAAATAATCGAAAACAAAACAACATTTTCGCGCCGTATGAACCTTCGACCTGAGCTTTCAGACTGGACCTCAGCACCCTGCGATGTGCTGGTGGTCGGTGGCGGCGCCACCGGCTTGGGTGTGGCTGTTCAGGCCGCTTTGGAGGGGCGTCAAGTGGTGCTGGCAGAGGCGCGTGATTGGGCCAGCGGGACATCGTCGCGTTCGACCAAGTTGCTGCATGGCGGGGTGCGTTACCTGGGGCAGGGGCGCATGAAGCTGGTGCGCGAGGCTTTGCGCGAACGCGCCATTGTGCTGGGCCTGGCCCCCCATTTGGCCCAGCCCTTGCCCTTTGTGGTGCATGCGCGAAGCTGGTGGTCGTGGGGGGTGACCGCTTGCGGATTGAAGCTGTACCAATGGCTGGCGGGCCGCTTGAGCTTGGGGCCCACCGAAACCTGGCGTGCGGATGCCTTGAAGGCCGGTCCTCCTTGCCTGCCCGGCACTGTGGGGGCTGTGCGTTATTGGGATGGGCAGTTTGAGGATGCGCGCTTGGCGCTGGCCTTGGCGCGAACTGCCCAGGCCAGTGGCGCGCGCGTGCGCAACCATGTGCGGGTGGTGGGCTTGGCCCGGCAGGGCCCAGGCTGGCTTGTCACTTTGCAAGACACCCTCACGGGCCAAACCGCCAAGTTGCAAGCCCGGAGTGTGGTCAACGCCACCGGGGTTTGGGTCGATGCACTGCGGCAACTGGCCTTGCCTGCAGCCCCTTCGGGGCAGACTGCGCTGCCTTTGGTCAAGCTCAGTCAAGGGGTGCATTGGGTGGTGGACCGGGCACTGCTGCCTTTGAAAGAGGCCGTATTGGTGCCGCGCACGTCGGACGGACGTGTGTTGTTTGCCGTGCCTTGGTTGGGCGCCACCGTGATCGGCACCACCGACACGCCCAGGAGCGATGCACCGCTGGAGCCACGCCCTATGGCCGAAGAGTTGGCCTTTTTGCTGAAGGAAACCGAGCGGGCTTGGGGTGTGCGCTTGCAGGCCCAAGATGTGAAAAGCGTTTGGGTGGGTTTGCGCCCTTTGGTGGGCACGGGCTCTGCCGCTTCGGGGGGCACGGCGCAGCTGTCGCGCGAACACCTGATTGCGCGGGAGGCGCCCGGTTTCGTCACGGTGACGGGTGGCAAATGGACCACTTACCGCAGCATGGCGCAAGACGTGATGGCCGCCTTGGTGCAGGCGGGTGATTTGCCTGCGCCCAAGCGCCATGCCCACACCGAGCGCCACCCTTTGTGGGGCGCGCCGCCCCCAGGCACCCGTGCCGTGAGCTTGCGCGACGCCCCGGGCCTGCACCTGCTGGGCACGCACGCCGATCTGGTGGCCAAGGCCCCTGGCGCGCAAGAGATGCTGGGGCTGGGCTTGACGGCCGCGATGGTGCGTTACGCTGCGCGGGCGGAATGGGCCGTCACGGTCGAAGACATGTTGGCCCGGCGTTGGCGGGTTTTGTTTTTGGATGCGCGCTTGGCCGCCAGCATGGCCCCCCGCGTGGCCGAGTTGCTGCGGCAAGAGACGGGTATCGACCCGGCCTTGCCCGCATTTTTGGCCTTGTGCCAGCAGTACCAGTTGCGCCCGTCGGATTTGGCGGGCCCTTGAATCACATGCCTTTGAAGGAGCGATGGCTTTGACTACCCCCCAGATTTCTAAGGTGCGCTACGGCATCATCGGCTGCGGCATGATGGGCCAGGAGCACTTGCGCAACATCGCCTTGTTGCCCGGTGCATCGGTCACGCGCATTTTTGAGCCCGACGATGCCATGGCGGCGCTCAGCTTGGGCATGGCGCCCGGCAGCCAGCGTGCCAACAGCTTAGAGGATGTGGTGACATCGCCCGACGTGGACTGTTTGTTGGTGGCCAGTCCCAACTTCCGACATGCGCAGCAATTGGCCGAGATCGCGGCATTGCGGCCTTTGCCTGTCTTGCTGGAAAAGCCCGCCTGCACCTCGCTGGAGTCTTGGCATGAATTGGCCTTGCTGGAAAAGTCCTACCCCGCGCCAATTTGGGTGGCCATGGAGTACCGCTACATGCCACCCGTGGCACGCTTGAGCGAGGAGGCGCACAGCCAAGCGCACACCGGGCCGCTGACGATGCTGTCCATCCGCGAACACCGTTTCCCCTTTTTGGTCAAGGTGGGTGACTGGAACCGGTTCAACCGCTACACCGGCGGCACCTTGGTCGAAAAGTGCTGCCACTTTTTTGACCTGATGCGCCATGTGCTGCGCAGCGAACCGGTGAGGATTTACGCCTCAGCCTCTGTGGCCCATAACCACTTGGACGAGCGCTATGCCGAGGGTGTGCCCGATATCCTGGACAACGCGTATGTGGTGGTGGACTTCGCCCAGGGCCAGCGTGCCTTGCTGGAGTTGTGCATGTTCGCCGAAGGCGCACGTTACCAAGAGGAAATTTCACTGGTCGGCACGCGTGGCAAAGCCGAATGTTTTGTGCCCGGACCCGGCCGGTTCTGGCCTGACCATTTGGGTGCAGCCCCCGTGCCCAAAGTGGTCATCAGTCCGCGAGACCCCAAGGGCCCTTGGGAGCTGGATGTGCCCGTGGATCCGGTGGCTTTGGCGGCCGGGGACCACAACGGCTCGACTTTGTACCAGCATCAGCGCTTCCATGCGGTGGTGCGTGGACAAGGGCAGGTCGAGGTGAGTTTGCGCGATGGTTTGGCGGCCGTGATGATGGGTTTGGCCGCTCAAGAGTCTGCGCGCACGGGGCAGGCGATTGATTTGACCCAAGGCGCTTATGCCTTGGCGCCCCTGTAGAGCCGTGACTGCGGTGACGCGCACATCACCCCACCACCTCGCGCACGAAGCGCGCAGCGGTCTGCCAATCGGCGGCGGTCATGGCGTGGCCGCCGGTGCGTGCGTGCCATTGCAGGCGGCTCGCCCCGTGGGGCTCTGGCGCAGCGCGCTCCCAGAGGGGGCGCAGCACATCGGCCATGTGCCGCGTGCCGGCCGGGTTGGCCCACAGATCGTCTTGGGCTTGCAGCAGGCACAAGCCTCTTGGGGCGATTTGGCTCAGCATGTGCCGAGGCAAGTCCATTTCCACCAGGCGCTCGCGCTGGGCCGCCTCTTGCATGGCAGGACCGAGCCAATGGGGAAACTGCTGGGCCAATTGCGCCAGGCTTTCTGCACCGGCCGGCTGGATGGCCAAAGAGGCGGCGCCTGCGGTGCCGCTGTTGTGGGCGATGACGGCTGCGATGCGCGTGTCCAGCGCCGCGGCCAGCAAGGCCGCTTTGCCGCCCCGCGAGTGGCCAATGACCGCAACGCTGGCCATGCGCTCTGGGCCGATGGCCTGCAGTGCATCCACACCGCACTGCAGGCCCCATGCCCAGACCGCCAGACAGGCGCTGCGGCCTGGGTGGCGCTGCCCATCAAAACCCCCCCCGCCTTGCCCAGGGGCCGTGTCAAACGCGAGCTCTGTGCGGTCAAACCAAGCCAGAGCGATGCCTTGACGCAAGACCGTCGATGCGGCCTCGTGGCCCACCACGTGGGGCCAGCAACCATCGGGGCTGAGCAGCACCGGGCAGCGCCCTGGCAGCCGAGGCCAAACCACCGTCAAGCGCCAGTGGGCCCCAGCAGGCGCGCCTGCGCTCAGGCGCCAAACCTCCAGCACCCGATCGGCCTGGACCAGTTGGTGGGCCAGTTGCGCCTGCACGGGCTGTGTGTGGGGCACCAACGGTCCAAACAAGGCTTCGAGGGCTGCGCGGTACGCCGCCGGATTCGCCACCGATGTCGCAGGGTTGGGTGTTAATTCATTCAGCATTCGTATAAACGATAAGCGCGTTTCTTCATCTTTCAACTATATTCTTTTCACCACTAAACGAGGAGTTCCCCATGCAATCTGTCTCTATCCGCCCCCTGGCTTTGGCGCTTGGTTTGTCTGCCATGGCGGGCTTGGCCCAAGCCGGCGAAATCCGTGTCATGTGCTACCAAGACGGCGTGGAGTGCGAGGTCACTGCCGAGCTGGCCAAACGTTTTGAAGCGCAAAACCCCGGCACCAAAGTCATCATCGACACGGTCCCTTACAAGTCCATCGTGGAACAACTGCCGGTGCAGTTGGCCGCAGGTCAAGGCCCGGACATTGCCCGCGTGACCGATTTGGGCGGTCTGTCCAAGTACTACATGGACATTTCGGCGCACCTGAAAAACCGCAAATACTGGGACGACAACTTTGGCGCCACCGCCGCTTGGCTGCGCCCCAGCGCCACCGACAAAGGCATTTACGGTTTCATGTCGCAACTGACCATGACCGGTCCATTTGTCAACAAAACCCTGTTCGAGCAGGCCAAGGTGCCGATGCCAGGCGCCAAAGCCACCTGGGACGACTGGATGGAAGCGAGCCGCAAGGTCGCCAAAGCCACACAAATCAAAGCCGCTGCGGCGTGGGACCGCTCAGGCCACCGTTTTGCAGGTCCCGCCATCAGCTACGGTGCCAAGGTGTTTGATGCTCAGGGCAACCCCGTCATTGATGCTGGCTACAAAACCACCGTCAATAAATTTGTCGCTTGGCACAAAGATGGCGGCATGATGCGCGAGGTCTGGGCTGGCACGGGCGGCTCGACCTACGCCTCGTCGATCGATGAGTTCATCAACGGCAATGTGGCCATGGTGCTGGCCGGCAGCTGGCAAATTGGCAACCTGCAAAACAAAGTGGGCAGCAATTTTGATTGGGTCGCGGTGCCCAACCCTTGCGGACCTGCCGCTTGCTCCGGCATTCCGGGTGGCGCAGCTTGGGTGGCATTGAAAACCAGCAAATCCCCCAAAGAGGTTGGCGCCTTCATGGACTTCATGGCCTCTGAGGCCGCTTATGCCGAGTTCAGCGCCCGCACCAACAACATCCCAGCGCATGCCGGTTTGGCCAAAAAAGGGGTGGACTATGCGGGTGCCAAACCTGCGGCCAAAGCCGCTTTGGGCGTGTTCAGTGCCGGTGTGGCCCAACTGGCCCCTGTGGCGTACCAGTTCCAGGGTTACAAGTTCAACCGCGCCATCATGCTGCCCACGGTCAGCCGCGTGACGCAGGCGATTGTGGGTGAAATGAGCACCGACGAAGCGGTCAACAAGATCACGTCGGACATGCAAGACGCCATCAAGCAAGCCCAGAAGTAACCCCCCCCACGAGGGTGAACGACGCAGGTGTGGGCACGGGGTGCCCACACCGCTTTTTTGGTGGGTTTGCTGATCGCTTCGCTGGCACGGCGAGGTGAGGTTCCTCTATGAGATTTCTCGCTTTCTTTTTCAATCTGCTCGAGCCCTTTTTCAGGTTCGGGCAGCGACACCTCGGGCTGCAGCGTTTGGGGTGGTTGTTTGTGGCGCCAAATTTGCTGGTGTTTGGGCTGTTTTGTTTTCTGCCCATCCTGATCAACTTGATCTACGCCGTCACCGGTGGCGTGAATTTGATGCCCTTGACGCGGCCATTCACCGGTGCGGAAAACTTCCAAATCTTGTTCGAATGCGGTGATTACCTGGACTTGTCCACCTGCCGCAAAGATGTGTTTTGGCGGGCGATTTTCAACACCGTGAAGTTCAGCTTCATCCAGGTGGGTTTGATGGTGCTGTTGTCCATGGTCACGGCCTTGGTGCTCAACCGCAAGATTTTGGGGCGCGGGTTTTGGCGGGGTGTGTTCTTTTACCCCGTGCTCTTGTCGCCTGTGGTGGTGGCCTTGATTTGGAAATGGCTGCTGCAGAGCCAAGGCGCCTTCAATGCCGGCTTGGTGGCCTGGGACATGCCCCCTGTGCAGTGGCTGACCGACTCGGGCTGGGCCTTCTTCTGGACGGTGTTTGTCTCCATCTGGGCGCACATGGGCTTTTACACCTTGATCTTGTTGGCGGGCTTGCAGGCCATTCCGAAAGACTTGTATGAGGCGGCCGAGATGGACCGCGCCAGCCCTTGGCGCACCTTGACCCGCATCACGCTGCCTTTGCTCATGCCCAATTTGATTGTGGTGTTGGTGCTGGCGGCTATCCGGGCGGTGCAGGTGTTTGACGAGGTGTTCGTATTGACCGGCGGCGGCCCAGGTTCTGCCACCACGTTCATCGTGCAGTTCATCTACCAAACGGGTTTTGCCGAGCAAATCCATTTGTATGGCTTGGCCGCTGCGGCTTCTTTGGCGTTGGCGTTTTTCTTGATTGTGTTGACTTTGGCCCAGCTGCGGCTGACCCGAGCCAGCGAAGCTGGCCAGAAAGGGCGCTGAAATGGCTTGGATGAATTTTTTGTGGCGCACCCGTGGCCGACAGCGGCTGGACTGGACCGACGTGCTCAGTTACGCCTACTTGGTGGTGGGCTTGTTCACCATGTTTGCACCCGTGGTCTGGTTGGTCATGTCCTCGTTCAAGACCGAGGCGGCGATTGGGCAGTTCCCGCCCACCTTCATGCCCTACACCCAAAAAACCGTGGTGGTGGTGGGGCACGAGAAGCCCTTGCCGCTGTTCACCGTGACGCTGGACGATGGCCGCAAACGCGACATGGCCCAGGTGGGGCGCATCGGCATCATGGCCACCATGGTCGACCCCGCAGACCCGCAAGAGCGTGTGCAGGTCAACATCCGCCAGCGTGAACCCGTCAACACCTTGAAGTTCGCTTGGAGCAATTACACCGATTTGTTTGGCAAGTTCACTTTTGGCACTTACCTGTGGAACAGCGTGTTCATCACGGTGGTGGCCACGGTGCTGACTTTGCTGTTCAACTCCATGGCCGCGTTTGCTTTGTCCAAGTACAAATTTCGCGGACAAAAAGGGGTGTTCTTTTTGATCATTGCCACCTTGATGATTCCGCCCACCATCATTTTGGTGCCGGTGTTTTTGGTGATCAACGAGGTGGGTCTGCTCAACAGCTTGTGGGGTGTGATACTGCCTGCCGTGGCCACACCGACCGGTGTGTTTTTGCTGCGGCAGTACATGCTGACCATCCCCGACGAGTTGATGGAGGCCGCTCGCATGGACCACGCCAGTGAGTGGCGCATTTATTGGCGCATCGTGTTGCCTTTGTCCGCACCCGCTTTGGCGGTGTTGGCGATTTTCTCGGTCATGTGGCGTTGGAACGATTTCCTGCTGCCATTGATCGTGCTGTCTAAAAATGAGTTTTTCACCCTGCAACTGGCGCTCAACTCCTTCCAAGGTGAGCTCAACACCCAGTGGCATTACCTTTTGGCCATGACGGTGATCACCTTGTTGCCCGTCACCTTGGTGTTTGCTTTTCTCCAGCGTTACATCACCACCGGCATCGCTGGTGCGGGTGTGAAGTGAACCTTTATTCCTCTTGATTGTCAGGTCCTTGATCGTGTCCACCCTTGAATTGCGTGCGCTGCACAAAAAGTTTGACCAAACCTCGGTGATCCACGGCGTGGATCTGCAGGTGGCCCATGGTGAATTTGTGGTGTTTGTCGGACCGTCCGGTTGTGGCAAGTCCACCTTGCTGCGCATGATTGCCGGGCTGGACGAGCCGACCGAAGGTGACTTGCTGATCGATGGCGAGCGCGTCAACGACTTGGGCGCTGCCGAGCGCGGTTGTGCCATGGTGTTCCAGTCGTATGCGCTGTACCCGCACATGACGGTGTACGACAACATGGCGTTTGGCCTTGAAAACGCCAAAGTGCCGCGTGCCGAGATCGAGCGCAAGGTGCACGAGGCCGCCACCTTGCTGCGGCTAGAAGCCTTGTTGCAGCGCCGCCCAACACAGTTGTCGGGCGGGCAGCGCCAGCGGGTGGCCATCGGGCGGGCGATTGTGCGCAATCCCAAAATTTTCTTGTTCGATGAACCGTTGTCCAACCTGGATGCCGAGTTGCGCGTCTCCATGCGCAGCGAGTTGCGTGAATTGCACCAACGCTTGGGCGCCACCATGATTTATGTGACCCACGATCAGGTCGAAGCCATGACCATGGCCGACACCATCGTGGTGCTGCGGGCGGGTTTGGTCGAGCAGGTGGGCACCCCCGTGTCGCTGTATGAACAACCTTGCAACACCTTTGTCGCTGGCTTCATTGGCAGTCCGCGCATGAACTTTGTGCCTGCGGCTTGGGCACGGGCGGGCGCGGGCTGGCTGCCGTGGGTGCCAGCGGGGGCGAATCTGTTGGGCATCCGTCCCGAGCATTGGCAGCCGTGTGAAGCTGGCCAAGGCCTGCCCATGACGGTGCGCCACGCCGAGTACATGGGGGCGCAACGCCTGGTGCACGCCGAGCTGGCAGACCAAACCCGTGTGGAGTTGTTGGTCGATGGGGAGCTGGTTTTGTCGGTGGGGCAGACCGTTCACATGACGGTGGCCGAACACCATGTGCATGTGTTTGACGCGCAAGGGCGACGCATGGAAAGGGCCGCAGCATGAAACCGGTCGAAACGCGGGCTTGGCAAGCGCAACCCGGGGGGGCAGATGCCGATGCGGTCGCCGCTTTAGCGGCGGGTGGCCAATTGCGGCTGGTTTTTTTATCGCCCACCATGGCCCGGGTGAGCTGGCAAGCGACGCCCGCTTACAAAGAACCGCGCACCTGGGCGATTGCGCCTGTGGCGGGCGAAGATGTGCCTTGGCACGGCCGCGAACGCAGCAGTTTGGCCGGCTTTGAGCGGCCCGCATTGTCCCCGCTGGCCCAAGGGCACGGCTTGCAAACCGAGCAATTGGCCGTGCAATGGCGGGGGGGGCCAGGCGAGCCCGTGCGGCTGACGTGGACCGAGCCGGCCACAGGGCGTGTCTTTCAGTCGGACCGGGTCACCAGTGCTTATTTGAGTGAGCAGCGCACGGGCTTGGTGCGCCATTGTGTGGTGCGCTCGCCGAGCGAACACTATTACGGCCTGGGTGACAAAACGGGGCCCCTGAATCTGCATGGCAGGCGGTTGCGGTGTTTGGGGCAGGACTCCATCGGTTATGACCCAGAACGTGGTGATCCGCTTTACAAGCACTGGCCATTTTTGCTGACCCGAACCGTGGAAGGTTTGTGGGTCGGCATTTACTACGACACCTTGTCGGCGTGCACCTTTGACTTGGGCTGTGAGCATGACAACTACCACGGCTTGTTCCGCACGACCGAAATCGACGATGGCGATTTGGACTACTACCTGATGGTGGGTGCAGACCCCGCGCAGGTGATCGCGCAATTTGTGCAGCTGGTGGGCGGGACTTTGTTGCCACCCCGCTGGACCCTGGGTTTTGCCCAAACGGCGATGGGTCTGGCCGACTCGCCCCGCGCCCAAGTCTTGCTGGAGTCCTTCATTGACGAATGCCAGCAGCACCAGGTCCCCATTTCTGCCTTCCACTACGGCTCCGGTTACTCCAGTCGTGGCAAGCAGCGCTATGTCTTCACTTGGAACCACGACAAGTTCCCAGACCCCGAGCGGGTGAACGCCAAATTCCATGCGGCGGGGATGAAGCTGGTGGCCAACCTCAAGCCTTGCTTGCTGGACGATCACCCCGCTTATGCCGATTTGGCCCGTCAAGGCGCATTCATTGAACACGAAGGCACTGGCCAAGCGGTGGTGGAGCCGTATTGGGATGGTCAGGGTTCGCACCTGGACTTCACCCGCGAGCAGGCCATTCGGTGGTGGCAGTCGCAGCTCCAAGCGCAAATCTTGCAACGTGGCATTGATGTGGGTTGGAACGACAACAACGAATACGCCATCCAGGCCGAAGACGCCTTCAGTGCGGGTCTGGGACAGACCCTGCCCATGCACCGCAGCCGGCCCTTGCATGGCTTGCTGATGACGCGTGCCACCTTCGAGTCGCAGCAAGCCCATGCCCGTGCAACCGGGCAGGATGACCTGGTCTTCACCATCACCCGCGCTGGGCCACCGGGCTTGCAGCGGTATGCGCAAACTTGGTCTGGGGACAACACCACCAGTTGGGCCAGCTTGAAGTGGAACATCCGCACCGGTTTGCAAATGAGCCTGTCGGGGATGTTCAACATCGGGCACGACGTGGGCGGGTTCTTCGGGCCAGTGCCCGATGCCGAGTTGTTTTTGCGGTGGGTGCAGGCGTGCAGCCTGAACCCGCGCATGGTCATGAACTCTTGGAAAGAGGGCCATGTCAGCAATTTGCCCTGGATGCATCCGCAAGTCACCGAGGCGGTCACGCAAGCCATCCGTTTGCGCTACCGTTTGCTGCCTTACCTGTGGCAATGCTTTGAGGCCGCCAGCCAGCAGCATCGCCCCATCATCCGGCCCACCTTTTTCAATTTTCCGGACGATCTGCAGTGTCTGGAAGATGCCGATGACTTCATGCTGGGTGATGACCTGTTGGTCGCCCCCGTGGTGGCGCCAGGTGATCGGCAGCGGCGGGTGTACCTGCCCCAGTTGCCCGGCGGCGCCAGCTGGTTTGACTTCTACACCCGTGCGCCTTTGGCCGCGGGCACCCATCACTGGGTGGATGCGCCCTTGAACCACTTGCCGCTGTTCGCACGCTCGGGTGCCCGCATTCCTGTGGCCAAGCCTCAAGCCGGTGCGTTGCCCCAGTTCAACGATCCCGTGTCTGAGCACTTGGTTTTTTGACCCTCAAGCCCTCGGCGCCGCCCCGCGGCGGTGGTCGAGGCGCAGTCCTGTTATCTCACCCACAAACCGCGCAGGCCTTGCCCACATCGGCCCAGGCCCTGCCGCGTGCGCTCGTTGGCGGCCCAGGGGCTTGAGCGCCCAATTCTGACGCGAAAACTAGGGTAAACCCCCTTTTTCTGAGGCCCCCAAGTTGAGACACTGTGCGTTCCAAAAACGTTTTTGGAACGGTTTTGAACCGCTTACCTTTCGGACGGTACCGCCCGATATTGCACAAGGAGAATTGGATGAAACAGATGAAACGTCCCGCCAAGCAGGTGCTGGTCGGGTTGGGTCTGTCGCTGTTGGCGACCGCATCGGTGAATGCGCAATCCGTGTTGTTTTGGTCAACGCAGGCCACGCCGGTGAACGAGCAAAAAGATGTGCGCGAGATCGTGCTCAAGAGCAGCCCCGTGCCCGTCGAGTTCGTGACCAACAACGACGGTCCTTACTTCACCCGTTTGAACGCCGAATTGCAAGCGGGCAAAGGCAGCATTGGCTTGTTGGGTGCTTTGCACGGTGGCTTGTCGAGCAACACCAAAGATTTGCAAGATTTGAGCAAATTGGGTGCCACGTCCAAAATCAGTCCAGCATTTGTCAAACTCGGCAAACTCGGCACATCGGAGCAAAAATACATCCCTTGGATGCAAGCCACTTTCGTGATGGCCGCCAACAAAAAAGCCTTGCCGTATTTGCCTGCCGGTGCCGACATCAACAAACTGACCTATGACCAGTTGGTGGCTTGGTCCAAAAACATGGCGGAAAAAACAGGCGGCCCCAAATTTGGCTTTCCGGCCGGCCCGCAAGGTTTGAAGCACCGCTTTTTCCAAGGCTACCTCTACCCCTCCTACGCAGACTCCATGGTCACGGAGTACCGCTCAGCAGGGGCTGAGGCCGGTTGGAACATGTTCAAAGAGCTCTGGAAATACACGCACGCCTCGTCCACAGGCTTTAACCAGATGCAAGAGCCGCTGAAAAACGAGCAAGTCTGGGTGGCTTTTGACCACATTGCACGATTGGCCGATGCCTTCAACGCCAAGCCCAATGACTTTGTGGCCTTTCCTGCACCCAGCGGCCCCACGGGGCGCGGCTTCATGCCTGTTTTGGCGGGTCTGGCCATTCCCAAAACAGCCCCTGACAAAGCGGGTGCAGAAAAGCTGGTGGCCTACCTCATGACGCCTGAAGTTCAGCTGGCCACCTTGCGTGCCACCAACTTCTTCCCCACTGTGGACGTCAAGATTCCGGCCGACATGCCGCCTTCGGTGCGCATCACCGCAGAGGCCATCGCCAAGCAAGCCGGCTCGGCCGATGCCAACCCAGGCCTCTTGCCTGTGGGCTTGGGTGCATTGGGGGGCAAATTCAACCAGGTCTATGTGGACACCTTTGAGCGTGTGGTTCTGGCCGGTCAACCCGTCAAAGCGGTGCTGGACGAGCAAGCCGCCGCGTTGCGCAAGATCATGCAAGAAGCCAATGCCCCTTGCTGGGAGCCTGACAAGCCATCGGTGGGCGCTTGTCCTGTCAAGTGATGGTGTGATGAACTGTTGATTCAGGTCCGGTGCCGGCGCAAGGCACCGGCCTGAATGTGGTGGCAGCCCCGGCTTGCCGCTTGTCAAAGACCGAAGACACCCCCCCAAAAAGACCATGAACCAACGCTTGCTGCCTTATGGGTTGATTGCGCCTGCCACGCTGTTCACCGTGGCCTTGTTTGTCGTGCCGTTTTATGGCGTGGCCAGCTTGGCTTTTACCGATGCCAACGGGGGATTTTCTCTGGCGGCCTTCCAGACGATGAGCAGCCATTGGAAATTTGGCGCTGCGCTCAAAAACACCTTGTGGCTCGCGGCATTGGTGATTCCTTTGCAGCTGGTCTTGGCATTGGCGATGGCCCAGATGTTGAGCCAGATCCGCAAGGGCCGTGATCTGTTGCTGTATGTTTGGACGGTGCCACTGGGCATTTCAGACTTGGCTGCCGGCATCATTTGGCTGGCGATTTTTGAACAAACCGGTTTTCTGAATTCGGCGTTGGTGACATTGGGCATCTCGTCGGAGCCCTTCAATTTTTTGGCTTTTCAAAATACAGCCACCCTGTTGGTGGCCGTGGTGTTGGCTGAAGTGTGGCGGGCCACCGCCATCGTCCTGGTGATTTTGGTCTCTGGCATGGGGCTGATACCCAAGGAGTACGGTGAAGCGGCCGATGTGTTTGGCGCCAGTGCATGGCAAAAGTTCCGGCATGTCACACTGCCTTTGCTCAAGCCCAGTTTGCAAACCGCCCTGATCTTACGGACCATCTTGGCCTTTGAGGTGTTCGCGGTGGTGGCCGCTTTGTCGGGAACCAAGTTCCCGGTCTTGATGAGTGAGACCTACAACTGGCAATTCAATTTGCAAGACGGCCCGGTCGCCGCAGCGATGGCCATGGTCATTCTGGGGGTGTCCATCGTGTCCACCCTCATTTATCTGCGTGCATTGCGCACGCCGCAAGGAGCCTCGGCATGACGGGCGCAGTGCTGACGCTGGCGCAAAGACAGCGCCGTACACGGATGATTTTGCTCACCGGGGCCACGCTGGTGAGTTTGTGGGTGGCTTTGCCCATCTACTTTTTACTCGCCAATGCCTTGTCCACACCCGAGGCCGTCAATTCATTCCCGAAAAACGCGGTGCCCCACTTGGACGTGGGCAGCATCCAGTACCTGCTGGACTACGAGGGCGTGTTGAAGTCCTTGTTCAATTCATTGGCCGTGGCCATGCTGACCATGGTGGGGTCCATCACGCTGGGCGCCCCCGCGGGTTATGCGTTGGCACGCTATGAGTTCAAGGGCAAGGGCGGTTTTCGCATGCTCATCATGCTCACCCGCGCATTCCCATTGCCCCTGCTCGCTTTGCCTTTGACGGTGTACTTCATTCGATGGGGCATTGACGACTCTTTGATCGGCTTGGCACTGGTTCACACCATGCTGGCGCTGCCTTTTTCGGTGTTGATTACCTATTCCTTGTTCTCGGGCATCCCCGTTGAACTGGAGGAGGCGGCCTGGGTATTTGGCTGCAACAAACTGCAGGCTTTTGCACGTGTCGTGCTGCCCTTGGCCTTGCCTGGCATGGTGGCGTCAGCGGTGTTTGCCTTCATCATTTCCTGGAATGAGGTGTTTGCCGCTTCTGTATTGACCGTCCAAAACAGAACACTCACAGCCCTGTTGCTGCAAAGTTTGGACTATGCGCCTTTGCACTTGAAGTTTGCGGGGGGTGCCTTGTTGGTGTTGCCTGCTGCGGTTTTCATGTTCCTGATTCGCAAACACATGTTTGCGATGTGGGGCATTTCCAATCGATGAAAAAAATGGCCCAAATTCAAATCCAACACATTGAGAAATCCTTCGGCGATTTTCGCGCGCTCAAAGGCATTGATCTGCACATCCAAGACCAGGAGTTTTTGGTGTTGCTGGGTGCATCGGGCTGTGGCAAATCGACCTTGCTGCGCATCATGGCGGGATTGGAGACCGCCGATGTCGGCCACATCCACGTGGGTGAACAGCGCATTGACAATTTGGCACCCAGAGACCGCGGCTTGTCCATGGTGTTTCAAAACTACGCGGTCTTTCCGCACTTGACGGTTTTTGAAAACATCGCTTTCGGGCTGCGCATGCAGAAAAAACCACAAGCCTGGGTGGAAAAAAAGGTGCAAGAAGTGGCCGAGTTGGTGCACTTGGAAGTGTTGCTGCACCGGTATTCGGGCCAGTTGTCGGGCGGGCAACGTCAACGGGTGGCGCTGGCACGGGCGTTGGCGGTGGAGCCGAAAGTCATCCTCATGGATGAGCCCTTGTCCAACCTGGATGCCTTGCTCCGCCTAGAGATGCGCGCTGAGCTCAAAACGATTTTGGCCAAAAGCCAGGCGAGCACCATTTACGTGACGCACGACCAAGTCGAAGCCATGAGCCTGGCCGATCGGATCGCCATCATGGACCAAGGGGTGATCGTGCAGTGTGACACCCCCATCGAGATTTACCGCAACCCGGCCACCACCTTTGTGGCGGGTTTCATTGGCAACCCCCCCATGAATTTCTTGCCCGCCGTGGCGCTGCAGCCGGGCGTCTTTGAGGTCGCGGGCATGCGCCTGGCCGGGCCCACAGGGTATGAGGCGCTCACTCTGGGTGTCCGGCCCGAAGACCTGCACCCGGCCAGTGAGGGTTTGACTTTGCAGGCCGATGTCATTGAACCGCTGGGGGCACATACCTTGGTCACCGCATTGCAGGCGCAGGGCGTTTTCCGGGCGGCTTTGCCCTCGGACATGGCGCTGTCGCCCAAGCAGGTTCTGCAGCTGCAACCCGATTTGTCCCGAATCCGTTGGTACGACGCCGCCGGGCGTTTGGTCACCGTTTGATAGAGAAGCCATGAACACCCAAGACATGCTCCAAGAAGCCGAGCGCATTTTGCGGCTCAATGACAAAGGCCACTACACCGTGCCCACTCACGGCCTGTACCCCTTTCAATGGAATTGGGACTCCTGCTTGACCGCATTGGGACAATTTCGGATCAGCCCGGATCGGGCGTGGCTCGAGGTGGAGACCCTGATGGCCCATCAATGGCCGGATGGCATGGTGCCGCACATCGTCTTCCACGAACGGGATGACGGTTACTTTCCGGGGCCAGATGTCTGGCAAACCGGACGGCCTACGCCGACCTCCGGGATCACCCAGCCGCCCGTTTTGGGCATGGTATTGGAGCAACTTTATGGGCGGGACGAACGCAGCGCACAAGTCGATGCGCGTTGTCGCCACCTGATGCAGGCGGCGGTGCGCTGGCATGACTGGTTTTACCGCTGTCGCGATCCACACGGCACGGGGGTGGTGGCGCTCTTGCACCCCTGGGAGTCGGGTCGCGACAACTCCTGTGATTGGGACGAGGCGCTGGCCAGTGTGCCGACAGAAGGGATCGCGCCCTACCAGCGCCGCGACACCAACCACGTCGATGCCAGCCAGCGGCCCACCGCGTTGGAGTACGACCGCTATGTGGCTTTGTTGGAGTGCTTTCGCGCCTTGAAGTGGGACAACACGAAATTACACGATGCCTCGCCGTTCCAGGTGGTCGATCCGGGCTTCAATGCCATCTTGATCCACTCGGAATTGGCACTGTCGCGCTTGGCCGAGCGCTTGGGGGATGCGGACCTGGCCCAAAGGCTGGCGCAGCGTGCCGCGCGTTCCATTGAGGCCATGGGCACCTTGTGGCATGCCGAGCTGGGGCAATACGCCTGTCTGAACCGTCGCACGGGTCAGCGGGTCAACAGCGCCAGCATCGGGGGCTTGTTGCCCCTGCTGGTGTTGCCAGCTGGGCATCCGCATGTCTCGGATGTCTGTACCCGGCTCGGTGACTGGCTGGACCAGGCGCCCTTTGGCGTGTGCAGCATGGATCCGAATGATGAGCGTTTTGATGGCAAGCGTTATTGGCGTGGCCCCTCTTGGTTGATTGTCAATTTCTTGCTCATCACGGGACTGCGCCAATGCGCGCAGACCGAGTTGGCCCATCGCGTGATGCAAGCGAGCCTGCAGTGCATTGAAAAAAGCGGCTGCTCCGAGTATTACCACCCGATGACGGGCGAGGCCTTGGGCGGTGGGACCTTCACGTGGACCGCAGCCATGGTGATTGAGTTTTTGAACATGGATGCCGCTGCGCTGCAGCAACCCTGGTGAGTGTTTGGGTTTGACTGGTTAATATCCCACCCATGTCAATTGTTCACCTGGCTCAAGATCTTGGACTCTCGGTCTCCACCGTTTCCCGCGCACTGAATGGCTACACGGATGTGGCCGAGTCCACCCGACTCAGGGTCATGGCGCGCGCGCAGGCCTTGGGCTACAAACCGCATCCCGGCGCCAGACGGCTCAAATCGGGCAAATCCGGCGCCATTGGGGTGGTCTTGCCCACGTCGCCAGAAGGCGGGCAGTTCATCGACTCGATGTATTCCAGCTTGTTGGGCGGCACCTCCAGCGTGCTTGAGCCGGCGGGCTACAGCCTGATGGCCACGACCTCGGCGACCTCCTCCCCCGAGCAAGAGCGAGGGGTGTATGAAAACTTCATGCGCAGCGGCTGGTTCGACGCTTTTGTCATTGTGCGAACCCGTTTGCAGGACCAGCGTGTCGGCTTGATGCTGGAACACGACAAACCGTTTGTGACTTATGGGCGCTGCGCCGACAGTGCCGGGCATGCCTGGGTGGACACCGACAACGAAATGGCTTTTTTCATGGCGGCGCAACGCCTGATTGCATTTGGCCATCAAAAGATTGCCCTGCTCAACGGCCCTGCCGAATACACGTTTGCGCAGTTGCGTCAGCAAGGGTTTTTGAAAGCGTTGAAACAGGCCCATTTGAAGCTGGATCAGCGCTTGATCATGCAAGGCCATTTGTCTGAAACGGGTGGTTTTTCCATGGCGCAGGCCTTGCTGGATTTGGACGATCGCCCCACGGCTTTGCTGTGTGCCACCGATGCGATGGCCATTGGCGCCATGGCCGCTTGCCGTGCCAAGGGTCTGCGGGTGGGGGCAGACATCTCCATCATGGGCTATGGCAACAGCGATGCCGGGCGCTACAGCAACCCGCCGCTGTCGACCATCGAGCACCGCATTTTCGAGAATGGCCAACACTTGGGTCAGGTCTTGCTTTCGGTGTTGGCGGGCCAGCCGCCCCAGTCCCTGCACTATTTGGAGCCTGTTGTTTTGGTGCCTCGTTCTTCAGACGCACCGGTTGCCCTTTGAGTCTTGAGGAGATGAAGTTCGTGAATTTTCAAAGTCGTCATTTTTTGGAACAGCACATTGTCGACATCCTGCGCTTTTATGAGCCCAGAGCGCTGGACAGCCAAGGCGGGTTCTTCCATTACTTTCTGGACGATGGGACGGTTTACAACACCTCGCACCGTCACTTGGTCAGTGCCACCCGCTTTGTGTTCAACGGGGCCATGGCCAAGCGCCACACGCGGCGCGATGCCGTCGCTGACTGGGCCCGGCATGGCCTGGCCCATCTGCAGGCCTTTCGCCGGCCCGATGGTTTGTATGCCTGGACGGTCAACCACGGACAGATCGAAGACAGCACGGTCATGGCTTATGGGCAAGCCTTTGTGTTGTTGGCGCAAGCCCATGCCCACAGCGTAGGCTGCGCCACTCGCGAGGATGTGGCCAACGCTTTTGCACGCATGAACGATGCGTTTTTCTGCGCGGTGGATGGCGCGTATGCCGATGAAATCACGCCAGAGGGACGCTTGCTCGACTACCGGGGGCAAAACGCCAACATGCACATGTGCGAAGCTTGTCTGGCGGCGTATGAGTTCACTGGCGACACCCAGTACCTGGATCGGGCAGAAATGTTGATCGAGCGCTTTGCTTTCGATTTGGCCGATCAAGCCGAAGGTCTGGTCTGGGAGCACTACCGCGCCGATTGGTCCATCGATTGGGACTACAACAAACACAATCCTGGCAATATTTTCAAACCCTGGGGCTTCCAGACGGGGCACCAAACCGAGTGGGCCAAATTGCTCATGATCGCCCACATGCACCGCCCACAACAGCGTTGGGTCGATCGGGCGGTTCATTTTCAGCAAGCCGCCTACCGGCATGGCTGGGACGCACAACATGGTGGACTCATTTATGGCTTCGCCCCGGACCAATCGCCCTGCGATACCGACAAATACTTTTGGGTCCAGGCCGAGTCATTCGCCAGCGCTTGGCGTTTGTGGCGGCACACGGGTGATACCACCTTCTTGCACCAATACCAGGCGCTGTGGCAATGGAGCTGGGCGCACATGGTGGACCACCAGCACGGGGCATGGTTCCGTATTTTGGGGGCCGATGGCCGCAAGCTGGAGAACACCAAATCACCCGCAGGCAAAGTGGACTACCACACCATGGGGGCTTGTTGGGATGTGCTCTCGGTCGGGGGGCTGGACGCCTGAGCCATGCGGTGATGCGCGTCGGCATCACCGCCTGTGATGAGGGCTCACTGCTGGGGAATGCCGGCCTTTTGAATCACCTCTGTCCAGCGTTTGATGTCGCTGTCAAGCCATTGGGCCAGTTGCGCAGGGGTACTGGCCTTGGCTTGCACATTGAAACTTGCCAGGCGTTGCACCATGTCGGGCGCTGTCACGACTTTGTTCACTTCGGCGCTCAAGCGCTCCACCAAGGCTTGCGGCGTCTTGCCCGGTGCTGCCAAAGCGTTCCATGAAGACACGTCAAAACCGCTCAGGCCCGGAAGTTCGCGCACCACGGGGACATGCGGCAGGTCTTGGGGTCGTGAGGCACCCATGACACCCAGCAAGCGCACCGCTTTGGCGTTGATTTGGGGTTTGAGCGGACCCAAAATTTCCACCACCACGTCCACTTGCCCCCCGCGCAAGGCGTTGATGACGGCCGGCGTGCCGTTGTAGGGGATGAGTTGGCTGATCAGGTTGGCCTGGGATCTGAACAACTCGGCGGCCAAGTGCTGGGTGCTGCCGATGTTGATGGTGCCCATGTTGAGCTTGCCCGGATGGGCGCGGCCATAACTGACCAGCTCGGCCAGTGTCTTGTAGGGCGAAGACTCGGGGACCACGATGGCGATGTCAAACAAGCCCAGCAAAGAAATGGGCGCAAAGTCGGTTCGAGGATTGAAGGGCAGCGACTTGAACAGTCCCGCACTGACCGCTGTGCCGTTGGACATCAGCAGCAATGTGTGGCCATCGGGGGCGGCTTTGGCCACCAATTCACCCGCGACAATGCCCCCTGCTCCAGGACGGTTGTCAATCACCACCGCTTGCCCCAAGTTCTCAGACAGTTTCTGGGCCACGGCGCGTGCTGTCAGATCGGCCACCCCGCCCGCGCCAAATGGCACCACGATGCGCAAGGGTTTCGAGGGAAAAGCCGATGGGGCTTGCGCCCACGCATGGGGCAGGGCAGTCAGGGCGAGTGACTGCAACACATGGCGACGGTGGAGCATGACAACAGTTCCAAAAAAATGAAATTCGCGAATTGAATGACAATCCGCGACTGAATCCATCGGTATTGTCCAGCAAACTTCCTGAAAGGTCCGTCATGGTTTTCTCTGGGTCGCTGATTCGCCTGTCCGTGTGCGCTTTGGCTTGGGCCGTGCTGGCCGGTTGCGCCACGCCAGGCGACCCTGCCCAGCGGGTCGCTCACCCTGTTGTGATGCCGCGCCCGGGTGGTCTGCATTTCAGCCCCCAAGACAAGGCCAAATGGGAGGCCGTGCCTTTGCCGGGCAAATTGCGCACCGCATTTCAATTGGAAAAACACGACCAACGCGTGGCTTTGAGCGCCCACGCCCAAGCTTCGGCCAGCATGCTGCGCCAGCGCTTGAATGTGCCTGCAGACCAATTGGGGCGCTTGCAATTCACCTGGCAAATTGACAACTTGCTGGCCGGGGCCGACATGGGCGAGCAGGCCAGCGAAGATTCCCCGGTGCGGGTGATCTTGGCTTTTGAAGGCGACCGCAGCCGGTTTTCGGCCAAAAACACCATGCTCAGCGACCTGACCGAGGCCCTCACGGGCGAGCCCTTGCCTTATGCCACTTTGATGTACGTCTGGTGCAACCACCGAGCGGTGGATTCGGTCATCGTCAACCCCCGCACCGACCGTGTGCGCAAGTGGGTGGTGGAGTCAGGCCCCGCGCACATCCGGCAATGGCGGCAATACCAACGCGACATCCGGGCCGATTTTGAAAAAGCTTTCGGGGAAGCCCCCGGCGCTTTGGTGGGCATGGCCATCATGACCGATTCGGACAACACACGCAGCCAGGTGCGCGCTTGGTATGGCGACATCCGGCTCGACTGAGTGCTGTCTGGGCGGCGGCCCCCGCGCCGCGTGCACCAGTCCTGTGCGCGACAGCCCATTTGGGGGAATTCCCTCTCCCTGACCCGGGCCTGAATGTTGCATAGTGGTCATCTCTGAACAGCTCATTCCATGACCGAGGTGACTTTGATGAAAAACGTTAAAAATGGTTCTGTCCGCACCACCACTTTGGTGCTTTCTTTGGGTTTGGCCGGTTGGATGGGGGTGGCCACTGTGCAGGCCAAGCCTTTCAAATGGTCCAGCGCCAGCGACATCCCGACGCTCGACATCCACTCGCAAAACAACGCCCTGGGCAATGGCGTGCATGCGGCTATTTTTGATTCCTTGGTCTACTACAACAGCAAAACCTTCAAGGTTGAGCCCAAGCTGGCCACTTCGTGGAAAGAAATGTCGGCCACGCAATACCGCTTCAACTTGCGCAAAGGCGTCAAGTTCAGCGATGGCAGCGCTTTGACCGCCGACGATGTGGTGTTCTCCTTGGACCGCGCACGCGCCAAGACCTCCAACTTCAACGTCTACACCCAAGGCTTCAGCCGCATCGTCAAGGTGGACGCCAACACGGTGGACATCATCTTGAGTGGCCCCAACCCCGTGCTGCTGAACCAGCTGACCGAGCTGCGCATCATGAGCAAAGCCTGGGCCGAGAAGAACAAATCGGTCGAGCCCAAAGACGCCAAGACCAAAGACGAAAACTTCGCCCACCGCAACGCCATGGGCAGTGGCCCCTACATGGTCAAAGAGTGGCAGCCCGACCAAAAGCTGGTGCTGGTGAAGAACCCCAACTGGTGGGGCTGGTCTGAGTCGCCGACCAATGTGACCGAGATCATCTACACCCCCATCAAAAACGAAGCCACCCGCGCGGCCGCTTTGCTGTCGGGTGAGATTGACTTTGTGCTGGACCCCAGCCCCCAAGACTTGGGCCGCATGCGCAGCAATGCCAACCTGAAGGTGGTGGACGGCATTGAAAACCGCACCATTTTCTTGGGCATGGACCAGCACCGTGACGAACTGCCTGGCTCCAGTGTGAAAGGCAAAAACCCGCTCAAAGATGTGAAGGTGCGCAAAGCCTTGTACCAAGCCATTGACATCGAGACCATCCACCGTGTGACCATGCGTGGCCTGTCGCAAAACACGGGCGCTTTGGTGGCCCCTCAGGTCAATGGCTGGACCCAGGCGGTGGACACCCGCTTCCCTTATTCGCAAGAGGCGTCCAAAAAGCTGCTGGCCGAGGCCGGTTATCCCAATGGCTTTGAAGTGGACTTTGCCTGCCCCAACAACCGCTATATCAACGACGAAGAAATTTGCCAAGCCATCACGGCCATGTGGGCCAAAGTGGGCGTGAAAGCCAAACTGCGCACCATGCCTTTGGTGACGTACTTCCCCATGATCCAGCGCTACGAAGCCAGCATCTACATGCTGGGCTGGGGGGTGCCGACTTTTGACGGCTTGTACAGCCTGCAGTCCTTGGTGCGCAGTGTGGGCACAGGGGGCGATGGCAATTACAACGTCGGGCGTTACGCCAATGCGCGCATGGACTACATCGTGGACCGCGTCAAAACCGAGACCGATCTGCCCGTGCGCAACCGCCTGCTGACCGAAGGCCTGCAGCTGTCCAACGACACCGTCTCGCACATTCCGCTGCACAACCAAGTCATTCCTTGGGCGATGAAGAAAAACGTGGAGTTGGTGCACCGCCCAGACAACCGCCTTGACTGGTCGCTGATCAAGGTCAACTGATGCTGGCGTTTATCCTGCAGCGGCTGATTCAGGCCGTGGTCGTCATGGTCACGGTCGCTTTCATCGCATTTTTGCTGTTTCAGTATGTGGGCGATCCGGTGGTGTTCTTGCTGGGGCAAGACGCCACCAAAGAGCAAATTGACATGCTGCGGGCGGATTTGGGCCTGGACCAGCCGTTTTTTGTGCAGTTTGGACACTTTTTGTCCAATGCGGTGCAAGGCGAATTTGGTTTGAGTTTGCGCCAAGGGGCCAAGGTGTCGCGCTTGATTGCAGAGCGTTTGCCCGCCACCTTGGAGCTGGCGCTGGTGGCCGCCTCTTTGGCGCTGCTCATTGGCATTCCGATGGGGGTTTACGCCGCCTTGCGCCGAGGCACTTGGGCCAGTCAGCTCATCATGACCGTGTCGCTGCTGGGGGTGTCATTGCCCACCTTTTTGATTGGCATTTTGCTCATTTTGGTGTTCGCCGTGACCTTGGGCTGGTTTCCCAGTTTCGGGCGTGGCGAAGTGGTGCAAATGGGCTGGTGGTCCAGCGGCCTGATGACGGCCAAGGGCTGGCACCACATCGTCTTGCCCGCCGTGACCTTGGCCATTTTCCAACTCACGCTGATCATGCGCTTGGTGCGCGCGGAAATGTTGGAGGTGCTGCGCACCGACTACATCAAGTTTGCCCGTGCACGCGGCCTGTCCAACCGGGCCATTCACTTTGGCCATGCGCTCAAAAACACCTTGGTGCCCGTGCTCACCATCACCGGCTTGCAATTGGGTGGTTTGATCGCGTTTGCCATCATCACCGAAACGGTGTTCCAGTGGCCCGGCATGGGTCTGTTGTTCATCCAGGCCGTCACGTTCGCGGACATCCCGGTCATGGCCGCCTACCTGTGCCTGATCGCACTGATTTTTGTGGCCATCAATTTGGTGGTGGATCTGCTTTACTTTGTGGTCGATCCGCGCTTGCGCGTGGGCAAGTCTGGGGGCCATTGAGCATGGGTGCTTCTCTGCAATCTGTTTTGGGACGCGGTGCCGCGTTTGCGCGCATTGCCCAGTTCCATCCTGAACTCACGGCTTTCCGCCGTGATCTGCACGCCAACCCTGAGCTTGGGTTTGAAGAGGTCTACACCTCGGGCCGCGTGGCCGAGATGCTCAAGGTGTGCGGTGTCGACAGCATCCACACGGGCATTGGGAAAACGGGGGTCGTGGCGCTGGTGCACGGCCAAGGCCGCTCGGCCAGCAACCCGGGTCGAATGGTGGGCTTGCGGGCCGACATGGACGCACTGCCCTTGACCGAGTTGAACGAGTGCAACTGGAAATCGACCCAACCTGGCCTGATGCATGGCTGCGGTCACGATGGCCACACCGCCATGCTCATGGGCGCAGCCCGCTACTTGGCCGAAACGCGGCGCTTTGACGGCACAGCGGTGCTGATTTTTCAGCCCGGCGAAGAGGGCTTTGCCGGTGCCCGCGCCATGATGCAAGATGGCCTGTTCGAGCGCTTCCCTTGCGAGCAGGTCTACGCCCAACACAACTCCCCCGAAACCCCTTTGGGCGTGATCGGCATCACCCCCGGCCCCATGCAAGCGGCGGTGGACCGCATCGAGATCCTCATCCGCGGCAAAGGCGGTCATGGTGCCCGCCCCCATCAGGGCGTGGACCCGGTGCTGGTGGCTGGCCACATCATCACCGCCGCGCAAAGCGTGGTCTCGCGCAACTTGTCGGCCTTTGACCAAGCGGTGGTCAGCATTTGCTCGATGCAAGGCGGTCACCCCGGTGCCATGAGTGTGATTCCGGGTGAGGTGACGTTGGTGGGCACCGTGCGCACCTACAGCGAAAGCATCCAAGACCTGATCGAAGACCGCCTGCGGTCTTTGTGCGCCGGCATCGCCCAAGGCTTTGGCGCATCGGCCGAATTGACCTACGAGCGCGTCTACCCCGCCACCGTGAACACCCTGCCCGAAGCGCAGTTTGCCTGTGATGTGGCGGCGGCCTTGGTGGGTGAAGACAAGGTCTGGCGCAACATGCTGCCCAGCATGGGGGGCGAAGATTTTTCATTCATGCTGCAGGCCAAACCTGGCGCGTACATCCGCATCGGTCAAGGCCTGCCTCATGGCCCGGGGCCCCATCCCCTGCACAACAGCCGTTACGACTTCAACGACGACATTCTGCCGCTGGGCGCGGCCTTGCATGCCAGTTTGATTGAGCAGGCCTTGCCCCTTGCCGTCTCGGTCAAGCCCTGACCGCCTTCCACCATCCACCTCAGGAGTTTTCTCATGCGACATTCCAAACTCTCTCGCTCATTGGTGGCTGCGGCCATCGCCTCAGCCCTGTCCTTGGGCGCTGCCCATGCTGCCACCGTGCGCATTGCCAACCAGGGCGACGCCTTGTCGATGGACCCGCACTCGCTCAACGAGTCGCTTCAGCTGAGCGTGACCAACAACGTCTACGAATCGCTGGTGGGGGTGAGCAAAGACCTGCAATTCGAGGCCGGCTTGGCCACTTCGTGGAAACAGACTTCACCCACCGTGTGGCGCTTTGAATTGCGCAAGAACGTGCGCTTTCATGACGACACGCCTTTCACGGCAGATGACGTGGTGTTCTCGCTCAACCGTGCCGCTGGCGAAGGCTCGGACATGCGCAGCAACACCAATGACATCAAAGACGTGCGCAAGCTGGGCAGCCATACCATCGAGATCGAAACCAAAGCCCCTTTCCCGATCTTGCCCAACGTGTTGTCGACCGTGTACATCATGAGCAAAAAGTGGTGCGAGGACAACCAGGCCACACGCCCCGTGGACCGCCGCAAAGGGATTGAAAACGCAGCTTCCTTCCGCGCCAACGGGACAGGCCCTTACCGCCTGCGTGAGCGCCAGCCCAACGTGCGCACCACCTTTGTGCGCAATGGCAGCTACTGGGGCAAGATCGAGGGCAATGTGGACGAGGTGATCTTCTCTGTCATTGCCAATGACCCCACGCGCGTGGCGGCCTTGCTCTCCGGCGAGATCGATGTGATGGAGCCCGTGCCTGTGCAAGATGTCCCCCGCATCAACGCCGGCGCCAACACCCGCGCCCTCGTGGCCCCCGAGCTGCGCACCATCTTTTTGGGCATGGACCAAAAACGCGATGAACTGCTGTACGCCAGTGTGAAGGGCAAAAACCCGTTCAAGGACAAGCGCGTGCGCCAAGCCTTCTACCAAGCCATCGACATGGAAGGCATCAAGCGCACGGTCATGCGTGGCGCCTCCAACAACTCGGCCTTGATGGTGGGTCCGGGCATCAACGGGTACAGCGAAGACCTGAACAAACGCCTGCCCTTCGACCCCGAGGCTTCGAAAAAGTTGCTGGCCGATGCCGGGTACCCGACAGGCTTTTCGGTGGACATGAACTGCCCGAACGACCGCTATGTGAACGATGGTCAAATTTGCGAGGCCGTGGCCGCCAATTTGGCGCGCGTGGGCATCAAAATCAACCTCAAGGCCGAGACCAAGGGGACTTATTTCCCCAAAATCCTGCGCCGCGACACCAGCTTTTATTTGCTCGGCTGGACCCCCAGCACTTACGACGCCCACAACGCTTTGAATGCCCTGATGCGCTGCGTGGACGACAAGGGCACCGGCCAGTTCAACCTGGGCGCCTATTGCAACCCCAAGGTGGATGAGCTGACGGTCAAGATTCAAAGTGAAACCGATCAGGCCAAGCGCAACGCCATGATCCGCGAAGTGTTTGAATTGCACAGCGCCGACATCGGTCACCTGCCTTTGCACCAGCAAGCCTTGGCCTGGGGCACCAGCAAACGAGTCACGCTGGTGCAGCGCGGCGACAACTACATGCCGTTCAAGTCCATCTCCATCAAGTAAGCCATGAACGCATTGAAACGCTGGCTGCACAGCGATGTCGGTTACAGCTTCCGCCAATCGCCCACGGCGATGGTGGCCGCTGGGATCGCCTTTGTTTGTCTTTTTTGTTCGGTCTTTGCCGGCTGGGTGGCCCCCACCAACCCGTTTGACCTGGCCACCCTGGAGCTGAGCGATGCCCGTTTGCCCCCGGCCTGGATGGACGGGGGCACCACCAAATTCCTCCTGGGCACCGACGATCAGGGACGGGACATTTTGTCGGCCCTGATCTACGGTTCGCGCATTTCTTTGGTGGTGGGGCTGGCTTCGGTGGTTTTGTCGGTGGTGGTGGGCGTCGGCCTGGGTTTGTTGGCAGGCTTCAAAGGCGGATGGATCGACGCTTTGCTCATGCGCCTGTGCGATGTGATGCTGTCCTTTCCCGCCATTTTGGTGGCCCTCTTGATCGCGGGTGTGGGGCGCGCCCTGTTTCCCAACGCGCACGAGTCGCTGGCATTTGGGGTGCTGATCTTGTCCATCTCGCTCACGGGTTGGGTGCAATACGCCCGCACGGTGCGCGGCACCACTTTGGTGGAGCGCAACAAAGAGTATGTGCAGGCCGCCCGCGTCACCGGTGTGGCCCCCCTGCGCATCATGGCCAAGCATGTCTTGCCCAACGTGATGGGCCCGGTCATGGTGCTGGCCACCATCCAGGTGGCAACGGCCATCATCACCGAAGCCACGCTCTCGTTCTTGGGTGTGGGCGCACCGCCCACCTCCCCTTCATTGGGGACGCTGATTCGGGTGGGCAATGACTATTTGTTTTCGGGCGAGTGGTGGATCACGATTTTTCCTGGGCTGATGCTGGTGCTGATCGCCCTGTCGGTCAACTTGCTGGGTGACTGGTTGCGCGACGCGCTGAATCCGAGATTGCGATGAGTCTTTTACAAGTCAAAAACCTGGTGGTGGAGTTCCCCATTCGCCACGGTACGCTGCGTGCGTTGGATGACATCTCCTTCGACATTGCCCCCGGAGAAATCCTGGGCGTGGTGGGCGAGTCGGGCGCGGGCAAATCGCTCACGGGCGCCGCCATCATTGGCCTGCTGGAGCCCCCGGGCCGAGTGGCCGCAGGGCAAATCTTGCTCGAAGGCCAGCGCATTGACCACTTGAACAACGATGAGATGCGCCACATTCGGGGGCGCAGGATTGGGGCGATTTTTCAGGACCCGCTGACCTCGCTCAACCCCTTGTACTCGATTGGCAAGCAGCTGACCGAAACCATCTTGGCCCACCTGCCGGTGACGCCCCAAGAGGCTCGGCTGCGCGCCATCCAGCTGCTCAAGGACACCGGTATTTCAGCCGCCGAAGAACGCATCGACCATTACCCGCACCAGTTCTCGGGGGGCATGCGCCAGCGCGTGGTGATTGCGCTGGCCTTGGCCGCGGAGCCGCAACTGATCGTGGCCGACGAGCCGACCACGGCACTCGATGTGTCCATTCAAGCCCAAATCATCGGCTTGCTCAAAAAGGTGTGCAAAGACCGGGGCGCTGCCGTCATGCTGATCACCCATGACATGGGCGTGATCGCCGAGACCTGTGACCGCGTGGCTGTGTTGTACGCCGGCCGTGTGGCCGAAATCGGTCCGGTGCACCAGGTCATCAACCAACCGGCCCACCCCTACACCGCAGGCCTGATGGCCTCGATCCCCGACATGGACAGCGACCGCGAACGTTTGAACCAAATCGATGGCGCCATGCCCCGCTTGAACGCCATTCCAACAGGCTGCGCCTTCAACCCGCGCTGCCCGAAAGCCTTGGACCGCTGCAGGCAAGAGCGCCCCGATTTGGTCCAAGCCGGTCAAACCCAAGCCGCTTGCTGGCTGCACGACGGGAGCGCAGCATGAGCAACACCCGCACTCAGCCCTTGGTCATCGCGCACGATTTGGCCAAAACCTTTGATGTGTCTGCCCCCTGGCTCAACCGTGTGATCGAGCGCAAACCCCGCCAACTGCTCAACGCCGTGGATGGCGTGAGCTTTGAGATCGAGCGCGGCAAAACTTTGGCCTTGGTGGGTGAGTCTGGTTGCGGGAAAAGCACCGTGGCCCGCTTGCTGGTGGGCTTGTACGAGCCCACACGCGGCGGTCTGACTTTCGACGGCCAAGACGCACACGCCGCTTTCAAATCGAACGATGCCAAGGCCATGCGCCAGCGCATCCAGATGATTTTTCAAGACCCCTATGCCAGCTTGAATCCTCGCTGGACGGTGGACAACATCATTGGCGAGCCGCTCAAGGAGCATGGCCTGATCCGAGATGCCGAAGAGCTCAAGGCCCGTGTGGCCGACCTGCTCAAGTCGGTCGGCCTCTCGCCACTCGACATGGTCAAGTACCCACACCAATTTTCGGGCGGACAACGCCAGCGCATCTCGATTGCCCGCGCCCTGGCCACAGCCCCCGAGTTTTTGGTGTGCGACGAGCCGACATCGGCGCTGGATGTGAGCGTGCAAGCGCAGGTGCTCAACATCATGAAAGACCTGCAGCGCGAGCGGGGCCTGACGTATTTGTTCATCAGCCACAACCTCGCCGTGGTGCGTCATGTGAGCGACCAAGTGGGCGTGATGTACTTGGGCCGACTGGTCGAACTGGCCGACAAACACACCCTGTTTGGCAACCCACAGCACCCCTACACCAAGATGCTGCTGGACGCGATTCCCAAAATGCACGACACCGGCCGCGCCCGCACCCCCGTGCAAGGTGAAGTGCCCAATCCGCTCAACCCACCCAGCGGCTGCACCTTCCACCCGCGCTGCCCGCAGGCCACCGACATTTGCCGCGCCGAACGCCCCGCTTTGCGCGACTTCAAAGGGATCAAGATCGCGTGCCACGCGGTGACGTGAGCGTTCGCAGAGCCCGGCCCATGGCGGCCCTCTCGATGGGATCGTGACCCATGCCGTCGCCCGCCAAAACCCTCCAATGCCCCAACCATCAAAAAACCCACCGTGTTGCCACGGTGGGTTTTTTAGCTCTTAACCGCAGCGGGCTTGCGCCAGCGTCAGCTCAGAAAGTGTGAGCGATACCAACGCCAGTTTCTTTGGCGTCGTTAGCATTCACAGCAGCGCCAGCAACATTTTTGTCGCTGTGTGCAAAGTACACCACAGTGCGCTTGCTCAAAGCGTAGCTGGCCGACACTTGAGAGTGCTTGGTTTCAACAGCAGAGAAAGCACCTGTGGCTGTAGCATTGCGCTTACCCACAGCTGCACCCAAAGTCACTGCGCCCAAAGGTACGCTGACAGACACGATGTTGGACTTGGTGTTGGCTTTGGCATCGCCTTTGATTGTTTGGTAAACCGCACCAACCTTGGCAACGCCCAGGTCATAGCTGGCACCCATAGACGTCACTGTCGCGTTGTTACCTAAAGTAGGGACAGTCTCTTCGAATTTGGAAACATCCAGAGCCGCGCTGACGGGACCGTTTGCGTAAGTCAAGCCATAACCAGTGGAAGAATCAGGTTTGGTGGAAGCAGCGGCAGGAGTTGCAACTGCCAGGATACCAACGCCGTCAGAAGTGACTGTTGTACTTGCCGAACCAGCAGTCAACCCACCGTAGTTCTGGGGTGTGATGCCAACGTAAGCGTTGAAACCGCTGATGTTTGGTGTGATGTAAGCCAAGGAAGTGGCGCGCACGTTACCAAAGTACACAGCATCGGCTTTGTTGTCGTCCATGCCAGTGATAGCACGTGTGCCGTCAACTTTACCAGCGCCCAAAGGCGCTGTAGAGCCGCCAGTCAGGTCACGACCGATTTTCACGGTACCGAAACCACCAGACACAGTGGCGAACATTTGACGATCGCCAAAGTTACCCAGAGAGTTGCCAGTCAACGATGTGGAAGCTGCGCCGCCAGCAGTTGTCCAGCCGTACATGCCTTGTTGCACAACGAAAGAAGCATTCAAGCCACCGCCCAGGTCTTCAGTGCCAGCCAATGTGATAGCACCGGAAGCGCGACCGATGTCTTGACGAGTAGGCGCGCCACCGTATTCAACGTTACCAAAGGTCAGGCCCAAAGAGCCGGACAAAGTCACGGTAGATTGAGCAAAAGCGGTGCCCGAAACGGCTGCCAATGTAGCCAGAGCAGCTACATTGCAAAGTATTTTTGCAAATAAAGCATTATTGTTTGTATTGTCAGTCTATACTTGGGTAGCATGACCGTTCGACCACTTTTGGCCTCACTTTGCACCAGTCTGGACGATTTCCTGGCCACGCCCATGGACACCGTGGCCGGCTCGGGCGCGTCGGCTGTGGCGATCCTGCATGCCAACCGGCCCGTCTTTTATGTGGTCAGCCCCGAGGTTTGGCAGCGCATGGCCCATTCGGTGTCCCCGCCGGGGGAGGCCCACGGGTCTCTTGCACAGCCGGCGCAGCCCGAGCATGCGTTCTTACCAGACGCGGCGCCGCGGGCGTCCGATCTGCACGCGCGTGTCCTGCCGCCAGCCCCGACGCACGCCGCACGCAGCCCGCGCCGCTCGGCAGAGGGGGTGTCCGACTCGGTGTTGACCACAGGGGCGATGCGCTTGAACCGATTTGACGCCCTGGCCGATCAGTTGATCGGGCAAGAAACCCTGCGGGTGCAACGGGGCGAGTTGAGCGCGGCGTCTGTGGGCATCCTGAAAAACCGGCTGGATGCGCATGTGCTGCCGTATTTCAAATACATCCCGCCGTCGCAGGTCACGCCGGTGATGATGGATGGCTTTGTCCAGCGCTTGACCGACTGCCACCTGAGTTCGACCACCGTGTCGCAATACCTGGTGGTGGTGCGCAAATTGCTCAAACTGGCCATCCGCCATGGGTTTTTGAGGGAGCTGCCGGAAATGCCCCCCATCAAGATCACCAGCAAACCTCGGTCTTCTTTGAGCGTGACGGAGTACCTGGCCGTGGTGCGCACGGCGCACCGTTTGGCCAAGCGCGGCGATGTGGCCCCCGAGATCAAAGCGTCCACCAGCCAGCGCGAGCGCTTTTGGGTTCAGCCTCGGCACCTGACGCTGCCCCCGGACATGGCCTGGGCCATTCGCTTCATGGTGAACAGTTTTGTGCGGCCCGGTGACCTGCGGCAACTCCAGCACAAGCACATTCAGATCGTGCGCGGCACCCATGTGTATCTGCGCATGACTTTGCCCGAGACCAAAGGGCACGATGCGCCCATGGTGACCTTGACGCCGGCTGTGCAGGTGTATGCGGCCGCCTGGGCCCATGCCCAAAAGCAGGGCTGGGGTGGGCCTGACGACTACCTTTTTTTGCCAGCGGAAAAAGACCGCAATTACGCTTTGGCGGTGCTGGGTTTTTGGTTCAAGTGGGTGATGCGCGAGGCGGGCGTTGCCCCGACCGACCACACGGGGCGGCTGCGCACCTTGTACTGCTTGCGCCACACCGCCATCATGTTCCGGCTCTTGTATGGGCAGGGCATTGACATGCTGACTTTGGCGCGCAACGCCCGCACGTCGGTGCAAATGATCGAGCGCTTTTACGCCTCTGCCCTGGATGGCGAAATGAACGTGGCCATGCTGCAAAGCCGGCGCACGTCCAAGCCCTGAGGCCTGCGATCAACCGGGTTTGATTTGGCCTTTGATGACGACTTCTTTCCAGCGGGCTTGTTCACGGGCGACAAAGGCCGCGTATTCAGCCGATGAGCCACCGCCTGGAATGGCGCTTTCGGCTGCGTTTTGCGCCACCACTTCGGGCGACTTCACGGCTTTGGCGCATTCTTGCTGCAGTTTTGTGATGATCTCGGGCGGTGTACCAGTGCGGGCATGGATGCCGTACCACTGCACGGTTTCAAAGTCTTTGAAGCCCAATTCCTGCACGGTGGGCACGTCGGGCAAGACGGGGATGCGTTCGGTGGTTCCCACAGCAATGCAACGCACTGCACCGCTCTTGATGTGGGGCAACAGGGCCGGGGTGCCTGCCGAGAACAGTTGGATGCGACCGGCCAGCACGTCGTTGAGAGCAGGGCCGGTGCCGCGGTAGGGGATGTGGGTGATGAACATGCCGGTGGCGAGCTTGAGCGCTTCCATGGCCAGGTGGCCTGCGCTGGCGTTGCCGGCTGAGGCGTAGTTCAGCTGACCGGGACGGGACTTGACGTAGGCAATCAGGGATTTCATGTCGGTGGCAGGCACGTCTTTGTGCACCACAAACAAGCTGGGCACGCGCGAGAGCAGGGTGACGGGCACAAAGTCTTTGTTGACGTCGTAGCCGCTGTCGGGGTAGATGAGGGGGTTGACCGCCATCAGGCCGATGTGGCTCATGATGATGGTGTAGCCGTCTGCTGGGGCACGGTGGAGTTCTTGCATGGCGGGCACACCGCCACCGCCGCCTTTGTTGTCGATGACAAAGGACACGCCCATTTGCTTGGTCAGCTGGGCCGCAATCCCGCGAGCCACGATGCTCGAGGTGCCACCGGGCGCAAAGGGGATGATCCAACGGATGGGTTTGTTGGGCCAAGCCGATTGGGCGTGACCGGATACGCCAGTGGCCGCTAGGCCGGCCGCACCCATCCATTTGAGGTAGTCACGGCGTGGAATCAGGGGGTTGGGTGTGTTTTGCATGTCTCTTTGCGCTTGTAGTTAAGAAAGGATGTGAATCAGACCAAAAAAAATGAAGTAATTGAAGCGGGTTATTACGTATCAGCGCTTGGCTGCATTGCGGAATTTTCGCCACAGTGTCGGGGCCAGCAGCAGCAGCAGCGCCACCGCCATCAAGCCGCCCGACAACGGGCGCGTGAAGAAGGTGGACCAATCGCCCTGGCTGATGGTCAGGGCCTGGCGCATGGATTGCTCGCCCAGAGGGGCCAGGATCAAGCCCACAATCAGCGGGGCGGCCGGAAAGTCAAAGCGGCGCATGAGGTAGCCCAGCAAGCCAAAGACGAACAACAGGCCCACGTTAAAGACCGAGTTGCCTGCGCCGTAAACGCCTGCGGTCGAGATCACGATGATGCCGGCGTACAGCCAAGGCGGCGGGATCTTGAGCAGCTTGACCCACAGGCTCACCAAGGGCAGGTTGAGCACCAGCAAGATCACGTTGCCGATGTAGAGGCTGGCAATCAGCGTCCACACCAAGCTGCCTTGCTGGCTAAAAAGTTGGGGGCCGGTTTGGATGCCGTAGCCTTCAAAGGCGGACAGCATGATGGCGGCCGTGGCCGAGGTGGGGATGCCCAGGGTGAGCAAGGGCATGAGCACACCGGCGGCTGCGGCGTTGTTGGCGGCCTCGGGGCCGGCCACGCCTTCGATGGCACCATGGCCAAACTCTTCAGGGTGTTTGGAGAGTTTTTTCTCGGTGTAATACGACAGCAGTGTGGGCAATTCGGCCCCGCCTGCGGGCATGGCGCCAATCGGGAAACCAAAGAAAGCACCCCGGAACCAGGGCTTCCAAGAACGTGCCCAGTCTTGTTTGCTCATCCACAAGCTGCCCGAGAGTTTCATGACCTCGCCGCCTTTGGACTCGCGGCCTTGCCAGGCCAGGTAAAGCGCCTCGCCCACGGCAAACAGGCCCACTGCGGCCACGGTCACTTCGATGCCATCGAGCAATTCGGGGCGGCCAAAGGTGAACCGGGGCTGGCCGGTTTGCAGGTCCACGCCCACCATGCCCAGCAGCAAGCCCAGGCCCAAGGCCACCAAGCCGCGCAGCATGGAGTTGCCCAGCACGGCCGAGACGGCCACCACCGACAAGACCATGAGGCTGAAGTATTCGGCCGGGCCAAAGGCCAAAGCCGCTTCAACCACCCACGGGGCCACAAAGGTCAGGGCCAAGGTGCCGATGGTGCCGGCCACAAAGCTGCCGATGGCGGCGGTGGCCAAGGCTTGGCCGGCGCGCCCGCGCCGGGCCATTTTGTTGCCCTCCAAGGCCGTCACCACGGCCGCCGATTCGCCAGGTGTGTTGAGCAAAATCGAGGTGGTCGAGCCCCCGTAGGCGGCGCCGTAGTAAATGCCCGCGAACATGACAAACATGCTGGTGGCCGGGACGTGGTAGGTCAGGGGCAAGAGCAAGGCGATGGTCAAAGCCGGGCCAATGCCCGGCAGCACACCCACCAGCGTGCCGACAAAGCAGCCCACAAAGCCCCACATCAAGGTGGTGGGTTGCAAGGCAATGGCAAAGCCACCCATCAGGGCGTCAAAAGCTTCCATGGGGTATCCGATCGAAAAAACGTGGGGCATTGAAACGGGCCCAAGCCCGCTTCACACCCACTTCAAACCCACCAAGGCAGTGCGGGACCCAGGCCCACGCCCAGCAATTGGGCAAACACAAACCAGAAGGTGCTGGCAATGGCGGCGCAAATCAGGGCCGATTTGAAACCCAGCGGTGCGTCAAACGAGCGGGCCACGCCCATGCCGCAGAGCGTGCCGGGAATCACAAAACCCAAGGGGATCACGAGGACGATGAATGCCACACCGCCGCCCAACAAGCTCAGGACCCGTCCCGTCGCGCCCGGCAGGGGCGACTGATCGGGTGCCTGGCTTTCGTCGGTCTGGCGACCGCGCCAAGCGCTGACGCCGTACAAAACGGCGAAAACGCTCAGCGCCCCCACGATCACCCCGGGCGCGAGCACGGGGCCCACGGTCATCTGCATCAAGGACTCGGGGATGACCGTGACCTGCCAAGCGGCCACCCCGCAAAGGGTGAGCAGCAACAAGGCAACGCGAAAAGGCGTCATGCCAGGCCCAGCTCTTTCATCAGGATTTCTTTTTCGGCAATGTCCTTGGCCAAGTCGCGCTCAAATGGGCGCTCGGTCATGAAGGCGTCGGTCCACTTGCGCGTTTCCAATTCTTGCTTCCAAGCGGCAGAGGCGTTGAGTTTGGTCACGAAATCGATCATGGCTTCGCGCTGGGCATTCGAAATGCCGGGAGGCGCAAACACACCGCGCCAGTTGGATTCGGTCACGTTGATGCCCAACTCGGACAGGGTGGGCACGCTCACGCCTGGAATCCGGCGCTTGCCCGACACGGCCAGCGGAATCATGCGGCCCGCCTTGATTTGCTCTTCGAACTCGGAGTAGCCCGAGATACCGGCCGAGACTTGGCCGCCCAAGATGGCCGCGTTGGCGGGGCCGCCGCCAGCAAATGCCACATAAGCGGCTTCGCGGGGGTTCTTGCCCAAGGCTTTGATCAACATGCCCAAAATCAGGTGGTCGGTGCCGCCAGCGCTGCCGCCAGCCACCGACACGGCCTTGGGGTTGGCCTTGATGGCCGCTTCGAGTTCTTTCCAGCTCTTGATCTTGCCGTTGGCGGGCACCACGATGACGCCGGCCTCTTCGGTCAAGCGGGCAATCGGTGTCACGTCTTTGATGGTCACGGGGCTCTTGTTGGCAATGCCCGCACCGATCATGACCGAGCCGCCCACCATCAGGCTGTTGCCCTGGCCTTTGCGTTGGTTCACATAACGGGGCAGACCCACCATGCCGCCAGCGCCGCCGACGTTTTCAAATTGCATGGTGCCCACCAGACCTGCGGCCTTGGCGGCCCGCTCCATGGCGCGGGCCGTGCCGTCCCAGCCGCCACCGGGGGCAGCGGGGACAAACATGTTGAGGCTGGCAATCAGGGGCTTGGCTTGTGCCCAAGCGGGCAGGGCCATGGATGCGCCAGCGGCAGCGCCGAGGGCCAGAAAGTCGCGTTTGGAAAGGGTCATGCGGGTCTCCTGTGTGAAAATGAAAACAAGTCTGCTGTGCGCACAGCGCGTGCAGAGGATGTGATTTTGGTGCGCTGCGGACCGCCAAACTGTCAAACAGCTGTCAATTCCTTTCAGTAATTACCCTCAAACCCGCCATGAGCCCCCGAATTTTGTTGGTGGAAGACACGCCCGACATCGCCTTGTGGTTGGGCACCGCTTTGCGCCAGGGCGGCATGCAGGTGGTGTTTGCGACCGATGGCCATGCGGCAGACCAGTGTCTTCAACCGCATCATGGCTTTGATGCGGTGCTGCTCGATTTGCAGCTGCCCGGACAAGACGGCCTGAGCGTGTTGCAAGCCCTGCGGGGGCGAGGGGATGCGGTGCCGGTGCTGATTTTGACGGCGCGCGCCAGCGTGCCCGACCGGGTGCTGGGCCTGAACATGGGGGCCGATGATTATTTGCCCAAGCCTTTTGACCTGAGCGAGCTCGAAGCCCGTTTGCAGGTCTTGATGCGCCGACAAGGGCGCAGCAAATCCACCGCCTTGCGCTGGGGCCCCTTGGAGATGCAGACCGACACCCATGAGGTGCAATGGCGCGGACAGCCGCTGGCGCTGACCCAGCGCGAGGCGGCGGCTTTGCGCGTGTTGTTGGCCTCACCCCAGCGCACTGTGAGCAAAGAGCAGTTGCACGCGGCGGTGTTTGCGGACGAGTCGGCCGGGCTGGATGCGGTGGAGGTGCTGATTTACCGATTGCGCAAAAAACTCGAATCGGCCGCGACAGCCTCCGGCGCTTTGGCGGATGTGGCGATCACCACCTTTCGCGGCATGGGGTACATGCTGACCCAGCCTGTGGCGCCGCCTGAGGGCGCGCACCAGTGAGCGCTTTTCCGAGGCGTTGGTCGCGCTCGGCCATGTCCTTGCGCAGGCGTTTGCTCAGCTGGATTTTGTTGCCTTTGGCGGCTTTGATTGGCCTGAACGCTTGGGTGGGTTATGGCAACGCGGTGCAGGCCGCCAATGAAGCCTATGATCGCTCCTTGTATTTGGCGGCCCGCACGCTGGCCGAGGAGTTGGAATGGCGTGAGGGTCGCCTGCAGCTGGATGTGACCAAGGCGGCGGGTTATTTGTTTGAAAACCACACCGGCTCGCGCCTGTTTTACAAGATCAACACAACCGATGGCCAGTGGCTGGCGGGCGTGACGGCCTTGCCCGATGTGCCGGCCCGCGTCCAGTCGTCGGTGAAGTTTTTTGCACTGGTGCAGTTTGATGACGGCCAATACCTGGGCCAGCCCGTGCGCCTGGCGCAGCTGACGCATGTGTTGGACGCTGTGGCCAGTGTGCCTGCGCCCGGGCACCGGGAGTCCTTGGTCAAAATCACGGTGGCCGAGACCATGGAGGCGCGCCAGCAGCTGATCGAACGCATCTTGTGGGACACCTTGGGCAGCCAGGCTTTGCTGCTGTTGGCCGCAGCTTTGTTGGTCGTCTGGGGCGTGCAACGTGGCATTCGCCCGCTGGAAGCCTTTCGCCAGCAACTGGCCCACAAAGCGGACGACGACTTCTCGCCCATCCAGCCACCGGATTTGCCCCGCGAACTGCGCCCCTTGATCGAGACGCTCAACAGTTATTTGGACCGCTTGGGCCGCTTGATTGCCATTCGAAAACGCTTTCTGGACAACGCAGCGCACCAGCTGCGCACCCCGCTGACCGCGCTCAAAACCCAGCTCGCTTTGGCCCAGCGCAACGCCGAGCCTGAGCAAGCCCAAGCCTTGATGGCCGCTGCCCGCCAAACCACCAACGATGCGGTGCGTTTGACCGAGCAGCTGCTGGCCATGACGCGGGTGGAGCATGCCCGAGAAATGCACAGCCCCGAGCGCGTGGACCTGGTGGATTTGGCCCGGCGGGTCACGCAAGAGCATTTAATGCGCGCGCACCAGTGCGGTGATGACTTGGGCCTGGAGATGCAAGTGGCGCAATGCGAGGTCCAAGGGGTCGACCTGTTGTTGCACGAGGCGCTGAGCAACCTGATCGACAACGCCATTCACCACGGCCCGGTGGGCACACACATCACTGTGCGGGTGGGGCAGCGTTGGCTGGAAGTGGAAGACGATGGCCCGGGCATTGCCCCCGAGCACCAGGCCCATGTGTTTGAGCGCTTTTACCGCGCTGCACCACCGGGTGTGAATGGCAGTGGTCTGGGGCTGGCCATCGTGAAGGAAATCGCCAGCCAGCATGGGGCTGAGCTGAGCTTGCAAAGCCCTGTGGCCCATGGCCGCGGCATGGTCATTCGCTTGCAATGGGCCGCTGCTTGAGCCCAAGGCCATCCCCCTGCGAGCCCGCGCATCCTGGCGCTCGCTCGTGAGCCGCCCCCAGATGAGCCCTTCTCTTCAGGTGTAACGCTTGCTGCGCAGGTTGTTTTTCATGTCGCGCAGACCGGTTTGCAGCGCTTCGCCGATGCGCAGGGCCACTGTCGTGGCCAAGATGTCGATGATGAGCAGGTGCAGCAGGCGCGAGACCATGGGGCTGTATTTGTCGTAACCCTCGGGGTGATCGGCGGTCAGGTGGATGTGTCCGGCACTGGCCAGGGGCGAGCCGCTGGCGGTGATGACGATGGTCGTTGCCCCCTGCTTTTTGGCGATGTCACAAGCGTCCATCAGGTCGCGGGTGCGCCCCGAGTTGGAGATGATCACCGCGCAATCGCCCGGTTTGAGCATGGAGGCGCTCATCACTTGCATGTGGCCATCGCTGTAAGCGATGGCGTTCACGCCCAGGCGAAAGAATTTGTGCTGCGCGTCTTGCGCCACGATGCCGGAGTTGCCCACGCCGTAAAACTCGATGCGGCGTCCCGTGGTTTGCGTGGCAGCCAAGGCTTGGGCCGCGTGTTCCAGGGCAAAGGAGCTGGCGTCGTTGCGGTATTTTAAAAATGCAGCGACCGTGTTGTCGATCACTTTGACCGCAATGTCGCTGGTCTTGTCGTCCACATCCACACTGCGGTGGATGAAGGGCACGCCCTCGCTCACGCTGCCGGCCAGTTTGAGCTTGAAGTCGGACAGGCCGTCGTAGCCCATGCTGCGGCAAAAACGCACCACGGTGGGCTTGCTCACATGCGAGCGGTCGGCCAGTTCCGTCACCGGCAAATTGGCAAAGGCCCTGGGGTCCGCCAGCACCAGTTTGCCCACGCGTTGCTCGGCCGGGGCCAGGGAGGGCAAAGAGGCTTTGATTCGGTCGAGCATGGGGTGTCTTTCGGTTTAAATTTCTTCGGACCAGCAAAAGCCGTCGCGCGCGATCATGGCGCTCGATGCGCTGGGGCCCCACGTGCCTGCCGCGTAGGGGCGAGGGCCGGTGGTGTCGTTCTTCCAGTGCTGCAAGATGGGCTCAACCCAACGCCAGGCTTCTTCTTGTTCGTCGCTGCGCACGAACAGATTCAGACGGCCGTCCAGCACATCCAGCAGCAAGCGCTCGTAGGCGCCCACGCGCTGGCTGCCAAAACGTTTGTCAAAGTCCAAATCCAGGTGCACTGGGCTCAGTGTCGCACCACTGCTGCCATCGCCGCGTTTGCTTTGGCCCTGGGCGAACAGGTGCAGCTCCAGCCCGTCTTTGGGTTGCAAGTGGATGACCAGTTTGTTGGCTTGGCCCAAGGGGCTTTTGAAGATTTCGTGCGGCGTTTTGCGGAAATTGACCTGGATGTGCGCTTCGCGCGAGGCCATGCGTTTGCCGGTGCGGATGTAAAACGGCACACCGGCCCAGCGCCAGTTGGCGATCTCGGTGCGCAGGGCCACAAAGGTTTCGGTGCTGCTGCTGGGGCTCACGCCTGTCTCTTCACGGTAGCCGGGTACGGCGTGTCCGAACACATTGCCGGCGCTGTACTGGCCGCGGATGACGTGCTGGCTCAGCGTCTCGGGTGTCCAGCGCTTTAAAGCGCGCAGCACTTTGAGTTTTTCATCGCGAATGGCATCGGCGTGGGCGTTGATGGGCGGCTCCATGGCGATGGCGCACAGCAGCTGCAAGGCGTGGTTTTGCACCATGTCGCGCAGCGCGCCGGTGGTTTCGTAGAAGCCGCCGCGTTTTTCCACACCCAGCTCTTCGGCCATGGTGATCTGGATGTTGGCGATGTGCTCGCGCCGCCACAGGGGCTCAAACAGGGCGTTGCCAAAGCGCATGGCAAACAGGTTCTGCACCGCGGGCTTGCCCAGGTAGTGATCGATGCGAAAAATTTGCTGCTCTTTGAAGACTTGTCCCACCGCCAAGTTGATGGCGCGGTTGGAGGCCAGGTCGTGACCGAGTGGTTTTTCCAACACGATGCGCGTCTTGGGGGTGTTCAAACCATGGGCGGCCAGTTGCTCACACACGGTGGTGAACAGGCTGGGTGCGGTGGACAGATACATCACCACGTTGTCGGTCTCGCGCTCGGCCAAGCGACTGGCCAAAGCGGCATAGGCCTCGGGCTTGGACAGGTCCATGCGCACATAGCACAGCATGCTGGCAAAGCGGGCGAACTCCTCGCTGTTGGGCCGCTTGTCGCCGTCCACTTGGTCAAAGCGAGACTGGATTTGTTGGCGGTATTGCGCATCCGTCATGTCATCACGGCCCACGCCGATGATGCGGCCCCCTTCGGGCAAGGTGTCGTGACGGTAAGCCTGGAACAGGGCGGGCATGAGTTTGCGCCAGACCAAATCGCCCGTGCCGCCGAAGAAAACCAAATCAAAAGCCATGATGTTCTTGAGTTACATGAAAAATTGATTTGTAATGTAACTTTGTTTCACCGATAATTCAAGTGACTTTTCAAAAAAACACCATGAACCAACTCGACGCTCTCAAACAATTCACCACCGTGGTCGCCGACACCGGCGACTTCAAGCAATTGGCCCAGTTCCAGCCGCAAGACGCGACGACCAACCCGTCCTTGATCTTGAAGGCGGTCCAAAAACCCGAATACGCGCCCTTGCTGGCCGAGGCCGTGGCCGCGCACCGGGGTCAGCCCTTGGATGTGGTGATGGACCATCTGCTGGTTCGTTTTGGCTGCGAGATTCTGAACACCATTCCGGGTCGCGTATCGACCGAAGTCGATGCGCGTTTGAGCTTTGACACCGCCGCGACCGTGGCGCGGGCGCGGCGCATCATGGCGCTCTACGAGGCGCAAGGCATTGCCCGCGAGCGTGTGCTGATCAAAATCGCCTCGACCTGGGAAGGCATCCAGGCCGCGGCCGAGCTCGAGCGCGAAGGCATCCGCTGCAATTTGACGCTGCTGTTCGCGTTCTGCCAAGCCGTGGCCTGTGGCCAAGCCCAGGTGCAACTGATTTCGCCCTTTGTGGGCCGCATTTACGACTGGTACAAAAAGTCCGCAGGCGCCGCTTGGGACGAAGCGGCCATGTCGGGCGCGAACGACCCTGGCGTGCAGTCGGTGCGGGCGATCTTCAACCATTACAAGCAACACGGCATTGCCACCGAGGTGATGGGCGCGTCGTTCCGCAACATCGGCCAGATCACGGCACTGGCCGGTTGTGATTTGCTCACCATCAGCCCCGAGTTGCTGGCCCAGCTCGCTGCCAGCGATGCGCCTTTGGGTTTGGCGCTGGACGCCGCCGCAGCCCAATCCATGGACTTGCCTGCTGTCGCCTATGACGAAGCCTCGTTCCGCCTGGCCTTGAACGACGACGCCATGGCCACGGAAAAGTTGGCCGAGGGCATCCGTGCGTTCTGTGCCGATGCGATCAAGCTCGAAGATTTGATGAAGAAGGCCTGAGGCATGCGTTGCGACCAAACTCCGGCCTGGAAGGCCTTGACGGCCCATGCTCACGAAGCCCAGGGCTTTGATGTGCGAGTGGCCTTTGCACAAGACACCAGTCGGGTCCAGCGCCTGAGCCAGAACGCCCCACATGTCTTTGCCGACCTGTCCAAAAACCATGTGGATGTCGCCACTGAGGCCTTGCTGCTCGATTTGGCGCAACAAACGGGTCTGAGTGCGCACCGCGACGCCATGTTCCGGGGAGAGCGCATCAACAACACCGAAGACCGCGCGGTGATGCATTGGCTGCTGCGCCAACCCGAAGGCTCTTTGGGGGGGGCTTTGGCCGAGCCGCTGGCGCTGGTGCACGCCACGCTGCAGCCCATGCTGGCCTATGCCGAAACCGTCCGGGCCGACGCGCAGATCACCGATGTGGTGAACATCGGCATTGGCGGCTCCGATCTGGGTCCTCAGATGGCGGTGCTGGCGCTGCAGGACTTTGTGATGCCGGGCAAGCGCTTTCACTTTGTCTCTAACGTGGACGGGCATGAATTGGCGGGCGTGTTGAAGGGGCTGAAGGCGCAGAACACGCTGTTCTTGATCGCCTCCAAAACCTTCACCACCATCGAGACCATGACCAACGCCCGCTCAGCGCAGGCCTGGTTCCAGGCGCAAGGGGGACAAGATGTGGCCCGCCATTTTGCGGCGCTGACCACCAACGTGGTGGCTGCGGCCGAGATGGGCATCCGCACCACCTTCGGTTTTTGGGATTGGGTCGGAGGTCGCTATTCGATGTGGTCGGCCATTGGCCTGCCCGTGGCCATCGCCATCGGCGCGCAGGGTTTCAAAGATTTGCTGGCCGGTGCGCACGCGATGGACCGGCACTTTCAAACCGCGCCGCTGGCGGCCAATTTGCCAGTGCGTCTGGGTTTGTTGGACGTCTGGTACCGCAACTTTTTGAAGTTCACCAACCGCTCCATTGCGCCTTACCACAGTGCTTTGCGCCGCTTGCCTGCATATTTGCAGCAGTTGGAGATGGAGAGCAACGGCAAGCGTGTGGACCGCAATGGGCATGCCTTGCCGTACGGCACTTCACCCGTGCTGTGGGGTGAGCCGGGCACGAACGGCCAGCATGCATATTTCCAGATGCTGCACCAGGGCAGCGACGTGGTGCCGCTGGAATTCATCGCGGTCAAAAAGCCCACGCACAGCCTCCAAGACCACCACGCCTTGTTGCTGGCCAATGTGATTGCACAGGCCCAGGCGCTCATGGTGGGCAAGTCCGATGAGGGGGGGCACAAGCACTTCCCCGGTAACCGACCCAGCACCTTTTTGCTGCTGGATGAACTCACCCCCGCCAGTTTGGGCGCGCTGATCGCCTTGCAAGAGCACCGCGTGTTTGTGAGTGGTGCTGTTTGGGGCATCAACAGCTTTGACCAATGGGGTGTGGAGCTGGGCAAGGTGTTGGCCAAAGACATCCATGCGCGGATGTTGTCGGGCGATTCCAAGGGCTTGGATGCATCGACAGCGGCCTTGATTGACCAAATCCGGTGAGGTGTTTCATCGAGGGTGCGGGCGTGGGAGAAGGGCCGGGCGTTATGATTTGAAAATGCGCCGTTGTTTCTTATGCTTTTTGCTCTGCCTCATGCCCCTGCGGCTGTGGGCGGGTGCATGGATGCCCTTGCCAGAAAGCGGTTTGCACGACCGCGATGGGCCGCCAGCAGCCAGCGCTTTGCAGCACAGCGACGCTGCTGCTGCCCCTGACTGTCACGGGGCCATCGCCATGCCCCTGGACCCCGCTGGCGCTGCGCTTGGGCTGCACCATGTGGCTGCCCAAGCCGACGATTGCCAGGATGACCATTGCCAATTGTGTGGCGTCTGTCACCAAGGTTTGAATCTGGCGCAGTGGCCTTTGCAACTGCCCCTTGTCCAGACCCATCCACTGCCCATCAACGCAGCATGGGTCAACATGGCCCGCTTCTCTGCGCCGCTGACCAAGCCCCCCATCTCCTGAACTTCACGCCACAGGTGCGTCTGCCCATTGCCAAGGTGGGTGGCTGCTGTATTCGTTCGTTCCAGGAGATTGACATGATCCCCCTTTTGAATCGCGCTGCCAGGCTGGGTGCCGTGGGCGTGGTGCTCTTGGCCAGCGCTTGGCCTGCCGTCTGGTCGCAGACCCAGGGCGCAGGCACGCCGCCTTCTGCCCCTGAGCATGGGACACGGCCCGGCATCCCATCAACCGCTGCGCCATTGGCCATGCCAAGCCCGTCCAGTCCCAGTTGGCAGCACGCCAACCGGGCTGTGGGACAGTTCCCACGTGGCCATGTGGACTTGTTGCGTTGGGAGCAAAAGAATTTGCCGCAGATGACGGAGCCTTCCGCGCATCCCGATGCCGGGCAGCTGACACTGGTGCGTGCCCGCCGGTTGGCCTTGCAGGATGACGCGCTGTGGCTCAAGCCTGGCATGAGTGCCGCCGAGGTGGCCTCCGTGCGCCAGCAAATCGCGGCTGTGCAATGGGCTGTGCAAAAGCTTTGGGTCAATGCGGTGGTGGCGCGTCAGTCGGTGGTGCACAACCGTGATGTTTTGGCCGTGGCACAAGCCGGAGCTGAGTTGGGCCAGCGCATGGCTCAAGTGGGCAACTGGAGCCGTGCCCGTCAGATAGAGCAAGAACTGGCGCTCTGGGACGCGAGCGCACGCGCTGACAGAGCGCAACTGCAGGCCGATCGCGCCCTGCAGGCTTTGTGGCAACGGATCGGTGCGGGCATGACCGCGCAGGCGCTGGCACAGCAGTTGCCCTTGCACCTGCCAGTGGAGTTGCCGGCGCTGTCCTCTGTTGATGTGCAGGCCGAGCTCAGCCCCGAGGCGCTGGACGCCCTGCAGACGCAGGCACTGCAGGCCCATGTGCGCTGGCCATTGGAAGACTTGCATGCCCGTCGCCTCGCAGCAGGCCTTGGCTTGGGTGCGCAAGATCTGCAGGCGGCGCAAAAAGCCCTGGAAGCGTTGGCTGGGCAGGAGCCGCCCATGTGGGACCCCCGCACGATGACCTGGGGCCACGCCTTTGAAAACGCTTGGCAAGCGCGGCTGCAGGCCGACCGGCTGGCGCGGCAGGTGCGTGCCGATGTGCAGATGGCCGTGAACGCTTTGCGGGTGGCCAGCCAAGCGGCGCAGCAAACCCAGGCCCAAGTGCTGCGCCTGCACACCGAACTCTCGCAAGAAACCCTGCTGCGTTACAACGGCATGCTCAAAAGCACCTGGGACCTCTTGGCCAGCGTTCGTACGCGCATTGACAGCGTGGACGCCGCTTTGCAGGCGCAGCGCCAGCGCTGGTTGGCCCATGCCGACCTGATGGCTGTGCTGGCGGGCTTGCCCTATGCGGACAGCGCCAGCGCATCTGAATCCACCAGCCCCTCCAACACCCGCACCCCAGGACACTGACCATGCAACGCCGAGATTTTTTCCAAAGAGCCGTCGCCGCTGCGGGCACCGTCGCAGGGGCCGCAGTGGTCACCAGCGCCGTCAGCCGAAGTGCACTGGCCGCTTTGCCAGAACCCGTCATTCAGACCCGTCCCGACACCGCCCCGCCTTGGACCCCACCGGGCGTGACTGGCGCCGGACGGCCTTACAACCCGGTGGTCACTTTGAACGGGTGGACCTTGCCGTTTCGCATGAAGGACGGCGTCAAAGAGTTCCACCTGGTGGCCGAGCCGGTGGTGCGCGAGATGGCCGCAGGCTTTGTCGTCAACATGTGGGGCTACAACGGCCAAAGCCCAGGCCCCACCATCGAGGTGGTTGAAGGGGACAAGGTGCGCATCTTCGTCACCAACCAATTGCCCGAGCACACCACCATCCACTGGCACGGCCAGCGCTTGCCCAACGGCATGGATGGCGTGGGCGGTCTGAACCAAAAACAGATACCCGTGGGCAAGACCTTTGTGTACGAGTTTGTGGCCCGCCGGCCCGGCACGTTCATGTACCACCCACACGCCGACGAGATGACCCAAATGGCCATGGGCATGATGGGTCTGTGGATCACCCACCCCAAGGGCCAACACCCACTGATTGCCGAGGTGGACCGCGATTACGCCTTTTTGTTGAGTGCATACGACGTCACCCCGGGGGCCAAAACCCCCAACGTCAACACCATGCTGGACCAGAACATCTGGAGCTGGAACAGCCGGGTTTTTCCGGGCATCAGCCCGCTGGTGGCCCGGCTGAACGACCGGGTGCGGGTGCGTGTGGGCAACCTGACCATGACCAACCACCCCATCCACATCCACGGCATCGAATTTGAAGTCACCGGCACCGATGGCGGCCCCGTGCCCAAAACGGCCCGTTGGCCAGAGGTGACGACCGACGTGGCAGTCGGCCAAATGCGGCAGTTGGAGTTCATTGCCGATGAGCCCGGTGACTGGGCCATGCACTGCCACAAGAGCCACCACACCATGGGCGCCATGGGGCACGATGTGCCCACCATGATTGGTGTGGACCACCGGGGACTGGTGCAGAAAATCCAGCGGCTCATTCCCGACTACATGGTCATGGGTGAACGCGGCATGGCCGACATGGGCGAGATGGAAATGGAGTTGCCCGAGAACACCTTCCCGATGATGTCCGGCACCGGGCCCTATGGCCCCATCGAGATGGGGGGCATGTTCACCACACTCAAGGTGCGGGCCGAGCAAAAGCCGGGCGACTACAGCGACCCGGGCGATTACAAGCAGCCACCGGGCACGCAGGCTTACGAACACACCGGTCAGGCCGTATCCGCATCGCGTCCGACGGGTGAGCCCTCCAAGCCGGCTGCCTCCCCTGCTGGCAACGTGCGTAAACCCGAGAACCACAAACACCACTGACTGGATTGCGCAGCGCCTTCTCACAGGGGCTGTCACCGCTCAAACCACGGACAAGGACTTTTCATGAACATCGCCATCCACACCCTGCTGCTGACCATGGGCCTGCTGACCCTGGCTGCTGTGCACGCCCATTCGCCCGCTGCCCACCAAAACCACCACGCCCCATCGACTGCTCCTGCCGAGCAAAAAGACTGGGGCATTGCCGGCGATCCGAACAAGGTCCAACGCACCATCGAGATCCGCATGACCGACGACATGCGTTTTGCGCCCAAGGACATTCAGGTCAAGCTGGGCGAGACTGTGCGCCTGGTGGCGGTGAACGCGGGCAAGACGCTGCACGAGATCGTGATCGGCACCCCACAAGAGCTCAAGGCGCACGCCGAGATGATGAAAAAACACCCCGGTATGGAACACGACGAGCCCTACATGGCCCATGTCGATCCCGGCAAAAAAGGCACCATCGTCTGGACCTTCAACCGCACAGGCCGGTTTGAATTTGCCTGCCTGATTCCGGGCCATTTTGAAGCGGGCATGATCGGCCGCATCACCGTGAAGTAAGGAGGTCACGCCATGAAAAATTCCACGCTGAAGACCCTGGCTCGGCGCAAGTGCTTGGCGGCAGCGGCTGCGTTGGCGCTCATCGGGTTTGAGCGCACCGCCTTGGCGCAAGCCACCACGGTGCAAGTCTGGAAAGACCCCCACTGCGGCTGCTGCCAATTGTGGGTGGAACACCTGCAGGCCAGTGGCTTCAAGGTCGAGGTGCGGGACGTGGGCAACACCGCCGCCCGCAAGCGTTTGGGCATGCCCGAGCGCCTCGGATCCTGCCACACCGCTACCGTGGGCGGTTACGTCATCGAGGGCCATGTGCCCGCTGTGGACATCCAACGTCTGCTCAAAGAGCGGCCTGTTGCCTTGGGTCTCTCGGTGCCCGGCATGCCCATTGGCAGCCCCGGCATGGATGGCCCCGAGTACAAGGGCCGCAAGGATGCCTACGACGTCCTGTTGGTGCAACAAGACGGCAGCAGCAAAAGCTTCCATCACTACCCTGGGCTGCGCCGGATGGCGCAACGTGACAGTCTGCAACGCGTGAGCGGAAACTCCAGCACCCTGCCTTGGGCCATGGGCGAAGTGCGGCGCATTGACAAGGCTGCACGCAAAGTTGCCCTGAAACACGGCGACATTCAAAATCTGGACATGCCACCCATGAGCATGGTGTTTCAGGTGAAAGAACCTGGGCAGCTCGATGCCTTGCAAGTCGGGCAGAAAGTGCGCTTTCAGGCGGTGCAGGAAAACGGTGCATATTGGGTGGTGAAGATCGAGGCTGCGGCTTTGTAACCTTGTTCTGCCGCCCATGAAAAAAGCCCCACAAGGCGCAAACCTTGTGGGGCTTTGTTTGTGGCTGGGTGAGGACGCAAACCCTCAGGCCAGACAGCATTGCATTTACATGCCCATGCCGCCCATGCCACCCATGCCGCCCATGTCAGGCATGCCGCCGCCGCCAGCGCCGGACTCGTCCTTCGGGGCTTCGGAGATCATGCACTCGGTGGTCAACATCAAAGAGGCCACAGACGCTGCGTTTTGCAAAGCCGTGCGGGTCACTTTGGTGGGGTCCAAGATGCCCATTTCGATCATGTCGCCGTAGGTGTCGTTGGCGGCGTTGAAGCCGTAGTTGCCCTTGCCGGCCATCACTGCGTTCACCACCACCGATGGCTCGCCACCAGCGTTGTAAACGATTTCGCGCAAAGGCGCTTCGATGGCTTTGAGCACCAGCTTGATGCCGGCGTCTTGGTCAGCGTTGTCGCCTTGGATGACGCCAGCCGCTTGACGGGCACGCAGCAAAGCCACGCCGCCGCCAGCCACGATGCCTTCTTCTACTGCAGCGCGGGTGGCGTGCAGGGCGTCTTCCACGCGGGCTTTCTTTTCTTTCATTTCGACTTCGGTGGCAGCGCCGACCTTGATCACGGCCACACCGCCAGCCAACTTGGCCACGCGCTCTTGCAGCTTTTCGCGGTCGTAGTCGGAAGTGGCTTCTTCGATCTGCACACGCACTTGCTTGACGCGGGCTTCGATGTCGATGGCCGCACCAGCACCGTCGATGATGATGGTGTTTTCTTTGCCCACTTCGATACGCTTGGCTTGGCCGAGGTCAGCCAAAGTCACTTTTTCGAGGGTCAGGCCGACTTCTTCAGCGATCACTTTGCCGCCGGTCAAGATGGCGATGTCTTCCAACATGGCTTTGCGACGGTCACCAAAGCCTGGGGCCTTGACCGCCACAACCTTCAAGATGCCACGGATGGTGTTCACCACCAGAGTTGCCAAGGCTTCGCCTTCAACTTCTTCGGCAATGATCAACAAAGGACGGCCCGCTTTGGCCACGGCTTCCAGGGTAGGCAGCAGATCGCGGATGTTGCTGATCTTCTTGTCGAACAACAACACGAAGGGGTTGTCCAGCAAAGCAGCTTGCTTTTCGGGGTTGTTGATGAAGTAGGGCGACAGGTAGCCGCGGTCAAACTGCATGCCTTCAACGATGTCGAGTTCGTTGTCCAAAGACTTGCCGTCTTCGACGGTGATCACGCCTTCTTTGCCCACTTTGTCCATGGCCTTGGCGATGATGTCGCCGATGCTGTGGTCGCTGTTGGCAGAGATCGAGCCGACTTGGGCGATTTCTTTGGTGGTGGTGGTGGCCTTGGTGGCTTTCTTCAGCTCTTCGATCAAAGCGGCGACCGCTTTGTCGATGCCGCGCTTCAGGTCCATCGGGTTCATGCCGGCGGCCACGTACTTCATGCCTTCGCGCACGATGGCTTGGGCCAACACGGTGGCCGTTGTGGTACCGTCACCTGCGTTGTCAGAAGTCTTGGAAGCGACTTCCTTGACCATCTGCGCGCCCATGTTTTGCAGCTTGTCTTTGAGTTCGATTTCCTTGGCCACGGACACACCGTCCTTGGTCACGGTAGGGGCGCCGAAAGAGCGCTCCAGAACCACGTTGCGACCCTTTGGGCCCAGAGTCACTTTGACCGCGTTGGCCAAAATGTTCACGCCTTCAACCATGCGTGCGCGGGCTTCGCCGCCGAAAATTACGTCTTTTGCTGCCATTTTTAAGCTCCTAAATTCAGATTAATTGGTTGAGGACAGAGAGACAGGGCGCTTCGCGCGTCTGTCGGTCTGTCCCGCAAATCACTCGACCACTGCGAACAGGTCTTCTTCTTTCATGACCAACAGCTCATCGCCGCCGACTTTGACGGTCTGGCCGCTGTACTTGCCGAACAACACGCGGTCGCCGACTTTGACGCTCAGGGCTTTGGTCTCGCCTTTGTCATTGGTTTTGCCAGGGCCGACGGCCAAGACTTCACCTTGATCGGGCTTTTCTGCAGCCGAGTCGGGGATCACGATGCCCGAGGCTGTTTTGGTTTCGCTTTCGATACGCTTGACGATCACGCGATCGCCCAAAGGACGCAGTTTCATGGAATCTCCTGAATTTGAAACAAGGGTTGAAAAACACCAGCACCCAAGGTGCCACTGAAATCTGAGGGGGAGGGCATTGTTAGCACTCATCTCCTTCGAGTGCTAATGATACGGGCAATTCTGGCCATTTCAAGAGCCCCCTTTTTTTTCCTGCGAGAAATTGATCTGTGCCCAAGGGCCCTTCTTTTTGGCAGCTTCCCAGGTCTTCAGTGCAAAATCACCCCCCATGTTGAGATGGTTTTTGTTTTTTTCCCGTTGGCCCCTGTGGGCATTGCATGCGCTGGGCAGCTTGGGCGGTTGGCTGGCTTGGTGTTTTTCGGGGCGTTACCGAAGCCGCTTTTTGAAGAATGTGCGTCTGGCTGGATTGGGCTGGGGCACGGTGTTTCGGGCCGTTGGCCATGCTGGGCGCATGTCGGCCGAGTTGCCGCGTTTGTGGCTGGGCCAGACGCCACCCCTGGATTGGGTGAATGACCGCGCGGCCATTGAGGCGTATGACAGCGGCCAAGGCGTGTTGTTTTTGACGCCCCACATGGGGTGTTTTGAGATCACGGCCCAAGCTTTGGCCATGCGTTTTTCACCTGTGCACGGTCCATTGACGGTGCTCTACCGACCCGCCCGTCATGCCGGTTTGGGCGAGGTCATGGCCTTGGCGCGACAGCGCCCGGGTTTGGAAGCGGTGCCAACCAACTTGGCCGGAGTCCGCCAAATGATCAAAGCCTTGCGTTCTGGCCGGGCCGTGGGTCTGCTGCCGGATCAGGTGCCGCCAGAAGGCATGGGCCAGTGGGCGCCATTTTTTGGGCAATCGGCCTACACCATGACTTTGGCGGCCCGTTTGGCACTGCAAACCGGAGCCCGCGTGGTGTTGATTTGGGGTGAGCGTTTGCCTTGGGGGCGCGGCTACCGCCTGCACACCCAAGCGCTTGGCCATGCACTTTCTGAGGATCTGGACACGGCGGTGGTGCAGATCAACCAAGCCATGGAGGCGCTGATTTTGCAGTGCCCATCCCAGTACATCTGGGGCTACGCCCGTTACAAGAACCCCCGGCAGGCTTGAGCGGAACCACACCATGGTCAAATTGTTGATAGCCTGTTTGCGTTTGTTTGCGCGCTTGCCGCTGACATGGGTGCGCGTGGCAGGAACCGCTTTGGGCTGGGTGCTGTGGCATGCAGCCATCGCGCGCCGCCGCATTGTGCAAGTGAACCTGCACAAGTGCTTGCCCGAGTGGCCTGAGGCGCAGCGCAATGACTTGGCTTACCGCCACTTTGTGGCTTTTGGCCAGTCGGTCATGGACCGTGCGTGGCTTTGGCACGCCCCCGAGACGACGGTGCGCCAACGCTTGCGCTGGGTGGGCGATTTGGACGCCTTGAAAGCGCCTGGCCCCTTGGTCATTTTTGCCCCCCATTTTGTGGGACTGGACGCTGGTGGGATGGCCGTCTCTTTGGAGGTGCCGGGTCCTGTGGCGTTCATTTTTTCGGCGCAATCGCGCCCAGCCGTTGAAGCTTGGGTTCGCCAAGGGCGGGAGCGTTCGGGCAATGTCAGGCCCTATTTCCGTCACCAAGGCATGCGTCAAATTTTGGCGGGCATGAAAAAAGGCGAGCCCTTGCACCTGTCTGCGGACATGGATTTTGGCCGCAGCGAATCCATTTTTGTGCCTTTCATGGGGGTTGAGCAAGCCGCAACCGTGCCTTCTTTGTCTCGCCTGTCCAAGGTGGTGGGTGCGCGGGTGGTGCCTGTCGTCACACGCATGACGCCCGAGGGCTATGACATCGAAGTCCATGCCCCATTGGCGGACTTCCCAAGCAACGACGTGGTGGAGGACACCGCCCGGGTCAACCGCTTGCTGGCCGACTGGGTGCGCACCATGCCCGAGCAGTATTACTGGGTGCACAAACGGTTCAAGACCCGTCCTGAGGGGGAGCCTGGTTTTTATTGAGAACTGGGCGCCGGGCAGGCGCTCGGCTGCTGCTGCACATCAGGGTTGGGGAAGAAAGTCACGGATTTCCGCCATCACCCGCTGGGGCTGTTCATGCACCACCCAGTGGGTGGCTTTCTCAATGGAGACCCGTTTGAGTTGGGCGATGTGCACATCCAGTCCCTCGGTCAGGCAGGGCAAGAGTGCCACATCGTCGAGCGCCCACAGCAACAAGGTGGGCACATCGATGCGCAAGGCTTCCTTGGGGATTTGGATGGCGCTGGCCCCAGGATCGCTGGCCGTGGCGGGGCGCAAAGGCGAAGCTCGGTAATAGTTGAGTCCACCCTGTAAGCCGTGTTGCCAGACCTCTCGGTATTTCCCTTGGACCTCGGTGGTGAGCCAATCAGGCCTTGGTGCCGTGTCTGGCGCGGCCGTGAGCGACATGAGTGAGGTGTCTTCACCGGTCAAGAAACCCAATAAGCGCTCGAAGTCGTTGGCCGCCAGCAGCGCTGCGGCCTCGGGTTGCACCAGAAAATTCATGTAAGCGCTGGCCGCTTGCTGTGCCGGGTCGTGTTGCAGGGCCTGGAGCAATGGGCCCGGGTGTGGTGAGTTGATGATGATCAACTGGCGAAGCCGTTCGGGGTGTTGGTTGGCCAAGTTCCACGCCACGGCGCCTCCCCAATCGTGGGCCACCAGCGCGGCCAACGCTTGGGGGCCACATACGGCATCGATCAGGGCCAAGATGTCTTGCACCAGGTGTTTGGCGCGGTAGGCTTTGACGTCTTCGGGTGCGCTCGAGCGCTCATAGCCGCGCAGATTGGGTGCCACACAGCGGTAAGCACCGTTTTCGGGCAAAGAGAAATGCCGCAACAACGGGTCCCAAACCCAAGCGCCCTCTGGAAAGCCATGCAAAAACAGCAGCACCGGGCGACCGGTTTCGCCACTGGCTCGGCAGCTCAAGGTGATGCCATGGGGCAGGTCTTGCTGCCAGGTCTGGATGTCGGTGTTCAAAGGCGTGGGCTTTCGGGTTCAACGAGGCCCTGCGCGTGGTTCACTCGTCCAGGGCTTCGGGTTCGTCTTCGATGGGTTCGGTGGGCGGGGCGGCCGGCAAAGTGCCTGCAGCGGGGTGGGTCCAGTCCCACAGCAGTTGGGCCACCTCGTCCACGCCTTGTTTTTTCAAGGCCGAAAAGAGTTTCACCTCGCCGCCGCCCGCTTGCAGTCGCGCAATCGACAAAGCTTTGGCCTGTTCAGCGCGGGTGAGCTTGTCCGCCTTGGTCAAAATGATCAAGAACTTCAAGCCTTCTTCGACCCGTGGGCGGATCACTTCCAGCAAGATGTCGTCCAGCTCCGTCAGGCCGTGTCGCGGGTCGCACATCATGACAATGCCCGTTAAGTTGTCACGGCTGACCAAGTAGTTGGCCATGACTTGCTGCCAACGCAGTTTGTCCATTTTGGCCACCGCGGCGTAGCCATAGCCGGGCAAGTCGGCCAGCACCGCATCGGTCACGCCTTGCTTGCCCAGTGCAAACAGGTTGATGTGCTGGGTGCGCCCTGGCTTTTTGGAGGCAAAAGCCAATTGCTTCTTTTGCGTCAAGGTGTTGATGCACGTGGATTTGCCCGCGTTGGAGCGGCCGACAAAGGCGATCTCCGGGGTGTCCATGGCGGGCAGATGGTGCAGCTGTGCAGCGGTGGTCAAAAAGCGGGCGGTGTGCATCCAGCCCATGGGGGTGACGACAGCCGGCACGCTGGAGGACTGGGCGGCTGATGGGCCTGCAGGCCGGGCGGACGATGCCGGGGCGGTCGGCGCTGTCGCCACTGAAGCGGCCCTGGGGCTGGCGATCGGCGCGGCGGGCTGAGTGACTTTGCGGCTTGCAGACGCACGAACGGGGGGGCGGGAGCTCATAAATCGGGGATACCTTGGGTCGTCAGGAAACTGACGCAGACCTCATTGTAGAATCCTTGGGTTTTGCGCCTCCTTCTTCCAACTATTGGACGACGACCATGAAGTCAATTGTTTCTCTCCTGAAGTCCGCCACTTTGGCCGCTACCACGTCTGTTTTCATGTTGGGTTCGGCACTGGCGGCAGGCCCGGCCCCCGCCGCAGCCAAGCCCGATTTGGCCAAAGGTGAAGCTTCCTTTGCCATGTGCGTCGCGTGCCACGCCGCCGACGGCAATTCGACCACACCGGTCAACCCCAAACTGTCTCAGCAGCACCCTGAATACCTGATCAAGCAGCTGCAAGAGTTCAAGTCCGGCAAACGTGCCAACGCCGTGATGAGCGGCATGGTGGCAGGCCTGAGCGATGATGACATGCGCAATATCTCTTATTGGCTGGCTTCCAAGCAAGCCAAGCCTGGCTTTGCCAAAGAAAAAGACACCGTGGCTTTGGGTGAGCGGATTTACCGTGGCGGCATTCCTGACCGTCAAATTGCCGCTTGCGCCAGCTGCCACTCGCCCAACGGTGCGGGCATGCCTTCGCAGTACCCCCGTTTGTCGGGTCAGCACGCCGACTACACCGCTTCTCAGTTGGTGCAGTTCCGTGATGGCGTTCGCAAGAACAACCTGCAGATGACCCAAGTTGCAGCCAAGATGAATGACCGCGAAATCAAAGCCGTCTCCGACTACATCGCTGGTTTGCGCTGAAACCAAGCCGGGCCGCTTTGACGTGCTGGGGTTTGCCCTGTCCGTTTAAGGGGGTTTTAAGGCCAAGCACACGCCCCTGCGGCACAATTCAGCATCGGCTGATATGACTTGATCCAAGGCCGGTTTTCCCGGCCTTGACTGTTTTTGCCGGGGCTTTCCTTGTCATTTTCCTGTCCCACGGCCTGTTGGGCTTCTTTCCTGAGCACCCCATGACGACTGTTGCTTCCCGCCATGAATCCGAGCGCGGCTCGCCCCGAGGGCAGGCGGTGATCGAATTGCTGTCGTCCATGCGTTTCGCCATTTCGCTGTTGACGATCATCTGCATCGCCTCCGTCATCGGCACGGTGCTCAAGCAAAACGAACCCAGCGTCAATTACGTCAACCAGTTTGGCCCATTTTGGGCCGAGTTGTTCACCACCCTCAAACTCAACACCGTCTACAGCGCTTGGTGGTTTTTGCTGATTTTGGCTTTCTTGGTGCTCAGCACCAGTTTGTGCATTGCCCGCAACGCGCCCAAGATTTTGGTGGACCTGAAGAATTACAAGGAAAACATCCGCGAACAAAGCCTCAAGGCCTTTCACCACAAGGCCGAAGGGCACTTGGCTGAGTTGCCCGAGGTGGCCGCCCAACGCCTGGGCGCACTGCTGGCCACAGGTGGTTGGAAAGTCAAGCTGCAAGAGCGCGACACCCCTGCAGGCAAGGGTTGGATGCTGGCAGCCAAAGCGGGTGCAGCCAACAAAATCGGTTACATCGCGGCGCACTCGGCCATCGTGCTGGTGTGCGTGGGCGGTTTGCTCGATGGTGACCTGATGGTGCGCGCCCAGATGTGGTTTGGCGGCAAAGAAATTTACAACGGCGGTGGCCTGATCGCCGATGTGCCCGCCCAGCACCGACTGTCGGAGCGCAACCCGGCTTTTCGGGGCAACCTCCTGGTGGCCGAAGACACGGCCTCTGGCACGGCCATCTTGAACCAGTCCAATGGCATCTTGTTGCAAGAGCTGCCTTTTGTGATTGAGCTCAAAAAGTTCATTGTCGAGTACTACTCGACCGGCATGCCCAAGCTGTTTGCCAGTGACATCATCATCCACGACAAAGCCACGGGCGAGAAAAAAGAAGCCCGAGTGGAGGTGAACCATCCGGCCAGTTTCAAAGGCATCAACATTTACCAGTCCAGCTTTGACGACGGCGGCTCGAGTGTCAAACTCCAGGCTGTGCCGATGTCCGCAGCCACCAAGTCGTTCGAGGTGGAAGGCACCATTGGCGGCAGCACCGAGCTCACCAATGGCAGCGAAAAAATAAGTTTGGAGTTCACCGGGCTGCGCGTCATCAACGTGGAAAACCTCTCCGGTGGCGAGGGTCCTCAAGCCACAGGCGTGGACGTGCGCAAGGTCGATTTGCGCAGCTCGCTGGAAGCGCGCATGGGGGCGGGTCACAAAACCACCCAGACCAAAAACCTGCACAACGTCGGCCCCAGCGTGAGCTACAAGCTGCGCGATGCGGCAGGGCAGGCCCGTGAGTACAACAACTACATGTTGCCCGTGGATGCCGGCGACGGTGTGCCGGTGTTTTTGTTGGGTATGCGTGATACGCCCAGTGAGCCTTACCGCTACTTGCGCCCTCCAGCGGATGAAAACGGCGAGTTGACCGGCTTCATCCGCTTGCGTGCGGCCCTGGAAACACCCGTGCTGCGTGAGCGTGCGGTGCAGCGCTACGCCCGCAAGGCGGTGGACCCGCAGCGCCCCGAACTGACCCAGCAACTGGCCGATTCAGCAGATCGGGCCCTGGGCTTGTTTGCCGGCCAAGAGGAGGTCAAAGGCAAAAAAGTGGCGGGCTTACAGGCCTTGGCCGACTTTTTGGAAGCGAATGTCCCCGAGGCCGAACGCGCCCGTGCGGGTGAGATGTTTGTGCGCATCCTGAACGGCACTTTGCTCGAGTTGGACACGGTGGCCCGCGAGCAGGCCGCCGCCAAACCTTTGCCCGAAGACAAAATTCAGGGCTTCATGTCGCAAGCGGTGCTGGCCTTGTCCGATGCGCCGCTTTATTCCGCCCCCATGACGTTCCTGCTGAAAGATTTCAAGCAAGTGCAAGCCAGCGTGTTCCAAGTGGCCAGGGCCCCAGGCCAGTCGATCGTTTATCTGGGCTGTGCCCTTTTGATCCTGGGTATTTTTGCAATGCTGTATGTTCGGGACCGTCGCTTGTGGGTTTGGCTCTCACCTCAGGGAGAGGGCGCGCAAGCAACCTTGGCTTTGTCGTCCAACCGCAAGACCATGGACGTAGACCGTGAATTTGAACAACTGACCGCCCGCTTGCTGGGCCGCTCCGAGAAAACACCATGACGACTGTGACCTTGAACCCGGGCTATTTTTCAAGCCGTTCGGCTTTGGACTGGGGCTTTGCAATCCTTGCGCTGTTGGGCACGGTGTTCGCATTCACCCGTTACCAGCAGGCCATGGATGTCTACGAGCAAGCCATTTTGGTTTGCACACTGCCTGCCGTCATTGGGTTGGCTTGGTTTTGGCGCCCCTTGCGCACCTTGATGCTGGTCGTCGCAGGCTTGTCGCTCTTGGCCATCTACTTGTACCAAGGTGATCTGGCGCGCTCTGAGCAGGTGTTTTTGCTCAAATATTTCTTGTCCAGCCAGTCGGCCATTTTGTGGATGAGTTTGTTGTTTTTCATCAGCACCGTCTTTTACTGGGCGGGCATGTTCGTTCGCGGGCAAGGTGATTCGATGGAGTCTTTGGGTTCGCGCATGGCTTGGGTGGCGGTGGGCTTGGCCTTGATCGGCACGATGGTGCGCTGGTACGAAAGCCACCAGTTGGGGCCTGATATTGGGCACATCCCGGTCAGCAATCTGTACGAAGTCTTCATCATGTTCTGCTGGATGACGGCAGCGTTCTACTTGTATTACGAAGCACAGTACAAAACCCGCGCTTTGGGTGCGTTTGTGATGCTGGTGGTGAGCGCGGCGGTGGGCTTTTTGCTGTGGTACACCTTGGTGCGCGAGGCGCACGCCATCCAACCTTTGGTGCCTGCCCTCAAGAGCTGGTGGATGAAGATCCATGTGCCAGCCAACTTCATCGGTTACGGCACTTTTGCCTTGGCCGCCATGGTGGCCTTTGCTTACCTGATCAAACAAACGGCGGGTGAGACCCGTTGGTACAAGCTCGCTCCCTTGTGGTTGTTGGGCATTGTGTTGTGTTTTGAGCCCGTGGTGTTCCGCAAGTCGCCGACCGACGGGGGCAGTGGCTATTGGATGGTGTATTTCGGCATCTCGGCGCTGATTGTGGCCGCCATTCTGTTCGGTCGTCGTCGCATTGCCGAGCGCTTGCCGTCATTCGAAATCCTGGACGATGTGATGTACAAAGCCATCGCCGTCGGTTTTGCCTTTTTCACCATCGCGACCGTGCTGGGCGCTTTGTGGGCGGCCGAAGCCTGGGGCGGCTATTGGAGCTGGGACCCGAAAGAAACTTGGGCTTTGATTGTCTGGCTCAACTACGCCGCTTGGCTGCACATGCGCCTGATGAAGGGCCTGCGCGGCACGGTGGCAGCTTGGTGGGCCTTGATGGGCTTGGCCGTCACCACCTTCGCGTTCTTGGGGGTGAACATGTTTTTGAGCGGCCTGCACAGCTACGGCACGCTGTAAACGCTGTGGGGTGCTGGCGGTGATTGCCCCAAAACTTCGGCGATCAGGCACAACATCTCCGCCGTGTTGAATGGCTTCCACAGAAACTGAGCGGCGCCAGAGTTTTTCACCGCTTGGATTTCGTGGGGCTGACTCTCACCACTCATGAACACCACCGGCATGGTGTTGCCCATGGCTTTCATCTGTGCATGCAGCGCCAGTCCACTCATGCCTGGCATGCGCACATCCAGAAGCATCACATGCGGCGCCTGCGTGGCGGGTGCCTGTAAAAAGGCGGCGCCACTGTCGTGGGTTTGCACGGTGTAACCACGCCCCGCCAAAACCAGGGCCAGCATTTTTCGAATGTCCTCGTTGTCATCGACCACGTGGACCAAGCCCAATGTACGTGTCATGAAGTCCTTCTCCCGTGCTCAGGCCTGCGGTGCCATGGGGGAGGTGGGCACCAAGCAAAGGGCCACGATGGCGCCACGCTGGGAGGGCGCGTTGTCCAGGGTCGTTTGGCCACCCCAAAGCCGTACCATGTTCTGTGTCAGCAACAAGCCCAGGCCAGAGCCATGCGCTTTGCTGGAGACCACGGGTCCGGGCAGGGGCTGCAGCAAATCGGCGGGCCATCCAGGACCGTTGTCGCTGATTTGAAGCACCACCCAGTCCTGGTCCTCCGCTGGGCGCCAGAGCAGCTCAATGTGGATGCTCGGCTCTTCTGGCGCCGGGGTCTGTGGGTCGCCTAGGGCATCCATGGCGTTGGACACCAGGTTGAAGACGATCCTCTGCAACATGACCTCGTTGGCTTGGACACAACACCCCGGCGCCAACTGGCAGGACAAACGAAGGGTCATCCCCCTTTGTTGGGCCTCACCCTGCAAGATGGGGAAAACGGTTTCAATGGCACCCTGCAGATGGACGGCATCCATTTGGTCTTGTCCGCGGATCATCAAGCGTCGCAGGTTGCTGACCATGTCGCTGGCTTTGCCCGACAGCAGCATCAGGTTGTCAACGCGCGCTTGCAGCTGCTGCGGCTCAGGCGCGGGGGTGATTTGATTTTGCAAGTCGTACAAACCCAACTCCAAAGCCTGCAAGGGTTGGCTGATGTCGTGTACCAACATGGCGGAGAAAGACGACAAGCTGCTCAAGGAAGACACTCTGGCATTGAGCATCAACAATTGGTCCCTTTCCTTGACCAAATTGCGCATGGTGTCACTTTCGGCTTGGGCTAGGCGCTGGCCTTGCTGCGCATGGGTGAATTCGGAGCTGGTTCTCTCGAGGCAAAAGCCCCAATAGCCAAAGCAAATCAGGATCATGGCCAAGATCGATGACAAAGTCACCAAGTTGCCGACCCAGGAAAATGAAAAAACATTCAGATACTCGGCATGCTCACTCAAGGCGTATTGGTACAAGCGGTTCAAGTAAGCACTCGCATGGATGCCAAAAGCCACCTGCATCAACAACAGGCTACGGCTGCGGTGGATGCGACGCAGCTGCCAGACCAGGGCCGACAAGACCAAGTTCAGAGCAATGAATGTGCAGGAGTAAACCAGCACCCCAGTGGGGGTCATGTTTCCGGTGACGTGCAGCCCATGCAGCAAGATCACCCAGAGCGTGACGGGGACGATCAAGACAGGCCAAGACTTGGGCTTTGCCCCCAACTCGCGGCGAAGCGCTTCCACCATCATCAACCAAGAGGCGCAAGCGCCTGTCCACGCCAAAATCGTAGACGGGTATTCGGCCACCCAGGGCCGCAAAGCGATGGCGCAAATCGACAAGCTGTAGAACGAGATGCTCATGAACCACAAGCGCGTGGCCTCGTTGCGACGGCCGGCCAGCAGCAGCCAGGTGCCCAAGGGCAGGGCAATGTGGACGGCAATGACCACTTGAATCAGCAGGCCGATGGCAGGATGCATAGACAGGGTATTCCTTCAGGGACAGACCGATTGGGCGAGGGTTTTGGAATCGGTTCAAAATACCCCATCGCATTTTCCGCCATCAGCCCAGGTCCAGCATGATCATTCACACAGACAAATTCGGTTTTCAGCACCCCTTGGGCAGCGAGATCACCCCGGCGTCGGTTTACCAGACGCGGCGCGACATCATTCGCTACATGGCCACAGGCTCTGCTGGCTTGGCCCTGAGCGCCTGGGGTTTGCGCGATGCTCAAGCTCAAATGGTCCGACCCGGGCAACTGCCGCCCCTGTCTGCTCTGCCCTCCAAGTTGGCGGGTGCCATGGTGATGGACAAAGCCACACCTTACAAAGATGCCACGACGTACAACAACTTTTATGAGTTCGGCACCGACAAGGCTGACCCGGCCAAACGGGCCCACAGCCTCAAAACCGACCCATGGAGTGTGGACATCGAGGGGTTGGTGAAAAAACCCGCCCGCGTCAACCTGGAAGACCTGATGAAGTGGGGCGCGATGGAGGAGCGTATTTACCGCCTGCGCTGCGTGGAGGGGTGGTCGATGGTGATTCCTTGGATTGGCTACTCGCTGGCCGATCTGATCCGACGCGTTGAACCGCTGCCGAGCGCCAAGTTTGTGGAGTTCGTGACCCAAGCCGACCCCAAAACCATGCCGGGCGTGCGTGGTGGGGCTTTGGATTGGCCCTACGTCGAGGCCTTGCGTCTGGACGAAGCCCTGCACCCCTTGACCCTTCTGGCCTTTGGCATGTACGGCGAAGTCATGCCCAAGCAAAACGGTGCGCCTGTGCGCTTGGTGGTGCCCTGGAAATACGGGTTCAAGAGCGGCAAGAGCCTGGTCAAAATCCGTTTCACCGACAAGCAGCCGGTCTCGTCCTGGGAAAAAGCCGCCCCGCAAGAGTACGGTTTTTACTCCAACGTGAACCCGACGGTGGACCACCCTCGCTGGAGTCAAGCCACCGAGCGGCGCATTGGCGAAGACGGTTTGCTGGCCAAAAAGCGCAAAACGCTCATGTTCAACGGCTACGAGGCGCAGGTGGGGCAGCTCTACGCCGGCATGGACCTGAAAAAATTCTTTTGATGGCGCTGCGGACTGACGTTGTGAAGGCATGAGAGCGGCACTGCGTCACCCCGCCGCTTGGTGGGCTTTGCTCGTGCTCGGTTGCACGCCTGGGCTCTGGTTGCTGGCGCAAACCCTGCAAGACCAGCTCGGCCCCAATCCCGCCGAAGCGCTGATCCGTGCGACGGGCGATTGGACGTTGCGCAGCCTGTGTGTGGTGTTGGTCGTGAGCCCTTTGCGCACTGGGCTGGGTTGGCCAGAGCTGTTGCGTTTTCGGCGCATGCTGGGCTTGCTGGTGTTTGGCTACGCCAGTTTGCACCTGCTGTGCTACGCCTGGTTTGACATGGGCTTTGACTTCGCCGACACGCTGCAAGACCTCTTCAAGCGCCCCTTCATCTGGTTGGGTTTCAGCGCCTTTGTGCTGTTGCTGGCGCTGGCCGCGACGTCATTTAACGGGGCCGTGCGCTGGTTGGGTGGCCAGCGCTGGCAACGCCTGCACCGAGCCGTTTATGCGGTGGCCGTGCTCGCTGTGCTGCACTTTTGGTGGATGCGGGCCGGCAAACAGGATTTTGTCGAGGTGCTGGTGTATGCGGCCATCTTGGCCGGTTTGCTGGGGTGGCGCTGGCTGCGTTTTGCGCGCCGCGCCTGAGCGCCATCAGACACTGTGCCGCCACTCCCGGCCGGCCTGTCTGGGTCAGACCAGCTGCTCCAGCGCAAAGGTGTCGAACGCCGATTCCCGTTGGCGGATCAGGTGGGCTTGGGTGCCATCAACCAGGATTTCAGCGGCGCGACCCCGGGTGTTGTAATTGCTGGCCATGCTCATGCAGTAAGCGCCTGCGGACAACACAGCCAACACGTCACCGGCTGTTAGCCGCAGTTCGCGGTCTCGGCCGATCCAGTCGCCGCTCTCGCACACCGGGCCCACCACGTCGTAGACCACGCTGTCCCCTGAATGCGGCGAAACCGGCACGATCTGGTGGAAGGCCTGGTACATGGCTGGGCGGGGCAGGTCGTTCATGGCGGCGTCGACGATGCAAAAGTTCTTTTGTTCGCCGGGTTTGAGGTACAGCACCTCGGTCAGGCACACGCCCGCATTGCCCACCAAGGAGCGGCCGGGCTCGATCATGATTTGGCGCTGTCCATAGCCACGTGCATCCAGTTTGGCCAGCAATTGCGCCCACAGCGCGTCGGCTTCGGGTGGGGTGTCACCGTTGTAGTTGATGCCCAAGCCGCCGCCAAAGTCGATGTGGTGAATCGGAATGCCGGCCGCTTCGATCTCGCCCACCAAGTCCAGCACGCGGTCCATGGCGTCCAGATAGGGGGTGGTCTCGGTGATCTGCGAGCCGATGTGGCAGTCGATGCCCACCACTTTGAGGCCGGGCAGACTGGCCGCGTGGCGATACGCACGCAGGCTGTCTTCGTGGGCAATGCCGAATTTGTTGCCTTTCAGGCCGGTGGAGATGTAGGGGTGCGTCTTGGCGTCCACGTTGGGGTTCACCCGCAAACTGACCGGGGCTTGCTTGCCCAAACTGACGGCCACTTCACTCAGCACGTCCAGCTCCGCTTCGCTTTCCACGTTGAAGCAGCCAATGCCCACTTGCAGGGCTTGCTTCATTTCGGCGCGGGTTTTGCCCACGCCCGAAAAAATCACCTTCGACGGATCAGCGCCTGCGGCCAACACCCGGGCCAGCTCGCCACCTGAGACGGTGTCAAAACCACAACCCGCTTCGGCAAACACCTGCAACACGGCCAGGGTTGAGTTGGCTTTCATGGCGTAGCAAATTTGTGCCTGGCGCCCAGCAAAACCGCGCTCGTAAGCGGCAAGGGCCGACAGCATGGCCGCTTTGGAATACACAAACAAGGGGGTGCCGTGTTCGCGGGCCAGGTCCGACAAGCGAACGCCCTCGACCATCAGTTGGTCGCCCGCATAGGCAACATGAGGTTGGCCTGGCAGGCCATGGTGTGTAACAGGTGCGTTCATGGGGAAGAGGTGGAGGTTGCCGACGGTGCGACAGGTGGGGTAGGGACAGGGGCGTTGGTATTGGCCTTGGGTGCAAAGCGCCCACGCCATGGCGACAGCGTCTCGGGCAAGGTGGCCCGTCCTGCAGAATCCGGTGTGCTGGGCAAGACCAAAGGGCCTTTTTGCCCGCAAGCGCTCAGCATCGCCGCACCGCCAACAAGGGCATGCGCCATGACTAGAATCTGGAGGATCTTCAACATGCTGCGATTGTAATGACCGACCTCGAATTTCTGGACCACGCTGAGCGCCTGCTGTCGGGCGTCGAACTCAGCAGCGATCGCCTCAACGACGACACCGACGCGGACATCGACAACCAGCGAGTGGGCGGTATGGTGACACTGACTTTTCCCAACCGCAGTCAGATCGTCATCAATCTGCAAAAGCCCTTGCATGAGGTGTGGTTGGCAGCGCGCTGCGGGGGCTTTCATTACAAGTTTGACGGTGTGCACTGGTTGGACACCAAAGGGCAAGGTGAATTTTGGGCCAGCTTGTCCCGCTATGCCTCTGAACAGGCGGGGCAAGCCTTGTCTTTCAAGCCCTGAAATCCAGGCGGCTTTTCTGGCTCAGGCCGGGGGGTCTGGCCGCGCCCATTCAGTTCCTGAACAAGTCCAAAATCCGGTTGCGTTCATCAGCGGGGGGCAGTGCGGCATTGGGTGATTTACCGGAACTGTCGTTGCCAGCACCCAAGCTGCTGATGCCCCCGCCCTTGGCGTATTCCTCGTACATCCAATCGCCGCTCACATTGACGACACCCTCAGGCACCGGCGGCTCAGAAACCGGCACATTTCGCAAAGCGGTTTCCATGAAACTGATCCATACCGGCAAACTCAAGCCGCCGCCCGTTTCCCGGTCGCCCAGTTTGCGGGGGGTGTCGTAACCAATCCAGACCACGGCCGCCAAGTTGGTTTGATAGCCTGCAAACCAAGCATCCATCGCATCGTTGGTGGTGCCGGTTTTGCCGTAAATGTCTGGTCTTTTGAGCGTGCCCTGGGCGCGTGCTGCGGTGCCTGATCGCGTGACCTCTTGCAGCAAACTGGTCATGACAAAGGCGTTTCGTGCGGGGATGACCGAGGGTTCATCCAGTTGAGCGACCGCGGGGCTTTCGACCAGTACGCGGTCTTTGAAGTCGGTGATGCGGGTGATCAAGTGAGGTTGCACCAAGTGCCCGCCATTCGCAAAGACGGCGTAACCGGTCGCCATCTGCATCGGGGTCACCGAGCCCGCACCCAGTGCCATGGTCAAAAATGCGGGGTGTTTGTCTTCATCAAAGCCAAAACGGGTCACCCACTCTTGCGCAGGGCGGGCCCCAACAGCCTGCAGGATGCGAATCGAGACCATGTTTTTAGATTTGGCCAAGCCTGTGCGCAGACTCATGAGGCCGTCAAATTTGCCGTCGTAGTTCTTGGGCTCCCAAGGTTGTCCACCGGTGACCCCGCTGTCAAAAAACAAGGGGGCATCGTTGACCATGGTGGCTGGGGTGAAGCCTTTTTCCAAAGCCGCCGAGTAAATGAAGGGTTTGAAGCTGGAGCCAGGCTGTCGCCAGGCCTGCGTGACATGGTTGAATTTGTTTTTGGCAAAGTCAAAGCCTCCGACCAAGGCGCGGATGGCGCCTGTTTGCGGTGTGATGGCCACCAGCGCGCCTTCTACTTCGGGCAGTTGGGTGATTTCCCAGGCACCTTTGGGGGTTTGCGTGATGCGGACCAAAGCGCCTTTGCGCACCTGTTTGGCCGGTGGTGTTTTGTCGGACAGTCCCGATTGCGCGGGCTTGAGGCCGTCGCCCGAGAGGGTGATTTGCTCACCGTTTTGGCGAATCACCACCACTTTACGTGGCGAGGCTTCGAGCACCACAGCCGACAACACGTCGCCATTGTCAGGGTGTTCTTCCAAGGCGTCATCGATGGCGTCATCCAGCTTTTTGGGATCGGTCGGCAGGTCTATGAACTTTTCGGGGCCCCGGTAAATCTGGCGGCGCTCGAAATCCATGATGCCTTGGCGCAAGGCCTTGTAGGCCGCCATTTGCTCCGTCGATTGCACGGTGGTGTAAACGTTCAAACCGCGCGTGTAGGTGTCTTGGCCGTACTGGGCAAAAACCATTTGGCGCACGGTTTCAGCCACATATTCGGCGTGCAGGATTTTTTTGTCCGAGGCCGAGCGCAATTTGAGCGGCTCGGATTTGGCCGCTTTGGCCTGTGCCGCCGTGATGTACTGGTTGTCCTCCATCCGCTCGATGATGTAGAGCTGCCGTGAGCGCGCGCGTTTGGGGTTGCTGATGGGGTTGTAGGCCGAGGGTGCTTTGGGCAAGCCCGCCAGCATGGCCGCTTCGGCGATGGTGATGTCTTTGAGCGGTTTGCCAAAGTAAGTTTCAGCGGCGGACGCGAACCCATAAGCCCGATTGCCCAGGAAGATCTGGTTCATGTAGATCTCCAGGATCTGGTCCTTGGTCAGCATGTGTTCGAGTTTGTAGGTCAGCAATATTTCATAAATTTTGCGGGTGTAGGTTTTTTCAGAGGACAGGTAGACGTTGCGGGCGACCTGCATGGTGATGGTCGATGCGCCTTGACTTTTCATGCGGCCCAAGTTGGCAATGCCTGCGCGCAAAATGCCCAAATAGTCGACGCCGCCGTGTTGGTAAAAGCGGTTGTCCTCGATCGACAACACCGCATCTTTCATCACCTGAGGGATGTCTTTGATGGGTGTGAGGTTGCGGCGCTCTTCACCAAACTCGCCCATCAACTGGCCATCGGCCGTGAACACACGCAGCGGCAGCTTGGGTTTGTAGTCGGCCAAGTCAGAGATGTCCGGCAAGTTCGGATAGGCCATGACCATGGCAACCCCCACCACCAACAGCAAGGCGGCAAACCCTGCGACGGCCAGGCCCACGGCCCATGCGCCCAATTTGAGGGCCCACGACAGGGGACCCCCTGCACGGCCAAGTGCCGAGGGGCTGTGTTTTTCTGGAGAAGCGTTGTGGTTGGCGGGCATAGGTGGGCTTTGGGGGCAGCCAGCAAGGTGCGAGCTGCCAAGGCATTATAAAAATATCAGCTTGACGTCTCGAGGAGGTGAAATTCAAAAAAGAACTATTTTGTTTTTAAAACGGTCCAATCAAGCAGATTCATGTTACAAAACTGCACGGCAGGGAAGACGGATCCGCCCGCCTTCAGGGAGGCACAGCATGCAGGCTTTGGCGCATTGGTGGCATCGGTGGGCCCGAGGGGCCGTTCACCATGCCTGGGGCATGGCACCCGGTGACGGTGCTTGGGTTTTGGCCGGCTTGAGCCGGCAAAGCCGTGCTTTGGTCAAGGTTGACACCTTGACCACGTGGCGCATCCCGATCGAATCGGGCATGACGGAGCTGAGTGGTTTGAGCGCGCATTTGCGCCAACAGCGGGGCGCCCGTGGCACTCGTGGCCGTTCACATCAGCGGCTGAACATGGCTTTGCCCAGCGACCTCGTCCAAGAGGGTTTCATGGATTTTCCAGCCGATCTTGCGCAGGAGGATTGGATCTTCGAGGTGCAGCTGGAGGTGGCGCATGCTTTGCAATTGGCACCTGACGAGGTGAACTTTGATTTTGTCCCCGCCAAGGCCAGCGACGGCTTGGTGCGGCGGGTCCACTGGGTGGGCTGTGCGCAAGCCCAAATGGGGGTGTTCAAAAACTGCATCCGCGCTGCGGGTTGGCGCTTGGCGGCCGTCGAACCCGAACACGAAGCGGCGCAGCGGGGCCTGCGCGCTTTGAAGGGGGGATCGCTCAGCTTGTTGACCCAAGCGCCGCAAGACTGGCAATTTCACTCAGACAGGTGCTGGGCGACGTCGCCAGCAGACTGGGCGCAGCCTCCAGAGGAGTCCGACGAAACCATGGCGCAAGCCCTGGAAAAATTCATGCGTACGCAGGCCCGTGCACGGTTGGTGGCTGCCGGTTTGGCGCTGAAGGCTTGGCAGTGATGCGCCCTTTTAATCTGTTGAGCCACCCTGGCCAGGCCCAGCAGCGCAAAGTGTTCCACCGTTGCTGGAGCAGTGTGGCGGGGCTGCTGGTGGGCTGCTTGCTGGCTTGGCTTGGGCAGCAATGGCAAAAGGCCGAGACACTGCGCTTGCAACAGGCGAACAGCCAGTTGCAATCGGCCTGGCTGGCGCGCACGCACCAGGCCCAGGTCGCTGCACAACAGCAAACCCGACAGCGTGTGCAAATGGCGCAAGCCGCGCTCTTGCAAAAAATTGCCCTGCACCAACAGGCCTGGATGAGCGTGCATGAACGCTTGCTGGACATGGCCGAGGAGGGGCTGAGACTGTCGCGCATGCAGTCGGATGCTGACCATGTGACATGGCACGGGGCGTTCAAGCGCTTCGAGGACATGGCCGTTGCGCGGCAAAACCTGTCCGAGCAGTGGGGGCTGGCTGTGAGCCTCAAAGACCTGAGCACCGGACCTGCTTCCCAAGTGCGGTTTGTCTGGGAGAGCACGTGGCCTGTTCTTCAGGGTGTCCGACTGGGCCAGGCTGGCGGGGTGGAGAAAGCCAAGCCATGAAACCCATCACCCGGACCACCTGGACGCGGCTGGCTGCTTGGCCATCGGCTGCATGGGGGTGGCCGCATCTGCAACGACTGGCTGAGCGTTGGTTGCGCCAGTGGGGTTATGCCTGCGCTGGTCTGGCGTTGGGTCTGAGTGGCATGGGGCTGGCGCAACCTGAAGTGGGGGAGGCCTACGCCACCGCTCTTGAGGCGCAAGCGCGGTTGGAGCAGACATTGGCAGAGGTGGCTTCAGGCCTGTCCGCTCCCACGCCTGCGGCAGTGTCGGCCCCAAACGGCCTTTCTTCGGTCCAGGTGCAGCGCCTTTGGGGCGCTTTGCCTGTTTCGAGCCGGCCCGAAACCCTCTGGACCTTGTGGCAGCAGGCTTTGGCAGCGCATGATTTGCGGCTGCAGTCTTTGCAAGCGCTGCCGTCCAACGGCGAGGCGGGACGGGGCGCAAGCTTGGTCAGCCATGTGGCCGCCTGGCGGGTGTTGGGGCGTTTCGAAGATTGGGCACGGGTCTGGGCGGCGTGCGCCGAGCATGGACCCCTGTGCGCCATCGAGCGCATCAGCGTGGTGCCCGTCGACCCACCCGGCGAAGTGCAAATCGATGCGGTGATGCGTTTCTGGATGCGTCTGCCTGAAACGCAGTCGCTGGATGAACGGGGGCTGGCCGATGGTTGGGGGCCTGCACTTCCGCGCAGAGGGCCAGCAGATCGTTGGCGCACCGCCTTGTTTGCCCCAAGCCTTGCTGCAGAGGCCGGTGTGAATCCCGGCAAGGCGGATGGGCGCTCGACGGCTTCTGGCGCGGATGCTGCCGCAGCCGACGCCGCCAGTTTGGCGAATTTGCCCGAAGATCCGCAGCAATGGCCTTTGGCCCGCATCCGCTTGGCAGGTGTCTGGCAACACGGAGGCGAGCGGCTGGCCCTTTTGTCGGCCGGATCGCACACGGTCACGGTGCGGCTCGGTCAACGTGTCGCGCTGGAGGGATACCGGGTGGCTGAGATCAGTGACAAGGCGGTGCATTTGCGCTTGGGCCATGGTGCATGGCGTGAACTGACCTGGGCTCAAGCGCATCCCGATGCCCGATCGGGTGGCCCGTTGTCCTCCGCTGTCCATGTGGCACCCCCAAGCCAAGTTTCGCTCCAAACAACCGGGAGTCCAGCCCCATGACCCCACGCAACCCAACAGGCGTTCAGATGAGCATGTGGCTGGTGTGCGTGAGCCTGTCAGGCATGGGCTTGGCGCAAACCCAGGGTCAAGCAATGCCCCACGCCTTGGATGGGGTCAAACCCTCCGATGCTCTGGCTTTCCCAGCCCCTGACAAGCCCATCAGTTTGAACTTTCAAAACATCGACATCAAAGCTTTGTTGCAGGTGTTTGCCGATTTTTCAGGCCTGCATTTGGTGCCCAGCGAGAGCGTGACGGGGCCTGTCAGCGTGCGGTTGAACGGTGTGCATTGGCAGCAAGCGCTGGACATTGTGCTGCAATCGAAAGGCTTGGTTGCCCGGCAAGAGGGCCGTGTGCTGTGGGTTGCGCCACAGGGCGAGTGGGCAATGCGAGAAAAAAAGCAGCTGGAAGCCCAAGCGGCCTTGGAGTCGGTCATTCCCATGCAGATGCTGTCGGTGCGTTTGCAGTACGCCCGTGCAACCGAAGTGGCTCAGCGCTTGCAAGGCACAGCGGCAGGCAGCAGCGCTGGGCGGTGGTTGAGTGGCCGCGGCAGTGTTTTGGCCGAACCCCGCACCAACCAACTCTTCATATTGGACATGCCCGCACGTTTGCAAGAGCTGCAAAAAATGCTGGTGTTGCTGGATGTGCCCGTGCGGCAAATCTTGATCGAGGCCAGGATCGTCGAGGCCGACGACCAGTTTGGCCAGTCGCTCGGGGTGCGGCTGGGCACCGGCCTGGCGATCCCCATGAAGGTCCAGGGGCGCTCGGGCACCTTGGCTGTAGGCGCCAGCAACCAGTCAGCCGCAGCCGGGACTTCGGCGGGCAATCAAGTCAACTTGCCCGCGGGCATGGCGGGGCAAACAGTCAACACCCCGGCGACGTTTGCGGTCTCGCTGTTCAGCGCCGCGGCCGACCAATTCATCAATGTCGAGATTTCGGCCTTGGAGACTGCTGGGCTGGGCAAGGTGGTTTCGCGCCCTCGGGTGGTGACGGCCGACCAGACCAAAGCGCTCATCGAGCAAGGCACCGAGTTGCCCTATTTGACCGCCGCAGGCAATGGGGTGACTGCCATCTCGTTCAGAAAGGCCAACCTCAAGCTGGAGGTGACGCCTCAGATCACCCCCGATGGTTCGGTGGTTTTGGATGTGGATGTGAACCGCGACAGCGTGGGGCAAAACACGCCCGCGGGCTATGCCATCAACACCAAGCATGTGAAAACCCAAGTGCGCGTGGAGGATGGGGGTACGGTGGTGCTGGGGGGTATTTACGAGGAAATCCGTCGCAACGACGATGCCAAAGTCCCCGGTTTGGGGGAGGTGCCAGGTTTGGGTTGGTTGTTTAAAAAACGTGAGCAGAACCAACGCAAAAGTGAGTTGCTGATTTTTTTAACCCCCCGTGTGGTCGCCGATGACCCGGCCAACGCTTCTGCCCAGAGCCGACCGCCTTAGGCCATGGGCACGGCCATCGCCGCAGTGACCTGCAGCAGGTCGAATACACTCCAAGCATTCCAAAGGCGGGTCGCTTCCAAGGTGTCCCCGGCTGCTTTTTCAGTGTGAGATTTCCTTGAGCATCATCTTTGTGGGCCTTCCAGGTTCGGGCAAAACCACCATCGGCCGACAATTGGCACGCCGGTTGGATCTGCCGTTTGTGGACTCTGACCATGTGATCGAGCACCAACTGGGTTGCTCGATACGGGAGTTTTTTGCCCGCGAAGGCGAAGACAGCTTTCGCGACGTGGAGCAACAGGTGCTCGACGAGTTGACCCAAACCCATGAGGGCGTGATCGCCACCGGGGGGGGGGCTGTGTTGCGTCCCATCAATCGCCGCCGTTTGCATGAGCGGGGCCAAGTGGTGTACCTGCGGTCCTCGCCCGAAGATGTGTTTCGCCGTGTGCGCCACGACCAAGCCCGCCCGCTGTTGCAGGTGGACGATCCCTTGAACCGATTGCGAACCTTGTTTGAGGCGCGCGACCCTTTGTACCGCGAAGCTGCGCATTTCGTCATCGAGACAGGCCGACCCTCTGTGGCCACCTTGGTCAACATGATCACCATGCAATTGGAGCTGGCAGGTCCTCATGTGTCGCGCGCGCCAGCCTCACCACCGCCCCCACCACGGCCCTGAGCGCCTACACTTGGGGGTTATGTCCGAGTCCATCACCCCCACCTCAACGGTGGCCATTTCGCTGGCCGACCGCAGTTACGACATCCACATTGGCCAAGGCCTGCTGAGTCGGCCTGAAACCTGGGCTGGCTTGCCCAAGGCCCAGACGGCCATGATCGTGACCAACGACACGATTGCCCCGCTGTACGAGGCGGCCTTGCGCAGTGCGATTGCCCCGCATTACAAACAGGTGCACACCGTGGTGCTGCCCGATGGCGAAGCGCACAAAGACTGGCCGACCCTGAACCTGATTTTTGACGCGCTGCTGGCCAAAGGCTGTGACCGCAAGACGGTGCTGTTTGCCTTGGGCGGTGGCGTGATCGGCGACATGACCGGCTTTGCGGCGGCGAGCTACATGCGCGGCGTGCCCTTTGTGCAGGTGCCGACCACGCTTTTGTCGCAGGTCGACTCGTCGGTGGGCGGCAAGACCGCCATCAACCACCCGCTGGGCAAAAACATGATCGGCGCGTTCTACCAGCCGGTGCGTGTGGTGTGCGACCTGAACACCTTGACCACCTTGCCCCCGCGTGAGCTGAGCGCGGGTTTGGCCGAGGTCATCAAATACGGCCCGATTGCCGACATGGCCTTCTTCGACTGGATCGAGGCGAACATCGATGCGCTCATCGCCCAAGACCCGGCCGCGCTGGCACATGCCGTCCAGCGCAGCTGCGAGATCAAGGCCTGGGTGGTGGGTCAAGACGAGCGCGAAGCGGGCCTGCGGGCCATCCTGAATTTTGGCCACACCTTCGGTCACGCCATCGAGGCGGGTTTGGGTTTCGGCGTCTGGCTGCACGGCGAAGCCGTGGGCTGCGGCATGGTCATGGCGGCGGAACTCTCGCAGCGTTTGGGCAAAGTGGACGCCGCTTTTGTGGCCCGTTTGCGGGCCTTGATCGTGCGCGCAGGCTTGCCAGTTCGCGGCCCGGTCATTGACGCGGCCGACAACGCGGGCCATTACATCGAACACATGCGGCTGGATAAAAAAGCCATCGGTGGCGACATCCAGTTTGTGTTGATCGACGGGCCTGGCAAAGCCAGCGTGTGCGGTGCGCCTGACGCGATGGTGCGCGAAGTGATCAACGCCTGCTGCGCCTGAAGCATGTTTGCAGAGTCATTGGATTTGCCCGTGGGTTCCTCACCTGTTCAGACCAGCCTGTCGCCGCTGGCTTGCGACCCGGCGCAAACCCGGGGTCGACGGTTTGCTGAAGCCCCCGCGCCCACGCGCAACGCTTTTCAGCGTGACCGGGACCGAATCGTGCACTCCACCGCGTTCCGGCGGCTGGTCTACAAAACACAGGTGTTCCTCAACCACGAAGGCGATTTGTTCCGCACGCGCCTGACGCACTCGCTCGAAGTTGCGCAGCTGGGCCGCTCGATTGCTCGGGCGTTGGGCCTGAACGAAGATTTGGTCGAGGCCGTGGCGTTGGCGCACGATCTGGGCCACACGCCTTTTGGGCACGCGGGGCAAGACACGCTGAACGAATGCATGGCCGAGCACGGCGGCTTTGAGCACAACCTGCAAAGCCTGCGCGTGGTCGACCAGCTCGAAGAGCGCTACCCGGCGTTTGACGGCCTCAACTTGAGTTTTGAAACCCGCGAGGGTGTGCTCAAACACTGCTCGCGCGCCAACGCCGAGCATCTGGAACGGACCGAGCCGGGCGGGGTGGGGCGGCGCTTCATCGACCGCACCCAGCCCAGTTTGGAGGCGCAGCTGTGCAACCTGGCCGACGCCATTGCCTACAACGCGCACGACATCGATGACGGCGTGCGCTCCGGGCTGATCAGCATCGAGCAACTGCTGCAAGTTGAGCTGTTTGCGCACTACCACCAGCAAACATTGGCCGAGCATCCCGGCTTGTCGACCAAGCCGCGTCGCCTCTTGTACGAAACCATCCGCCGCATGCTGAGCGACCAGGTTTATGACGTGATCAACACCACCCGACTTGCGGTGGTCCAAGCGGGTGTGCGCACGCTGGACGAAGCCCGCCAAGCTGGGCCTTTGGTGGCTTTCAGCACCGAGATGAAGGTGCGTAGCCGTGAACTCCAAAGGTTTTTATTCGCGCAGCTCTACCGCCACCCGCAGGTCATGCAGACCACCGGCCAGGCGCAGCAGGTGGTGCGCGAGTTGTTTGCCGTTTACGTGGCGCAGCCCTCGGAGATGTCGGCCGACTTCGCTGCCAACACCGACCTGCACCGCGCGGTGGCCGACTACATTGCCGGCATGACCGACCGCTTCGCCCTGCGCGAACACGAACGCCTGACGGGGCGCAGGTTGTTGTGACTGGGGTAGGGCAGCCCCGGTTTGGGCGCGGCGCCATGGTCGCGATGTGGCTGTGACGGTTCACAAGTCCTTTTCTCCATACGGCAAGGCTTGGTTGGTGGTTGCCGCGGGCGGCGTGGCTGCTTTGCAGGTGGGCAAGCTCCCTCCGGCTTTGCCTGCCTTGCAGGCTGAGCTTGGCCTGACGCTGGTGCAGTCGGGTTTTCTGTTGTCCATGGTGCAACTCGCTGGCATGAGTTTGGCCGTTTTCATGGGCCTGTGGGCCGATGGCATGGGCCTGAAGCGCAGCATGGTGCGGGGCCTGTGCTTGCTGGCGATCGCCAGTGGCTTGGGGGCATTCGCCAACTCGGTGAGCGCCTTGCTGGCGCTGCGGGCCCTGGAAGGTCTGGGTTTTTTGCTGGTGGCTTTGCCCGCCCCCGCCTTGATCCGCCGTCTGGTGCCGCCCGCCCAATTGCCCGGCATGCTCGGTGTGTGGGGCGCATACATGCCTACCGGCACGGCCTTGGCATTGCTGATCGGGCCATTGTTCATCCCGGCTTGGGGCTGGGGCGCTTGGTGGGGGGCGTTTGCGCTCTTGTCTTTGGGCATGGCTGTTTGGATGGTGCGCTGCGTGCCCGCCGATCCGATGGCCTCTGTTGACGCGGCTGCGCAGAGGCCCTGGCAGCGCTTGCGCCGCACTCTGAGTGCCCCGGGTCCATGGCTGGTGGCACTGACCTTTTGCATGTATTCAGGTCAGTGGCTGGCGGTGGTGGGTTTCTTGCCATCGATTTACGCTGCAGCAGGCCTGAGCGCTGCGTTGCTGGGCGTGCTCACGGCCTTGGCTGCAGCGGTCAACATCGTGGGCAACCTGGCCTCAGGCCGATTGCTGCAGCGCGGTTGGGCACCGCGCGCAACCCTGTGGCTGGGCTTTGGCGCCATGGCGCTGGGCAGCACGGTGGCCTTTGCGCCTTTCACCGAAACCCTGCCTTGGTGGCGTTTTGCCGGTTTGTTGCTGTTTTCGGGCATGGGCGGCTTGGTGCCGGGCACCTTGTTCAGTTTGGCCGTGCGCCTGGCCCCGGGCGATCAGCAAGTGGCCACCACTGTGGGCTGGGTACAACAGCTCTCCGCCTTGGGCCAGTTCGTCGGCCCCCCCGTGGTGGCGGCTGTGGCTGCGCGCGCGGGCGGCTGGCAGCTGACGCCGCTCGTCTCGGTCGGCTGTTGCATGGCAGGGGCCGTGCTGGCTTGGGCCATTGGGCGACGGCTCACGCAGGCACAATCTCGTCCATGACCGACATGAACACCCCCGAAATTGCCGACACCGTGCGCTGGCTCGAACGCGCTGTGATTGGCCTGAACCTGTGCCCCTTTGCCAAAGCCCCGCACGTCAAGGGCCAAATCCATTACGTGCTGAGCGAGGCCAAGGGCCTCGAAGGCTTGCGCGACGAGCTGATGGAGCAGCTGCAGGCTCTGGCCGCTATGCCCGCCGAAGAGCGTGAGACCGTGCTCTTGATCGTGCCGCAGATGCTGCAGGATTTTCTGGAGTTCAACGACTTTCTGGACGAAGCCGATGCCGTGTTGCAGGAGCTGGACATGGAGGGCGTGTTCCAGGTCGCGAGTTTTCACCCGCAGTTCCAGTTTGCTGACACCGAGCCTGACGACATGGGCAATTTCACCAACCGCTCGCCTTACCCCACGCTGCACTTGCTGCGCGAGGAAAGCATCGACCGTGCGGTGGAGGCTTTCCCAGAGGCCGAGATGATTTACGAAAGCAACATCGAGACGATGGACAAACTGGGTGCCGAGGGCTGGAAAAAGCTGGATGTGGGTCCCAGCCCATGAAAAAGCAAACAGTCACCGGCAACGCCCCATCCCAGCTGCCGCCTGAAGTGCGCCCCGGCCAGTCGGTCGAGCTGCTCAAGCAGCTGCACATCCTGACCCGCGACGGCAAGCTCAACCAGGACTCGCGCCGCAAGCTCAAGCAGGTCTACCACCTGTTCCAGTTCATCGAAAAGCTGCTCCAAGAGTTGCCCGCCAGCGACAGCGGCCCGACACTGGCCGATCACGGCGCTGGCAAGTCGTATCTGGGTTTCATCATTTACGACCTGTTTTTCAAGGCGCTGGGCCAGGGCACGATCTACGGCATTGAGACGCGCAGCGAGCTGGTGGAATCGTCCAAAGCACTGGCCCAAAAGTTGGGCTTTGAGCGCATGCGTTTTTTGAACGTGAGCGTGGCCGAATCGACGCAAAGTGGTGAACTGCCCGTACAGATCGATGTGGTGACTGCCTTGCACGCCTGCGACACCGCCACCGACGACGCCATCGCCTTTGGCCTGCAAAAGAAAGCCCGCTTCATGGTGCTGGTGCCTTGCTGCCAGGCCGAGCTGGCCCGAGCCCTCAACCAGAACAAAGCCCTCCATTTGCAGCGCACACCTTTGGCCGAACTGTGGCGTCACCCCTTGCATACCCGAGAAATGGGCAGTCAGCTGACCAACGTGCTGCGCTGTCTGTACCTCGAATCTCAGGGCTATTCGGTCACCGTGACCGAGCTGGTGGGCTGGGAGCACAGCATGAAAAACGAGTTGATCTTGGCCAGGTACACCGGCCAGAAAAAACGCGCCTCCGGCGAGCGCCTGTTGGCGCTGCTGAAGGAGTTTGGTGTGGAGGCGCTGATGGGGGGCAGGTACCCGCTGGTCGCAAGATCAGAAGGGGTCTGACCTGGCGCGCAGCAGACACCAAAGGCCTTATTGCGGCTCAATCTTCGCGTCGCGAATGGCCTTGGCCCATTTGGCGGTTTCGGCCTTGGAGCGTTGTGCCAATGCCTCCGCCGAAGCGGGCGCAGTTTCAAAGCCCAGGGCCGAGAAGCGTTCCAGAATGGTCTTGTCGGTGGCCGCAGCGTTCACAGCGGCGTTGAGTTTGTTGACGATGTCGGCGGGTGTACCTGCCGGGGCAAAGACCGCAAAATAGGCGATCAGCTCATAGTCCTTCAGGCCCAGGGCTTCGTTCACAGTGGGCAGCTCGGGGATGGCTTTGGAGCGCTGGGTGGAGGTGACGGCCAGGCCGCGGATCTTGCCGGCCTTGACCTGAGGCAGCATCACAGCAAAGTCAGCACTGAACATGTTCACTTGACCGCCAATCAGGTCGGTCATGGCGGCAGGGCCGCTTTTGTAGGGCACGTTGGTCATCTGGATGCCAGCCATGCTGGAGAGCACTTCACTGGACACCAATTGCGAGGTGCTGGCACTGGCAAAGGTGATTTGTGTGGGCTTGGATTTGGCCAAGTCCACAAACTCTTTGAGCGTTTTGGCCGGCACGTCGTTGTTCACCGCCACGATCAGCGGCACCGAGCCCATGTAAGCCACGGGCGCAAAGGCGGTGTCTTGGTCGTAGGGCAGCTTTTTCATCAGGCTTTTCAGCGCCGCGTTGGTGCTGTTGGTGCCGATCAGGAGGGTGTACCCGTCCGGGGCCGATTTGGCCACCGCGTCAGCCCCCAGCATGCCATTCACGCCCGCCTTGTTTTCCACCACCACAGGCTGACCCAAAACTTCGGACATTTTTTGGGCAAAGGCGCGGCCGATTTGGTCGGTGGCGCTGCCAGCGGCAAAGGGCACCACAGCCTTGATGGGTTTGTTGGGGTAGGCCTGTGCCATGGCTTGGGTGGCCACCAGGCCGAGGCCCAGTGCGGCAGACAACAAAGAGGCGATGCGCAAACGTTTCATGGGTTCTCCAGTGGGTCAAAAAATCATTCAATCACAAAAGTCAGCAGGTGCGCACTCAGGCATTTCCCGTGGGCGTCCAGGGCCAGCGAGCGGGTCACGCCGCCGCCCAGCGATTGGTGCATGACAAAGTTGAGTGCGCCCAGTTGGGGCAGGGCGTAGCGTTCTAGCGGGCCATGCACCGTGCCCGCAAAGTGGGCTTGCACGCGTTCGGCGCTCAGGTGTTTTTCCAGCAGGGCAAAGTCCTTTTTGTCGTAAGCGATGACCGACAAGGTGGAACGGTTGCCTTTGTCGCCCGTGCGGGTGTGGGCAATGTCGCGCAGCAGCATGTCAGTGGCCTTCGGCGTTGAGCAGCAGGGTGGAGGTGTGCACGGCGCTGCGCGGCATGAGCACGGCAGCAGCCGCGATGACTTCGCGCACCGAGCGGGTAGCGCCGCCGCCACCGGCCGGGCCGTTGGTGTAGAGCGCCTCGACTTCGTGCGCCACATGCTGGGCGTGTTGCAAAGTGGGCACGCGCAGGGCCACGCGGGCACGCACTTCGGCAGGTTCCGGCTGTGCTGGGCTGGAAGGCCCGAAGATGGCGTTCACACCGATCAGGTCGTATCGGCCCTCGAACTGGCCGTAACCGGCGTCGTCCAGCCGTTGACGCACCAGATCCAGCGCGAGTTGTCCCCGCGCCTGCGCACCCGGCCCCGCATAGCTGATTTGACCTTCGCCAATGAAGCCGTCGCGGTAACCCAGCGTGACTTTGAGCGTGTCGGTGCGTGGGTGGCCGCTGCCGCCTGCGACTTGCACGCGGTCCGGGCCCAGTTGCGTCAATTGCACCTGAGAAAAATCCGCCACCACATCCGGCTGCAGGTAGCGAGCGGGGTTCTCGATTTCATACAGCAGCTGTTCCGTGCAGGTGGCCACCGTCACGCAACCGCCCGATCCCGCCACTTTGGTGATCACGGCGTCACCCGAGGTGCTGACTTCGGCCAACGGAAAACCCAGCCGGGCCATGTTGGGCACATCCTTGTAGCCCGGGTCGGCAAAGTAGCCGCCGGTGATCTGCGCCGCACACTCCAGCAAATGCCCGACCAGCATGCCTTGGCCCAAGCTTTGCCAGTCGTCTGCGGCCCAGCCAAAGTGGTGCACCAAGGGCGCCAAAAACAGCGCCGGGTCGGCCACACGACCGGTGATGATGACCTGTGCGGCGGTTTGCAAGGCGGGCAGCAGGGCTTCGGCCCCCAAATAGGCATTGGCCGAAATCAACTGGGGCTGCAAGTCGGCCAAAGTTTGCGTGCTCTCCAGCACGGGCAACGCCCTGCCGGATTGGGTCAGGGTGGCCAGCACATCGTCGCCCAGCACCACCGCCACTTTGACCTGCGGCAAGCCCAATTCACGTGCCACGGCCAGCACCGCGTGACCGGCCTGCAGCGGGTTGGCCGCGCCCATGTTGCTGATGATGCGGGTGCCTTGACGGATGCAGGCGGGCAGCACGGCCCGCATGCGGGCGACCAGCATCGGGTCGAAACCCGCCGCCGGGTCTTTGGAGCGTTCGAGTTGCGCCAAGGCAATCGTGCGCTCGGCCAGGCATTCGAACACCAGATAGTCGAGCTCGCCCTTTTCGGCCAGTTCCACGGCGGGTGCAATGCGGTCACCCGAATAACCCGCGCCTGCGCCGATGCGAAGTGTTGTCTTGTGCATGGGCCAAGCTTAATGGCGCCCGCACCCAGAGGCTGTCACCCTGGAGCGGGGATTCAATTGCGGTCGTTTAATTGGGGTCAGATCCCAATTAAACTGCGGGTCTCTTTCAGGGAGTCCCCATGGCCCGCCAGCCCCGCCTCACCGTTGCCGCTTACCCTCACCACGTCATCCAACGCGGGAACGATCGTCAGGCCATCGTGCGCGACGATGTGGACCGCGAACGCTTGTTGGCGCTGTGGCAAGAACACGCGCTCAACTTCAAAGTTGCCATCCATGCCTACGTGATCATGGACAACCACTTCCATTTGCTGCTGACGCCCGAAACCGATGAAGGGCTGCCGCTCATGATGCAAGCGGTGGGTCGGGCCTATGTGCGCTACTTCAATTTGCGGCACCAACGCACGGGCACCTTGTGGGAAGGCCGCTACAGGAGCAACCTGATTGAGAGTGAGCGCTATCTTTTGGCGTGCATGGTGTACATCGACCTCAACCCCGTGCGCGCAGGCATGGTGGCGCAGCCTGCCGACTTCAAATGGTCCAGTCACAGGCACTGTATTGGTCAGTTGAGTGACAAATGGGTGACGCCGCATGCCCTGTTTTGGGGCTTGGGCAACACGCCTTTTGCCCGTGAGGCGGCTTATGCCGAGTTGGTGAAAACCGGCCTTGCGCAACGTGAAAAGGAGCAACTCACCCAAAGTGCCTTGTCGGGCTGGGCCTTGGGGTCGGCCGATTTTGTGGCGGGCTTGCAGCAAGTCACCCAGCGGCGCTTGGTGCCTGGCAGAGCGGGACGCCCAGTCAAAATGACAGGTCTTTGAATCTGTCCCCAATTAAATCAGCGCCAAGTTGAAATTAAAATTAATTGGGATCTGACCCCAATTAAAAAGATTGGCATGGATGCTGCTGTGCACTACACTCTTCAACCTGCGTGAAAACCCTTAGGAGCGCCCATGACTTCGGCCAGTGCAAAAGAACATTTCCAATCGACCGGTCTGTATGACCCCGCCAACGAGCACGACGCTTGCGGTGTTGGCTTCGTGGCCCACATCAAGGGGCATAAAACCCACGCCATCGTGACGCAAGCGCTCAAGATCCTGGAGAACTTGGACCACCGGGGTGCTGTGGGGGCCGATGCGCTCATGGGCGACGGTGCCGGTATCTTGATTCAGCTGCCCGACGCGCTGTACCGTGACGAGATGGCCAAGCAGGGCGTGGCGCTGCCGCCTTTTGGTGAGTACGGTGTGGGCATGGTGTTCTTGCCCAAGGAGCATGCTTCACGCATGGCTTGCGAGCAAGAACTCGAGCGCGCGGTCAAGGCCGAAGGCCAAGTGGTGCTCGGCTGGCGCGATGTGCCTGTGAACCGCGACATGCCCATGTCGCCCACCGTGCGCGAAAAAGAGCCGGTCATGCGCCAGATCTTCATTGGCCGTGGTGCTGACGTGATCGTGCAAGACGCCTTGGAGCGCAAGCTGTACGTGATCCGCAAGACCGCCAGCGCCGCCATTCAAAACCTGCGCCTGACGCACAGCAACGAGTACTACATCCCCAGCATGTCCAGCCGCACCGCGGTGTACAAGGGCTTGCTGCTGGCCGACCAAGTGGGCACCTATTACTTGGACCTGCAAGACGAGCGCTGCGTCTCGGCTTTGGGTCTGGTGCACCAGCGTTTCTCCACCAACACCTTCCCCGAGTGGCCCCTGGCCCACCCTTACCGCTATGTGGCGCACAACGGCGAGATCAACACCGTCAAGGGCAACTACAACTGGATGAAGGCCCGCGAAGGCGTGATGTCTTCCCCCGTGTTGGCCGCTGATTTGCAAAAGCTCTACCCCATCAGCTTCGCCGGTCAGTCCGATACCGCCACTTTCGACAACTGCCTCGAACTTTTGACGATGGCGGGTTACCCCATCAGCCAGGCCGTGATGATGATGATCCCAGAGCCTTGGGAACAGCACACCACCATGGACGAGCGCCGCAAGGCCTTCTACGAGTACCACGCCGCCATGCTCGAGCCATGGGACGGCCCCGCCTCGATCGTGTTCACCGACGGCCGCCAGATTGGCGCCACGCTGGACCGCAACGGCCTGCGTCCTTCGCGCTACATCATCACCGACGACGACATGGTCATCATGGGCTCCGAGACCGGCGTGCTGCCGATTCCTGAGAGCAAGATCGTGCGCAAGTGGCGCTTGCAGCCCGGCAAGATGTTCCTGATCGATCTGGAACAAGGCCGCATGATCAACGACGAAGAGTTGAAGGCCGGTTTGGCCAGTGCCAAGCCCTACAAGCAATGGATCGAAAACCTGCGGGTCAAACTGGACGACGTGGCCGAGGCGCCTGTGCAAGCCGCCGCCTCCGACGTGCCCTTGCTCGACTTGCAGCAAGCCTTTGGCACCACGCAAGAAGACATCAAATTCCTGCTGGCCCCGATGGCCTCTGCCGGTGAAGAAGCCATCGGCTCCATGGGCAACGACAGCCCATTGGCGGTGTTATCTGACAAGAACAAGCCGCTCTACAACTACTTCAAGCAGTTGTTCGCGCAAGTGACCAACCCGCCCATTGACCCGATCCGCGAAGCGATTGTGATGTCGCTGGTGTCCTTCATTGGCCCCAAGCCGAACTTGCTGGACATCAACCAGGTCAACCCGCCCATGCGCTTGGAGGTGAGCCAGCCGATTCTGGACTTTGCCGACATGGCCAAGCTGCGCAACATCGAGCAAGCCACCAAGGGCAAATTCAAGAGCGCGACGCTGGACATCACTTACCCCGCGCTGTGGGGCCGTGAAGGCGTGGAGGCCAAGCTGGCCTCGCTGTGCGCCGAAGCCGTGGACGCCATCAAAGGCGGCCACAACATCCTGATCATCAGCGACCGTGGTGTGAACGCCACCCAAGTGGCCGTGCCCGCACTGCTGGCGCTGTCGGCCATCCACCAGCACCTGGTCACCGCTGGCCTGCGCACCACGGCAGGCTTGGTGGTTGAAACTGGCACTGCCCGCGAAGTGCACCACTTCGCCGTGCTGGCCGGTTATGGCGCCGAAGCCGTGCACCCCTACTTGGCGATGGAAACCCTGGCTGCGCTGCACAAAGAGTTGCCGGGTGATTTGTCCGCCGAGAAGGCCATCTACAACTACGTCAAGGCGATTGGCAAGGGCCTGTCCAAGATCATGTCCAAGATGGGCGTGTCGACCTACATGTCCTACTGCGGTGCGCAGTTGTTCGAAGCCATCGGCATCAACACCGAAACCATCAACAAGTACTTCACCGGCACCTCCAGCCGCGTAGGGGGCATTGGTGTGTTCGAGATCGCCGAAGAAGCCTTCCGCATGCACACCGCCGCCTTTGGTGACGACCCCATTTTGGCCACCATGCTGGACGCAGGCGGTGAGTACGCCTGGCGTGCCCGTGGCGAAGAGCACATGTGGACGCCCGACGCGATTGCCAAATTGCAGCACTCCACCCGTGCCAACAATTTCAGCACCTACAAGGAATACGCGCAGATCATCAACGACCAAAGCAAGCGCCACATGACCCTGCGCGGCTTGTTTGAGTTCAAGATTGACCCCTCCAAAGCCATCCCGCTGGAGCAGGTTGAGCCTGCGGCCGAAATCGTCAAGCGTTTTGCCACCGGTGCGATGTCGCTGGGTTCGATTTCCACCGAGGCACACGCCACCCTGGCTGTGGCCATGAACCGCATCGGCGGCAAGAGCAACACCGGCGAAGGCGGCGAAGACGCCAACCGTTACCGCAACGAGCTCAAGGGCATCCCCATCAAATTGGGCGATTCGCTCAAGAGCGTCATCGGTGAAGAAAACGTCGAAGTGGACATGCCTTTGGCCGCTGGAGACAGTCTGCGTTCGCGCATCAAACAGGTGGCATCTGGCCGATTTGGTGTGACGGCGGAATACCTCTCGAGCGCTGACCAAATTCAGATCAAGATGGCTCAGGGCGCCAAGCCCGGTGAAGGCGGTCAGTTGCCTGGCGGCAAAGTGTCCGACTACATCGGCAAGCTGCGCCACTCGGTGCCCGGTGTCGGTTTGATCTCGCCACCACCGCACCACGACATCTACTCGATCGAGGACTTGGCCCAGCTGATCCACGACCTGAAGAACGTCGCCCCACACAGCGACATCAGCGTGAAGCTCGTGTCCGAAATCGGCGTTGGCACCATCGCCGCCGGTGTGGCCAAGTGCAAGGCCGATCACGTTGTGATCGCGGGTCACGACGGCGGCACGGGCGCATCGCCCTGGTCGTCGGTCAAGCACGCGGGCAGCCCTTGGGAAATCGGCTTGGCCGAAACCCAGCAGACCTTGGTGCTCAACGGTTTGCGTGGCCGCATCCGCGTGCAGGCCGACGGCCAGATGAAGACCGGCCGCGACGTCGCCATTGGCGCCTTGTTGGGTGCGGACGAGTTCGGCTTCGCCACCGCACCCCTGGTGGTCGAGGGCTGCATCATGATGCGCAAATGCCATCTGAACACCTGCCCCGTGGGCGTGGCCACCCAAGACCCCACACTACGCAAGAAGTTCACCGGCAAGCCCGAGCATGTGGTGAACTACTTCTTCTTCATCGCCGAAGAAGTGCGCCAGATCATGGCCCAACTCGGCATTGCCAAGTTCGACGACCTGGTGGGCCGCGCCGACCTGCTGGACATGAAGAGTGGTGTGGCGCACTGGAAAGCCAAGGGCCTTGACTTTGGTCGTCTGTTGGCCGTGCCACAAGTGGCCTCCACCGTGGCCGTGCGCCATGTGGACACCCAAGACCACGGCTTGGAAAAAGCCCTGGACAATGTGCTGATCGCCAAAAGCCGCGCTGCCATCGACAAGGGCGAGAAAGTCCAGTTCATGGAAGTCGCCCGCAACGTGAACCGCTCGGTCGGTGCCATGCTGTCCGGTGCTGTGACCAAGGTGCATCCCGAAGGTTTGCCGGACGACACCCTGCGCATCCAACTCGAAGGCACAGGCGGTCAGTCCTTCGGTGCATTCTTGGCCAAGGGCATCACGCTGTATTTGATCGGAGAAGCCAACGACTACACCGGCAAAGGTTTGTCGGGTGGCCGTGTGGTGGTGCGCCCGAGCCTGGAGTTCCGCGGCGTGGCCTCGCAAAACATCATCGTGGGCAACACGGTCATGTACGGCGCGACCACGGGTGAGGCCTTCTTTGCGGGCGTGGCCGGCGAACGCTTTGCGGTGCGTCTGTCGGGCGCCACCGCCGTGGTGGAAGGCACAGGCGATCACGGATGCGAATACATGACCGGCGGCACCGTCGCAGTGCTGGGCAAGACTGGCCGCAACTTCGGTGCGGGCATGAGCGGCGGTATCGCTTATGTGTACGACGAAGACGGCGAGTTCGCCTCGCGCTGCAACACGGCCATGGTCAGCATGGAAAAAGTGCTCTCAGCCGCTGAGCAAGAAGCCCAAGTGGACCGCAAGGTCTGGCACCGCGACCAGGCCGATGAGGCGCAACTGAAGAAACTGCTGGAAGACCACCACAAGTGGACCGGCAGCCAGCGTGCACGCGAGTTGCTGGACAACTGGGCCACGGCCCGTGCCAAGTTCGTGAAGGTGTTCCCGAACGAATACAAACGCGCCCTGGGCGAGATCAATGCACGCAAAGCGGCGAACGCGGCCAAGGCCGCCAAGCCCGTTGCTGCCTGAGCCCCACGTCAAGAAGCTAAGGAAACATCATGGGAAAAATCACAGGTTTCATGGAATTTGAGCGCATCGAAGAGGGCTACAAGCCCGTCACCGAGCGCCTGAAGAACTACGGCGAGTTCGTGATCGGCTTGACGCCCGAGCAGTCCAAAACCCAGGCCGCACGCTGCATGGATTGCGGCACACCGTTTTGCAACAATGGCTGCCCGGTCAACAACATCATCCCGGACTTCAACGACCTGGTGTACCAGGGCGACTGGAAGAACGCGATCGAGGTGCTGCACAGCACCAACAACTTCCCCGAGTTCACCGGCCGCATCTGCCCCGCACCTTGCGAAGCGGCCTGCGTGGTCAACTTCAACGACGACGCCGTGGGCATCAAGTCCATTGAGCACGCCATCATCGACCGCGCTTGGGCCGAAGGCTGGGTCACGCCCCGTCCTGCCAAGGTCAAGACTGGCAAGACCGTGGCCGTGATCGGCGCAGGCCCTGCAGGCCTGGCCGCTGCACAGCAGCTGGCGCGCGCGGGTCACGACGTGACCTTGTTCGAGAAGAACGACCGTGTGGGTGGGTTGCTGCGCTACGGCATCCCCGACTTCAAGATGGAAAAGACGCACATCGATCGGCGCGTCCAGCAGCTCGAAGCCGAAGGCGTGAAGATCCGTACCAGCGTGTTGGTGGGCGAGTGGCCCAAGGATTCCAAGGTCACCAACTGGGCCAAGGAAACCATCAGCGCCGAGCAGCTCAAGAAAGACTTTGACGCTGTGTTGTTGACGGGTGGTTCTGAGCAGTCACGCGATCTGCCTGTGCCTGGCCGCGATTTGGACGGCATCCACTTTGCGATGGAGTTCCTGCCCCAGCAAAACAAGGTCAATGCGGGCGACAAGCTCAAAGGCCAGCTGCGTGCCGATGGCAAAAACGTCATCGTGATCGGTGGGGGCGACACCGGCAGCGACTGTGTGGGCACCAGCACCCGCCACGGCGCTGTGAGCGTCACCCAGTTTGAGGTGATGCCTGAGCCGCCCGAAAAAGAAAACAAGGCCCTTGTTTGGCCCTATTGGCCCATGAAGCTGCGCACCAGCTCGAGCCATGATGAGAGCGCCGAAAAAGGCTTGTTGCAGCGCGAGTTCGCCATTTCCACCAAAGCCTTCACCGGTGAAAAGGGCAAGGTCACGGGTTTGACCACCGTTCAAGTCGAATTCAAAGACGGCAAGATGGTCGAAGTGCCAGGCACCGAAAAACAGCACAAAGCGGACTTGGTTCTCTTGGCCATGGGTTTCACCAACCCCGTCGCCACCGTGCTCGATGCCTTTGGCATTGACAAAGATGCCCGCGGCAATGCCAAGGCCAGCACCGACTTCACAGGGGGCTATGCCACCAACGTGCCCAAAGTGTTTGCTGCTGGCGACATGCGCCGTGGACAATCGCTTGTGGTCTGGGCGATTCGCGAGGGACGTCAAGCCGCACGTGCGGTGGACGAGTTTTTGATGGGGGCGAGCGACCTGCCGCGTTGAGGAACATTTGTTCTAGGTAAAATCCCTAGAACGTTGGGTGGGGCATCCACCCATCCGCAACCTCTCGCACCACAAGAGCCGGACTGACCGGCTTTTGTTTTTTCATGAGCACCAACACACCACCGCCCCTTGTTCAATTGCGTAACCTGAGTTTCGGGTATGGCGACCGTGTCATCTTGAAGGACTTGAGCTTCAATGTGCCGCGTGGACAAGTCACGGCCCTGATGGGTGTTTCGGGGGGGGGCAAAACCACGGTGCTGCGGCTCATCGGTGGGCAAATTCGCGCCAGCCAAGGAGCGCTGTTGTTCGACGGCGAGGACATCACCCCCATGCGACAGGCCGAGTTGTATGCCGCGCGACGTCGCATGGGCATGCTGTTCCAGTTCGGTGCCTTGTTCACGGACATGAGCGTGTTCGACAACGTGGCCTTCCCCTTGCGGGAGCACACCCATTTATCGGAAGACCTGATCCGCGACATTGTGCTGATGAAACTCGATGCGGTTGGTCTGCGTGGTGCGCGGGACCTGAAACCGTCAGAGATTTCAGGCGGCATGAGCCGACGCGTGGCCTTGGCCCGCGCCATTGCCCTGGACCCCGAGTTGATCATGTACGACGAGCCCTTTGCCGGTCTCGATCCGATTTCGCTGGGTACAGCGGCACGGCTGATTCGCCGCCTGAACGACAGCCTGGGCATCACCAGCGTGGTGGTGTCGCACGATGTGACCGAGACCTTTGAGATCGCGGACCATGTGGTCATTTTGGCGCACGGAGGTGTGGCGGCGCAGGGTACACCGGCTGAGCTGCGTGCCAGCACCGACCCCTTGATTTACCAATTTGTCCATGCATTGAGCGATGGCCCCGTGCCATTCCATTACCCTGCACACCCGGCTGCGCGTGATTACGATCGGAGGTCTGCATGATCATCCGATGGTTGGCCATTTTGGGCGCGTCCACACGCCAGATGTTGGCCGATTGGGGTTTTGCTGCCCGCCTGTTTTTCAAGTTGCTGGGCATGTCGGGGGCGGTGCTCAAACGATTTGGCCTGGTGCGTGACCAAATCCATTTTTTGGGCAATTATTCACTGGCCATCATCCTGGTCTCCGGCTTGTTTGTGGGTTTTGTGCTGGGCCTGCAGGGCTACTACACCTTGCAGCGCTACGGATCGGCCGAAGCCTTGGGTCTGCTGGTGGCCCTCACGTTGGTTCGTGAATTGGGTCCGGTGGTGGCGGCATTGCTGTATGCCGGGCGGGCAGGGGCCTCACTCACGGCTGAGATTGGCTTGATGCGCGCTGGTGAGCAACTCACGGCCCTGGAGATGATGGCGGTGGACCCGGTCCAACGTATTTTGGCGCCTCGCTTTTGGGGCGGCATCATCGCTTTGCCCTTGCTGGCTGCCGTCTTCAGTGCAGTCGGTATATTGGGCGGCTACGTGGTCGGGGTGCTGCTGATCGGCGTGGACTCGGGCTCCTTTTGGAGCCAGATGCAGGGCGGTGTCGATGTGTTCAAGGACGTGGGCAACGGCATCATCAAAAGTGTGGTGTTCGGAGTGGCCGTGACCTTCATCGCTTTGCTCCAAGGCTATGTGGCCAAGCCCACGCCTGAAGGTGTGGCCAATGCCACCACGCGCAGTGTGGTGGTTTCTTCTTTGTCTGTGTTGGGGTTGGACTTCATCCTCACCGCAATGATGTTCAGTGTTTGAGGAGGACGGCATGCAAGGTTCAAAAAATGACGTGTGGGTCGGTTTGTTTGTGATGCTGGGGGCGGTTGCGGTGTTGTTCCTGGCGCTCAAGGCGGCCAATTTGTTGACTTGGAGCTTGAGCCATGACTATGAGGTGAGCGCCAAATTTGACAACATCGGCGGACTCAAACCTGGGGCTGCAGTCAAGAGCGCTGGCGTGGTGGTCGGGCGCGTTAAAAAAATCGAGTTTGACGGCGAGTCTTTTCAAGCCAAAGTGACCTTGGCCCTGCAAACCGGTTTGGCCTTTCCGCAAGACAGTTCGCTCAAAATTTTGACCAGTGGGCTGTTGGGAGAACAATACTTGGACATGTCACCAGGGGCTGATGAGAAAAATCTGGCAGCGGGCGACAAAATTGGTTCAACCCAATCGGCGGTGATCCTGGAAAATCTCATCAGCCAATTCCTCTACAACCAGGCTGAAAAACCTGCGGCCGAAAGGACCCAACCATGAACACCTTGACCCCACAACTCGGGAAAATGTGGGTGCTCGGCCTCATTTTCCTTTTGCAGGCTTGTGCATCCGTTAAGAACGCCGATGTGCGCGACCCTTGGGAGCCCATGAACCGGAGTGTGTACAACTTCAACGAAGCCCTGGACAACATGGCCATCAAACCGGCAGCCAAAGTCTACAGCGCGGTCTTGCCGAGCCCGGTGCGCGTGGGGATCCACAATTTTTTAGGCAATTTGGGCGACGTTTGGACTTTGGCCAATACCGCATTGCAGCTGAAAGTGCAGGCATCGGCAGACACGCTCATGCGCATCTCAGTCAACACCGTTTTCGGTTTGGGCGGCGTGCTGGATGTGGCTTCAGAGATGGGGCTTCAAAAGCGCAAAGAAGACTTTGGGCAAACGCTGGGTTATTGGGGTGCCAAGCCAGGCCCTTATGTGGTGCTGCCCGTGTTGGGGCCTGCCACCTTGCGCGACGCTTTGGCCACGCCCCTGGACATGCAGGGTGATGTGACTCAGCAGTTCAAGGACCCGACCACCCGCCAGGTGTTGACGGCCACACGCGTATTGGATGTGCGTTCAGGTTTCTTGGAGTCCTTGGATCTCATGAAGGCAGCGGCCCTGGACCCTTATTCCTTCGTGCGCGACGCCTATTTGCAAAAGCGGGAAAATGATGTGCACGACGGCAATCCCCCCGCACGCTTTGACTATTCAGAGTCAGATATCCCTTAATGGATGGCACCAAGCCAGGCCTGCTGAACGTTACAGTTGTTCACAAGATGCCGGCGGCTTGACCTTATAGTGATGGCATGAAAATTTCTAACCTGATGTCCTTGACTCGCCGGAACGGTTTGTGGGCCGCCGCTTTGGTGTTGACCTCTGCCTGCATGCCTGCATGGGCAGCCGACGAGGCACCAGACGCCTTCGTCAAACGCATCACCAACGACACCTTGGACCTCATCAAGGCGGACAAATCGCTGCGCGGCGGAGACATCGGCAAACTCGTCCAGTTGGTGGATGCCAAGTTGATGCCCCATGTGAATTTTCGGCGCATGACTTCTTTGGCCACCGGCCCTGCTTGGCGCAAAGCCACGCCGGAACAGCAAAAACGTTTGCAAGATGAGTTCAAGATTTTGCTCGTGCGCACCTATTCGGGCGCGCTGAGCCAAATCACTGACCAAGTGGTGGTGGTCAAACCCTTGCGTGCTGGCCAAGAAGACAAAAATCTGGTGGTCAACACCGAAGTGCGTGGCAAGGGTGATCCGATTCAGCTGGACTACCGCTTGGAAAAGACCCCTGGTGAAGGCTCAGGCTGGATGATCTTTGACTTGAATGTGCTGGGTGTCTGGTTGATTGAGAACTACCGAACTCAATTCACCAAAGAAATCAATGCCGGGGGCATCGATGCCCTGATCGCCAGTTTGGTGCTGCGCAACAAATCCAACGCCAAGTCCGGTTGAATGGCGTGAACATGACCGCTTTGAAGTTGCCCCCCCGTTTGCTGCACGACCAGGCCAATGCTTGCCTGGCGCTGTGGGTGGCGCAACTGCCGGTGAATTTGCCCGCCTCAGTGGGTCTCGATGCTGCGGCATTGACCGAATTTGATTCTTCGGTTTTGGCCGTTTTGCTGGGATTGCGGCGAGAGTTGGTGCATCGAGGCAGCGTTTTGCACGTGACAGGCATGTCGCCGCGCTTGCGTGAATTGGCTGGCTTGTACGGGGTGATTGAACTGCTTGAGCCTGCTTGAATGAGGGGTTTTCAGGTCTTTTTGGCCTTATCCCTGTGCCCGGCTCAGGGCTGTGTGGGTCAGCACTTAAAATAGAGCTCTCCCATGTCCGCGCTCTCTTTCCAATCCGTCTCTAAAACCTATCCTGCACGTCAGGCAGGTACAGCTGCATTCAAAGCGCTTGACCAAGTCAGCTTTGATGTGCAAGAGGGCGAGTTTTTTGGTCTTCTGGGTCCCAATGGCGCAGGCAAAACCACCTTGATCAGCACCTTGGCGGGTTTGAGTCGCCCCACCACAGGGCGTGTGCTGGTGCATGGTCATGATGTCCAAACCGATTACGCCGCCGCACGCCGCCTTTTGGGTGTGGTGCCGCAGGAGTTGGTGTTTGACCCTTTTTTCACAGTGCGTGAATCCCTGCGCATTCAATCGGGCTATTTCGATGTCAAGCACAACGACGCTTGGATCGATGAGCTGTTGGACAGTCTGGGCTTGGCCGATAAAGCCAACGCCAACATGCGTCAGCTCTCGGGCGGCATGAAGCGCCGTGTTCTGGTGGCCCAAGCCCTCGTTCACATGCCGCGTGTCATCGTGCTCGACGAGCCCACTGCCGGTGTTGACGTGGAGCTGCGTCAGACCTTGTGGCAGTTCATCGCCAAACTCAACAAGCAAGGCCACACCGTCTTGCTCACCACCCATTACTTGGAAGAAGCCGAGGCCCTGTGCGGGCGCATCGCCATGCTCAAGCGCGGCCAATTGCTGGCGCTGGAGCGCACCTCCGATTTGCTGCGCTCGGCCACCAGCCAAGTCTTGCGTTTCAAGCTCGACGGCGACTTGCCACCTGCCGTAGCGGCCATCGCCCGCGTCACGGGTCGCATCGTCCAGCTGCCCGTGCACAATGCGGTCGAGATCGAAAATCACCTCGCCACCATCCGCACCGCCGGCTTGGTCGCGGAAGACGTGGAGATCCGCCAAGCAGACCTGGAAGATGTCTTCCTCGAAGTCATGAACCGCAAACAAACCAGCTCGGGAGCTCTGGCATGACGGGCTGGCAAACACTGCTCTACAAAGAGGTGCTGCGTTTTTGGAAGGTCGCTTTCCAGACGGTGGCCGCGCCCGTGCTCACTTCGGTGCTGTACATGCTCATCTTTGGTCATGTGCTCGAAGACCATGTCCAGGTCTATGACAAGGTGCCCTACACCTCGTTTTTGCTGCCGGGCTTGATGATGATGGGCGTTTTGCAAAACGCGTTTGCCAACAGCTCGTCGAGTTTGGTTCAGAGCAAGATCATGGGTAGCTTGGTGTTTCTGTTGCTCACCCCCTTGTCTCACCGCAGCTGGTTTGTGGCCTATGTGGGCTCGTCGGTGGTGCGGGGTTTGGCGGTGGGCTTGGGTGTGTTTGTCATCACCGGCTGGATGGTCAACATCACTTTCGTCAACCCGTTGTGGATTTTGGTCTTTGCCGTCATGGGCGCCGCCATGATGGGCGCATTGGGTGTGATCGCCGGTTTGTGGGCAGAAAAGTTCGACCAGATGGCGGCTTTCCAGAACTTCATCATCATGCCCATGACGTTCCTGTCAGGCGTGTTTTACTCCATCCATTCGCTGCCGCCGTTTTGGCAAAAGCTGAGCCACCTGAACCCGTTTTTCTACATGATCGATGGCTTTCGCTATGGCTTTTTCGGCCAAAGCGATGTCTCGCCTTGGATCAGTTTGGCGGTGGTCGGTACCGCCTTGGCGGCCATCGCTGGACTGACCCTTCACCTTTTGCGCATCGGTTACAAAATCCGAAGCTGAAACCCCATGAACGCTGAGCAACTCCAAGCCATCATCGCCGCAGGCCTTTCATGCACCCACCTCGCGGTGGAGGGCGATGGCCGCCACTGGAGCGCCGTGGTCGTGTCCGAGGCCTTTGCTGGCATGCGCCCCATTGCCCGCCACCAACGGGTGTACGCCACGCTGGGCCAGAAAATGCACACCGACGAGGTGCATGCCTTGTCGATGAAAACTTACACGCCCGCTGAATGGGCCGCACAAGCGAAATGAACCGATGGCCTGCGGGCCCAACGCACCGATTTGACCCATGGACAAACTGAAAATTCGCGGCGGCCACCGCCTGCAAGGCACGCTCGATGTGTCGGGCGCCAAAAACGCTGCCCTGCCTGAGTTGTGCGCCGCTTTGCTCAGCGCCGAACCCGTCACGCTGGCCAATGTGCCGCGCCTGCAAGACGTCTCGACCATGCTCAAGCTGATCCGCAACATGGGTGTGACGGCTGAACACCATGACGACGGCCGCGTCACGCTGGATGCGGGTGCTTTGAGCAACCCCGAGGCGCCCTACGAGTTGGTGAAAACCATGCGTGCTTCTGTGCTGGCGCTGGGTCCTTTGCTGGCCCGCTTTGGCCACGCCAAGGTGTCGCTTCCAGGCGGTTGTGCCATTGGCTCGCGGCCGGTCGACCAGCACATCAAGGGCCTGCAGGCCATGGGTGCCGTCATCACGGTGGACCATGGCTACATGCTGGCCAGCTTGCCCGCTGGGCGCACGCGCCTGAAGGGCGCGCACATCACCACCGACATGGTCACCGTCACGGGCACTGAAAACTTCATGATGGCCGCGGCCTTGGCCGAAGGCGAGACGGTGTTGGAAAACGCGGCTCAGGAGCCTGAAATTCCCGACCTGGCCGAGATGCTCATCAAAATGGGCGCAAAAATCGAAGGCCACGGCACCCGCCGTATCCGCATCCAGGGTGTGGACCGTTTGCACGGTTGCGAACACCAAGTGGTGGCCGACCGCATCGAGGCGGGCACCTTCTTGTGCGCCGTAGCCGCCACGGGCGGTGATGTGGTGCTGCGCCACGGCCGCGCCGACCACCTCGAAGTCGTGATTGAAAAGTTGCGCGACGCTGGCGCCACCATCGAGGCGGGCGAGGACTTCATCCGCGTCAAGGCCGATGGGCGCTTGAAAGCCCAGAGCTTTCGCACCACCGAATACCCGGGCTTCCCGACCGACATGCAGGCGCAGTTCATGGCCCTCAACTGCATTGCGCAGGGGGCGAGCAAGGTGACCGAAACCATTTTTGAAAACCGCTTCATGCACGTCAATGAGTTGGTGCGGCTGGGTGCGCACATCCAGATCGACGGCAAAGTGGCGGTGATCGAGGGTGTGGACAAGCTGTCAGGCGCCACCGTGATGGCCACCGACTTGCGGGCTTCGGCCAGTTTGGTGATTGCCGGTTTGGTGGCCGAGGGCGAAACCATGGTCGACCGCATCTACCACTTGGACCGCGGCTACGACCGCATGGAACTGAAATTGCGCGGCCTGGGCGCCGATATCGAAAGAGTGAAATGATCACGCTGGCCCTGTCCAAAGGACGCATCTTTGACGAAACCTTGCCGCTGCTCCAAGCCGCGGGCATCGAGGTGCTCGAAGATCCCGAGAAATCCCGCAAGCTGATCTTGCCCACCAACCAGCCCAACGTGCGCGTGGTGCTGGTGCGCGCCAGCGATGTGCCCACCTATGTGGAATATGGCGGCGCCGACTTGGGCGTGACGGGCCTGGATACTTTGATTGAACACGGCGGCCAAGGCCTGTACCAGCCACTCGACCTGAACATTGCCAAATGCCGCATGAGTGTGGCGATGCGGGCCGATGACGACTACGCAGCGCTCGTGCGTACGGGCGCACGCTTGAAAGTGGCCACCAAATACACCACCATTGCCCGCGACTTTTTTGCCACCAAAGGTGTGCATGTGGACTTGATCAAGCTCTACGGCAGCATGGAGTTGGCGCCCCTGACAGGCCTGGCCGATGCGATCGTGGATCTGGTGTCTACCGGCAACACGCTCAAGGCCAACCACCTGGTCGAGGTCGAACGCATCATGGACATCAGCTCACGCTTGGTGGTGAACCAGGCCGCGCTCAAGCTCAAGCAAGCGCCGATTCGCGCCATCATCGACGCTTTTGCAGGCGCCGTGAAGAAAGACTGAACCCCATGGACCTGATGTCTTTGCATGCCACACCTTTGCAACTGAACACGGCGGATGCCGGGTTCGAAGCGGCCTTCGCGGCGCGCCTGCATTGGTCTGCCGACACCGACGCCGCCATTGAGCAGCGGGTGGCCGACATCTTGCTGGATGTGCAGCAACGGGGTGATGCGGCTGTTCTGGCGTACACCCAGCGCTTTGATGGCCTGCAAGCCGCCGATGTGAAGGCATTGGAGATCACCCAAACCGAATTGAAGGCGGCTTTGGACAGCTTGCCCGCCTTACAACGCGAAGCCCTGCAAGCCGCTGCCGCCCGTGTGCGCCAGTACCACGAAGCGCAAAAGAAAGCCTCGGGCGAAAGCTGGAGCTACCGTGACGACGACGGCACCTTGCTGGGCCAAAAAGTCACGCCGCTTGACCGGGTGGGCATTTACGTGCCCGGTGGCAAAGCGGCTTACCCGTCTTCGGTGTTGATGAACGCCATTCCTGCCCATGTGGCCGGGGTGCAGGAGATCATCATGGTGGTGCCCACGCCCCAGGGCGTGCGCAACCCGTTGGTGCTGGCTGCCGCTTGTGTGGCGGGTGTGAGCCGCGCCTTCACGGTGGGTGGTGCGCAGGCCGTGGCCGCGCTGGCTTACGGCACCGCCACCATTCCCAAGGTGGACAAGATCACCGGCCCGGGCAACGCCTATGTGGCCAGCGCCAAAAAGCGCGTGTTCGGCACCGTGGGCATCGACATGATCGCGGGCCCCTCAGAAATCTTGGTTTTGGCCGATGGCACCACGCCTGCCGAATGGGTGGCGATGGACCTCTTCAGCCAGGCCGAGCACGACGAGTTGGCGCAAAGCATTTTGCTGTGCCCCGATGCGGCCTATATTGCCGAGGTGCAGGCTGCCATTGACCGTCTGCTGCCCGCCATGCCCCGCAGCGAGATCATCGCCAAGAGCTTGAACGACCGGGGTGCGCTGATCCTCACGCGCAGCATGGAAGAAGCCTGCGCCATCAGCAACCGCATCGCGCCCGAACACCTGGAGGTGTCAAGCAGTGAGCCGCACCGTTGGGAGCCCTTGCTGCGCCACGCAGGTGCCATCTTTTTGGGTGCGTTCACCAGCGAGTCGCTGGGCGACTATTGCGCTGGTCCCAACCACGTGTTGCCCACCAGCGGCACGGCGCGCTTCTCATCGCCTTTGGGCGTGTACGACTTCCAAAAACGCAGCAGCCTGATCGAGGTGAGCGAAGCCGGTGCGCAAACTTTGGGTCGCATCGCCGCTGAGCTGGCTTATGGCGAAGGCCTGCAAGCACATGCCCGCGCTGCTGAATTGCGTTTGAAACCTGTGCCCCCCATGCGAGATGCGAAATGAGCCACGTCCGTCCTGAACTCATGCAAAAAATCCGCCAGGACGTGCAGTCCATGCACGCTTATGCCATCCAGGATTCGGTCGGCATGGTCAAGCTCGACGCGATGGAGAACCCGCACCGCTTGCCTGCAGAGCTGCAAAAGGCCTTGGGCGAGCGACTGGGCGCGCTGGCACTGAACCGCTACCCCGATGGCCGTGTGAACGAGCTGCGCCAAGCCTTGGCCCAATACGCTGGCATGCCCGAAGGCTTCGACATCATGCTGGGCAACGGCTCGGACGAGTTGATCTCCTTGCTGGCGCTGGCTTGCGATGTGCCTGGCGCTTCGATTCTCTCGCCCTTGCCGGGCTTTGTGATGTATGCCATGAGCGCTCAGTTGCAAGGCTTGGCCTTCCACGGTGTGCCGCTCACGGCCGACTTTGAACTCGACGAAGCCGCCATGTTGGCGGCCATTGCCGAGCACAAGCCGTCCATCGTGTACCTGGCTTACCCCAACAACCCCACCGGCAACCTGTGGAACGACGAGACGATCGAAAAGATCGTGCTGGCCCAAGGCGCTCAAGGCGGCCTGGTCGTCATGGACGAGGCCTACCAGCCCTTTGCCAGCCGCAGCTATGCAGACCGCATCACGCGTCACTCGCATGTTTTGCTCATGCGCACGCTGTCCAAATTTGGCCTGGCCGGTGTGCGTCTGGGTTACATGATTGGCCCCAAGACCCTCATCGCCGAGATCGACAAAGTGCGCCCGCCTTACAACATCAGCGTTCTCAACTGCGAGTGCGCTCTTTTTGCCTTGGAGCACACCGAGGTGTTTGCGGCCCAAGCCAAAGACCTGCGCGAGCAGCGCACCCGTTTGCTGAAAGAACTGGCCGCCATGCCCGGCGTGACGCCCTTCCCGAGCGAGGCCAACATGATTCTGGCCCGCGTGCCCGATGCGGCCAAAACCTTTGACGGCCTGAAGGTCCGCGGTGTGCTGATCAAGAACATTTCTAAAATGCACCCATTGCTCGCCAACTGCTTGCGCCTGACGGTGGGCACCGCCGCAGAAAACGACCAACTCCTTGCCGCTTTGAAAGTCACCTTATGAACCGCACCGCTGCCGTCACGCGCCAAACCGCCGAGACGAACATCCGCGTCGCCCTCAACCTCGACGGAACGGGCCAGGCCAAGCTGGCTTCGGGCATCGGTTTTCTGGACCACATGCTGGACCAGATCGCCCGCCACGGTTTGATCGACCTGGACATCGCGTGCGAAGGTGACCTGCACATCGACGGTCACCACACGGTGGAAGACATTGGCATCACCCTGGGACAGGCCTTTGCCCAAGCCATTGGCGACAAAAAAGGCATCCGCCGTTATGGCCACGCCTACGTGCCGCTGGACGAAGCGCTCAGCCGCGTGGTGGTGGATTTTTCGGGCCGCCCCGGTTTGCACATGGACGTGAACTTCACCTCCGGTTCGCTGGGTACGCTCGACACCCAACTGGTTTATGAGTTCTTCCAGGGCTTTGTGAACCACGCGCTGTGCACGCTGCACATCGACAACCTCAAGGGCGTGAACGCGCACCACCAGTGCGAGACGATTTTCAAGGCCTTCGCCCGCGCCGTGCGTGCTGCGCTCGAACTCGATCCGCGCTCGGCGGGTGTGATTCCCTCCACCAAAGGCAGTTTGTAATGCCCCCACGCTCTGCAATTCGTGTCATCGCTGCCCCCCGAGGGGGCTTCGCCCTCCCTTGGGGCGGCCCGGCGGGAGGGCGGACATGAGCGTCAACCGCGTCGCTGTCGTCGATTACGGCATGGGCAACCTGCGCAGTGTGGCGCAGGCCGTCATGCACGCCGCCTCCAGCGTGGACCATGCCGAAGTCACCGTCACGTCTGACCCGCAAGTGGTGCGCGATGCACACCGCGTGGTCTTGCCGGGGCAGGGCGCCATGCCCGACTGCATGCGTGAGTTGCGCGAGTCGGGCCTGCTGGACGCCGTGCTCGAAGCCGCCGCCAGCAAGCCCCTGTTTGGCGTGTGCGTGGGCATGCAAATGCTGCTGGACCACAGCGACGAGGGCGACACGCCCGGTTTGGGCCTGATCCCCGGCCGTGTCGTCAAGTTCGATTTGGCCGGGCGCATTCAGCCGGACGGCACCCGCTACAAAGTGCCGCAGATGGGCTGGAACCAGGTCTGGCAAGCTGCGCCTGCCCACCCGCTGTGGAACGGCATCGCTGACGGCAGCTGGTATTACTTCGTGCACAGTTTTTATGCCCAGGTGGCCAGCCCGGCGCACAGTGCGGCCCAGACCGATTACGGCGGCCGCTTTGCTTGCGCCATTGCCCGTGACAATATTTTTGCCACCCAGTTTCACCCCGAAAAAAGCGCGGACCAAGGCCTGGCCTTGTTCCGCAATTTCCTCCACTGGCAGCCTTGAGAAGTTTTCACTGCCGTTTATCAGCCCCTCAGCCTTTTTTAATTCGCCATGATTCTGATTCCCGCCATTGACCTCAAAGACGGCCACTGTGTTCGCCTCAAACAGGGCGACATGGACCAAGCCACGACCTTTGGCGAAGACCCCGCCGCCATGGCCCGCACCTGGCTCGAAAAAGGCGCACGCCGCCTGCACTTGGTGGATCTGAATGGCGCCTTCGCGGGCAAACCGCAAAACTTCAGCGCCATCAAGTCCATCCTCAAGGCCGTGGGCGATGACATCCCGGTGCAGTTGGGCGGTGGCATCCGCGATCTGGACACGATTGAAAAATACATCGACAGCGGCCTGCGCTACGTGATCATCGGCACCGCCGCCGTGAAGAACCCGGGCTTCTTGAAAGACGCCTGCACCGCTTTTGGCGGCCACATCATCGTGGGCTTGGACGCCAAGGACGGTAAAGTGGCCACCGACGGCTGGAGCAAGCTCACCGGCCACGAAGTGGTGGACTTGGCCAAGAAGTTCGAAGACTGGGGCGTTGAGTCCATCATCTACACCGACATCGGCCGCGACGGCATGTTGAGTGGCATCAACATCGACGCCACCGTCAAACTGGCCCAAGCCCTCCACATTCCCGTGATCGCCTCAGGCGGCCTGTCCAACATGGCCGACATCGAGCAGCTCTGCGCCGTCGAAGACGAAGGCGTGGAAGGCGTGATCTGCGGCCGCGCCGTGTATTCGGGCGACCTCGACTTCGCGCTGGCGCAGCAACGCGCCGACGAACTGAACGGTTGAACCCCACAGGACAAGCCAGATGACCGGGCAGGCCACTTGTCGCGACACCGTGTTCGCAGGCCTGCCGGCTTGCGAGTTGGCGTTGCCAGCGGGCGACCGCTTGGTGGTGGCCCTGCACGGTGCGCATGTGCTCTCCTGGGTATCGGGTGGCCAAGAGCGGCTGTACCTCAGCCCCCAAAGCGTGATGGACGGCCAAGCCGCCATCCGCGGCGGTGTGCCCGTCTGCTTTCCTCAGTTCAACCAACGCGGCCCCCTGGCCGAGCGCTTGCCTAAACACGGCTTTGCCCGCAACGTGGCCTGGTTGGCCGATGCGCCCGAACTGGGAGCCGAGCATGCCCGCCTCACGCTGCGCCTGAACGACAACTTTCAGACCCGCGCCTGGTGGCCCCAAGCCTTTGCCTTGGCGCTGCACATCGACCTGGGCCCGGGCGCCTTGCAACTGACGCTGGACGTGCACAACACAGACACCCAAGCGCTGGCGTTCTCTGGCGCACTGCACACCTATTTGGCCGTGCCCGACGTGACGCAGGCCACGCTGCAAGGCTTGGGCGGCCAGCCCGAGTGGGATTCACTCACCGACACCCATGCGCACGCGGCCGAGGCGATCGGCTTTGCCGCCGAGTTTGACCGCGTCTACGAAGCCGGGCCACAGCCCATGACGCTGAACAAGACCCTGCACATCCGCCAAAGCCCCAGCTGGGCCAACACGGTGGTCTGGAACCCCGCGCAAGACCTGTGCAAGCGCTTGGCCGACATGCCCGACGAGGGCTGGCGGCACATGCTGTGCGTCGAAGCTGCGCAGGTGTATGCGCCCATCACCTTGCCTGCGGGCGGGCGCTGGACGGGATGGCAGCGCTTGCAAGTGCTGAAACCCTAAAAAACCCTGAACCCATTCAACCAGAGAAGTCGCCATGCTCGCCAAACGCATCATCCCTTGCCTCGACGTGACCGGCGGTCGCGTGGTCAAGGGCGTCAACTTTGTCGAACTGCGTGATGCCGGCGACCCGGTGGAAATCGCGGCCCGCTACAACGAGCAGGGCGCTGACGAACTCACGTTTTTGGACATCACCGCCACCAGCGACGGGCGCGACGTGATCCTGCACATCATCGAAGCCGTGGCCAGCCAGGTCTTTATTCCGCTCACCGTGGGCGGTGGTGTGCGCACGGTGGAAGACGTGCGCCGATTGCTCAACGCCGGGGCTGACAAAACCAGCTTCAACTCGGCGGCCATTGCCAACCCGCAAGTCATCCGCGAAGCGTCGGCCAAATACGGCGCGCAATGCATCGTGGTGGCCATCGACGCCAAGCGCCGCAGCGCCGAAGACGAGCAGCGCATCGGCACCAACGGTTTGGCCCTAGGTCCCGGTTGGGACGTGTACAGCCACGGCGGCCGCAAAAACGTGGGCCTGGACGCGGTGGCCTGGGCCACCCAAATGGCCGAGTACGGCGCGGGCGAAATCCTGCTCACCAGCATGGACCGCGACGGCACCAAAAGTGGCTTTGATTTGCAACTGACCCGCGCCGTGAGCGACGCGGTGAGCGTGCCCGTGATCGCATCGGGTGGCGTAGGCAATCTCGACCACCTGGCTGATGGCGTGAGCCTCGGCGGGGCTGACGCCGTGCTGGCCGCCAGCATCTTCCATTACGGTGAGTACACCGTGCAGCAGGCCAAAGAGCGGATGCGGGAGCGGGGGATTCCGGTGCGCTTGTGACAAGGCACTGAAGGCAAACAGCCGAACGAATGGCCTGGCACTGGCTGTACTCATCGGGTTGGGTGAACTAAATTCAGTTCACGTGAAATCAATAAGAACAGTGGAAGACACCATGCTTCAATTGCGCCCAAGCTGTGAATGCTGCGACAAAGACCTTCCCCCCGATTCCACGGAAGCACGCATTTGCTCTTTTGAATGCACCTTCTGCGCGGCATGCGCAGAGAGCGTGCTGGCCGGCAAGTGCCCCAACTGCGGGGGTGAACTGCTGGCCCGCCCGCGCCGGCCTGCAGCCAAGTTGAGCAAGTTCCCTGCCTCCACCGAACGCGTCGTGCAGCAGCAGGGCTGCCAGGCGGCAGCATGAAAACGACCTGATGCACATCGCCACAGAGCCCGCCAACCAGCCCGAAGTTCTTGCGCTCATTGAGCAGCTGGACGCTTACCAGAAGCCCCTCTATCCAGCCGAGAGCCACCACGGGATCGGCATGGCTGCCCTGTCGCAGCCGAATGTCGTTTTCGCGGTCGCACGCGATGAATGGGGCCAGGCGGTGGCTTGTGGGGCCATCGTGCTTGAGCCGGCTGATGGGGAGCTCAAGAGAATGTTCACGCTGCCCAGCCACCGGGGCAGAGGCATCGCCCGCTCGGTGGTGCAATGGCTGGAAGCACAAGCTCAGGCCCAATTCGCTGACTGTTCTGTGGGTGTTCAAGCCAAAGCGCAGTCACTGAGCATTACCGCTTTAACCCCGCATAAATATTTTCATGTGGCCCGACCGCCAGCAGCATGGCTTCAGTGGGGGCTGTTTTGTGCGGCTGCAGTTCATAAGCCAGCAGAGTTTCTTGGCCGTTCAGTTTGAACTTGTAGACGAACACACCCGCGAGGTCGCCTTTCTTTTCCTCGCCCAGCTGAGGATTCTGAAGAATGGCCTGGATGGCTTCATCCAGTGTTTTTTTGTCGCGGGCGTGCAGTTTTTTTGCCACCCGGTTGAACGATGGCGAGGCGCTGACTTGCAGCATCAGCCAAACTCATAAGGCGCAGCCAGTCCGGCTTTGAATTCTTCTCGCGAAAGCATGGTGTCTTGAATCATGCGCAAAGGCATATCCGGGTTGTCGATCACGGCTTTGCCGATGCGTGCCCAGTATTCGATTTGCCGTGGTACCGAGCGGTGCTCGGCGGCGGCGTACGGTTTGGCGTCTTCGACCAACTCGTCAGACAGTTTCATTGCAACAGCCATGGTGCTTCTCCTTGGTGGGTTGTATTTTGCAACCAATGGGTGTTTTGTGCAACCCGACAAGCCGTTCGTGCAGCTGGCTTCGTGGTGCTATCTGGTGCGTCGGCTGTCCTTACACCCCAATGTCTTAAGATCACTCCCCTATGAACTGGCTCGATCAAATCAAATGGGACGACAAAGGCTTGGTGCCTGTGATCGCCCAAGAAAAAGACACTGGCGACGTGATGATGTTCGCCTGGATGAACCGCGAGGCTTTGCAAAAGACGGCCGAGCTGAAAAGGGCGGTGTATTTCAGCCGTTCACGCAACAAGCTGTGGTTCAAGGGCGAGGAGTCGGGCCATGTGCAGACGGTGCACGACATCCGCATCGATTGCGACAACGATGTGGTGCTGCTCAAAATTACCCAGCTGGGGCATGAGCCGGGCATTGCCTGCCACACGGGCCGCCACAGCTGCTTTTTCCAGAGCTTGCAGCCCGAAGGCTGGCAGGCTGTTGATCCGGTCCTTAAAGACCCTGAAACCATTTACAAGTGAGCGCTCCAAAGCTTATGACCAACCAAGACATCCTTGACCGCCTTGCGGCCGTGGTCGAGAGCCGCAAACCCGCCAACGGCGGTGACCCCGAAAAAAGCTATGTGGCCCGCCTGCTGCACAAAGGGCCCGACGCCTTTTTGAAGAAGATTGGCGAAGAAGCCACCGAAACCGTGATGGCCGCCAAGGACGTGGACCATGGCGGGGACAAAGCCAAACTGGTGGGCGAGGTGGCCGACCTGTGGTTCCACAGCATGATCGCGCTGGCGCACTATGGCCTCACGCCCGCTGATGTGGTCAATGAGCTGGCCCGCCGTGAAGGACTGAGCGGCCTGGAAGAGAAAGCCCTGCGCAAAGTGCAAGAGCGCGAGCGCTTGGGCGAATAAGCCATGATTGACCAAGCCCAGGACGACAGCACCCACACCATCAGCTGGGTCAGCTACATCCTTCACCTGATCGTGGCGGTGAGCGCCGTCATTCCCGGGGCGCAGATGGGCCCGGCCTTGCTGGTGGTGGCGCTCATCATCGATGCGGTCAAAAAAGGCGATGCCCTGGGTTGGGAGCGCACACATTTCAGCTACCGAATCCGCACCGTGATCTGGGCGGCCTTGCTGTACCTGGTGACGTTTCCTCTGTGGTTCTTCTTTGTCTTTCCCGGATGGTTGGCCTGGGTGACCATCTCCATCTGGTTTTTGTACCGCATCGTGCTGGGCATGGTGCGCCTGAACGGGAAGCGCCCGGTGACTGACTGACATTTTTTGAATTTGAAAACTATCGAGCCATGACCGACACCCACTGTATTTTTTGCAAAATCATCGCGGGCCAGATTCCCTCGCGCAAAGTGCATGAAGACGAGCACGTCTTCGCCTTCCACGACATCGCACCGTGGGCGCCCATTCACTTTTTGATCATCCCCAAGCTGCACATCCCGTCGATGATGCATCTGGCCCCTGAGCATGCCGCCTTGATGGGCCACATGATGACCCTGGCCCCCAAGCTGGCCTTGCAAGAAGGCTGTAACCCTTACCCGGATGGCGGTTTCCGCATCGTGGTCAACAACGGGACCGAAGGCGGTCAAGAGGTTCACCACCTGCACATGCACGTCATGGGCGGTCCTCGCCCCTGGCAGCGGGGTTGAAGCCGGCTCTTTTCTCTGCAAATCCTTCCTTCCTCAGGGACGATCCGATTCTGGCTGTCGATCCCCTTAGAATCCTTGCATTAACAGGAGAGTTTCATGGGTACTTTTTCCATTTGGCACTGGTTGATCGTTTTGTTGATCGTGGTCATGGTGTTCGGCACCAAAAAGCTCAAAAACATGGGCTCTGACTTGGGTGGTGCGGTCAAAGGCTTCAAAGATGGCATGAAAGATGGCGGTGCCAAATCCGAAGAAGGCGCTGCGCCCGTGGCAGGTCAGGTGACCGCCTCGACTTCCCCCCAAGCCGAAAAGACCACCATCGACGTTGAAGCCAAGACCAAGTCTTGAACCTTTGAACCACTGACCGCTGTACTGTGCTGGATTTAAGTTTTTCCAAAATGGCCCTGATTGGGGTGGTGGCGTTGATCGTCATCGGCCCCGAAAAACTGCCCAAGGTGGCTCGCACGCTGGGCACCCTTTTGGGCAAGGCGCAGCGTTACGTGTCAGATGTCAAGGCCGAGGTCAACCGGTCCATGGACCTGGAAGAGCTCAAAAAGATGAAAGAGACCATGGAGACGGCGGCCCGCGATGTCGAGCAAACCGTTCAAACCACGGCTTCTGACTTTGAAAAAGACTGGGCTGACACCACGGCCGGGCTGAACAGTGATTTGCCCGCCATCGAGCCACCGCCGCCTTACTATGTGCGCCCAGACAAAAACTGGCGGTTGAAGCGTGGCGCCATGCCCCAGTGGTACAAAGCCCGCTCAGGTGTGCGCACCAAAGCGCTTTCGGGCGCCGCACGCGTAGCCCGTTATCGGCCCAAGCCCCTCAATTCTCATTGACGCTGGCGCACCTTGGGTGCTCACTGTCCAACCGACCCCGCCATGTCCGATACCCCCTCCCAGCCCGACGACGAACTCAAAGGTTCTGAGCAACCTTTTGTGGCGCACCTGATCGAGTTGCGCGACCGCTTGGTGCGGGCCGTGATCGCCGTGGCGGTGGCTGCAGCCGTTTTGGCCATCTTCCCGGGGCCTGGCAACTTGTACGATATTTTGGCGGCGCCCTTGGTGGTGCATTTGCCCAAAGGGGCCACGTTGATCGCCACGTCGGTCATCTCGCCTTTCATGGTGCCGCTCAAAATTTTGCTGATGAGCGCGTTCCTCATCGCGTTGCCTGTGGTGTTGTACCAAGTCTGGGCCTTCATTGCCCCAGGGCTCTACAGCCACGAGAAAAAGTTGGTCATGCCCTTGGTCGTGTCCAGCACCTTGCTGTTTTTCATTGGGGTGGCGTTTTGTTACTTCTTTGTTTTTGGCCAGGTGTTCAGTTTCATTCAGAGCTTTGCGCCCAAAAGCATCACGGCGGCGCCTGACATCGAGGCCTATTTGAGCTTCGTGTTGTCCATGTTCCTGGCCTTTGGTTTGGCATTTGAAGTGCCCGTGGCGGTTGTGGTGTTGGCCCGCATGGGCGTGGTCAGCGTGCAAAAGCTCAAGGACTTTCGGGGCTACTTTGTGGTGCTGGCCTTCGTGATTGCGGCTGTGGTCACGCCACCCGATGTGGTGTCGCAACTCGCGTTGGCCATTCCCATGTGCTTGCTGTATGAGCTCGGTATTTGGGCTGCGCAAGTGTTCATCAAACACACCCAAGCACCGCAAGAGCCTGATTCTGCGGCCTGAGCATCCCCAGGGTGTTGAAAAAAAGAGGCCTGAGGGCCTCTTTTTGTAGGGGGCAATTCAAGCCTGACTTATCGGCGCTGTTGGCGGACTGCCGGCCGTTCTGCCGGTATCAAGCGCAGGTTGACTTCGCCTTGGCGACGCCAAATGTTCACTTCGGCGGGGGCCCCGGGCTTCAAACTGGCCACTTCGGTCAGCAATTCGGCCACATTGCGAACAGGTTGCCCAGCCACCTTCATGATCACATCGCCCGGACGGATGCCCGCACTGGCTGCTGGGCCATTTTTCAGGACACCCGTGATGACCACGCCAGAGGGCAGGCCTTGACCTGCAGCGGGCAGTTGGAAGGTTTGAGCCAATTCAGCAGAAAGGTCTTGAGGCTCCACCCCAATCCAGCCCCGAATCACTTTGCCGTTTTTCAGCAAATCTTGCATGACCTGTTGAGCCGTGGAAATGGGGATGGCAAAGCCAATCCCCATGTTGCCGCCAGAGCGGGAGTAGATGGCCGTGTTGATGCCCATCAAATGGCCGTTCACATCGATCAACGCTCCGCCTGAGTTGCCTGGGTTGATGGCTGCATCGGTTTGGATGAAGTTTTCAAAGGTGTTGATGCCCAATTGGCTTCGGCCCAAGGCACTGACAATGCCTGAGGTCACGGTTTGGCCGACGCCAAAAGGGTTGCCAATGGCCAACACGACATCGCCCACCTGTAAATTTTGGGTTTGACCGAGAACAATCACGGGCAGTTTGTCGAGCGTGATTTTCAACAAGGCCAGGTCGGTTTCGGGGTCAGTGCCAATGACTTTGGCGACGGCTTTGCGCCCATCGGCCAACACCACCTCGATGTCGTCTGCGTCTTCAATGACATGGTTGTTGGTCAAGACATGGCCTTCTGGGCTCACAATGACGCCGCTGCCCAGTCCTGCCGGATTTTGTTCTTCTTGATCGCCATGAAAGAACCTGAACCAAGGGTCTTGGTTGGGAGGACGGTTGCTGCTCGATTTGCTGGTGTTGATGCTGACCACAGCGGGAGAGGCTTGACGAGCTGGCGCACTCAGGCTGCCAGCCGGTCGACTCAGGTCCGACCCCACCGGGGCTTGCAGCAAGGTCATGCCATCGGCCGAGCGCTTGGCACTTCGCAGCCATTCAGGCTGCAAAGTGGCCACCACAAACCAGATGGCGACCAACACGGTGACCCATTGAGAAAATAAAAGCCAATAACGTTTCATGTTGGGAATTGTCCTTGATTCGGGCCTGCCCAGCACATCGGCCTGCGCCACAATAGGCAGACCTGACAGAAAGCTCGCCCCCATGACCCACGCCAAAATTCTGGGCCAAGCCTTTGATGCTTTGCTCCAGCCAGAAAAGTTCCGCGATTACGGCCCCAATGGTTTGCAAGTGGAGGGCGACCGTGACGTGCAGTTGCTGGTCAGCGGTGTCACTGCCAGCCGTGCCTTGATTGAAGCGGCCATGGCGGCCAATGCCGACGCCATCGTGGTCCATCATGGTTTGTTTTGGCGTGGCCAAGATGGGCGCGTGACAGGCTGGATGCGCGAGCGCTTGCGCTTGTTGCTGGCGCACGGCATTCACTTGTTCGCATACCACTTACCTCTGGACGCCCATCCGGAACTGGGCAACAACGCCCAATTGGCAAAGGTATTGGGCTTGCAAGCCGATGGCCGCTTTGGCGAGCAAGAACTGGGTTTCCTGGGGGCTGGCGCACAAGCATGGTCCGACCCGCAGGCCTTGGCCAACCATGTGGCGTTGCAGTTGGGCCGATCGGTGACCTGTGTGGGCGGCGGTGATCGTCCCGTTCGGCGTGTGGCGTGGTGCACGGGTGGGGCGCAAAGTTATTTTGAGGCAGCGATTGCACAAGGTGTGGATGCGTTCATCACGGGCGAAATATCCGAGCCCCAAGCGCATTTGGCACGAGAGACCGGGGTGGCATTTTTAGCTTGCGGTCACCACGCCACCGAGCGCTATGGTGCACCCGCTTTGGCTGCGCATGTGGCACAAAACCTGGGCTTACAGCACCAATTCATCGAGATCGATAACCCGGCCTGAAGTCCCTGCCACCCCTATTGAAGCCGCCACGAATGACATCAGAACTTTCTCCTCAGACGCCTTGGATGGGTCGACCCATCGCCATCACGCCGGGCGATCCCTGTGGCATCGGTCCGGAAATCGTGGCCCGTGCATGGTGCCAAGCCCCTGATCTGACGCAAGGCTGTTTTGTCGCGGGCGATGTCGGCCTGATGCGTCGGGCGATGGCATTGGTTCAGACATCACCTGCTTACCCTGTTTGCGAGATTGAGACGGCAGCGGACGCTTTGCAGGTTCCGCCGCGTTGTTTGCCTGTGTTGCAGGTGGTGCCTGTCGCCCCTGTATTGCCTTGGGGGCGCATTGACGCCCGTGCCGGGCAATTGGCCGGTGATGCTGTGTTGTGGGCCACCCGGGCTGCATTGCGCGGTGATGTGGCGGCTTTGGTCACAGCCCCTTTGCACAAAGAGGCCTTGCACGCAGCAGGCGCGCCTTACAACCAATACCCCGGTCACACCGAGTTGCTGCAGGCCGAGTCGGCGCTGCACATGGGGGTGCCGCTCGATCAAATGCCCGTGCGCATGATGCTGGCCAACGACGAGTTGCGCACCGTGCTGGTGAGTATCCATGTCGCACTGCGCCAAGCGCTGGAAGCCGTGACGCTGGAGCGTGTTTTAGAAACGTTGCGCATCACCGACGCCGCACTGACCCCCGTTTTGGGGCGCCAACCTCGCATGGCGGTGGCAGGGGTTAACCCCCATGCGGGCGAGGGCGGCTTGTTTGGGCGCGAGGAACTTGACATCTTGCAGCCCTGTTTGGCCTTGGCCCGGCAAGAGGGCTTGGATGCGAACGGCCCTTATGCACCCGACACGGTGTTCATGCGGGCGCGTCAACAGGCCGATGGGCGACGTGAATTCGATGTGGTGATCGCCATGTACCACGACCAAGGCCTGATCCCGGTCAAATACCTGGGCGTGGAGCAAGGGGTCAATGTGACGCTGGGGCTGCCACTGATCCGCACCAGTCCTGACCACGGAACCGCCATGGATGTGGCAGGTCAAGGCATCGCGAATGCCAGCAGCTTGTTGCAGGCCATTCGAGTGGCCCGTCAGATGGTGGGCGGCATGGCCTTGTGATCCGAAATGATGGGATTGTTGTTGCAAAAAGCCGTGACTTCACTGTCCAAAGAGCACCGCCTCATCGATTGTGGGGCAACAGAGGTGAAGCTGGGGTCTTGTAAGACGCTTGTCTGTTTCACTCCGCTACAATCGCGGGTTGACCCTGATAACGACTCGCTAGAGGATTCCCATGAGTGACACCCCAGTCGACAGCAGCAAGCGGACCTGGCTGATTGCCTCCACTTGCGCAGGTGCCGTAGGCGCTGGCTTTGTGGCCACCCCCTTCGTCAGCAGTTTTCAACCCTCCGAACGGGCCAAAGCGGCTGGTGCGGCGGTCGAGGTGGACATTTCCGCCTTGAACCCGGGTGAGAAACTGACCGTCGAATGGCGCGGTAAACCCGTTTGGATCATGAAGCGCTCGCCTGAGCAGCTCGAATCCCTCAAGAAGATCGAAGGTCAGCTCGCCGACCCCGCATCGGACCGCACGGCATACCCCACCCCGGAATACGCCAAGAACGGTCACCGTTCGATCAAACCAGAAATCATGGTGGCAGTGGGCATTTGCACCCACTTGGGTTGCTCGCCTGGCGACAAGTTCGCCACAGGCGCTCAGCCATCGTTGCCCGACGACTGGGCTGGTGGTTTCTTGTGCGCTTGCCATGGCTCGACTTTCGATTTGGCCGGTCGCGTGTTCAAGAACAAGCCAGCACCTGACAACCTCGAAGTGCCGCCTCACATGTACCTGTCCGACACCAAGCTGATCATTGGTGAAGACAAAAAGGCCTGATGGAGAACAACATGGCTGAATTCAAAGAAATCTCTCCGAACGCCCCTGTTGGCGAAAAGCTGCTCAATTGGGTGGACAACCGTTTCCCGGCGTCCAAGCTCTACAAAGAGCACCTGTCTGAGTACTACGCTCCTAAAAACTTCAACTTCTGGTATTTCTTCGGTTCGCTGGCCTTGCTGGTGCTGGTGATCCAGATCGTGACCGGTATTTTCCTGGTCATGCACTACAAGCCTGATGCGGCTTTGGCTTTTGCTTCGGTCGAGTACATCATGCGCGATGTGCCGTGGGGCTGGTTGATTCGCTACATGCACTCCACAGGCGCATCGGCCTTCTTTGTGGTGGTTTACCTGCACATGTTCCGTGGCTTGATTTATGGCAGCTACCGCAAGCCAAGGGAGCTGGTTTGGATCTTCGGTTGCGCCATTTTCCTGTGCTTGATGGCCGAAGCTTTCATGGGTTATTTGTTGCCATGGGGTCAAATGTCCTACTGGGGTGCCCAGGTGATCGTGAACTTGTTCTCGGCCATTCCTTTCATTGGCCCTGATCTGGCTTTGTTGATTCGCGGCGACTTTGTGGTGGGCGACGCCACCTTGAACCGCTTCTTCAGCTTCCACGTGATTGCTGTGCCGCTGGTTTTGTTGGGTCTGGTTGTGGCGCACATCATTGCGCTTCACGAAGTCGGCTCCAACAACCCTGACGGCGTTGAAATCAAGGGGCCCAATGCACCCAAGGACGCCAATGGCCATCCTTTGGACGGCATTCCTTTCCACCCTTATTACTCGGTGCACGACATCATGGGTGTGAGCGTCTTCTTGATGGTCTTCACCGCGATCGTGTTCTTCGCACCAGAGCTGGGTGGTTATTTCCTTGAGTACAACAACTTCATCCCCGCTGATCCGCTGACCACGCCTTTGCACATCGCACCTGTGTGGTATTTCACGCCCTTCTACTCGATGTTGCGTGCCATCACCAGCGAGATGATGTACGCCTTGATCGCTTGCGTGGTGATCGGTGCCGTGTTGGCTGTTGCCAAAGGCAAATTGCCCACATTGCTCAAAGGCGCTGTGGTGGGTGCTGCTGTGGTGATTTCAGCCCTGATGTTGGCCATTGATGCCAAGTTCTGGGGTGTGGTGGTCATGGGAGGTGCGGTGGTGATCTTGTTCTTCTTGCCATGGCTCGACAACAGCCCTGTCAAGTCAATTCGCTACCGTCCCGATTGGCACAAATACCTGTACGCTGTGTTTGTCATCAATTTCCTGATTCTGGGCTACTTGGGCGTACAGCCACCATCACCCATCGGTGAGCGCGTCTCCCAAGTCGGTTCACTGTTTTATTTCGGCTTCTTCTTGTTGATGCCTTGGTGGAGCAAGTTGGGCACGCCCAAGCCCGTTCCTGACCGCGTGACCTTCACGCCTCACTGAGATCACGGAGATTCAAGAACATGAAAAACATCAAGAAACTCGCTTTGGGCTTTGTGATGGCCCTCGGTCTGATGGCCGGTGCCCATGCTGCCGGTGGTGGCATCGCTTGGGACAAGGCCCCCAAGAAAACCAACGATTTGGCCGCGTTGCAAAACGGTGCCAAGTTGTTCGTCAACTACTGTTTGAACTGCCACTCTGCGGCTTTCATGCGTTACAACCGCCTGAAAGACATTGGCCTGACCGATCAGCAAATCAAGGACAACTTGTTGTTTGCGACCGACCGCGTTGGGGACAACATGAAAGTGGCGATGGACCCCGTTTTGGCCAAAGATTGGTTCGGCAAGAATCCACCTGATTTGACCTTGATGGCGCGTTCACGTTCAGGCCATGGCGGCACCGGTGCAGATTACCTCTACACCTATTTGCGTACGTACTACCGCGATTCGACCAAGCCAACGGGTTGGAACAACCTGGCCATGCCCAACGTCGGGATGCCCAACCCACTGTGGGAGTTGCAAGGCGAGCGCGAACCGGTCTACACCGAAAAAGAAGAGCATGGCCACACGGTCCAAATCTTCTCGGGTTGGAAACAGGTCAAGCCCGGAACCATGACCCCTTTGCAGTACGACCAAGCGGTTGGTGATCTGGTCGGTTACATGCAGTGGATGGCCGAGCCTGCTCAGAACACCCGTGTTCGCATCGGTGTGTGGGTTCTGATTTTCTTGTCGTTCTTCACCTTTATCGCTTGGCGTTTGAATGCAGCGTTCTGGAAAGACATCAAGTAATTGATCTTTCACCCGGCCATTCGGTCGGGTCTTGTGGAGTGGCGGGCCTTGGGGCCTTCCACTCTTTTTGATTTTTTGAGGAGCCTCCGCCATGATGGTGCTTTATTCTGGAACCACTTGCCCTTTTTCCCACCGTTGCCGCTTTGTGCTGTTTGAAAAGGGCATGGACTTCGAAATCCGTGACGTGGACCTCTACAACAAGCCCGAAGACATCAATGTCATGAACCCTTACGGCCAAGTGCCGATTTTGGTGGAGCGTGACCTGATTTTGTACGAGTCGAACATCATCAACGAGTACATTGATGAGCGTTTCCCACACCCCCAACTCATGCCCGGTGACCCGGTTGACCGTGCCCGCGTGCGCCTGTTCTTGCTCAACTTTGAAAAAGAGCTGTTTGCCCATGTGTTGACGCTGGAAAACCGCACCCTCAAAGGCAATGACAAAGCCTTGGAAAAAGCGCGCGCGCATATCCGTGACCGTTTGACGCAACTGGCCCCGGTGTTTTTGAAGAACAAATTCATGCTGGGTGACAACTTCTCGATGCTTGACGTGGCGATTGCACCACTCTTGTGGCGTTTGGACTACTACGGCATTGAGTTGAGTAAAAATGCGGCGCCTTTGCTCAAATACGCTGAGCGCATCTTTTCACGCCCAGCGTACATTGAAGCGTTGACCCCATCCGAGAAGGTCATGCGCAAGTAAGTTCTGCTGGAGCCGACGATGATCAGTGCCACCGAATTGCCATCCACGCGTCCTTATTTGATCAGGGCTTTGTACGATTGGTGCTCAGAAAACGGTTTCACACCTTATGTGGCCGTCAAGGTTGATGCTTCCGTGCAAGTGCCCCGCGAATATGTGCAAGGGGGCGAGATCGTGCTGAACGTGAGCATGGACGCCACCAGTTCATTGAAGCTGGGCAATGATTTCATCGAGTTCAAAGCCCGCTTCGGTGGCAAGCCGCGTGACATCATGGTGCCCATCCAACGTGTGATGGCCATTTATGCCCGTGAGAACGGTCAAGGCATGGCTTTCCCGGTGAACGACGACGAAGTGTCTTCAACCCCTTTGACGGCCGTTCAGCCGGAACCAGTCCAGTCCTTGCCCGAGGATGACCCCACCCCAACGAGCCCGTCGCCTTCGCGTCCTGCATTGAAACGCATCAAGTAAAAAATTAAAGGGACAGGGCGCAGAAATGGCCCCGTAGCGCGTTAGAATTTAGCCCGTGCCGCTTTAGCTCAGTTGGTAGAGCACCCGCCTTGTAAGCGGTAGGTCGTCAGTTCGAATCCGACAAGCGGCACCACATTTAAAAGGCCCAGATCTTTGATCTGGGCCTTTTTCTTTGGACCATTTAAAAAGCGCTCAACTGACATTGTGAAGTCAACCCGAGCGGTTTTGAACTTTGATGCGAATGGCGTCTACGGGCATGCCTTGTTGTGACAAATGCGCTTGCAATGCCGGCAACAGTTGCCGCAGTTTGGCGGCCACAGCATTGGAGCTGACCAACAAACACCAGCCCCCTTCATCCATAGGGCCCGCTTGCACACAGGCCCGCAAGGGCGCTGGCAACAGGCTGCGAATGGCCTGCAGGCGATCGTTGGACGCGCGAATCATTTCAGACAAACGTGCAAATGTGGGTGACTCTTGCGCAGCTTGTTGCAGGGAAATGGCGTGATGGCGTCTTGACATGGTCAAAAGGGTAACACTGGATTGATCGGTTGTGCTTGGCGCGTGGCTTCATGCCCCGTCAAACCAGACCGCCTAGCGGCTAAAATCACGGCACCCGACAGGTGCGCCTTGATGGTGTCTGTACGTGGGCAAGGGGGGATTGCATCCCGCAGGGCCTGTAACACTTGAAACCTTAACTAGACAGGATAGACGGTCTGTTTCTTCAACTTGAGTTGGAGGGACGATCTTGTAGACATGGCCATCCCTTTCCTCACCAAAATCTTCGGCAGTCGCAACGACCGCCTGCTCAAGCAATACCGCAAAACAGTGGAGCGCATCAACGCGCTCGAAACCGCACTGGAATCGCTCAGTGACGACGAATTGCGTGCCAAGACCCCACATTTCCGTGAGCGCTATGCCGCGGGTGAAACATTGGATGCGCTGCTGCCTGAAGCCTTTGCGGTGGTTCGGGAAGGCTCCAAGCGCGTCATGAAGATGCGTCACTTTGACGTGCAATTGGCGGGTGGTATTGCCTTGCACAACGGCAAAGTGGCCGAGATGCGCACAGGCGAAGGCAAAACATTGACCTCCACCTTGCCGGCTTACCTGAACGCTTTGGCCAGCAAAGGCGTGCACGTGGTCACCGTGAACGATTATTTGGCCAGCCGGGATGCGCGCTGGATGGGCAAGTTGTTCAACTTCCTTGGCCTGTCGGTGGGCATCAACCTGGCCCAAATGTCGCGTGAAGAAAAGCAAGCGGCGTACAACTCGGACATCACCTACGGCACCAACAACGAATACGGTTTTGACTATTTGCGTGACAACATGGTTTACGAGGCCCATGACCGTGTACAACGTCCGCTGAACTACGCCATCATCGACGAGGTGGACTCGATCCTGATCGACGAGGCACGCACGCCTTTGATCATCAGCGGTCAGGCGGAAGACCATACAGCCACCTACCTCTCGATGAAGCAGGTGGTGCCCTTGCTCACCCGCCAGGAAGGCGAAGCCGATCCCCGCACGGGCGAGGGCGTGATCACGCCAGGTGACTTCACTGTGGACGAAAAAGCACACCAAGTTTTCTTGACTGAGCAAGGGCACGAAAAAGCAGAAAGCCTGCTGGCCAAGTTGGGCTTGATTCCTGAGGGCGCGAGCCTGTACGATCCGGCCAACATCACCTTGATGCACCACCTGAATGCGGCACTGCGTGCGCAGCACCTGTACCACCGCGACCAACACTACGTGGTGCAAGACGGTGAAATTGTCATTGTGGACGAGTTCACGGGGCGTTTGATGACCGGTCGCCGTTGGAGCGATGGTTTGCACCAAGCCGTGGAGGCCAAAGAGGGCGTTGAGATCCAGGCCGAGAACCAGACCTTGGCTTCCATCACTTTCCAAAACTATTTCCGCCTGTACAACAAGATCGGTGGCATGACCGGCACGGCCGACACCGAGGCGTATGAGTTCCAGGAAATTTATGGCCTGGAGACTGTGGTGATTCCTCCGCACCGCAAGAGTCAGCGGGAAGACCAGTTGGACCGCGTGTACAAGACTTCGCAAGAACGTTACGCGGCCGCGATAGCCGACATTCGTGAGTGCCATGAGCGCGGGCAACCTGTGTTGGTGGGCACCACATCGATCGAGAACTCCGAATTGATCGCACAGTTGCTGACGCGAGAGAAACTGCCGCATCAGGTGCTCAACGCCAAACAGCATGCCCGTGAGGCGGACATCGTGGCCCAAGCCGGGCGTTCAGGCATGATCACCATTGCCACCAACATGGCTGGACGCGGCACCGATATTGTGTTGGGTGGCAACATCGAAAAAGACATTCAAGCGGTGGAAGCCGATGAGGCCCTGTCTGAGGTGGCGCGTCAAGCCCGTGTGAACGAATTGCGCACGCAATGGAAAGCCGAGCACGAACAGGTCAAGGCTTTGGGCGGCTTGCGCATCATCGCCACCGAGCGCCACGAATCACGCCGCATTGACAACCAGTTGCGAGGCCGCTCGGGCCGCCAGGGTGATCCTGGCTCTTCGCGTTTTTACTTGAGCCTCGACGATCCGCTGATGCGCATTTTTGCGGGTGACCGTGTGCGCTCCATCATGGACCGTCTGAAAATGCCCGAAGGCGAAGCCATCGAAGCGGGCATCGTCACGCGCAGCATCGAAAGTGCCCAGCGCAAGGTGGAGTCCCGTAACTTCGACATCCGCAAGCAGTTGTTGGAATACGACGATGTCTCCAACGATCAGCGCAAGGTGATTTACCAGCAGCGCAACGACATCCTGGATGCGCAGGACCTGAACGGTCAAATTGCCGCCTTGCGCGAAGGGTGCTTCAGCGATTTGGTGCGCCAATATGTGCCGGCCGAAACGGTGGAAGAGCAGTGGGACTTGGCCAGTTTGGAGAAAACCTTGGCCGAGGAGTGGCAGTTGACGCTGGATTTGTGCGGCAAGGTCCAAGCCTCCAGTGCCATCACTGACGAAGATATTCTGGAGACGGTTTTGGATGCCACCAATGCCCATTTCCAGGCCAAGCTGGACAGCGTGGGCGCGAACAATTTCACCTCGTTTGAGCGCATGATTTTGTTGCAAAGCATCGACACGCATTGGCGTGAGCACCTCAGCTCACTCGATTACCTGCGCCAAGGGATTCATCTGCGCGGCTATGCCCAAAAGCAGCCCAAGCAAGAATACAAGCGCGAGGCTTTTGAGTTGTTCGGTCAGTTGCTTGACGCCGTCAAAAACGAAGTGACCCGCACCTTGATGACCGTGCGCATCGATTCTGGCGACCAGATCGAGCAAGCGGCACAGGCCATTGAGGAACGGGCTGAACACATCAGCAACGTGACCTACAGCGCTCCGGACGAGTCCGGTGAGCCACAAACGGTGGCGGCCGATTTGGCGGGTTTGCAAGAAGCATTTGGCCAAGTCGGTCGCAATGACCCCTGCCCCTGCGGCAGTGGCAAGAAGTTCAAGCACTGCCACGGCAAACTCGCCTGAACGGGCGAGGCGGATGAAACGGGCTCAGGCCCGTTTTGTTTGTGTGAAACCCACAACGTATTTCTCAAAGGACCCCCCATGCCTGTGAACCTGCCCCCTCTGGATCCCGCTCAACTCAGTCCCATTGCAGGTGTGCGCATTGGTGTTGCCGAAGCGGGCGTTCGCAAAGCCCATCGCAAAGACCTCACCGTGTTCTTGTTGGACGAAGGCACCAGCGTTGCAGGGGTGTTCACCCGCAACCGTTTTTGCGCAGCGCCTGTCCAGGTGTGCCGTGAGCACTTGGTCGCAGGAAGTGCCGTGCGGGCATTGGTCATCAACACGGGCAACGCCAATGCGGGCACCGGTGCGCCAGGCCTGGCCCATGCACGTCAAACCTGCGAGGCCATGGCCAGTTTGCTGCCATGCACGCCCGCCCAAGTGCTGCCGTTTTCGACTGGCGTGATCATGGAGCCGCTGCCCGTGGACCGCATTGTGGCGGGCTTGCCCGTTGCACTGGCCGACGCACAAACTGCCCATTGGGCCAAGGCTGCCGAAGGCATCATGACCACCGACACCATGCCCAAAGCGGCCAGCGTGCAAGTCCAAGTGGGCGGTAAAACGGTCAGCATCACCGGCATCAGCAAGGGCGCGGGCATGATCCGCCCCAACATGGCCACCATGCTCGGCTTTGTGGCCACTGACGTGTGTATCGACCCAGCTTTGCTGCCCGCTTTGGCTAAACAGCTGGCCGATGGGTCGTTCAACCGCATCACCATCGACGGTGACACTTCGACCAACGACGCCTTCATGCTGATCGCCACGCACAAGGCGGGCAACGCACCCATCACCTCGCTGGACAGCGCCGAGGGTCAAGCGCTGCTCAAGGGCTTGATGCAAGTGGCCCGCCAGTTGGCGCATGCCATCGTGCGCGATGGCGAGGGCGCGACCAAGTTCATCACGGTGCAGGTCGAAGGTGGCCGCACGGGCGAAGAGTGCCGCCAGGTGGCTTATGCGATCGCACACTCGCCTTTGGTCAAGACGGCTTTCTTTGCCAGCGACCCGAACCTGGGTCGCATTTTGGCGGCCGTGGGTTACGCCGGCATAGAAGACCTGGACCAGGGTTTGATCGAACTGCACTTGGACGATGTGCATGTGGTCTCTCAAGGCGGACGTCGTGCCGAGTACCGCGAAGAAGAGGGTCAGCGCGTCATGAAGGGCAGCGAGATCACCGTGCGCGTCGACCTGGGCCGGGGCACCGCCAGCGACACCGTGTGGACCTGCGACTTGAGTCACGACTACGTCACCATCAACGCGGATTACCGTTCATGAGCCTCCCCGCATCTTCTGCCTTGGACCAACTGCTGGCCAAAGTCAGCCAATTGGTGGACCGCATTGAGTCGGTCTTGCCCCAACCCCTATCCGCCCCCGATTGGACGCAAGCCATTGCCTGGCGCTACCGCAAGCGCTCGTCGGGCCATGGCGTGCTCGAGCCGGTGCGCCATGTCGCGGCCATGACGCTGGGCGACCTGAAAGAAATCGACGACCAAAAGGAAAAGCTGCAGCGCAACACCGAGCAGTTTGTGAACGGCCGTCCGGCCAACAACGTGCTGCTCACCGGCGCGCGCGGCACGGGCAAATCCTCGCTCATCAAGGCCTGCCTGAACACCTATGCATCTCAAGGCCTGCGCCTGATCGAGGTGGACAAAGAAGACCTGACCGACCTGCCCGACATCATCGAGGTGGTGGCGGCTCGCCCCGAAAAGTTCGTGGTCTATTGCGATGACCTGAGTTTTGAAGACGGCGAGCCGGGTTACAAGGCGCTCAAGTCGATTCTGGACGGCACGGTGGCGGCCTCGACCCCCAATGTGCTGGTGTACGCCACCAGCAACCGTCGCCATCTTCTGCCGGAGTACATGAGCGAGAACCTCACTTACAAACACACCGAAGACGGCGAGGTGCATCCTGGTGAAGGTGTGGAAGAGAAAATTTCCCTGTCCGAACGCTTTGGCTTGTGGATCAGTTTCTACCCCTTCTCACAAGACGAGTACCTGACCATTGCTGGCCAGTGGCTCAGCGCGCTTGGGGCGACACCTGCGCAAATCGACGCGGCTCGCCCGGATGCTTTGCTTTGGGCTTTGGAGCGAGGCTCGCGCAGCGGCCGTGTCGCCTACCAGTTTGCACGCGACATGATGGGCCGCCAAGCCGATCCGGCATGAGCACAGGTCTGTTGGTGGCCGATGGCGAGCGGGCGCGCGAAGACCTGAACGCGGGTCAGGCTGAGCGTGCCGTGGTGGATGTGGCGGTGGGTGTGTTGCTGCAAGCCGATGGCCGTTTCTTGCTGACTTCACGCCCAGAAGGCAAGGTCTATGCGGGCTATTGGGAGTTCCCAGGCGGCAAACTCGAAGCCGGCGAGTCGGTCGAGCTTGCACTGCGCCGTGAATTGCAAGAGGAGTTGGGCATCACCATTGGAGCCGCCCTGGCCTGGAAAACCCAGATGGTCGATTACCCGCATGCTTTGGTGCGGCTGCATTTTTGCAAAGTCTGGGATTGGCAGGGCGAGTTGCAGATGCGCGAAGCGCAATCACACGCTTGGCAGTCTTTGCCGGTCGCTGTCACGCCCGTGCTGCCGGGCACCATCCCGGTGCTGACCTGGTTGGCCGAAGAGCGTGAGTTTAATGGGGCCACGCACGCGTGAAACCTCAAGGTTTTCGAGCCGCTCACTGCAAGCGCGGATCGCCAAAAGTCTCGTCGGGTGGGGTGTCGTCGGGCAGTTTGAATTCTTCGCTGGCCCAGGCCCCCAAGTCCACGCCTTTGCAGCGGGCGCTGCAAAAAGGTCGGTAGGGATTTTGGGGGCTGTACAGGCTGGTGCCTGCGCAGGCAGGACAGCGCACTTTGCGGGGTTCGAAGGCTTGGGGCTGGTTCGAGTCGCTCATGCGCACAAAGACATCTCAAACGGCACATCTTCGGTGGTGGCGACCAATTTGCCATCGCTTTGTTGGTGCTGCATGCGGATCACCACCAGCAAGCGGTTGCAGCTGATCTCCGGCGTGATGCCCAAGGCCGGGTCAATTTTGAGACGCAACAATTGAAAAGTTCGCCCCTGGGGCAGGTTTTGTTGCAACTGTCCTGATGTGGCCATGACTTTTTGGCTGTTACCCGACTCGCGCAACATTTGCAGCAGCAACTTGATGGCTTGCGCCAAGGGCCCGAAGGGTGCGACCCATTGAGACAGGTTTTCGGCGCGGCTGGCCGAATCATGGTGCTGCCAAGCGTGGTAGGCGGGCAGGTCAAACTCGCATGTGCCGCCTGGAATCACGGCGCGACTGCGCAGGGCCATTAAAAAATCGTTGTCGTTCAAGCTTTGGCCAATTTTGCCGTTGACTTGGTTGAGTGCGTCAAAGTGTTCGTCCAGTTGGGCGATCAGCCCATCCAGGGCTTTTTCAGAAATGGCCGGGTTGCCACGGTAGCCGTTGTACAGCTGTTTTTGGCGTTCCAAATCTTTGAGCACATCGGATTTGAGCTCCGAGCGTGAAGCCACCTCGATGATCTCGAACAAAGTGGTCAGCGCAAAGTGGTGGTCCAAGGCCTCGTGGCGGCCCATCAATTGGCCCAGGCGATTGAACAGTTGTTGCAAGCGCAGGTAAGTGCGGATGCGTTCGTTAAAGGGGTATTCGTACAGTATCACGCGGCGTCTTCCAGTGCCGCCATCATAGCCCGAAGTCGGCAGCCACTTGAGCCACTTTGGCCTCTAATTCGGACAGACTCAGGCCTTGATTGAAGATCACCAGATCTGCGCAAGCCAGACGCTGAGCCCGGGTGGCTTGCAAGCCGATGATTCGGTTGATTTCTTCCGTGGCCAAGCCACTGCGGGCCATGACCCGCTGCCGCTGAGTCTGGGCATCGCAGTCCACCACGATCACCCGGTCCACCTGTTGGCGCCAGCGTTCACCCGATTCGGCCAGCAAAGGCACATCAAACACCAACACGCGATGACCACTTTGCACCGCGGCTTGTGCTTGCTCTGCGGTGATTTGACTCACCAGCGGGTGGATGATGGCTTCAAGTTTTTGTTTGGCCTGAGGGTCTTGAAATACCGCTTCACGCATGGCCTGTCGGTTCATCGCGCCTTGCGCGTCGACCATGTGCGCACCAAAGTTGTGGGCAATGGCGGCCATGGCCCGTCCGCCTGCGGCGGTCAAGCTGCGCGAAATCGCGTCCGCATCGATCACAGCCGCCCCTTTGGCCGCCAACATGCTGGCCACGGTACTTTTGCCGCTGCCGATGCCGCCCGTCAGACCCAAGCGCCACAGGTGGGGAGTGTTCATGGTTTATATCCGTGTGAAAGGCAAGGGGCCCCAAACCATGACCCACACACCTGCCAAAGCCAAAAAAGGCCCAAATGGCATTTGACCGTCTTGCGGCATGCGTTGGCGCAGGCGCAACCACATCCCATAGGCCACGCCACTGAGGGAAGCGATCAGCACCAAAGACAACAAAGCGGGCCAGCCGAACCAAGCACCCAAAGCCGCCAGCAGCTTGAAGTCGCCTTCACCCATGCCCTCTTTCCCGGTGAGAAGCTTGAACAGCCAATGCACCGACCACAACAACAAATAGCCCGCCACCGCGCCCCACATGGCCGTGCTGAGGCTGACGGGGCTGAGTCCCCAGCTTGCCGCCAACAAACCGGCCCACACCAAAGGCTGGGTGATGACGTCAGGCAACAACTTCGTGTCGGCGTCAATGGCCGCCAACGCAAGCAAGGCTGCGCCAAAACCAGCCCAGGCCAAGGCTTGGGCGCTCAGGCCGAAGTGGGCAAAACTCCAACTGAACACAAGGGCACAAAAAATTTCAATCGCAGGGTAACGCCATCCAATCGGGGCGTGGCATTGTTTGCAGCAGCCTTTGAGCCACACATAGCTGATCACAGGCATGTTCTCGTACCACGACAGTGCATGGCCACAGTGCGGGCAATGGGAGCGGGGGACCGCGATGTTGTAGCGGTTTTTCGCCAAGGCCTGCTCAGTTTCTAGGCTTGGGGCCTCTGCAGCCACTTCGGCGGCCCATTGCGCGGCCATCATGCGCGGCAACCGATGAATCACCACGTTCAAAAAACTGCCGATGGCCAAGCCCAGCAGGACCACCAGGGTCCAAGTCAAGAAGTCCAGGTTCATTTCAAAAGACCTGACCCAAGTGAAAAATGGGCAAATACATGGCCACAAGAATACCGCCAATCAGGCCGCCCAGCAGCAGGATGATCAATGGTTCTAACAAACTGGACAAACCATGGACCCGATTGTCCAGTTCGGTCTCCATCAATGTGCCTGCGCGCGCCAACAATTGGTCCATGGCGCCCGTTTCTTCTCCAGTGGCACACAGTTGAATCACCAGGGTGGCAAATCGTCCGCTTTGGGCCATTCCTTCGCTCAAGCGTGTGCCTTGTGCCACTTGCCGTTGCAGCTGCCAAGTCAAGCGCATGTACACCCTTTGATCGCAGGCTTGGGCCACGGGGCCCAATGCCTCGACCAAAGGGACTCCTGCGGCCAGCAAGGCCGACAGGGTTTGCGCCCAGCGGGCCACCACGGCCGTTTCCAAAAGCCCGCCGATGACCGGCAGTTTGAGCAGCCACTGGTCAAGCCCGTCGCGCTCGGGCGCGCGCTGGTCGGCTGTTGGTTGCGCAGAAGATCGCCACCACCACAGTCCCGGCAACACCAGCAGCAACAGCATGGGGCCTGAAGAGCTCAGACCCGAGCTCAGCGCCACCACCAATTGGGTGGCCCAAGGCAATTCGGCCCCAAATGACCTGAACACATCCTCGAACACCGGCACCACGAACACCAAAATCAACACCAGCACCGCCATGGCCACGCACAGCACCGCCATGGGGTACATCAGCGCAGACCGCACCCGCGAGCGCAACGCTTCGTTCTTCTCCAGCGTAAGCGCCAAGCGCTCTGTCATGGTGTCCAAAATGCCGGCCGACTCGCCCGCTTGGACCATGCTGATGTAAAGCCCCGAAAACTGTGCAGGGTGTTGGGCCAAAGCATCGTGCAAGGCAGACCCCGCGGCCACATCGTTGTGCACCTGTTGCATCACTTCACTCAGGGTCAAGGATGACAAGCTGCGCGACAGCATGTCCAGTGACTGCAGCAGCGGCACGCCAGCCCGAAGCAGGGCTGCGAGTTGCCGCGTCATGAGCGACAACTCTTTGGGACGCACGTGGGGCATTGGGTCCCACCACAGCCGCTGCAGACGCAATGCCCGCACACCCTGTCTGCGCAAGAGGGCGCGGGCCATGCCCGCAGTGGGGGCTCTGAGTCGGCCTTGTCGTTGTCGGCCCTGAGCGTCTTGACCTCGCCAAGCGAATAAGTGGGCGCTGCTCATGCGTCATACCGGGTGTTGGCCAGGACTTCGTCCAGCGAGGTCACGCCTTGCTGCACCTTGCGCAGGCCTGCCAGGCGCAGAGTGCTCACCCCTTCGCGCATGGCTTGCTCGGTCAGCGCTTGGCTGCCCGCCTCTTGCAAGATCAGGCGTTGCATGTCGGCGCTGATGGGCATGACTTGGAAAATGCCGGTGCGCCCAACGAAACCTTTATGGCAGTGCGCACATCCGACCGGCTGGAAGGCTTCGATCGATGGTGTGCTCAACCATTGGGCTGGCCAACCGGCTTTCAGGCACACATCGCTCGGCCATCTGATGGGCGCTTTGCACCGTGTGCACAGGCAGCGCACCAAGCGCTGTGCTGTGATCAGGGTCACACTGGCGGCGATGTTGTAGGGTGCTGTGCCCATGTTGCGCAAACGCACCAAGGTGCCGGGTGCATCGTTCGTGTGCAAAGTCGACAGCACCAAATGGCCTGTTTGAGAGGCCTGAATGGCGATGTTGGCGGTCTCCAGGTCACGCACTTCACCCACCATCAAGACGTCCGGGTCTTGCCTTAGAAAGGCGCGCAAAGCGATGGCAAAGGTCAACCCTGGTTTGTCTTGCACATTCACCTGGTTGATGCCTTGGAGCTGGATTTCGCAGGGGTCTTCAACCGTGGCGATGTTGACTTCGGCTGAGTTGAGCCGGTTCAAGCAGGCGTAAAGCGATTGGGTTTTTCCCGAGCCAGTAGGGCCGGTGACCAGCACCATGCCGTGCGGGCGGTGGATCGCCTCGATCAGTCGGGCAAGGTCCTCGGCTTCGTACCCCAGTTGTGTCAGGTCAAGTTGTGCCTGCGCGGTGTCGAGTACCCGGATCACCAGTTTTTCACCAAACAAGGTGGGTAAGGTGCTCACGCGCAAGTCCAATGTGCGTCCGCTGGCCAGCACCAACTTCATCCGCCCGTCTTGCGGCAAGCGCTTTTCTGCAATGTCCAGCCGTGACAGCACTTTGATGCGCGAGGCCAGCCGGTCTTTCAGTGCCGCAGGGGGGGCGTCCACTTCTCGCAATTGGCCATCGATGCGAAAACGCAAGCGGTACTGGTGTTCGTAAGGCTCAAAGTGGAGATCAGAGGCATGGAGCGCGACCGCCTGCTCCAGCAGTTGCTGCACCCACTGCACAACGGGGGCATCGTCCACAGTGGTCATTAGGGCGTGCTTGTTGGGCTTGTCCTGCATGGCATCACCTTGAGCTATTTTGTTTGCATGATGGGGTCATCATGGTCTGAGTTGGGGATTTTGTAAATCGCTGGCGGGATGGGTGCGCTGGATCAAGGTCGAATGACCTCTAAGATTGATAATCAGATGAAAAATCAGAATGGTTTTTTCAATTTTTTAGATTGAGACGTCGCATGAAATTCAGGGGACTCCTGGCACTGCTGTTCTGCTTCCCGGTATGGGCCGACCACTACAGCCCGATCACGGTTTGGCAAACCGTGCCATTCATCAAAGGCCAAGACCTGTGCCAGTTTCAAGATGCCTATGGCAGCACGGCGCAAGAGAGTCAGAAAAAACTGAGCCAACAGCTCGTCACTTTGCTCAATGCCGGAGCAGACCCCGCGCAATTGATCGATTTGATCAGCGCACTGGACCGTTACACCCAGCAAAACCGGGATCGCGCCAGCGCGGGTAAAGGCATGGATGTGCTGCTGGAGGGCAGCCTCAAAGCAGCGCTTGACGCCCAGTACACCAAGCTGCAGCCACGCAACCGCAACATCACTTTCTTCAACCCGGCCCCGATTTTTGCTTTGGCCCGTGACTTGCGTGAAGAAAAACGCCAAGGCTATTTGGACGCCAGCATGTTGGGCAAACTCAATGCCATGGCCTGGGGCACTTATTCCTATGCGCCATCGTGCAGGGGGGACTTGGTGGTGACACTGCACATTCAAGTCTCGTCAGGCAGAACTTACAACTACCAAGCGATTGGCCGCCCTGAGTTGGTCATGCGGGCCATCAGCACCCAACTGTTTGCCGAGTTCCAGCACACCCAGTTTCCATCCAAAGTCCAGATCGGCCAACGAACCTTGGAGTTGGTGGGGGCGCCGGGCGTGCCCATCAGCCACACCCACAGTGCGGAAGCCGCAGAGCGCACATGCAAGGGCATTCAGGCCCGACTGCCGACCGCCGAAGAATACGAGTTCATGGCCAACTTGGGCGACTGGAACCAAGGCATCCGCACCGTGGGGCGCATTTGGGCATTGGCCAACAAAATGGTGCTGGCCCCTGAGTTGCCCAACCCCTCACCTGTGCGCCCGGAAAGCGAAGTCCGTGCCCATGAAATTTATTATTACTGCGTACGCTGAACTGTCAGGGCGTGCCCGAATTTTCGGGCTCGTCTGAGCCCCAGCAGCTGAGCCGCTATCCGATGAATTTGACCGGTTGGTACTGAGGCTCGGTGTGCTCGCACGCCTCGGCCTTGGCACAAGGCATGTGGCACAGATCGCGGTCGTTCACCGGGCAAGCGCGGTTGAACGTGACCACATGGTCCACTTCGGCCCGGATACCGATCCATTCACCCAGCTTGTGATCGTGGTGACTGGGCACATGGGCCATGAGTTGCTCGCCCGTGGCCAAGCGCAGGGTGTACAAAAACTCTGAACCTCGGAAGGCTTTGCGCACAATTTGGGCTTTCACCGGGGCGTCGTCGTCGTGCACGATGTCGTCCGCCCGCAGCAGCACGTCGCACTGCCCATCTTCGAACGCGCAGGGCAGGGGGCATTCGGCCACATCGCGCAGCTCGCCCACGGGGGTGCTGACCCAAATATGCCCGTCCACCTCACGCAGTGTGGCGGGGGTGAACACGCCGTGCCCAATGAAATCGGCCACAAAGCGGGTGGCAGGGCGGTGGTACAGGCTGTAGGCATCGTCCCATTGGTGCAATTGGCCTTGGTTCATCACGCCGATCTCGTCGCCGATGGCAAAAGCCTCTAACTGGTCGTGCGTGACCAGCAATGCGGTGGCTTTGGCCGCTTTCAGGATGTTTCGGACTTCATGGGCCAAGCGTTCGCGCAGATCCACATCGAGGTTGGAAAACGGCTCGTCCAGCAGCAGCAAGTCGGGCCGGGGGGCCAGGGCTCGGGCCAAAGCCACGCGTTGTTGTTGTCCCCCCGAGAGTTCATGGGGAAAGCGCCGGTCTGAGCCTTCGAGGCCCACCAAATTCAGCACCTCGGCCACGCGTTGAAGGCGCTCGGCCTTGGGCAGGTCTGCCAATCCGAAGCCGACGTTGTGGCCCACGTCCATGTGGGGAAACAGCGCATAGTCTTGAAACACCATGCCAATGCGGCGGCGCTCGGCCGGTTCGGTGTGGTTTTTGTCGCTGACGACCCGGTCGGACAGCAAAATTTGCCCAGCCGATACCGGCTCGAGTCCGGCGACGGCACGCAGCAAGGTGGTCTTGCCGCAACCCGAGGGCCCAATCAAGACCCCAATATCGCCAGCCCGCAGGCTCAGGTTCACACCCCGCACGGCGGGCGAGTTGCTGCCGGGGTATTGGATGTCCAGTTGGCGCAGTGCTAGAAACATGCTTTGGATTGTAGGCAGGTTGGCCCGCGCTCCTACAATCCAGGTCTATGCTGTCCACCTTGACCCGTTGTTTGTCGGGTCTCCCCTCCTTGTTTTTTGCCCTCTTGGCACTGGCTTTGGCCTTGCCGGTGTTGGCCGTCCTGGGCTCGTGGTTGCAGTGGAGCGGCGAGAGCGCCAGTATCTTGCGCGAGATGGCGGCCACCGTGCTGCCCGACTACGCACTGACCACGCTGGGCCTGTGTTGGATGGTGGCGGTGGGCGTGACGGTGTTGGGCTTGGCCACGGCGGCGTTGGTGACCTTGTTTGACTTTCCGGGGCGGGGTATTTTTGAGTGGCTGCTGCTCTTGCCGCTGGCCATGCCGGCCTATGTGGTGGCGTATGCCTACACCGACTTTTTGCAGTTCAGCGGTCCGCTGCAAGTGGCTTTGCGGGAGGCGCTGGGTTTGCAAGGCCGCTTGTGGCCCGATGTGCGCAGCGTTTGGGGCGCGGCGCTGGTGTTCACGCTTTCGCTTTACCCTTATGTGTATTTGCTGGCCCGTACCGCTTTGGTGGAGCGGGCTTCTGGCCTGATGGAAGCGGCCCGCTTGCTGGGCGCCCCTTTGTCGCGCCGCATTCGAGAGATTGCCTTGCCCTTGGCCCGCCCCGCTGTGGCTGCAGGTGTGGCGCTGGCGCTCATGGAGACATTGGCTGACTTTGGCGTCTCCAGCTACTTCGGCATCCAGACCTTCACGGCGGGCATCTACAAAGCCTGGCTGTCCATGGACAACCGCATTGCCGCCGCGCAACTGGCCACCGTGTTGCTGGCCGTGGTCGTGGTTTTGCTGCAACTGGAACAACGCGCCCAAAAGCGCATGCGCTTCAACCAAGGGCGTGGCTCGCGCCAAGGCTCGGCAGAAGCGCAGCCGGTTCAACTCCATGGCATGCGCCGCCTCGTGGCGTGGACGGTGTGCAGCGTGCCCGTGCTGCTGGGCTTTGTGTTGCCGGTGCTGATCATGCTGCGTGCTTTTGTGGGCGAGACGAACGAGATGCCTTGGGAACGCTTTGGCCAGTGGGCCTGGACCAGCCTGCGCTTGGGCGCGGTCACGGCGGTGCTGGCCGTGGGCGTGGCGCTGGCGCTGGCTTTCAGCTTGCGCACCCGGGCCGACCGCATCAGCCAAGGCGCCATTCAACTGGTGGGCTTGGGTTATGCCATTCCCGGCGCGGTGGTGGTGGTCGGTTTGCTCTTGCCGGTAGGTTGGATTCAGGCCACATGGCCCTCATCTTCGGCGGGGGCCTGGATCACGGCCACATCCTTAGGGCTGGTGTGGGCGTACCTGGTGCGTTTTTGTGCGGTGGCCTTGCAGTCTGTGCAAAGTGGCTATGCCCGCATTCCCGGAAGTCTCGACGACTCGGCCCGCATGCTGGGTGTGACCGGCTGGGGGCTGATGCGCCGGGTGCATGCGCCCTTGCTGCAGCGCACCACCATGGCAGCCGCTTTGCTGGTGTTCGTGGACGTGATGAAGGAGCTGCCCGCCACCATGGTGCTGCGACCCTTCAACAGCGATACCCTCGCTGTGGTGGCCTACCAATTGGCACGTGATGAACGCTTGGGTGAAGCTGCTTTGCCCTCCCTGGCGCTGGTGCTGGTGGGCTTGATACCGGTGGTCTTGCTCAGCCGGACGTTGCGTCAAGCCCAACCCTGACCTTGTGGCGGATCACGATCGGGTCTCAGGACTGGGGACCTTTGGGTGTTCTGAGCGTTTTTTCTTCCAGGATTTGCCGGATGATCGCTCGGGCGTGATCTTCGGTGATGCTGAATTCCTGACGCAAATGCGCGATGGTCCGCCGCTCTTTGGCGTCCACTTGTCCATCTTTGAGCAGTTCTTCCACCTCGGTGGTGAACTCCAGCTCGTGCGTGCGCACGCGCGCAGCGAAGGCCGAGGCCACGATGCCGGTGAGCAAGGCCACGGTGAAGACGCCGGACAAAGCCGTGAACGCGCCGATCACTTTGCCCCAGTTTGACACAGGCGTCACATCGCCATAGCCGACGGTGGTGATGGTGACGATGGACCACCACATGGCATCGGGGATGGTGCCCAATTTGTCGGGTTGCAAGGCGTGCTCCGCAAAATACATCAGGCAAGAGGTGATGAGGATGGACAGCGTCAGCAGGTAAAGCGCCGAGATGAAAGCTTCTCTTTCGGCATAGACGCAGGCCAGCAGGTCTTCCAGGGCCGAGGAGTAATGCGACAACTTCAAGATGCGCATGATGCGGATGACCCGCAAAAAGCGCAGGTCCAAGCCCGGCAGCAAAGCCTGCAAAAAGAAGGGCAAGATGGCCAACAAGTCGATCAAGCCGTGAAAACTCAGCACATAAGACCAGCGCCGGCGGTTTTCCGAAGCATGGCGCTGTGGTTTGCGCTCGGCCGCTGTCCAGATGCGAAGCAAATACTCCCCACAGAAAAAGACCAATGAAAACGCGTCAAAAAGGGCCAAGCTGTCGCCGTATTGGCGCTCAATCGACGGTACAGACTCCAGCATCACGGCCAACACGTTGCTCAACACCATCAAGGTCAACAACCAAGAAAAAGCCCAGGCGGCCTTTTTGTCGCTGTGACTTCGCATCTCAAGGACCAAAAAAATGCGGTGTCGGAGGGTGTGGTGAGCGTGCATGCGGGCATCTTAGACAAGAAAAGACACGGGAGAGCTGCTGCGAACTGAGGATATTGGCGTGGACTGATATAAAGAGCGCAGCTTTGCGCGTGAATTTGCGCCGCAGCTTGAAGCCAAGGATTCCCTTTATGAGCCCCATCTCTTCACCAACAGATCAGCCCCAGGTACGCGGATTTTTTGATCCAGACACTTGGACCGTGACATACGTGGTGTACCAAACACCGGGCAGTGCCTGCGCCATCATCGATTCCGTGCTCGACTACGATCCCAAATCGGGTCGTACCAGCACAACGTCTGCCGATCGGGTGGTGGAGTTTGTACGCGAGCAAGGTTTGCAAGTGGCTTGGATTTTGGAAACCCACGCCCACGCAGACCACCTGAGCGCTGCGCCTTATCTCAAAGCCCAGTTGGGCGGAAAGACGGCCATGGGGGCTCGCATCACAGCGGTGCAAAAGGTGTTCAAAGACATCTTCAACCTGGAGGCGGGTTTTGCGACGGATGGCCGGCAGTTTGACCATTTGCTGGGTGACGGGGAAAGCTTGTCCATAGGCAACTTGCGTCTGCTGTCGCTGCCTGTGCCCGGCCACACGCCGGCCTGCATGGCTTACCAAGTCGGTGATGCCGTGTTTGTCGGCGATACGTTGTTCATGCCGGATGTGGGCTCCGCCCGGTGCGACTTTCCAGGGGGCGACGCCCAAGCTTTGTATGCATCTGTCCAAAAATTCTGAGCCTGCCCCCGCAAACGCGCTTGTTCATGTGCCACGACTATCCCCCTGAAGGCCGTGGCGTGATGTTCGAGACCACAGTGGCTGCGCAGCGAGCCACCAATATCCACCTGAAAGACGGCATCTCCGAGGCCGATTTTGTGCGCATGCGCAGCGCTCGCGATGCCTCACTGGCCATGCCCGTGCTGATCTTGCCCGCGGTGCAAATCAACATCCGTGCGGGTGAGTTTCCCGGCAGAAGCCAATGGTGTGTCGTACCTCAAAATGCCATTGAACGCTCTTTGAAGTCCTGCTGGGCAGGCCTCCCGGATTGTTTTAGTTGAATTTGTGCATAAGCAAACAACAAATCAATGTTTGGTTGCGCTTCAAAAATTGTCACAATGGCGCATGTTGCCGTCTTGCCTGACGGACACCCGGCTCCTGTGATTCAAATACAACCATGGCCAAAACTGCTCAAGAACAAGAACAAGACCACGTCCTGACCGAATCGGAGGAGGTGTTCGAAAAAGCCGCCGAGGTTTTCCGTGTCATGTCGGCCCCCATGCGCTTGCGCATCATCAGTGCACTTTGCAACGGCGAAAAGAACGTGGGGGAGTTGCTGTCCGAGATCGACACCACCCAGCCCAACATGTCGCAACATCTGAATACGCTTTACCAAGCGGGGGTGTTGGGCAAGCGCCGCGAAGGTGTGCAAATTTTCTACCGCATCATCAATGACCGCGTGGTCACGCTGTGCCGCGCCGTGTGTGTGCAGATTGCCAGTGAGACCGATTGAAAGATCGATGTCAGTTTCGGGCCGGGTTTTTACGGGCACGCTTTGGCCGTGGACCCAGCTAACATCCATACATAAGGAGTAATGAATGAAGAAACATCTGCTGTTGATTTCCGGCCTGCTGGCCTGCACTCTGAGCTGGGCTGAGGTCAAGGTGGTTTATCACCTGAGCGAAGGCATTCCCCAAGCCTCACGGGCCATTGGCAACATCCGCAACCATCTCAATGCCGATCCGACCGCCAAAATCGTGGTGGTCACCCATGGTTTGGGCATTGACTTTTTGATCAACGGCGCCACCAATCAGATGGACCAGCCTTTTGCAGGGGGTGTTGCTGACTTGGTCAACAAAGGCGTGGAGTTCCGTGTGTGCAACAACACCCTGGTGTCGCGCAAAATCTCGCCCGACAAACTGCTGATGGAAGCCAAAGTGGTGCCATCAGGTGTTTCCGAAGTGGCCAAGCTGCAGGCCAATGAAAAATTTGTGTACCTGCGCCCTTGAGTGTGTTGATGACTGACGTCATCGCTTGACCGATTTTTTACAAGGATATTTCTCATGAAGATTCAACACGCTCTGGCAGCGGCCGCCCTGGTCGCCTTGTCTGGCTTGGCCCAAGCCCAGGTCGACCCCCTGCATGTGCGCAGCTGGGCCGCATCGTGCGCGGCTTGCCACGGCACCGATGGCCGCGCTCAGCCCGGTATGGAGTCTCTGGCCGGTGCCAACAAAGACGACATGGTCAAGAAAATGCTCGACTTCAAGGCTGGCCGCAAGCCGGCCACCATCATGCATCAGCTCGCCAAGGGCTATTCTGACGACCAAATCGTCGCCATCGCAGGCTACTTTGCTGCACAAAAGAAATAAGGAAAAGCGCCATGCAACGACGTCATTTTTTGCAGACTGGCTCCGCTTTGGGTGCCATGGGACTGGTTTCGGGTTGTGCCACCGTCGCTGGTGGCAGTGGCCCCAAAGTGGTGGTCATCGGTGGGGGCTACTCCGGTGCCACGGCTGCCAAATACCTGCGCATGTGGTCTGAGCACAAGATTCAGGTCACTTTGGTGGAACCCAACGATGCTTTCATTTCCTGCCCCATGTCCAACTTGGTCATTGGTGGCAGCAAAACCATCACCGAGATCACCACGCCCTACGACAACCTGACCAAGCGCCACGGCGTCAAGGTCATCAAGGACCGGGTCAACAGCATTGACGCCGACAAGCGCATTGTGAAGCTGGCCGGTGGGTCCGAATTGGCTTATGACCGCTTGATCGTTTCACCCGGCGTGGACTTCATGTGGGAAACCTTGCCGGGCATGAACAAAGCGGACGCCAAAGACAAGGTCATGCACGCTTGGAAAGCCGGCGCACAAACCGTTACTCTGCGCAAGCAACTCGAAGCCATGCCCGACGGGGGCGTGTTTGCCATGTCGATCCCGCTGGCCCCCTACCGCTGCCCCCCCGGCCCCTATGAGCGTGCTTGCCAAGTGGCCGAGTACTTCACCAAGGCCAAACCCAAGAGCAAGGTGCTGATTCTGGACGCCAACGACGACGTGACGTCCAAAGGCCCGCTGTTCAAAAAAGCCTGGGCCGAGCGCTACAAGGGCATCGTCGAGTACCGCGGCAAGCACAATGTCACCGATGTTGATGCGGCCACCAACACCTTGAAGTTTGAGTTCAACGAAGACATCAAGGCCAGCGTGCTCAACGTCATCCCCAATATGCGTGCCGGTGACATCGCCGTCAACGCGGGCTTGGCCACGGCCAACAAGCGCTGGTGCGAAGTGGACTTCCTGACCTTCGAATCCAAGGCCGCCAAAAACGTGCACGTTCTGGGGGATTCCATCCAGATCGCGCCAGGCATGCCCAAGTCGGGCCACATGGCCAACCAGCACGGCAAAACCTGCGCCGCGGCTGTGGTCGCCTTGTTGATGGGCAAAGAGGTCAACCCCATGCCCATTTACAACAACACCTGCTACAGCTTTGTCAGCTCGGAAGACGTGGTCCACGTCGCCAGCGTGCACAAGTACGACGCCGAAAAGAAGACCATGCTCACCGTGCCTGGCTCTGGCGGTGTGTCGAGCGCGGCCAACGAACTCGAAGGCCGTTACGCCCAAGCCTGGGCTCGCAACATCTGGGCCGACACACTGGCTTGATGGCGCTGGCCCCAAACGCCGCAGTCACCCGACTCGCGGCTTTTTTTACGGCAATTTTTTTGAATTTTCTGACATGCGTTCGATGTTGAGGTCAATCATGGACACACGCTTTACCCCAGGCCGTTGGGCCTCCGCAGTTTTGTGGCTCTGCGCCGCTGGGTGGTCGCCATCGGCCATGGCGCAGGCCGACGAGGCCCGCGCAAAAAAAATCGTGGGTGGCTCCTGCTTTGTGTGCCACGGCGCCGAGGGTGAATCGTCCAGTGAAGTGTTCCCGCGTCTGGCCGGTCAGCACTGGGAGTACACCGCCAAGCAGCTCGAGAACTTCAAATCCGGCAAACGCAAGAGCACTGCCATGGCCGACATGGTGGCCAAGCTCACCCCCGATGAAATGGTGGCGCTGGGCAAGTTCTTTGAAAAGCAAAAAACCGAGGTGGAACCGTCCAAAGACGCGGGGTTGGCGGCCGTGGGCAAATACATTTATCACAACGGCAACAAGTACAGCGGCTTGGCTTCGTGCGCCAGCTGCCACGGGGCTGAGGCCAAAGGCACCACGGCCTTGCCGCGATTGGCCGGGCAGTATTCGGGCTACACCGAAACGCAACTGAAACAGTTCAACCAGCGTGAGCGCACCAACGACAACGCCGTGATGCACGCCATCGCCAGCAAAATGTCGCCTTTGGAAATGGCCGCAGTGGCGGAATACCTGAGCGGGAAATAAGTCGCTCAACGATCCGTGGTCGGGGCTGCCGCAAAAATCCAGTACAACTCTTGTGGGTTCGACGCCCTGGTCGCGATGAAGGTTTGTTGCCTCAGGGGAGCTTGAAACCCTCGGCAGGCAGGGCAGTCGGTTTGTCTGAAGCGCCCCCATCCAGCCAGCGGTCTGTCAGGCCCGCGCCCACCCACATGCCCACCAAACTCAGCCAAGCGGTCAGCGCAAATATGGCACCGCCCGTCACGCCCGCGCCGACCGCGCAGCCGCCGGCCAGCATCGAGCCAAATCCCATCAATACGGCGCCACCGATGTAGCGGCGCATGCTGTAACCGTCTGAAAAACCCTCCAGCTTCCAGTCCCGTCCGATCAAGGCCCCGATCAGAGATCCGACAAACACTCCCGGCATGAGGCCAAAGTCGAAGCCGACGGGTGGCGCTGGCCAGTGCATCACCCGCATCAACCACTCGGCCGAGGGACCGCTGAAGGTCAGGCCCTGAATTTGAACCGGGTCAAAAGATTCGGCGGCCACCCATTGGCTAAAGCCCCAAGCGGCGGCCACGGACAAACCGGTCCCAATGCCGCCCAGCCACATCCACAAATTGCGCTGCGGGCTGCGCAGGGCAAAAAACAAGGCCGCAGCCAACCAGATACCGCCCATGGCCAAACCAGCGCCGTGGTTCATGCCCGTCAGGGCCAAGAGATCGCGGGGCGCACCGCCCTCGACCGTCCACCAGCTGCTGATGTGCGTGCGCAGCGGTGACAAAGCCCCGCCCAATGCCGCCTGCGCCGTGACCGCAAAAATCAAACCTGAGAGCAGGGCGCGCAAATTGCCATTGGCCGACAGCACCAACAAGCGGCTGGCGCAGCCCCGCGTCATGACCATGCCCACGCCAAAAAGCAAGCCACCAACCAAGGCACCAGAGATGCTGCCTTTGGCCGAGATTTGCCGCGCTGTGCCCGTGTCCAACCAGCCCAGCAAGACCATGAGTTGCACGCCGATGACCGCCGATGAAAAAGCCAACAGCCAAACGGAGAGTTTGTCGCCAAAGCGGCGGTGCCAAAACTCGATGACCGCGGCACGCAGGCAAAAACGTGAGCGCTGGGCTAAAAACCCAAACGACAATCCCAACAAGGCGCCACCTGCGGCCAACACCGTGCCTTGCCCATACGTCTCTAACCATTGCGCCATCGACATGGTTTTCTCCATTCATATCAGTGATTGCTGATATGAAATGTACGCCTTAACGGGCAATGCGCAATTGACGCGCATCAAGCATTCAAATTTGCCAACCCATGCGGCGGTGGATGCGCCAAGACAAACCTGCGCCCAGCCAGATGGCGATCAGGGTTAACCACGCTGTCAAAGAGAACAACGATCCGCCGGTCATGCCCGCACCCACTGTGCAGCCACCCGCCAACACCGCACCAAAACCCATCAGCACGGCACCCGTGAGGTAATGGCCCAGTTTGTTTTCGGTTTTGAAGCCTTCAAATTTGAAGTCTCCGCCCACCAATGCACCGAGCAAAGAGCCCACAAAGGTGGCGGGCAACAAGCCGGCATCGAAGCCCCAGCTGGGGGAGGTGCTGCTCGAGAGTGCCCGCATCAGCATTTCTGCCGACGCACTGCTGAAGCTCAAGCCTTGAATTTGTACCGCCTCAAAAGACTGGGATGCAATGGCTTGCGTCAGGCCCCAGCCCATCGCGATGCTCGAACCGGCCAGGATCGACCCCAGCGCCAAACCCCAACGGTGTGGGTGGGTCTTGAAGAAAAAATACACACCGATGAGCACGGTCAGCAAAGCGATTGCCATACCGCCGTGGGGGCCTAAGCCCGAAATTTGCAACAAATCTCGCGAGGGCCCACCGTCGACGAGCCACCCATTGGCCAAAGCTTGACGGGCGGGAGCCAGCCATCCGGCGATGCTGGCTTGCACCGTGACCGCAAAAACCAAACCCGACAGCAAGGCCCGCAAATTGCCGTTGGCCGACAAAATCAGCAAACGGCTGGCACAGCCCCTTGTCAAGATCATGCCTGCGCCAAACAACAAACCACCCAGCACCGCCCCGGAAATGCTGCCGGCTGGACCGATGTAGCGCGAATCTGAAGGCTTGAGCCAACCCATCAAAACCAGGGACTGCACGCCAAGCAAGCAAGCGCCAAAGGCCAGCCACCAAACGCTGAAGCGTTCACCCGTGCGGCCTTCGCAGCACTCCAACACAGCGGCTCGGGCGCAAAAGCGGGTGCGTTGAGCGGCAAAACCAAAAATAAAACCCACCAAGGCGCCAGCCATGGCCAAGACATTTGAATCGCCCCAGTTTTCGAGCAAGCTTGCGAGATTCATGGATGGCTCCAATAATTCACTGATTTCTTATATAAAAGGGCATTGCGTGTACAGTCAGATGGCGTGCAACGCAAAACCCTCTATTGTCCACGGTTCGCAATTCATGGCCTTTGATTCAAGTTTATTTCCCTTGTTGGCGCCGCGACGCCGCGAATGGCTGGTGTGGGCGGGTGCGTCTTTGACTGCGCTGCCGGCAATGGCCCAAGTGCAGGCGCCCAGAGGTGCGGCTGCTACGCTGCCTGCAGCCCAGTCGCTGCCCGACGAATTGGCGCGTGCGCTGAAAAACAAGCAGCCCTTGATCGTCATGGTCAGCCTCGATGGTTGTGTGTTTTGCCGTCAGGCGCGCCAAAGCCATCTCTCCCCTATGCACAAAGCGGGCACGCCCATCGTCCAGGTCGACATGCGCAACAACCAGCCTGTGCTCGACTTTGCCGGCAAGTTGACCACACACGACGAGTTGACTCGGCAGTGGAAAGTCTCGATCACGCCCACCCTTTTGTTTTTTGGGCCTGGTGGCAAAGAGGTGGCCGAACGCATGGAAGGGGCTTATTTGCCCGACTTTTACGGCCCCTACTTGGAGGAACGCTTGGTACAAGGGCGCAAAGCGCTTTGACCAACCAGCCTTCAAGTCCATGCCCCTACAGTTTTGAGAAGTGGTCCCAGCGTGCTAAATTCAAAACATGATCCCCATCAAGATTGACTCGGCCTGGAAAGGCACCTCGGACTGCCGCAACTGCGGCATCCGTGACATGGTGCTCTTTGCCGACCTGAACGAACAGGACTTTGGCGAAATCCACACCCCCATCGACGACATGGTGTTCGCGGTTGACGCACCGCTGTATACCGAGGGTGAGACGGCGGTGGGGGTTTTCACGCTGCGCAAAGGCATGGTCAAGCTGGTGCGGGCCACCGCGGATGGCCGCGAACGCATCGTGCGCGTGCTGCGCCCGGGCGACGTGATCGGCCTCGAAGCCCTGGCCACCGCCCGCTACGACTGCGAAGCCATTGCTTTGGTCGAAGCCCACGTTTGCCGCATACCCCTGTCTGTGCTGCATCACCTGTCGTCCAACTCGCCACGGCTGCACAAACGCCTGATGCAAAAGTGGCAGGGCGCCCTGAAAGACGCCGACGACTGGCTGGCCGATTTGAACTTCGGCTCTGCCCGCCAACGTGTGGCCGCCCTGGCCCTGAAAATGCGCGACCCAGACCAACCAGATTTCACTTCATTTTTTGCGCGTGACGACATGGGCGCCATGCTCGACATCAAACTCGAAACCGTCAGCCGCGAAATCAGTGCCCTGGTCCGCGACGGTGCCTTAAAACCCTGCGACAAACAGGGCAGGCGCTATGAGATCACCAACGAAGTGTTGTTGCAGCGCCAGTGATTCAAGGCAGCTGATTAAAACTCGTCTTTGACGCTGGTCAGGCCCAGGGCGTCCCAGTCCAGCATGCCGCCGCGGTAGTAATAAATCTTGTCGGCCGGGAAGCCATCGCGGGTCATGGCTTTGATGGCCATGGGGCTTTGGGGGCAGACAGGGCCGTTGCAAAAGGCGTAGACCTTTTTGGCCGATGCGCAATCCCATTGGCTGCCATTTTTCTTGCAGCCCAACTCGTTCATGCGGGCCGCCACTTCGGTGTAGGGGATGCCGACCGAGCCGGGAATGGTGCCTTTGACGCGGTCATTGGTGTCGCGCATGTCCAGCACGATGGCGTTGCGGTCGCTCAAGGCCTCGAGGATTTCAATCTCACCCACGGGATGCACGCCGGGCACGGGCACCAAGGGCTGCAAGTTGCCCCCATTTTTCGCGCAAGGGGTCATGGTGCGGGTGATGGTGATGGGGCCTTTGGCGGTCTGGACCATCACCGATTTTTGGGTGTCGATGATGTTCAAAGGCGTGCCCACGGCGATGGTGGCGGCTTGACCAAAGGCCAAGCCCGACAGGCTCAGGCCCAAAATCCAGGCTGCGATGTTCTTCATGTGTTGTCTCGGATCTGTTGACAGAAAAGGGCCTGTGGCCCAGCTTGACCAGGATTCTAGAAACGCACGACACAAATCAATTGATGCAAATCAATCGTGCAAACATCTTGAGGTGACTTGAGCTTGCAACGATGCGGACTTTTGGGGTGAGCGATTTTCTGCGATGAGGTGTGCGCTGGTGGTTTGACCCACCTGACCTCAGGTCTTGGGCCAGTGCATGCCAAAGCGTTGCGCCAGGTGGCTTTCGGCTTCTTCGAGCATGAAGTAGCGAAACGCCTCGGCTGCGGGCGAGAGCATTTTGGATTGGGTGTGCACCACGTTCCATGAGCGCACCACGGGCGCGCCTTCCACATCGAGCATGCGGATCAGTTTGTGCTCGAGTTCCAGGCCAATGGTGTGCATCGACAAAAAGCCCAGGCCCAGCCCCGCCATCACGGCCTGCTTGATGATCTCGTTGCTGTGCAGCTGGATCTTCATGCGCGGCTCGACGTGTGTGTCTTCAAAGAACTTTTCCATTGCGGCGCGGGTGCCCGCGCCTTTTTCGCGCACGATGAAGTCATAGGGGCGCAGGTCTTCGACACGCAGGTGATCGCGCTGGGCCAGTGGGTGGTCCACGGACGAGACAAACACATGCGGGTGCGCTGCAAAAGGCTCGGCCCGGGTTTGCAGCTCTTTGGGGGGGCGGCCCATCACGGCGATGTCGACCTCGCTGTTTTGCAGCATGCTCACGAGCTGGTCGCGGTTGCCAATCAGGATCTGGATGTCCACGCCTGGGTGCAGATTGCGAAAGTCGGCCAGCATGTTCATCAAAAAATACTTGGCCGTGCTGACAAAGCCAATCGTCAGCACACCGGTTTCAGCCCGCTGCAAACGGGCTGCAGCGTCTTCGGCGTCTTTCACGGTGGCCAAAATTTTGCGGGCATAAACCAGCATGTACTCGCCCGTGGTGGTCAGGCTCACTTGCTTGCCGCGCCGGTCAAACAAGGGCATGCCCACATGGCCTTCGAGTTCCTTGACCTGCATGGTCACGGCGGGCGGGGTCAGGTGCAGGTTTTCGGCGGCACGCACAAAGCTCAGGTGTCGAGCCACCTCGTTGAACACGCGCAGTTGGCGGAAGGTGGCGTTCTTCATTCAGTCTTTACTTAATTTAGTTGTGATGAATATTGAATTTACCTTATTGCAGAAGATTTTTAAAGTCCAGTCATCACTTCAACCCCGCAATTTGACTGGAGACAGAAAATGGACCAAAGCGCACGTTATGCCGACCTGAGCCTCACAGAGGAGGGCCTCATCCAAGGTGGTCGCCACATTTTGGTGGCCTACAAAATGAAACCCAAGTCCGGTTACGGCTACCTGGAGGCGGCGGCGCACTTTGCCGCCGAATCGTCTACGGGCACCAACGTTGAGGTGTCTACCACGGACGACTTCACCAAAGGCCTTGACGCCTTGGTCTACCACATCGACGAAGCCACCGAGGACATGCGCATCGCCTACCCGATGGATTTGTTTGACCGCAATGTGACCGATGGCCGCATGATGATGGTCTCAATCCTGACTTTGGTCATTGGCAACAACCAAGGCATGGGCGACATCCAGCACGCCAAGATCCACGACATTTATTTTCCCGAGCGCGCCATCCAGTTGTTCGATGGTCCGAGCAAAGACATCTCGGACATGTGGCGCATCTTGGGCCGCCCCATCAAAGACGGTGGCTACATTGCCGGCACCATCATCAAGCCCAAGTTGGGCCTGCGCCCCGAGCCCTTCGCGCAAGCCGCTTACCAATTCTGGCTGGGTGGTGACTTCATCAAAAACGATGAACCCCAGGGTAACCAAGTGTTCTCGCCCATGAAGAAGACCATTCCTTTGGTTGTTGATGCGATGAAACGTGCACAAGACGAAACCGGGCAAGCCAAACTGTTCTCGGCCAACATCACTGCCGACGACCACTTCGAGATGTGCGCCCGCGCCGACTTCATCCTGGAAGCCTTTGGCCCTGACGCTGACAAAGTGGCTTTTCTGGTGGATGGTTTTGTGGGCGGCCCCGGCATGATCACCACCGCACGTCGTCAATACCCCAACCAATACCTTCACTACCACCGCGCAGGTCATGGCATGGTCACCAGCCCCAGCGCCAAACGCGGCTATACCGCTTTTGTATTGGCCAAGATTTCGCGCTTGCAGGGGGCCTCGGGCATCCACGTGGGCACCATGGGCTACGGCAAGATGGAAGGCGAAAATGACGATCGCATGATCGCCTACATGATTGAGCGCGACGAGTGCCAAGGTCCGGTTTACTTTCAAAAGTGGTATGGCATGAAGCCCACCACCCCCATCATCTCGGGTGGCATGAACGCACTGCGTTTGCCAGGTTTCTTCCAAAACTTGGGTCATGGCAACGTGATCAACACCTCCGGTGGCGGCTCGTATGGCCACATCGACAGCCCAGCTGCTGGCGCGATTTCTCTGCGTCAGTCGTATGAGTGCTGGAAGTCGGGTGCTGACCCGATCGAGTTCGCCAAAGAGCATAAAGAGTTCGCCCGTGCCTTCGCTTCATTCCCTGGTGACGCTGACAAACTGTTTCCCGGTTGGCGCGACAAGCTGTCGGCACACAAGTGAGCTGAGCCGCACGTCCAAAAACAGGAGCCCTCAATGCACAGCGAACCCCTGTATCACGCGCAAGGCGATGAGTTGGCTTTGTACGAAGCCGCTTATGCAGCGCGTTTGCCCATCATGGTCAAGGGCCCCACAGGCTGCGGTAAATCGCGCTTTGTGGAGCACATGGCTTGGCGCTTGGGCAAGCCGCTCATCACGGTGGCTTGCAACGAGGACATGACGGCCTCCGATTTGGTGGGCCGCTATTTGCTCGACAGTCAGGGCACGCGTTGGGTGGACGGGCCGCTGACCCAAGCGGCCCGCACTGGGGCCATCTGTTATTTGGACGAAGTGGTAGAGGCGCGGCAAGACACCACGGTGGTGATCCATGCCCTGACCGATCACCGACGCTGTTTGCCTATCGATAAAAAAGCCGAAGTGGTGCAAGCCCACCCCGACTTTCAGTTGGTCATCTCGTACAACCCCGGCTACCAAAGCGCGATGAAGGATTTGAAGCCCTCGACCAAACAACGCTTTGTGGCCTTTGATTTTGATTACCCCTTGCCCGATTTGGAAGCTCAAATCGTGGTGAGTGAAACGGGCATCGACACCACCACAGCCACGCAGTTGGTGCGAATTGCGGGAGCAGCCCGTGCGCTCAAGGGCCACGGCCTGAGCGAAGGCGTGTCCACCCGCTTGCTGGTGTATGCGGCTCAGCTCATGCGCCAAGGTGTTGCACCACGCGACGCTTGCCGCATGGCCATGGTGCGCCCCATCACCGATGACTTGGACATCCGACAAAGCCTGGACCATGCCATCGATGCCTGCTGGGTCTGACCCCAACTCCAATCCTAACTTTCCTTGGGCACACGACCCCCAAGTGTTGGCGGGCTGGCAAGCCTTGGACTGCGCTTTGCCCGCCGTGCGCCCGGTTTTTGAAGCCTGCGCACACGAAGCCATTGCGCGTCTGAGCCCGGCCTCATTGCAGGCCTTTTGGCAGGGTGGTCGTCAGCTGGGCAAACTCGGTAGAGGCGCTTCGCCCGTGCTGGCATGGCTGACCTATTGGCCCGAAGTGGTGGAAGCTTTGGGCGAGAGCGATGCGGAGCAAGCCTTCGAGGTCGTGATGGCCTTGTTGCGACGCATGCACAAGTCGCCCAACAGTGCCGCAATGGCCCCCTTGCTCACCAGCCTCGGGCCTGTGGCTCAGCGCTTGGGTGGTCTGTCTGTGTTGCAAGCGTATTTGCAGACGGTCGGTCATTTCATGGATCGCACCACTGGATCTATTCATGGCCGACAAGCGACTTTGCCCAGCGCGGGTTTGTCGGAGTTGCTGCTGCAAGCTCCGCGACTGTTGCAAACACTGTCCTTGTCAGGCTGGCAAGCCTGGGTGGATTTTGGAGCGCGTGCGTATGCGCACCACCCACCCCAACAAGAAGACTACTTTGCCTTGCGCAGTCCCGACAGTTTGGCTGTGTTGCAGCGTGAACGCCACGGCACTTTGTTGCGTGATGCCGAGCGCACGCTCACCCTGAGCCTGCAAGCCCTGTGGCAATTGCAAGCGCATGTGTTGCCCCTGCCGTCTGCTCAAATGAGCGCGGAGCATGGGGTGCAGGCCGTATCGGTCTTGCCCTGTTTGTTGTTGGAGTCCACCGACAAAGGGACCAGCTACACCATGGGCTTGCCGGATGTGTTGGATGCGCGTGATGGCGTCAGCGCCTTGGACCGTTACCGCCTCATGCTCATGCACATGGCGGGACACATCCAGTGGTCTACGCCCTGCATTGCCGACAACTGGAGCCCGATGCAAAGGCTCGCAGTGGAGTGGTTTGAGGACACCCGCATCGATTGGCTGTTGATGCGCACCTGGCCAGGTCTGCGGCACAGCCTGCTCGCCCTGTACCCACCCGTGCAAGAAGGCGGCTGCAATGAGGCCACGCACGCCTGTGTGCTGCACCGCCTCAGTGTGTGGAGCCGTAGCGTTTTGGATGAACGTTTTGAGATGCAAGACCCGCAACTGCGAGAGTGGCGCGAGCGTTTCATGGCCTTGGTCGATGGGCAAGGGCAGGGTACGGATACCGAGCAGGGCGTTGTCACGGGGCAAGTGCGCACCGCCCAAGTGGCGCAGTTGGCGCTGCAGTTTGTGGCCCGCACACGCTGTCCCAGTGATGCGCAGGCGCAAGTGCATTTCGAACACACGCAAGTGGATTGGCGTGACGACAACCGCCACCTTTGGCAATACATTGAAGATGGTGACGAAGAAGACACCGTGTCCAGCCCCAAGCGCTTGGTGGATGAAGAGCTGCACAGCTTGCCGCCTCAGCTCTACCCCGAGTGGGATTATTTGGCTGGCAGTGAGCGTCCCGACTGGGTGAGGGTGTTTGAATACCTGCACCCGCCTGGCCATGCTGATGACATTGACCAGTTGTTATTGCGTCATGCTGCACTTTCCAAACGTCTGCAACGTTTGCTCGATCAACTCAAACCCCAAGGTCGCACCCGCGAGCGGCATTTGGAAAACGGCAGTGAGCTGGACTTGGATGTGGCCTTGGCCGCGCACATCGACCTGAAAACGGGCCACACACCCAGTCACCGCGTGGAGCAACACATCAAGCCCATCGAGCGTGATGTGAGTGTGCAGCTGGTGATGGATTTGTCGGCTTCGCTGAATGAAAAAGCGCCGGGCTCGGACCAAACCGTTTTGCAAATCAGCCAAGAGTCGGTGGCTTTGCTGGCGTGGGCTTTGCACCAGTTGGGGGACGCTTTGGCCATTGGCGGTTTTCATTCCAACACCCGACACGATGTGCGCTACATGCACATCAAAGGTTTTGAAGAGCCGTGGGCAGACCCTGTCAAGGCCAGATTGGCTGCGCTGGAGCCCGCATATTCCACCCGCATGGGCGTGGCCATTCGCCATGCCGCGCGGACCTTGATCAAGCGCCAAAGCACCAAGAAAATTTTGTTGGTGCTCACCGATGGCGAACCCTCTGACGTGGACGTGGCGGACCCGAACTACCTGATGCACGACGCCCGCCAAGTGGTGCACAGCTTGCAATCCCAAGGCGTTTTTGTGTGGTGCATCCAGTTGCATCCAGCGCACGCAGCGAGTGTGCGCCATGTGTTTGGTGACCATTGCACCTTGGTCGACCGCATGGCGCAATTGCCTGAAACTTTGGCCAATTTATTTTTCAGGTTGACCCGCTGAGGCATCTGCAACTGCAAAGGCGACAATTCCCTGGTACGCAGAGCAACAGTTTATTTCATGTCCATCCAATGGATGGATCTTGGTCTGGACCGACCTCAATAAGCGGTGCCCGTGCTCAACGAGCAAATGGTTCGTGCGGGTGCGAGACTCAAGGAGATGAAAATGATTGGGCAACGGATTCTTTTGTGCACTGCATTCGCCCTGGGCTTGTGGGCCTGTATGGGGTGTGCACAAGCCGACGAGGCGGTGTATGAGCCGCGACCCGAACAGGTGACGGGCCCTGTGTACGCCATCGTGGGGCCTATGGGCCAGAGAAACCAAACCAACGCCGGGCTCAATGCCAATTACGGGTTTGTGGTGACGCCACAGGGCGTGATCCTGATTGACAGCGGTGCCAGTGCGCACAGCGCGGCCATGTTGGAAAAAGCCATTGCGCAAGTGACGTCGCAACCCGTGCGCTGGGTGCTCAACACGGGTTCACAAGATCACCGTTGGTTGGGTAATGCTTACTTTGCGGCCAAAGGTGCTCAGGTGCATGCCTTGGCCGCAACGGTGCAGACCCAAAAAGTCTTTGGCGAGCAGCAAATCCTCGGCTTATCCCGTGTTGTGGGCGATCAGATGAAGGGGACCCAAGTGCAGTACGCCTCGGTGGTTCATCCTGCAACGCAGGCGTCTTTGACCTTGGGCGGTGTGCAGTTGCAGTGGATACAAACCAATGCGCATTACCCGGGCGACACCATGATCCATGTGCCGGCCTACGATGTCGTGCTGACGGGGGATCTGGTTTATGTGGACCGTCTCTTGGGGGTGCTGCCGCAGTCCAATGTGCGCCAAGCCAGTCAGGCTTTTGAGCGTTTGCGCACCCTCGCGCCTCGGCACGTGGTCCCCGGCCATGGCCGCGTGACCGACATGGCGCAAGCGCAAAAAGAAACGGGTGACTATTACCGCTTTCTGATCACGCAAGTGGGTTCAGCGGCGCGCACTATGGAGCCCATGGGCGAGACCCTTGATGCCCATGCGGCCCCTGCGCAATTCAAACACCTGCAGAACTTTGACGAACTGCACCGCGCCAATATGAACCGTGTTTTTCTGGACTTTGAGGCCAATCCTTGAAGCGCTCAAGGGGTAGATTTTTCCGTTTTGCTCGCACCCCATTGGTCCATCAGGCGCTGGTCGCGGGCGCTTTCGGCTTCGATACTGTCTTTGGGCAGTTGGCGCAGGCAGTCGGCCAGGGCTTGCGGGTCCATTGGGGTGGTCGGGGTGGGCGCTGCCACCACTTGGGGCGATGTCCCGTCCCAAGCAAAGGGGTTGCGGAACACGGGCGGCTCGGGCAAGCAGTCGTCCCTGTAAATGGGCGGTCCGTCGTTGGCAAAAGGTGAAAACGAAATCGTCTTGTCAAAAATGAGCGGCTTGCCCGTAGGGATGGGCGGCAACGGCGGCATGTTTTGAATGGCTTGACGGGCGAGTTGTTCGGCCTTGGCCGATGTGGTCCACAGCGTTTGCAGCTGAGTCAAGCGGCCGTCGGGGGCGATTTCGATGCGAAAGCGCACCACGCCTTGGTCGGGACCTTCGACGGCGGTGCCCATCATGCTGCGCACTTGCTGGCCCCAGCTGTAGCGGTAGCCCTTGCTGTTTTTGTTCGTGTACTGGGCGGCAAAAGCCCATTCTTCGGCGCTGGGTGGCGGGGGGGCGGCCATGCTGGCGCGGGGGTGATCGGGTGAGGGCGAGGGCGAGGGGATCGGAGCCGCCAAGCCTGTGTCGGGTGGGGACGCCGTGATGGGTGTTGTGGGGGGCGCTGATGTCGGTTCAGGTTGTGGCTGGCGCGGCGGCGGGATCAGTTCCAGAAAGACATTTTTTTCAGCTGTTTTGGGCACTTGCGGTGGGCTGACGTGTTGGAATGGGTAGCCACTGGCCAGCAGCCAAACCCCGGCGTGCAAGGCCAGGGTGAGCAACAGCGCGGTGAAATTTTTGTCTCTGGACATGTGCGGCGAAGCTTTTGTTGGAGGTTTTGCAGCCGTTCAGCGACAATATTCGTTTTGACTGATATTACCTGACCATGTGGAGACCCCCATGCGCTTTCGCACCCTCGCACTGACTGCTGCTACCGCTGGCAGCTTGCTGTTGGCCTCAGCGGCCCACGCCGACAACAAAGCCATTGCCACCGACGAGATGGAGGCGTATCTGGAGTTTGTGGACTACGGCGGCGGTGTGATTTTTGCCGAGCAAATTCCCAAAGACGAGTGGCCCAAGATGGTGGTGATCGATGCGCGTGACCCGGCGCAATTTGCCAAGGGACATATTCCTGGCGCGGTCAACATGGACTGGCGACAGGTGCTGGCCAAGCGCAACACCATCCCCAAAAACAAGCCTGTGCTCATTTATTGCAACACCGGGTCGCTGTCGGCCCAAGCCGGTTTTGCGCTGCGCGTGGCGGGCTGGGAGAACGTGCGCATCTTGCAAGGCGGCATGACAGAGTGGCAGGCGAAAGGCGGTTTTGATGCGGCGGCCAAAGCCGCAGGGCCAGCCAAGCATTGAGGCCTGTGGTTTTGGGGCCATGCATGGACAAGACCTTGAGGGCTTGCGATGGATCAATTTTGTCGATTTCACGACCGCAATTGTCACTATGCCAATCATTGCGATAACTCATGCCCAATACCTGCTGAGGTATGTACAGTTGACCCTATCGATTGAATAAATCTCTCGATTTCGAAAATCGATAGTCAACCTCAAAGGAAACCCGCCATGTCCATGCCCCTCATCAACGAAGCCGCTCCCGCCTTCAGCGCCAACACCACCCACGGCCCCCGAAGCCTCGCCGACTACAAAGGCAAGTGGCTCATCTTGTTCTCGCACCCTGCCGACTTCACGCCTGTGTGCACCACCGAATTCATCGGTTTTGCCAAGCGTGCCGAGTTGTTCAAGAGCATGAACTGCGAATTGCTCGGCTTGTCGATTGACAGCATCTACTCGCACCTGGCCTGGATGCAAAGCATTCAGAACAACTTTGGTGTGGAGATTCCTTTCCCCATCATTGACGACATCAAGATGGAAGTGGCCCAAGCCTACGGCATGATCCACCCCGGCGCTGCCGACACCCAAGCCGTGCGTGCCACCTTCTTCATTGACCCCGAAGGCAAGCTGCGTGCGATGGTGTACTACCCCATGAGCAACGGCCGCTCCATTGAAGAGTTTGTGCGTTTGTTGCAAGCCATGCAGACCAGTGATGCCCACAAGATCGCCACCCCTGAGGGCTGGACGCCTGGTTGCGACGTGATCGTGCCACCACCCAAAACACCCGAAGCCATTGCCAAGCGCAAAGGCGAGGGTTACGCCATGAAGGACTGGTATTTCTCCACCAAGTCCCTGTAAATTCAAGGCTTGCCCCCTTGCCGCCCAGCGGCAGGGGGTGTCAAGGACCTTTGTTGTTCCACTGCCAAGGAAGTCACCATGCGTTCAGCCCACATGCACATCGAATCGTTTTTTGATCCGGCCACGTTCACCTTCAGCCACATCCTGGCCGACCTGAGCACCCGGGAGTGCGCTTTGATCGACAGCGTGCTGGACTACGACCCCAAGTCGGGCCGCACCAACACCGCCAGCGCCGACCAATTGGTGGCGCGTGTGAAGGCGCTGGACCTGCGTGTGCAATGGATTTTGGAGACGCATGTGCACGCTGACCATTTGTCGGCCGCACCCTATTTGCAAAAGCAGCTGGGCGGCCAATTGGCCATTGGTTCGCACATCACCACGGTGCAAAACGTCTTTGGCAAACTGTTCAACGCGGGCACCGAATTTGCCCGCGACGGCAGCCAGTTCGACCGCTTGCTGGGCGACGGCGAAACATTTCAGATTGGCGCTTTGCAAGCCCAGGCCCTGCATACTCCCGGCCATACCCCGGCTTGCATGACCTATGTGGTCACAGATGCCAGTGTCGATCCTGCGCGGCAGGTGGCTTTTGTGGGTGACACCTTGTTCATGCCCGACTACGGCACGGCACGCTGCGACTTTCCTGGGGGCAGTGCCAGCGTGTTGTTCCAGTCGATCCAGAAAGTGCTCAGCTTGCCGGACAACACCGAGCTGTTCATGTGCCATGACTACCCGCCCGAGACCCGCCAGCCCCAATGCGTGACCACCGTGGCCGAGCAAAAAAAGGCAAATGTGCATGTGCACCAAGGCGTGAGTGAGGCCGAGTTTGTGGCCATGCGCGACAAGCGCGATGCCACTTTGTCCATGCCCGTGCTGATCTTGCCTTCGGTTCAGGTGAACATGCGTGCCGGACAAATGCCACCGCCTGAAAATAACGGCCAGCGTTACCTGAAGATTCCGGTGGACGCGCTTTGAAAGCGGTCTTGCGTCCTTTGCGCGTGGCTTCCTGGGCCGAAGGGGCCACCTTGCTGCTCTTGATGCTGGTGGCCGTGCCGCTCAAACGATTGGCCGACATGCCCGAGGCGGTGAGCCTCATGGGCCCGATCCACGGCGCGGCCTTTGTGGCCTATGTGCTGATGGTCCTGTTTTATGCCTGGAAAGGGCATTTGCGTGGGCATGCCGTACCGCTGCTCGTGATGGCCGCTTTTGTGCCGTTTGGGGCCTTTTTTGTGGGCTCTTTGTTCCGCGCAAAGGCTTGAAACTTGAACGCCGTGTCCACACCCACCGCACTGCAGCGCTGGTTCCCCATTCTGCATTGGGGGCGACGTTACGACCGCTCACTGCTCACCGCCGATGGCGTGGCCGCTGTCGTGGTGACCCTGATGTTGATTCCGCAAAGCCTGGCCTATGCGCTGTTGGCGGGCTTGCCGGCGCAGGCGGGCCTGTACGCCAGCATGGCCCCCTTGGTGCTGTATGCCTTGATGGGCAGCAGCGGCACTTTGGCCGTGGGGCCTGCGGCGGTGACCTCGCTCATGACGGCGGCCAGTGTGGGCGCGGTGGCGGCGCAAGGCAGCGTGGCGTACACCGAGGCGGCTTTGATGCTGGCCCTGCTCAGCGGGGCCATCATGCTGGTGATGGGCGCGGCGCGGTTGGGCTTTTTGGCCAACTTTTTGAGCCATCCGGTCATCTCGGGTTTTGTCTCGGCGTCGGGTTTGTTGATCGCGGCCAGCCAGCTCAAGCATTTGTTGGGTGTGCCCCTGCATGGCGAGAACCTCTTGCAACTGCTGCCGCAGCTGTGGCACAACTTGTCCAGCCTGCATGTGCCCACCAGTGCGATGGGGCTGGGTGCTTTGGCTTTGCTGCTGTTGGTGCGCCGCCTGCTCAAGCCCGGGCTCAAGCGCTTGGGGGTGTCCGCGGGCGCGGCCGATCTGGCGGCCAAGGCGGCCCCGGTGGCGGTGCTGCTCTTGAGCATTGCTTTTTCAGCCGTCTGGCAGTTGGCTGAACAGGGTGTGCGGGTGGTGGGCACGGTGCCGCAAGGCTTGCCGCCGCTCACGCTGCCGGGTGGATCGACAGATGGGTGGGCCGCCTCATGGGCGCTGGCCCAGGCTTTGTGGGTGCCCGCTTTGCTGATTTCCTTGGTGGGCTTTGTGGAGTCGGTGTCGGTGGGCCAGTCCTTGGCGGCCAAGCGGCGCGAACGCATCGACCCCGATGCCGAGCTGCGTGCGCTGGGCCTGAGCAATTTGGGCGCAGGACTCTCCGGCGGCTTTCCGGTCACGGGCGGGTTTTCGCGCTCGGTGGTCAATTTTGATGCGGGTGCACGCACGCCTGCCGCAGGCATCTACACCGCTGTGGGGCTGGCGCTGGCGGCCTTGTTCTTGACACCTTGGCTCTTTCATTTGCCGCAGGCCACTTTGGCCGCGACCATCATGGTGGCCGTGCTCACCTTGGTCGATGTCGGGGTGTTTGCCCGCACCTGGCGTTACGCCAAGGCCGATTTCATTGCTTTGTTGCTGACCTTTGGCCTGACCTTGGCGGTGGGTGTGGAGGCCGGGCTGATCGCGGGCGTGAGCGCCTCGGTGCTGTTGCTGCTGTACCGCACCAGCCGCCCGCACATCGCGGTGGTGGGGCAGGTGCCGGGCACCGAGCATTACCGCAATGTGCTGCGTCACGCGGTGCTGGAGCAGCCGGGCATTTTGGGCCTGCGCGTGGACGAAAGCCTGTACTTTGCCAACGCCCGTTTCCTCGAAGACACCATCGCGGCCCAAGTGGCTGTGCGGCCAGGTGTGCGGCATGTGGTGCTGCAATGCTCGGCGGTCAATGACATTGACGCCAGCGCACTCGAAAGCCTGGAAACCATCAACGCCCGTTTGCAGGCTTCGGGTGTGCAGCTGCACCTGTCCGAGGTCAAGGGCCCCGTGCACGACCGTTTGCAGCGCAGCCATTTGTTGGCACAACTGAGTGGCCAAGTGTTCCTGACGCACCACCAGGCGGTACAGGCTTTGACGCAGGTCGTCTGAGACCTTGAGTTCTGAGTCCACTAACTTGGTGCTCCAACACCGTTGAGGCTTCTCCAATTGGCCAAAGCCGGGATGCCGGGATTGAGAGATTTGTGTATTGGAAATTGATTCAATTAAGCAATACCTTAATTAACTCATTACCAATATTGAATTGTCCTGAGCTTCGGTCCTTCTTAAAGTGGAGCCCTTCTTCCTCACGAAGGGTTCCACCCATGCTTCAAGCATTGATCTTTGACGTTGACGGCACCTTGGCCGACACGGAAATGGCGCATTTGGCGGCGTTCAACCACGCTTTCGCCGAGGTGGGGCTGGACTGGCGCTGGGATGTGCCGCTGTACAAGCGCTTGTTGGCGGTGTCGGGTGGCAAAGAGCGCATCAAGGCGTATTGGCAAACGCTGGAGACCCAACCCAAGGACATCACGGGCGCGGGTATGCAGGAGACCATTGACCATCTGCACGAGATCAAGACCGCCGCGTATGAGCAAGCGGTGCAAGACGGTGCAGTACAGATGCGCCCCGGGGTGCTGGCACTGCTGTCAGCTGCCGATGCGGCGGGGCTCAAGTTGGCCATTGCCACCACCACCTCGCCCGTCAACATCGCGGCCTTGCTGCGCCAAGCCATCGGGCCGGACTGGAAGCAGCATTTTTCGGTGATCGAAGATGCCTCGACTGCGCCGCGCAAAAAGCCCGACCCGATGGTCTACCAGCAAACCCTGTCTCGCCTAGGGCTTACGCCTGCACATTGCCTGGCGTTTGAGGATTCCGAAAACGGCCTGCGCGCCGCCATGGCCGCAGGTCTGCGCACGGTCATCACCCCCAACGATTTCACCGACGAGCACGATTTCAAAGGCGCATTGCGCAACGTCCCCAGCCTGCAAGGCGTGGGGCTGGCGCAGTTGCGTGAATGGCACCAAACCGCTTTCAAGGCCCCAGCATGAACCCCGTCCGCATCGCCCCCTCCATCTTGTCCGCCGACTTTGCCCGTCTGGGCGAAGAGGTTCGCGCCATTGAAGCCGCAGGTGCGGACTGGGTGCACTTTGACGTGATGGACAACCATTACGTGCCCAACCTGACCATTGGCCCGCTGGTGTGCGAGGCGATCCGTCCGCATGTCCAGATTCCAATCGATGTGCATTTGATGGTCGAGCCGGTCGACGCCTTGGTGCCTTTGTTTGCCAAGGCCGGGGCCAACATCATCACCTTTCACCCGGAGGCCAGCCGCCATGTGGACCGCACATTGCAAATGATCCGTGACCACGGTTGCAAAGCGGGCCTGGTGTTCAACCCGGCCACCCCGCTGGAGTGGATGGACCATGTGATGGACCGCTTGGATGTGGTCTTGCTCATGAGCGTGAACCCTGGCTTTGGTGGCCAGAAATTCATCCCCTCGACCTTGCCCAAGTTGCAAGCGGCCCGCCAGCGCATCAACACCCATGTGGCGCGGGGTGGCCAATCCATCGTGCTGGAGGTGGACGGCGGCGTGAAGACCGACAACATCGCCCAGATCGTGGCGGCCGGTGCCGACACCTGCGTGGCGGGCAGCGCCGTGTTCGGTGCGCCCGATGCCGATGGGGGCTACCGGGGTGTGATGCAAGCCCTCAAGCAAGCCGCTGTGGCTTGAGTCAGATTCCGAATTTCCAAAGATTTAAAACTTCAGAGAGTGTTGACCCCATGTCCTTGAGCCCCCGCACCACGCCTACCCTGACGCAATACCTGATCGAAGAGCGTCGCCGTTTTCCCGATGCCAGTGGTGATTTCAATGCTTTGATTTTGGATGTGGCCATGGCCTGCAAAGCGATTGCCAAATCGGTCGCCTACGGCGCTTTGGCCGATATGTATGGCAACCATGCGGCCGATGCCGGTGGCAGCATCAACGTGCAAGGCGAGACCCAGAAAAAGCTGGACGTGGTGAGCAATGAATTGTTCATCCGCATGAACGAGTGGGGCGGCCACTTGGCCGGTATGGCCTCTGAAGAAATGGATTTGCCCTACGACATTCCTGCCCAACACCCCCGGGGCAAATACCTGCTGGTGTTTGACCCGCTCGACGGCTCCAGCAACATCGACGTGAATGTGTCGGTGGGCAGCATCTTCAGCGTGCTGCGTGCGCCAGACGCCACCGCCGAGGGTGGGCCTTTGACCGAGGCCGATTTCTTCCAGCCAGGAACCCGCCAGATTGCCGCAGGTTACGCCTTGTACGGCCCCACCACCATGTTGGTGCTCAGCGTGGGCAATGGCGTGGCCGGTTTCACACTCGACCCGGTGATGGGCGAGTTCATGTTGACCCACCCTGAATTGCGCGTGCCCGAAGACACCCAAGAGTTCGCCATCAACGCCTCCAACAGCCGCTTTTGGGAAGCCCCGGTCAAGCGCTATGTGGACGAGTGCCTGGCCGGCAAAACCGGCCCGCGCGGAAAAGACTTCAACATGCGCTGGATCGCCTCCATGGTGGCCGAAGCCCACCGCATCTTGATGCGCGGCGGCGTGTTCATGTACCCCCGCGACACCAAAGACCCGAGCAAGCCCGGCCGTTTGCGCCTGCTGTACGAGGCCAATCCGGTGGGCTTCATCATGGAGCAAGCAGGGGGCCGTGCCAGCACGGGCCAGGTGCCCATGTTGAGTGTGCAGCCCACCAGCTTGCACCAGCGCATTGGCCTGGTTTTTGGTTCTAAAAACGAGGTCGAACGCATCGAGCGATACCACGCCGAACCGCCTAAACAAGACAGTTTTGCTCCACTGTTCGGCGAGCGCAGCCTGTTCCGCGATTGAACGAATGCGCCTGATTTCTAAACGATAGACAAAACAACAAGGAGATCCCCATGTCTGAACGCCACCCCATCATCGCCATCACCGGTTCTTCGGGCGCAGGCACCTCGACGGTGACGCGCACGTTTTCCAACATCTTCCGCCGCGAGGGCGTGAAAGCCGCCATCATCGAAGGCGACAGCTTCCACCGCTATGACCGCAAGGAAATGAAGCAGCGCGGCGCAGCTGCTGAAAAGGATGGCAACAAACATTTCAGCCACTTCAGTGCCGAGAACAACCTGTTTGGCGAGATTGAAAACTTGTTTCGCACCTACGGCGCCACAGGCCAAGGCAAGTCTCGCAAATACTTGCACAACGCCGAAGAGGCCGCACCTTACCAACAAGACCCTGGCACGTTCACACCTTGGGAAGACCTGCCGAACGACACGGACATGCTGTTTTACGAAGGCTTGCACGGCGCTGTGGTCACGCCCGAGCACAACATCGCGCAGCACCCTGACTTGCGCGTGGGTGTGGTGCCCGTCATCAACTTGGAATGGATTCAGAAGCTCTGGCGCGACAAGCACCAACGCGGCTACAGCACCGAGGCGGTGACCGACACCATCTTGCGCCGCATGCCCGACTATGTGAACTACATCGTGCCGCAGTTTGAGCACACGCATGTCAACTTCCAGCGCGTGCCCCTCGTCGACACTTCCAACCCCTTCATCTCGCGCGACATTCCGTCGGCCGATGAAAGCGTGGTGGTGATCCGTTTTGCCAACCCCAAAGGCATCGACTTTCCCTATTTGCTCAACATGATCAACGACTCTTGGATGAGCCGTGCCAACACCATCGTGGTGCCCGGTGGCAAGATGGAAATCGCCATGCAACTCATCTTCACACCGTTCGTGTGGCGAATGATGGAGCGCCGCAAACGCGCTCTGGGCCAGGCTTGAAGCGGGGCAAAAGTACCATGAACACCGCTGCAAATCACCCCACCCCCGAGATGGCCCGCCGCATGGCCAACGCTGTGCGCATGCTGGCTGTGGACGCGGTCGAAGCCGCCAAATCTGGCCACCCCGGTGCCCCCATGGGCATGGCCGACATCGCCGAAGTCCTGTGGAATCGGCATCTCAAACACAACCCACTCAACCCGCAGTGGGCCGACCGCGACCGTTTTGTGTTGTCCAACGGCCACGGCTCCATGTTGATTTATGCTTTGCTGCACCTGACGGGGTATGACTTGGCTTTGGACGAGCTGAAAAAGTTCCGCCAACTGCACAGCAAGACTCCTGGCCACCCAGAAGTGGACATCACCCCCGGTGTGGAAACCACCACGGGCCCACTGGGCCAAGGCATCACCAACGCCGTAGGCATGGCGCTGGCCGAAAAGCTGTTGGCCGATGAATTCAACCGCGAAGAAGATGGCCTGCGCCTGGACATCGTGGACCACATGACCTATGTGTTCCTGGGCGATGGCTGTCTGATGGAAGGCATCAGCCACGAGGCCTGTTCTTTGGCGGGCACCTTGCGCCTGTCCAAGCTGGTGGCGCTGTACGACGACAACGGCATCTCGATCGATGGGCATGTGGAAGGCTGGTTCACCGACGACACCCCCAAGCGCTTTGAAGCTTATGGCTGGAACGTGATCGCCAAGGTGGATGGGCATGACCCGCAAGCTGTGAATGCCGCCATCGAAGCGGCCAAGGCGCAAGCCCACAGCCCTCATGGCAAACCCACGCTGATTTGCTGCCAAACCGTGATCGGCATGGGCTCACCCAACAAAGCGGGTACCCACGATGTGCACGGCGCAGCGTTGGGCGCTGCCGAAGTGGCCGCCACCCGCGAAGCGCTGAACTGGCCCTATGCGCCCTTTGAAGTGCCTGCCGATGTGGCCAGTGCTTGGGATGCCCGCGCCTTTGGCACACGCGCCGAGAGCCAATGGCGCGAGCGCTTTGCCGCCTACCAAAGCCGCTACCCGGAAGAGGCGGCTGAATTCGAGCGCCGCATGAAAGGCGACTTGGGTGAGGCCTACGCCCAGGGTTTGGGTAAAGCCTTGTCAGCCATCGTGGCCAAACCCGATGCGGTGGCCACCCGCAAAGCCAGCCAGAATGCGCTCGATGTGCTGGCCCCTCTGCTGCCCGAGTTTTTTGGCGGCAGCGCCGACCTGACGGGCTCCAACCTGACCAACTTCAAGACCTGCACCAAAGCGGGCCGGGACACCTGGGGCAACCACCTCTCGTATGGCGTGCGCGAATTTGGCATGGCCGCCATCATGAACGGCATGGCGCTGCATGGGGGATACATCCCTTATGGCGGCACTTTCCTCACATTCTCGGACTATTCGCGCAATGCCATTCGCATGGCAGCGCTCATGAAAAAGCGCGTGATCCATGTCTTCACGCACGACTCGATTGGACTGGGTGAGGACGGCCCTACCCACCAAAGCGTGGAGCACGTGCCCAGCTTGCGCATCATCCCGGGGCTGGATGTGTGGCGGCCCGCCGATGGCTTGGAAACCGCCGTGGCCTGGGCCTGTGCGGTGGAGCGCCGCGACGGCCCAAGCGCGTTGGCGCTGTCACGCCAAAACCTGCCAAAACTGCTGAACGACGCCGCCGATGCGGCCAAGGTGCGCCAGGGGGGCTACATCCTGAGCGACATGCCGGGCGCCCAAGCCATCATCGTGGCCACAGGTTCCGAGACCTCTTTGGCCATGAAAGCTCAGGCTGAACTGGCGATTCAAGGCGTGGCCACCCGGGTGGTGTCCATGCCCTGCACCAATGTGTTTGACCGACAAAGTGAGGCCTACCAGGACACAGTCTTGCCGCTGGGTTTGCCCACCGTGGCTGTTGAGGCGGCGCACCCCGACTTCTGGCGCAAATATGTAGGACGCACGGGCATGGTGATTGGTATCGCCAGCTTTGGCGAATCAGCCCCGGCGCCGGCTTTGTACGCGCACTTTGGCATCACCACCGAGCGCGTGTGTGAAGCGGTGCGCACCCTGGTGCACCGCCATACCCATCGCCAGGCCGAGCCGTTGCCCGCGCACATTGTGCCTTCCGACAATTGAGCCGCGAGCCCCTTGCAAAGAGCAAAAAATGCAAACTCCACAAGCCTATTTCTTTGACCTTGACGGCACCTTGGTCGAAACCGCGCCTGAAATCGCCGATGCGGTGAACGATACCTTGCGCTATTTTGATTGGCCCGAGGTATCGCAGCAGCAGGTCAACGACTGGATCGGTCACGGCACCAAAGAGCTGCTGATCCAGGCGCTGGCCAGCGTCACGCAGACCCCGGTGGCCGCAGTGCGGCAAGGAGCCGACCTGAAGCAGGCGCTGCCGATTTTTGACCGCTATTACCAAGACCGTTGCGGCACACGCAGCAATCTATACCCCCAGGTGCGCGAAGTGCTCGCGACGCTGCGTGCCCGTGGCTGCAAGTTGGCGGTGGTGACCAACAAAGAAGGGCGTTACACCGACACCGTGCTGCGCGTACACGGGCTTCACGAGGCCTTTGACGTGGTGGTCAGTGGTGACTCCTTCCCGGTCAAAAAACCCGATCCCACCAGCGTTTTGGATTGCTTGAAGCGTTGGGACCTGAAGGCCACGCAAGCGCTGTTTGTGGGGGATTCGTCGATCGACGCGGCCACCGCACGCAATGCGGGTGTACAGGTTTGGTTGCTGCCTTATGGCTACAACATGGGCGAATCGGTGCACGCGTGCTCGCCTGACCGCGTCATTGAGGATTTTTCGGCGCTCTTGTGAAGCCTGTGCCGAGCCATCTTGCCTTGATTTTTTAAATTGAACTGAAAGACAGAGAAAGAGAGAACTATTCATGACCATTCGCATTGGTATCAACGGATTTGGCCGCATCGGCCGCATGGTGTTTCGCGCCGTCACGCAGGAAGCCGAATTCAAAGACATCGAAGTCGTTGCGATCAACGATTTGCTCGAGCCCGACTACTTGGCTTACATGTTGCAGTTTGACTCGGTGCACGGCCGCTTCAAAGGCACCGTGGCCGTTGACGGCAAAGACCTCGTGGTCAATGGCAAAAAGATCCGGTTGACCGCCGAACGCGACCCTGCCAACCTCAAGTGGGGGGACGTGGCTGTGGACGTGGTGGTGGAAGCCACTGGCTTCTTCTTGACCGAAGAAACCTGCCAAGCGCACATCAATGCGGGCGCTAAAAAAGTGGTGCAGTCTGCGCCTTCCAAAGACGACACGCCGATGTTCGTCTTCGGCGTCAACCACAGCAGCTACGCAGGCCAAGCCATTGTGTCGGCCGCGTCTTGCACCACCAACTGTTTGGCTCCTGTGGCCAAGGTGCTCAACGACAACTTCGGCATCAAACGCGGTTTGATGACCACGGTGCACGCCGCCACCGCCACCCAAAAAACCGTGGACGGTCCTTCGAGCAAAGATTGGCGCGGTGGCCGTGGCATCTTGGAAAACATCATCCCTTCCAGCACTGGCGCTGCCAAGGCGGTGGGCGTGGTCTTGCCCGAGCTGAACAAAAAGCTCACCGGCATGGCCTTCCGTGTGCCAACCTCCGACGTGTCGGTGGTGGACTTGACGGTCGAGCTGAACAAAGAAGCCAGCTACGACGACATCTGCAAAGCCATGAAAGCCGCCTCCGAAGGTGCGCTCAAAGGCGTGTTGGGTTACACCACCGACAAGGTCGTGTCCACAGACTTCCGCGGTTGTTCCATGCCCTCCATTTTTGATGCCGAAGCGGGCATCGCTTTGGACAAGACCTTTGTCAAGGTCGTGGCTTGGTATGACAACGAGTACGGCTACACCTGCAACATGATGCGCTTCGTCAAGCACGTCGGCACCCACTGATCAGGAGGTCACCATGCACTTCCTGCGATTTTCTGACGTGTGCGCCAACGGCTTTGCCGCTGGCAAACGCGTGTTCATCCGCGCCGACCTGAACGTGCCACAAGCCGACGACGGCAGCATCACCGAAGACACGCGCATCCGTGCCAGCGTGCCATGTATTCAGATGGCTTTGGATGCTGGTGCGGCCGTGATGGTCACGAGCCATTTGGGCCGCCCCACAGAGGGCGAGTTCAAGCCCGAAGATTCCTTGGCTCCTGTTGCTAAGCGACTGAGCGAGTTGCTCGGCCGTGATGTCCCGCTGGTGGCCAACTGGGTCGGTGGTGTGGCCGTGCCGCCCGGCCAAGTGGTCTTGCTCGAGAACTGCCGCGTCAACAAAGGCGAGAAGAAAAACGACGAAGCCCTGTCTCGCCAAATGGCCGCGCTGTGCGACATCTATGTGAACGACGCCTTTGGCACCGCCCACCGCGCCGAAGGCACCACCTATGGCATCGCCCAGTTCGCGCCGATCGCCAGCGCCGGTCCTTTGTTGGCCGCTGAGATGGACGCGATCTCCAAGGCTTTGGCCAGCCCCAAGCGCCCACTGATGGCCATCGTGGCCGGCTCCAAGGTGAGCACCAAGCTGACCATTTTGCAAAGCTTGGCCAAGAACGTGGACGGCTTGATCGTGGGTGGCGGCATCGCCAACACCTTCATGCTGGCGGCGGGCCTGAAGATCGGCAAGAGCTTGGCCGAAGCGGACTTGGTGGATGAGGCCAAAGCCGTGATCGAGGCCATGAAGGCGCGTGGTGCCGAGGTGCCCATTCCGAGCGATGTGGTGGTGGCCAAGACCTTTGCGCCCGATGCCGTGGCCACGGTGAAAAAAGCCACCGAGGTGGCCGACGACGACATGATTTTGGACATCGGCCCAGAGACCGCAGCCCATCTGGCCGCGCAGCTCAAGCAGGCGGGCACCATTGTGTGGAACGGCCCGGTGGGCGTGTTCGAATTTGCGGCCTTCGAAAACGGCACCAAAGTGATCGCCCAGGCGATTGCCAAGTCCAGCGCCTTCAGCATCGCGGGTGGCGGCGACACGCTGGCGGCGATTGCCAAATACGGCATCGAAAAACAGGTGGGCTACATCTCGACCGGCGGTGGTGCATTCCTCGAGATCCTCGAAGGCAAGACCTTGCCCGCCATCGAAATTCTGAGCCGTCGCGCGGCGGCGGACTGACTTTTTTCATTATTTATTTTTCAAGGAGCCCCCTCATGGCATTGGTTTCATTGCGCCAGGTCCTCGACCATGCGGCCGAATTCGGCTACGGCATTCCCGCTTTCAACGTCAACAACCTCGAACAAGTGCAGGCCATCATGGAGGCGGCGCAAGCCACTGACAGCCCAGTCATCTTGCAAGCTTCGGCTGGGGCCCGCAAGTATGCGGGTGAGGCGTATTTGCGCCATTTGGTGCTGGCCGCCATCGAGACGCACCCCGACATTCCGGTGGTTTTGCACCAAGACCACGGCGCCACGCCCGCGCAGTGCCAGCAGTCCATCCGTTCTGGCTTTTCGAGCGTGATGATGGACGGCTCGCTCATGGCCGACGCCAAGACGCCCGCCAGCTATGATTACAACGTGGGCGTGACGCAAAAGGTCTGCGAGATGGCCCATGCCGTGGGCGTGTCGGTTGAGGGCGAATTGGGCTGCCTGGGCTCGCTGGAGACTGGCGAGGCGGGCGAGGAAGACGGTGTGGGAGCTGAGGGCAAACTCAGCCACGATCAGATGCTGACCGACCCCGTGCAGGCCAAGGACTTTGTGGCGCAAACCGGTGTGGACGCACTGGCCATTGCCATTGGCACCAGCCACGGTGCTTACAAGTTCACCCGCCCGCCCACAGGCGACATCTTGGCCATGGACCGCATTGCGGCCATCCATGCCGCCATTCCTAAAACGCATTTGGTGATGCACGGCAGCTCCAGCGTGCCGCAGGAGTGGTTGCAGATCATTCGCCAATACGGCGGCGACATCAAGGAAACCTATGGCGTGCCGGTTGAAGAGATTGTGCGCGGCATCCAAAGCGGTGTGCGCAAGGTCAACATCGACACCGACATCCGCTTGGCCATGACTGGGGCCATGCGCCAGGTTTTTGCGCAGCAGCCTTCGGAGTTCGATCCACGCAAAGCCTTGGCGGCTGCCAAAAAGGCAGCCGCGGGCATTGTGAAGGCCCGTTTTGAAGCTTTTGGTTGTGCCGGCCAAGCTCAAAAGATCCGTCCTCTTAACCTGGATGCCATGGCCGCTCGTTATACGAATTGAGGCAGATCAAGGCGAATGAAGTGATTTCTTATATTGTCGAGGGATTCTGGTTTAGGTTGTGTTTGGTACACACATCCTGATTGGGGGACTCTGTCAAAGGAGTCCCCCTTTTTTCAGTGACCCCATCCCCAAGAACAGGAGATCATTCATGGGTACTGGTGAGCTGGCTGAGCAGTTGCCCAACAAGACAAACTGGTTTTCGACGACACAAGGCGGTTGCTGATGCGGATGAGCAAAGAGAGCCAGTTGGCGGTGACCGTCTTGATGGAGGTGGGTTTGCACGAGCACAAGGGCCCTGTGTCTTTGGCTGCCATCCAGTCACGGCACGACCTATCGACCACGCGGCTGGAGCAAATTTTCAGCAAGTTGCGCCGATCTCATTTGGTGGAAAGCACACGTGGCCCCGGCGGTGGCTATTGCCTGGCCATGGCGTCAGAAAAAATCAGCTTGGCCGACATTGTTGAGGCCATGGAGCCGGCAGAACCAAGCACGGGCCAGGCGCAGGATTTTTTGGTCAATGATCGCTTATGGCAGCAGTTGAACCAAAAAATCCAACATGAGCTTCAGCGTATCAGCCTGCGCCAATTGTTGAGTGCACAGCGGGCGGAAGACGCCAAACACAGCCGACTTGCGCTTCAGCCGATGGGCTTGCGTGCGGTCAGGCCCAGCAGGCCCGACATGCCTTGGTGGCCTGTGCCTTCGGCCATCTCGGCCTCGTAGGTGCGCAGGTCCAGGATGTCCAGTTCGCCAAAGGCGTCCAACATCAGGGATTCGTCGTACATATGCGCCAACTTGCCGGGGCCGCCCGTGTTGAAGTCCAGTTGGCGTGGTGTGTAGCCCTGAATGATCAGGGTGCCGCCGGGCTTGAGGCTGCTCAGCATGCGTGCAAACAGGGGGCCGCGCTCCTCGGGGGTGGCGAACTGGAAAAAGATGCCCACCACGTTGTCGTAATGCGCAGGTCGCCAATCAAACGATTGCCAGTCGCTGTGCACCCAATTCACCGCCACTTGGCGGCTTTGCGCCAAGGCCCGAGCTTTGCGCAGGGCGTTGTCTGAAAAATCAAAGGCATCGACCTGCAGGCCTTGCTGGGCCAACCACACGCCGTTGCGGCCTTCGCCATCGGCCACGGCCAGCGCGGTGCCTGGCACCAAGTGGGCCGCTTGTGATTTCAAATAGGCGTTGGGCGCTTCGCCAAACACATAGTGCTCGGCGGCAAAGCGTTGGTTCCAAGTTTGTTGCGGGTTTTGAAAGGCGGTCATGTGAATTCCAATTGGGTGTGGAGGGGGTTGGACTGAGCTGCGAGTTGAATTAAGTATATTGGTCATTGCTTATTGATTTCCTGGAGGTATTTTTTGATGAATGTTTTGCGTTGTTTTTCTGTTCCAGTGGGCTTGTTGTTGGTTTTTGCGCTCGGTGTATCCGCCTGTAGCCCCGAGGCACCAGGGCCCCATGTGACCTTGGAGCAAGCCCGTGCCGAGCACGAGGCGGGCAAAGTGCTGATGATCGACATCCGTGAGTCCCAAGAGCACGCCACGGGCGTAGCGCAGGGCGTGGTCTTGCTGCCCATGAGCCAGGTGGCGCAACGCGTGGCCGAGATCCCCAAGCAAGCCGACCAACCGGTCTTGTTGATCTGCAACACCCAAAACCGCTCGCGTGCCGTGACCGAGGCACTGAAAGAGCAAGGGTTCACCAACATCCGCTATGTCAACGGCGGCATGAGCGAGTGGGCCAAACGGGGCTGGCCCATGGTCAAGCCGCAAGACTTGGTGGGACCGCCCAAGTCTTGATGTGGCGCAAATTGGGATTTCAGTGGAAGATATAAATTGAGACTTATATAAGGCCTTTGGGTGCATCCCAACACACCGGGCCTGGGTTCAGTTTGTCCTCACCATCAGAAAGGTAAGCCCCATGAGCACGTTTGACCACCCCGGCTTGATGCAAGACATCAACGAATGCTTGGTCCCGTTTCGCAAAAGCCAGCCCGACGCGATGAAAGGCTTTGGCCAATTGGCTCAGGCGGCCATGGCGGAGGGTGCGTTGAGCACCAAACACAAGGAGCTGATGGCGCTGGCCATTGGCGTCACACAGCGCTGCTCGGGTTGCATCGGTTTTCACGTCAAAGCCTTGATCAAACTCGGGGCCACGCGGGCCGAGCTGGAGGAAATGCTGGCGGTGTGCGTGTACATGGGCGGCGGCCCGGCCTTGATGTACGCGGCAGAAGCTGTCAAAGCCTGGGATGACCTGCAGGCAGCGCAGGCTTGAGTCATGAGCGAAAAACGCATTTCGGTCACGCTGACCCAGCAGCACGATTACCGATTCGACATCCGTTTTGACGACAACATGCCGGTGCTGACCAGCGACGAGCCCGCGCCCTTGGGCACGGGCCAGGGGCCGTCTCCCGTGCAATTGCTGTGTGCCGCTGTGGGCAATTGCCTGAGCGATTCCTTGCTGTTTGCCTTGCGCAAATTCAAACAAGCCCCCGAGCCTTTGCGCTGCGAGGTGCAAGCACAAGTGGGGCGCAATGTCGATGGCCGCATGCGCGTGTTGGAGATGGTGGCCACTTTGCAGCTGGGGGTGAGCGCCGCCCAGCTCGAGCAGCTCGAACGTGTGTTGGGCCAGTTTGAGGGTTTTTGCACCGTCACCCAAAGTGTGGGGCAGGGCATACCGATCCAGGTCCGGGTGCTTGACGCCGATGGGGTGGTGCTCAAGTCCTGAGTGGACTGCACCCGGGTTTCAAGCGAACTTGGTCAGCATTTCCGCCACGTGCTCGGGCGACTGGTCCCCTTGCTCGATCATGCAGCCGACCATGGAGAAAAAGGATTTGTCCAGCGCCTTGCGGGCGGCGGCCATTTGTTGGGCGATCTTTTCGCAATCGGCATCGGCTTCGATGAGTTTTTGCAAACCGCGCAGCTGCCCTTCAATGCGGGCCAGTCGGGCGCACAGGTTTTTTTTCTTCTCGGCGTTCACGATGCGGCTCATGCGGGTCTCCTGAGTGGCCCCTGAAGAGAGGACGGGGCTGTTGGAGCGCCATGATAGCCATTTGCGATAAGGCCTGAAATGAAGGGCCATGAGCAGGTGTTGCCAAGGGGCTTGGCCCATGCGGGCAGCGATTGTTGGCCGGCGATGGCTTTCAGCCCGGCGTGAACAAGGCCCGGTCACTGGAGGTTTGTTCGTATTGCCTGGCGATGTTGGCGCAGACCAAGTCGCACAGGGCGTAGATGGAGGGGTCGCTCACTTTGTAGAACACGCTCGCACCACGGCTTTCGCGGGCCACGATGCCGTGTTGGGCCAAGTAAGACAGGTGGCGCGACACGTTGGCCGACGAGTAGCCCGACAACTGGGCCAACTCGCCCACATTGTGTTCGGCCTCGCGCAGCAGGTTCAGGATTTGCAAGCGCGTAGGCTCCGACAGCGCCTGGAAGTAGGCGGCAATCTGTTCGAGTGCTTTGGCGGGCAGGTCTTTCATGGGCGCTCCATTACACAACAAATTCAATCAATGAAGGACACTGTTTGACTGGGTGTTGGAATTGATTGTATCATTGCGCATATACGCAAACAACCAAATGTGCAAAACCAACGGTTTGACGGAGAAGTTTTGATGAACAGACGATCGATTGTGGCTGTGGCCATGGCACTTGCCGGTTTGACCAGCGCCCCGGTTTGGGCCAATACCGAGGCAACAGCGGTTAAAAGTGTGGCCGCTCAAGCCAGCGCGGCAGGCGCCCAAGAGGCGAGTTTGGACGCCGTGGTCGAGGCAGTGCGCCAGGCCACCTTGTCGGCCCAGGTCCCCGGGGCCATCGTCAGTTTGAACGTCAAGGCCGGTGATCGGGTGCGGGCCGGCCAAGAGTTGCTGCGCATCGACGCCAGTGCTGCCCAGCAAAATGTCGTCGGCAGCACTGCCCAGCTCGAAGCCGCACAAGCCAATTTGCGCGTGGCCAGCAAAGAGTTGGACCGCCAAAAGCAACTCTTCCAAAAGCAATACATCAGCCAGGGCGCTCTTGAACGCGCTCAAGCTCAGTACGACGCAGCCCAGGCCCAGGTGCAGGCCCAGCAAGCCCAAACCCGTGCGGCCCAAACCCAAACCGGTTTCTTCAGTGTTCGTGCCCCTTTTCATGGCGTGGTGTCCGATGTGCCCGTCACCTTGGGCGACATGGCCATGCCGGGTCGCCCCTTGGTGACCCTGCATGACCCCTCGGCTTTGCGGGTGAGTGCGGCCGTGCCGCAGTCGATGATTGAAGGTGTTCGCAAGCAGCTGAAATCAGTGCGTTACGAGATCGCGGGCCACACCAGCGTGGCCGCTGTCAGTGTGCAAATGCTGCCTGCTGTGGACCCGGTGACACACACCGCACAATTGCGTGTGGCTTTGCCTGCGGGTATAGAAGGCTTGGTGCCCGGCCTGTTCGCTCGGGTTTGGGTGCCTGGCAGTTTGGCCAGTGCTGCGGCCCATAACGGTATCAAGGATGCAGCTCAAGGCGGCCGCGTCTTCTTGCCACTCACAGCCATCGTACGCCGTGCTGAAATGACCGGTGTGTACGTGATGGACGCTCAAGGCAAACCGCGTTTGCGCCAGGTGCGCTTGGGCCGCACCACGGATCAGACCGTCGAAGTCTTGTCCGGTGTGAGCGCGGGTGAGCCGGTGGTGAGTGAGCCCGCCAGCCTTGGCAAAAAACTCTGAAAGTGACCCCATGAGTGAGCAAAAAATGGGCATTTCAGGCCGCATTGCGGCGATGTTTCAGAGCGCGCAGATCACGCCTTTGCTGGCGCTGGTGGCGTTTTTGCTGGGCGTGTTTGCCGTGATGGTGACGCCCCGCGAAGAAGAGCCCCAAATCAACGTGACCATGGCCAACGTGATCGCGCCTTTCCCGGGCGCCTCGGTGCGCGATGTGGAACAAATGGTGGCGATCCCGGCCGAGCAGGTGCTCTCCAAGATTGCGGGGGTGGAGCATGTTTACTCGGTCTCTCGCCCGGGCGTGGCGATACTGACGGTGCAGTTCAAGGTGGGCGTGCCGCGCACCGAGGCGCTGGTCAAGTTGCACGACACGATCCGCGAAAACGCCGACTGGTTACCTGTCAACTTGGGTCTGCCTGAGCCTTTGATCAAACCCAAAGGCATCGACGATGTGCCCATTGTGTCCCTCACTTTGCATGGCAAAACCACAGATGTCAGTGCTTTTGATCTGGAACGCGTGGCGCACAGCATCGAGGCCGACATCAAGCGCGTGCCCGGCACCCGCGATGTGGTCACCATCGGCGGCCCGCGCCGTGCGGTGCTGGTGCAGATCGACCCGCAGCGCATGAACGGCTCGGGCGTCACCGTGCACGATTTGCGCATGGCCTTGCAATCGGCCAATCTGGGCCTGCCCGTGGGTGAGTTGTTGGGGGCCAACCAAAGCGTGGCCATCGAAGCCGGCCCACACTTGGCACAAGCCAGTGACGTGGCCGATTTGGTGGTGCAGGTTGTGCAAGGCAAGCCCGTCTTTTTGAAAGACGTGGCCAATGTGAAAGACGGTCCTATGCCGGCAGAGCGTTATGTCTGGCACGGCAACAACGACAAAAACGGCGGCGAGGAGTTTGCCGCCGTGACGCTGTCGATCACCAAAAAATCGGGCGAAAACGCCATCGATGTGGCCAATGGCGTCAAGCGCCGAGTTGAGAAACTGCAAGGCACGGTGATTCCTGACAACGTTCAGGTGGTAGAGACCCGCAACTACGGCGAGACTGCCAACGACAAGGCGCAAAAACTGATTCAGAAGTTGCTGTTCGCCACCGCCTCGGTGGTGGCGCTGGTGTTCATGGCGCTGGGGCGTCGCGAAGCGGCCATCGTCGGCGTGGCGGTCATCTTGACACTGACGGCGACCTTGTTCGCCTCTTGGGCTTGGGGCTTCACGCTCAACCGCGTGTCGTTGTTTGCCCTGATTTTTTCGATCGGTATTTTGGTGGACGACGCGATCGTGGTGGTGGAGAACATCCACCGCCACCAGCAGCTCTTTCCTGGCAAGAGTCTGCGCGAAATCATTCCCGGCGCGGTGGATGAAGTCGGTGGCCCCACCATCTTGGCCACCTTCACCGTGATCGCGGCCTTGTTGCCCATGGCCTTTGTGAGCGGCTTGATGGGCCCTTACATGAGCCCGATCCCGATCAACGCCAGCTTGGGCATGTTGCTGTCGCTGGCCATTGCCTTTGTCATCACGCCCTGGTTGTCGGGCATGTGGATGAAGCCGTCTTCGGGCCATGCGCACGACGCGGCAGGGGGCCACACCGGTCTGAGCGCCAAGCTTGAACCTCTCTTTGAAAGAATCTTCCAGCCTTTGCTCGACACCCAATCAGGTGGGCGCAACCGCAAGCTGCTGGGCTTGGGCATCGCGGGTTTGATCGCCTTGTCTTTGGTGCTGCCGGTCACGGGTTTGGTCATGCTCAAGATGCTGCCCTTTGACGACAAGTCCGAGTTCCAGGTGGTGGTGGACATGCCTGCAGGCACACCGCTTGAGAAAACCGCTGCCGTGATGCGCGAGTTGGGCGGCCACCTGGCCACCGTGCCCGAGGTCACGCATTACCAAGCCTATGTGGGCACGGCTTCGCCCATCAACTTCAACGGTCTGGTGCGCCAGTACTACCTGCGTGCAAGCGCCGAGCTGGGTGATATCCAGGTGAATCTGGTGCGCAAGTCCGAGCGCAGCGACAAGAGCCATGTGATTGCCACGCGTGTGCGTCCGGCCTTGCAAGAGATTGGCCGCAAACATGGTGCCAACGTCAAGGTGGTCGAAGTGCCCCCTGGCCCGCCGGTGATGTCGCCCATCGTGGCCGAGATTTATGGGCCAGATGCCGAAGGTCGCCGCCAAGTCGCCAAGTCAGTGCGTGCCGTGTTTGAAAAAACCGAAGGTGTGGTGGACATCGATGACAGCTCGATTGCCAATGCGCCGCGCAAGCTGCTGCTGGTGGACCGCCGCAAAGCTGCGGTGCTGGGTGTGTCGCAACAAGCCATCGTGACCACTTTGCGTGCCGGTTTGGCGGGCGAGTCAGTGACCTCTTTGCACGATGGCAGCAAGTACCCGGTGCCCGCCTTGATCCAGCTGCCCGAGCAGCTGCATGGCGATCTGGATGCCTTACTGCAGCTGGGCGTGAAAAGCGCCACGGGCAAGGTGGTGGCCATGCGCGAGCTGGTCACCGTGAGCGACACGCTGCGTGAGCAGCCCGTCATCCACAAAGACATGCTGCCCGTGAACTTTGTCAACGCCGACATGGCCGGTAAGGTGGACAGCCCCTTGTACGGTCTGTTCAAGATGCGCGGTGACGTGGCCCAGATCATCGGCCCGGACGGTGAGCGGATTGAAGAGTACTTCATCAGCCAGCCCGACGATGCTTGGCGCGGCTACAGCATCAAGTGGGATGGCGAGTCACAAATCACGTATGAGACTTTCCGTGACATGGGTGCAGCCTATGGGGTGGGCCTGATCCTGATCTATTTGCTGGTGGTGGCGCAGTTTGGCTCCTACCTCACGCCGCTGATCATCATGGCACCGATTCCGCTCACCATCATTGGGGTGATGCCAGGCCACGCCTTGCTGAATGCCCAGTACACCGCCACCAGCATGATCGGCATGATCGCGCTGGCGGGCATCATCGTGCGCAATTCGATCTTGCTGGTGGACTTCATCAACTTGCAGGTGAACAGCGGCATGGACTTCAAGCGGGCGATTGTGCAGTCGGCCATCACCCGTGCCCAGCCCATCATGCTCACGGGCCTGGCGGCCATGATCGGCGCCTTCTTCATTGTGGATGACCCGATCTTCAACGGTCTGGCCATTTCGCTGATCTTTGGCATCTTTGTGTCCACCGTCCTGACGCTGGTCGTCATCCCCACTTTGTATTACGTGGCGTACCGCAAAAAGTACGGTGCTTGAGTTTTTTTAATCCATGGGAGTTTGAATCATGAAATCTTGGCAAATCGTTCGTTTGGTCGCTGGCACCTTTGTGTTGATGTCCTTGGCTTTGGGTGTTCAGGGCAGCCCCATTTTTGTGAGCCAGTGGTGGCTGGCTTTCACGGCTTTTGTGGGCGCCAACCTGCTGCAAAGTGCTTTGACCCAGTGGTGCCTGATGGAGTCCATCTTGCGCAAATTCGGCGTCGAGTGCGGCTGCTGATCTGAACATCATGCTGGCCATGCGTTCGCCCTTGTTCAAATCCCGGCTCCTGAGCGGCTGGGTGCAGGCTGCCCTGCTGGCCAGCCCTTCTGTGCAGGCTCTGGATTTGTTGCAAACCTGGGAGCAGGCGCGCGCATACGACCCACAAATGCAGGTGGTGGCCGCCACGCGCTCATCGGTGCAGGCCTATGAAGCGCAAGCCCAAGCGTTGTGGCGTCCGGTGTTGATGGGGAGCGCCACGGTGGGGGCCATGTCGGCCGACACCCGGACGACGGGCGCCCAGTTTGCTGTGGGTGGGCAGCCGTCGATGCCGGGTAGTTTCGCCACTTCGGCGAGTGCCGCCACTTCCACGCGTTGGTCGCTGCAGGCCAAACAGCCCTTGTACAACCCCGAGCGCCAAGCCCAGCAAGCCCAGCTGAACAGCGCAGCGGGCGTCGCTGAGTTGCGCGCCGATCTGGCCCAACAACAGTTCATGCTGCTCACAGCGCAAAGGTATTTCAATCTGCTGTTGGCCGAGCGCCAGCAGCATGTGTTGAAAAATCAATACTTGGCGGTTAGCCGTTCGCTGACAGAAGCTCAAGATCGCTTTGCTCTGGGTGACGTGCCCGTCACGGACACACACGAGGCATCGGCCCGAGCTGCGGGCTTGCAAGCGCAATTGTTGGCAGCTGATAACGATGTGCAAATGGCTCGCCGCGTTTTGATTGACTCCACCCGCTTGAGTGCAGATGTTTTGCAGCCCAAGCCGCTTAAAGCTCAAGTGACCGTGTCTGCTTTACCTTCTTTGGAGCAGGTCTTGACCCAAGTGCAACAAGCCAACACGGGCGTGCTGCTGAAGAAAGTCCAAAGCGATGTGGCCCGACAAGAGCTCAAAAAGCATGCGCAAAATGGTGGCGTGACCTTGGACCTGGTTGCTTCTGCCGGGCGAGACCGTTTGAGCGGCGATGGTGATTTCGGGGCTTCGTCCAACAAGCAAAGCCAGCAAATGGTGGGCTTGAGTCTGAATGTGCCTTTGTACACCGGCGGTTGGCGCAGTGCGAAACTCCAAGAGGCAGCAGGTGCCGCATCCCAAGCTCAGGCGGAGGTGGACATGGCCCTGCAACAATCGCAGCAACAAGCCCGTACGGTCTGGTTGGCGCTGCAAACAGGTCCAGCCCGTTTGTCGGCCATGCAAGCCGCATGGAATGCCAGTACAGCACGACTGGACGCGACCCGTTTAGGGCGTCAAGTCGGAGATCGCACCACACTCGAATTGTTGCAAGCCCAGAACGATGCGGCCCAGGCCGAGTTGTCCTGGCTGCGTGCACAAACTGAAGTGCTGATGGCGCGTTTGCAACTCGATGCCTTGACCGGCAACTTGTCCGTGCAAAGTCTGGAAACTTTGAACACGCAATTGCTGCCTTGAAAGCCATTTTTGAACCGGAGAGACATAAGATGAAAAATGCCCACGATCTGGTGATGCAGGCCAAAGCTGCCACCCAAGAAGTGACTTTGGCGGATGCCGAAGACGCCATTCGCCAAGCCGATGTGTTGATGGACGTGCGTGAAGCGGATGAATTTGCTGCAGGCCACTTGCCCGGCGCACTTCTGGTTCCACGGGGGTTGTTGGAGTTCAAACTCAGCAGCACGCCCGCTCTGTCTGGCCGTGACTTGAAGGTCGTGCTTTATTGCAAAACCAGCGGTCGCGCGGCCCTGGCGGCGCAAACCATGCAAAACATGGGTTACCTCCATGTCGCTTCGATTGCGGGTGGATTTGATGCTTGGAACGCTGCAGGCAAAGCGGTGGTCAAACCCGAGCAGACTGCGTTTGAGTGAGCCCGATGGCCGCGTTTGGGAAATGGCTTTGGGACTTGTTGAGGCTTGCCCTCAGTAAAATCCCCAACGCAAAACCTGTGTTTGGGTGCGCAAGGGCCGCTTGATTTCGGTTAAATTAGCGCCTGGTTATATTTAAACCCCCCATTTGGAGTTCTCATGAAATTGATTTTTGCTGTGGCCACAGTGGCCGCCTTGGCTTCTTCGCCTGCTTTTGCCAACTTGGACATGGCCAAGAAAAACGCTTGCATGGCTTGCCATGCGGTCGACAAAAAACTTGTGGGACCTTCCTACCAAGACGTGGCCAAAAAATATGGCGGTCAAAAAGATGCTGCGGCCAATTTGGCCAAGAGCATCAAAGCCGGTGGTTCGGGCAAGTGGGGCCCTGTGCCCATGCCCGCGCAAGCTGCTCTGAGCGAAGCCGATGCCTTGACCTTGGCCAACTGGATTTTGGCTGGCGCCAAGTAAGTTCAAGCCCACGCTGGCTTGTTCAAAGAATGTGAATGATTTAGAAGCTCGATTGGTACTCGTGGCTTTTGTTTGCCGCTCAGGGGTTCGCCCTTGAGCGGCTTTTTTAATGGGTGGATTCCATGAAATTACACGCAAAGGTGGCCGCATTGATGGCCAGCACACTGCTTTGCGCAGTGGTCCAGGCGCAGCCAGCCATCTTCAAGGAGGCCGACTACAAACTGGGCGAAACCCTGATCGCCGATGGCAAATGCGTGGCTTGCCATGTCTCCAAGGTCGGTGGCAACGGCAGCGCCATTTACAAACCGCAAGGGCGCATCAACAACGCCTCTTTGTTGCGGGGCATGGTGGAGCAATGCAACACCGAATTGAACCTGGGCATGTTCCCAGAAGATGTGACATCGGTGGCTGCTGTCCTCAACCGCGACCATTACAAGTTCAAGTGAACGCTTTGGCTTGCAAGTTCAATTGAGCTGACAAATACCTTACCCCGTGGGGTATAGGGTATCTGCCAATACCGAAATTTTCTTCTGTCACGGATGATCGACGTCAATCCAATAAGACACACACGGTGTCAGTTTGGAGTCCATCCATGCATGACTACAGGAGAAAACAATGCGCAAATCATTCACGTGGCTCAAGTGGGCCGTTTTGGCCAGCTCGATCTGGTTGACCGGCTGCGGCACCATCAACACCCTTGGCAAACTCGAATCGGGTGCAGGCGCTGAAGCCAGCCGCATGTGGGACCGCTGGGTGGACGGTGAAGGTGACATTGCTGTGGCCACCACCTGGGAGCGCAAGGTCAAGAAGGGCGTGACGGCCCAAGAGGTCGAACAGGTCCTCAAACAAGTGGCTACAGAGCGCAATATGCGCGATGTCGGCACCTTGCCGCTGTCCAAAGAGCTCGAAGCCCGTTCCGGCAAGAAAGAAAAACTGCTGACGGTCTATTCCTTTTGCTCACCCACCACGGCCCGCAAGATGGTGGACTTCAGCCCGCACATGGCCGCCTACCTGCCGTGCCGTATTTCCATGGTGGAAAAAGAAGACGGTCTTTGGCTCTACACCCTCAACATGGACATGATGGTCAAGATGGGCCGCAAGCTGCCTTCCCCCTTGAAAGAGGAAGCCAAAGCCGTGCGCGACACCATCTGGGAAATGATGGAACGTGGTCACAAGGGTGAGTTCTGATCTTACAAATAAGGAGACAACAATGAAAACAATGAACAACTTGCGTGCCACCGTGGTGGCGGCTGTTTTGGCTACGGGCTCAACTGCTTGGGCGACGAATGGTATGTTGATGGAGGGCTATGGACCGCAAGCATTGTCCATGGGCGGTGCAGCCCAAGCCTATGACAATGGAACTGCGGGGATGATGAACAATCCGGCCACATTGCAATTGAGTGCCAATGGCACTCGTGCTGATTTTGCTTTGGGTGTTTTGGGTCCAAAAGTGACTTCAATGGGAGAGAAGTCTGGAGGGACTTCTTACGTAATGCCAGCTTTTGGTTGGGTCCGGAAAAATGATCAGTACAGCTATGGGATCGGTGTATTTGGTCAGGGAGGTATGGGCACGGAGTACGCTGCCGGCTCCATGAACGCAGCAAGAACACCTGCGCCTGTGCGTTCTGAATTGGCCGTTGGCCGAGTCATTTTGCCAGGCAGCTATAAGGTAAACGACCAACTTAATGTGGGTGCAACTTTGGACTTTACTTGGGCAAGTCTGGATATGCGCATGGCAGCCTTGTTCGGTCAAATGGCGGGAATGAACCCCATGCCAACAGGTCAGTTGGCTCAAATGATGGGTGGAATGACAACTCGGCTTGTTAATGAAACAGATGAGGACTACGCTCAAAGAATGCAGCAACTGCAGCAGATGCCCGTTCGAATTGATTTTTCCAATAACAATGACTTTACTGGGCAAGCCAAATCGACAGGGTTGACCGGTAAATTGGGTCTGACGTATTTGGTGAACCCAGATTTGACGGTGGCTGCTTCTTATCAATTGAAGACCAATTTGGGTGACATGGAAACCTCTGGCTCAGGGGCTACTTTGACCATGGGCAGTAATCCTGCAATGGTTGGCAAGATGGTGGTCAATAACTTCCAAATGCCTGCTGTGCTCGCCGTTGGTGCATCTTGGGTTCCTGCCCCGCGCTTGCAATTGGTCGCAGATGTCAAACGTATTGACTGGAGCAGTGTGATGAGCAGCTTCCGCATGAGCTTCGAGCTACCGGGGGGCAGTGGCGGTATGGGTTTCACGCTGCCGCAGAACTGGAAAGATCAGACGGTTATCTCTTTGGGTGGAGCTTACAAGGCCACAGATGCTTGGACTTTGCGTGCAGGATACAGCCACTCATCCAACCCGATTTCTGATGCAATGGTGCACCCCCTGTTCCCTGCGATCATTAAGAACCACTTGACTGCAGGTTTTGGCTACCAGATCAACAAAAACTTGAGCCTTGACGGGGCGGTGTCATACGCACCTAAAGTCACGGTCGTTGCGGGTCAACTTGGAGGCCAAAACATCACTCACGGCCAAACCAACTATCAGGTACTTTTGGGCTACCGCTACTGAGAAGTACGGATTCCTGATCAGGGTTTGTCCTGATCGGGAAACACGTTCCGTGTAATCCCTGATTCAGATTCATCGCTTATCGTATATATTCGCACATCCGAATATAAGAACTTAATGGCAAATGACACATGAAAGATGACAGCGATCAGGTGTACGACAAGGCGGCAGAACTTTTTGCCGTCCTTTCGACGCCGGTTCGTTTGCGCATCATCAGTGAGTTGTGCCAGGGTGAGAAAAATGTCGGACAGTTGTTGGGCAACATTGGTGTGGCTCAGCCGAACATGTCTCAGCATTTGAACATCATGTACAGGTCGGGCATTTTGGGCAAGCGTCGTGAAGGCGCTCAAATGTTTTACCGGATTGCAGACGAAACTGCTGCGAAAGTTTGCCGTGCCGTGTGCACGCAGGTGGCCATCGATACAGCCGTGAATTGACAACTCAAAACGAGGAGTTCGTGTGAAAGAAGACAGCATCAACTCAGGAAGGGTGCAAAAAGCACCGGAAAACTTCCTGACCCCAAGTGGCATCAAGGAGGTCTTTGCCGAAGGCAAAAAAGGCCGCCGCGATTTCATTCGCAATGCTTTTGCAGCCGCTGCTGCGGGTGCAGCTGCACCCATGGCCATGGCCCAGGGCAATCCGGTACCGGTCGAAGGCGGTGACCCCAACATCCTGAACTTGCCAGAGCACGCTGTGGGCTTGGGACAAGGCGTGGCCGTTGAAGGTTATGGCAAGCCCTCCAAGTTCGAAGCGAACTTGCAGCGCCGTCAGAGCCCTGGCTTGACACAAACCACCCAAGCCTCGGTGTCGTTCGCGCCACTGCAGTCCTTGTTCGGCATTGTGACGCCCAGCGGTTTGCACTTCGAGCGTCACCACCAAGGCTGGTGGGACATCGATCCGTCCAAACACCGTTTCATGATCAACGGCATGGTCAAAAAGAACATGGTGTTCACCATGGACGAGATCATGCGCTTGCCCTCTGTCTCGCGCTTCCACTTCATTGAGTGTGGTGCCAACAGTGCGACGGAGTGGGGCAACGTGGCGGTGCCTACGGTGCAGTACACCCACGGCATGTTGTCATGCAGCGAGTTCACGGGCGTGCCCTTGATCACTTTGCTGGAGTTGGCGGGTGCTGACCTGAAAAACGGCAAATTTGTCTTGGCCGAAGGTGGTGATGGTTCGTCCATGACCCGCACCATTCCCATGAGCTTGATCACATCCGGCGAAGTCATTGTGGCCTATGGTCAGAACGGTGAAATGCTGCGCCCCGAAAACGGTTACCCCTTGCGATTGGTGGTTCCCGGCGTTCAAGGTGTGAGCTGGGTCAAGTACCTTCGCCGCGTTGAAGTGGGTGACAAGCCTTACGCTGCCAAAGACGAAGCGATTCACTACATTGACTTGCAGCCCGGTGGCATGCACCGCCAGTACACCAACATCCAGGAAGTCAAGAGCGTGGTGACCACGCCTTCTGGTGGCCAAGTGTTGTTGGACAAAGGCTTTTACAACATCACGGGCTTGGCATGGTCGGGCAAAGGCAAGATCAAACGTGTGGATGTGTCCACCGACGGTGGTCGCAACTGGCGTCAAGCACGTCTGGAAACACCGGTTCTGTCCAAAGCCTTGTCGCGCTTCAACCTCGACTGGGTGTGGGACGGCAAGCCGGCCATCATCCAAAGCCGTGCGCAAGATGACACCGGCCATGTGCAGCCCACTTACCAGCAGTTGCGCGGTGTGCGCAGCACGCGCTCGATCTATCACAACAATGCCATCCAGTCTTGGTTGGTGCAGGAAAACGGTGAGGTGAAAAATGTCCAGGTTTCGTGATGCCGTTTTGACGGTTGCGCTGTTGGCGGTGGCGGGTGTCGCCGCTGCACAAGGCGCCAAATACCCCGGGGTGGGCCGTGACGCCACGCCCAAAGAAGTGGCCAAATGGGACATCGATGTGCGCCCCGATTTCAAGGGCCTGCCCGCGGGTTCCGGCTCGGTGGCCAAAGGCCAAGATGTGTGGGAAGGCAAGTGCGCCCACTGCCATGGCGTTTTTGGTGAATCGGGTGAAGTGTTCAGCCCCTTGATTGGTGGCACCACGGCCGAAGACATCAAGACGGGCCGCGTGGCCAACCTCAACCGCTCGGACTACCCCGGTCGCACCACCATCATGAAGGTGGCCACCGTGTCGACGCTGTGGGATTACATCAACCGTGCCATGCCTTGGACTGCCCCCAAGACATTGACCACGGAAGAGGTGTATTCGGTCACGGCCTTCTTGCTGAATTTGGCCAACATCGTGCCGGACAACTTTGTCCTGTCGGACAAAAATATCGCAGAGGTCCAAGCGCGTATGCCCAACCGCAACGGCATGACGACCCAACACGCCATGTGGCCTGGTAACGAATTTGGCGGCGTGAAAAAGCCCGATACAGCCAATAAGCTGTGCATGAAAGACTGCACGCCTGAACCCAAAGTTGCATCGTTCTTGCCGGACTTCGCTCGCAATGCCCACGGCAACTTGCAAGAGCAAAACCGCACTGTGGGTCCACAGCGAGGTGCCGACACCACCAAGCCAGAACCCAAAGCGGGTATGCCCGTGGCCGCAGCAGCCCCTGTTGCCGCAGCAGCCAAGCCCGAAAACAACGAAGCCAAAGCGGCCATCGCACTCTTGAACAAACACAGCTGCACGGCATGCCATGGTGTGGACAAGAAAATTGTCGGTCCTGGTTTCAATGAAGTGGCCAAAAAGCAAGCTGGCAAAACCGACTACCTGGTCGGTAAAATCAAGGCCGGTGGCGTGGGTGTGTATGGCCAAATCCCCATGCCCGCTCAAGCACTGCCTGATGCCGACGCCAAACAAATTGCCGAATGGATTTCCAAGGGGGCCAGCAAGTAATTCGGGCTCATCCCGATGCACTGCTGAACCTGTTTCTATAGCATCACTCAATCATCAAGGAGATATCAGATGCAAAACCGTCGCGAGACACTCAAGCAAACCGCTGTTGTGGCTGGCCTCTTGGCCACCGCAGGCTTCCCCCAGTTCGCTCATGCCGCTTTCAACAAAGCGGCGTTCGACGCCAAATCGGTGCAAGACGCAGCCAAGGCCGCTGGTGCTGCCAGCATGGCCGAAAGCAAAGATGTGACCATCACGGGTCCGGACATCGCTGAAAACGGTGCTGTTGTGCCCTTGGGCGCCAGCACTGCATTGGCTGGCGTGAAGCATGTCTTGATTTTGGTCGAGAAAAATCCTGCTGCGCTCGTTGCCATGTTCCACGCCTCCGATGCTGTGGAGTCCAACTTCACCACACGCGCCAAGATGGGCCAGTCTTCCGATGTCTACGCCGTGGCCATCATGAACGACGGCAAGGCCTTGTGGGCCAAAAAAGAAGTCAAAGTCACTTTGGGTGGTTGCGGCGGTTAAGCCCCTGTCCACACAACGCACTCACATTGATTCACTGAAAGATTTAGGAGAAAAACATGGCAGATCCAATGCGCATTCGTGCCCAGGCCTCTGGTGACAAAGCAACCGTTCGCGTGCTCATGAGCCACGAAATGGAATCCGGTCAGCGCAAAGACGCTGCGGGCAAAACCGTGCCAGCTTGGTTCATCCAAGAAGTCACCGCCAACCTCAACGGCAAACAAGTCTTGTCGGCTGAGTGGGGTCCCGCAGTGTCCAAAAACCCCTTCTTGCAATTCACCGTCAAAGGCGCCAAAGCCGGTGACAAGATCGCGGTGACTTGGAAAGACAACAAGGGCGATACACGCACCGACGAAGCCACCGTTTCTTGATGAACCGGTGAGTGAACAAAGGGTGAAGTGACCGCTTCACCCTTTTTGCGTTTGAAAAATTCCAACAGAGGTGACAATGAACAAAGCATCTACCCTGTCCTTGGCCTTGGCCATGGCACTGACGGCGGCCTCCGCCTTGGCCCAAAAAACAGCCAGTCAAGGCATTGACGAATACCGCGCCATGCTGCAAGACGGCAACCCTGCCGATCTTTTTGAAGCCAAAGGCGAAGACCTCTGGAAAAAAGCACGTGGACCCAAAAATGCATCGCTTGAGAAATGCGACTTGGGTCAAGGGCCTGGTGTGGTCAAAGGCGCTTTTGTGTCATTGCCTCGTTACTTTGCAGATACCCAGCGCATGCAAGACTTGGAGTCCCGTTTGGTCACGTGCATGGAAACCCTGCAAGGTTTCAATGCCGCCGAAATCTCCAAGACCGCATTTGGCCGTGGAGAAATGGCCAATGTCACCGCATTGGCGACTTGGATCGCTGCCGAGTCCAAGGGCATGAAGTTCAACTTGTCGCAATCGCATGCGCAAGAGAAAACGTTCTACGAAGTGGGCAAACGTTTGTTCTTCCAACGGGGTGGTCCGCACGATTTTTCTTGCGCTTCTTGCCACGGTGAAGAAGGCAAGCGCATCCGTTTGCAAGACTTGCCGATTCTGACCAAAAACCCCGGTGATGGTGTTGGCTTCGCCGCGTGGCCAGCCTACCGTGTCTCGAATGGTCAAATGTGGAGCATGCAGCTGCGTCTGAACGATTGCTACCGCCAGCAGCGGTTTCCCTATCCGGGTTTCGCCAGTGATGCCACTGTGGCGTTGGCCACATACCTGGGTGTCAATGCCAAGGGTGCTGCCTCAATTGCACCGGCCATCAAACGCTGATCTGAGCAGGAGAAACACATGAACAAAAAGACCCAACTCGTTTTGGCCAGCTTGACCGCCGCTTTGGTCGCAGCCGGCTGTGCCTCCGGCCCTTCTGTGGCTGAGCTCAATGCCTTGACGGAAAAAATCGTGAAGGCCTCTTTCCGCGATGAAAGCTACGTGAAAGTGGAGCGCATCACAGCCACTGACGAAACCAACCGTGCTTGCAGTGATGCGGATGTGGCAGGCAAGCCCTTGGACGAAAAAACCGCCAAAGCCATCGAAGAATCCAACCTCAAAGCCATCAAGTGGCCGTCGGACGGCAAGTTCATCGGTGACTGGAAGCAGGGCGAAGCCATTGCGCAAAGTGGCCGCGGCCTGACTTGGACAGATTCCGCGACGGCGGTCAACGGGGGCAATTGCTACAACTGCCATCAGATCAGCAAGGAAGAAATTTCTTACGGCACCATTGGGCCGAGCTTGTACAACTACGGCAAGATCCGCGGCGTGTCCAATCCCAACGACCCCGCCAGCAAGGCCATTGTGGAATACACCTGGGGCAAGATTTGGAACGCCAAGGCCTACAACGCTTGTTCCAACATGCCTCGCGCGGGCCACATGGGCATCTTGAACGAAACACAGGTCCGCCACATCGTGGGCTTGTTGCTCGATCCGAAATCGCCCGTCAATCAGTAATCCCCTGAAAACCCGGCTGGTCCGGGTTTTTAAAGTTTCTATATATCAGTGGTTGCAAATATGAATCTCTCCAAACGTGAATTTATCCAAGTCATGGGCGCCGGCACGATGGCTGGCATGAGCATGGGCTCTTTTGCCGAAGCCAGTGCGACCACTGCATCCAATGGGCTCTACGATATTCCCAAGTTCGGCAACGTCTCATTCCTGCACATGACCGACTGCCACGCGCAGCTCAAGCCGATCTATTTCCGCGAACCCAGCATCAACATGGGCATTGGCTCCATGGAAGGCAATTTGCCGCATTTGGTGGGTGAGTATTTGCTCAAGGTGGCCAAAATCCGTCCCGGCACGGCCGAGGCGCATGCTTTGACCTTCCTTGACTATGAAAAAGCCGCCAAGCGCTATGGCAAGGTCGGTGGCTTTGCGCATCTGGCCACCCTGGTCAAGCGCATGAAGGCCAGCCGTCCTGGTGCTTTGCTGCTCGACGGTGGTGACACCTGGCAAGGCTCGGGCACCAGCTTGTGGACCAACGGCCAGGACATGGTGGACGCCTGCAAACTGCTGGGCGTGGACGTGATGACCGGCCACTGGGAATTCACTCTGGGCATGGAGCGCGTCAAGGAAATCGTTGAAAAAGACTTTGCCGGCAAGGTCGACTTTGTGGCGCAAAACATCAAGACCAGCGACTTTGGCGACCCGGTGTTCAAGCCCTATGTGATCCGCGAAATCAATGGCGTGCCTTGCGCCATCATCGGCCAGGCTTTCCCTTACACCCCGATTGCCAACCCCCGTTACATGGTGGCCGACTGGGAGTTCGGCATCCAGGACGAAAACATGCAAAAGATGGTCAACGAAGCCCGCGGCAAAGGTGCGCAGGTCGTCGTGGTCATCAGCCACAACGGCATGGATGTGGATCTGAAGATGGCCAGCCGCGTGAGTGGCATCGACGCCATCATGGGGGGGCACACCCACGACGGCATGCCCGTGGCCTCCATCGTGTCCAACAAAGGTGGAAAGACCTTGGTGACCAATGCGGGCTCGAACGGCAAATTTTTGGGCGTGCTCGACTTTGATGTGAAAGACAAAAAAGTCAGCGACTTCCGCTACAAGCTGCTGCCCGTGTTCTCCAACATGCTGCCGGCCGACAAAGAGATGGACGCCTTGATCAACAAGATCCGAGCACCCTACGAGTCCAAACTGGCCGAAAAACTGGCGGTGACCGATGGTTTGCTCTATCGCCGTGGCAACTTCAACGGCACGGGCGACCAGTTGCTGGTGGACGCACTGCTCGACGTTCAAGGTGCAGAGATCGCATTCTCACCTGGCTTCCGTTGGGGCACCACGCTTTTGCCGGGCCAAGCCATCACGCGCGAGTGGTTGCTGGACATGACCGCCACCACCTACTCTTATGCCACGGTAACCGAGATGACGGGTGAGACCATCAAGACCGTGCTCGAAGACGTGGCCGACAACCTGTTCAACCCAGATCCTTACTACCAACAAGGTGGCGACATGGTGCGTGTGGGCGGTTTGAGCTACAGCTGCAACCCCGTGGGCACCATGGGCACACGCATTGGCGATTTGCGTTTGAAGGGGCAGCTCATCGAGGCGGGCAAAAAATACAAGGTGGCGGGCTGGGCCCCTGTGGCCGAAGAGGCGCGTCACCAGGGCAACAAGCAGGTGTGGGAAGTGGTCGAGACTTGGCTCAAGGCGCAAGGTGGTCGCATCAAACCACGCCAACTCAACGCGCCCAAAATCATGGGTGCATTGCCCAACAAAGGCTACGCGGCTTGATGTGTGTGTGCAGCGCCTCCCAGTACCCACGGGCGTTGCACTTGAAGGAGGAGTCACCATGAAAAGAAGACAACTGTTATGGGCCAGCGCAGCCATAGGCAGCGCAGCCCTGTGGCCTGAAGCACGATTGCTGGCACAGCAAGCGCAGGAATTCATCGAGGGGCCACCTGTGGGGGATATCCCGGCCAAACAGCTGTCGCCGCACGTGTGGATGGTGTTCTCTCCGGATGGTTTTCCGACCGTTGAAAACCGCGGCATGATGTCCAATGTGATTTTTGCGGTGACCTCTGCAGGTGTGGTGGTGATCGATTCCGGTGCCTCCCTGCAGATCGGTCAAATGGCGATCCGCATGATCCGCAAGGTGACCGACAAACCCGTGGTGGCGGTGTTCAACAGCCACTACCACGGTGACCATTGGCTGGGGAATCACGCTTTTGTCAAAACTTATGGCGACAAGCTGCCCATTTATGCGCTGCCCAGCACCATTGAAAAACTCAAAGGGGCCGAAGGCAATTTGTGGCGCAGCCTGATGGAGCGCTGGACCAACCAGTCTACTTTGGGCACGCAAGTGGTTCTTCCCAACACGCCCGTGCAGCATGGCCAAGTCATTCAAATCGGTGACGTGAGTTTTCGCATGCACCACTATGGCACGGCCCATACCCCCTCTGACCTGTGTGTCGAGGTCGTGCAAGACAAACTCACGGCGGTCGGCGACATCGCCATGGCCAACCGCATTGCCAACATGGACGAGGGCTCTTATGTCGGCACCTTCAAGTATTACAAGGCCTTGGAGGCGGCCGCTGGTGAGCAAATGTGGGTGCCCGGCCATGGCTTGGGCAGCAAAGACTTGCTCAAGACTTATGGCGAGTTCTTGGCGGGCATTTGGGAGCCTTGCTTACAAGCCGTCAAAGACGGTAAGTCCGAAGCCGAGGCCAAAGCGGCGGTTCTGAAAGACCCGCGTGTGGCCTCCCGCGCCAGAGCCATGCAGGGCTATGAAGGCAACATTGGCAAGTACACCAGTCTGGCCTATCTTGAGGCGGAAAAAGAAGCGTTTTAAGGGGGATAAACGGGCGCCTGACTTGCCCAATGAGGTTCACAGGCCCACGCAATAGGCGTGGGGGGTGGCATCGCTCAACCCATGAAGTGACGCCAGGCGCCCACGTTGTAGACCTGCTTGAAACCATGCTTTTTCAAAAGCATTTTCGCCATGCCGCTGCGGGTACCACTGGCGCAGCCCACCACGACAGGTGTCTCGCGGGAAATCTCATTCAAGCGATGGCCCAGTTCATTGAGCGGTATGTTGACCGAGCCAGGGGCGTTACCCGATGAAAATTCAGCCAGGGAGCGGACATCGATCAGCGTCGCGCCCTCAGCCTTGAGTTTTGGCAGCATCCCCTTGACGCGGTGAGTGTTCCACCATTTGTAAGCCAGCCAAAGGCCCAAAGCAATCATGGGCCAGTAATCTTGCACAAACTTCATAGAACTCCGATGGGAAATAAATCTATCTTGCAATGTGTCTTATTGTAGAAGTACTGCGCCCAACCATACATTCACAGGCTTGGGTTAGAGTGACAGCATGAGCCGAAGAAAATTTATAGGGAGCATGGTCAGCGGTCTGGCCATGACCGCTGCGGGTGTTTTACCGATTTGGGCGCAGAGGCCCAAGGTGCCCCGGTTGGTCATCGTGGGTGGTGCTGAGGATCGTTTGAAAGATCGCATCATCTTGCGCAAATTTTCAGACTATTGTGGTGGCCCTCAGGCCAAGATACGGATCATCACAGCGGCCAGTGGTGATCCGCAAGGTGTCTGGCAAAGTTACCGCGAGGCGTTTCATGCTTTGGGTGTGAGCGATGTAGATCGGTTGCCCATAGATGATCGTGAGAGTGCTCAATCAGCGGCTGTTCAGGCCGAAATCTTGCAGGCGGATGGCATTTTCATGAGTGGCGGTGACCAGTCCAAATTGATGGCGATTTTGTGGGACAGCTTGGCTTATCAGTCCTTGCACCAATCATTTCACATGAACGCTTGCTGCATTGGCGGGACCAGCGCAGGGGCTGCTGTCATGTCGCGCCACATGATTGCCCAGGGGCCTTCGGTGCTTCGCCCCAGCAAGGAAGCAGTGGAGACCGATATCGGTTTGGGTTTTCTGTCACAAGCTGTGGTGGATCAGCATTTTTCTGAGCGCAGACGTTTGCCTCGACTGTTGTCCACCCTGGCCATGCGGCCGGATTTGTTGGGCGTGGGCATTGACGAAGACACTGCGTTGGTGATTGAGCGCGGAGAGGGCATCGAAGTCATTGGTCAAGGAACTGTGACCCTGGTAGATCCTTCACAGATGCAATCGAATGTGGACGATTTGGAAACGCTTGATCAGATTGAAATGTTGGGTGTGCAGTTGCATTTGCTGCCCGCCGGACACCGTTACACCGTGAAGTCCGTTGGACAAGGTACCAAGTCAGCGCCGCTTCGCCGTGCTATCGAGCGATTGGTCGCGGTGGGCCCGATAAGGGCTTAAGTTTGGTGCCCCCGACAGGAATCGAACCTGTATCACTCCCTTAGGAGGGGAGAGTTCTATCCATTGAACTACGGTGGCGTGTGGGAGATTTTACAGGGCGGGATGAGCCCACCTCAGCGGATGGGCAGACTCACTTGCTCAATAAGCGCATCGCGTCTTCCAACCCTTTGAGGGTCAGCGGGAACATGCGGTTGCTCATGAGCTGCTGGATGATGGAGATGCTCTGGCGGTATTGCCACACGCCTTGCGGTTCCGGGTTGATCCAGGCGAATTTGGGGAAGGTGTGCGTCAGGCGCTGCAGCCACTCGGCCCCGGCCTCTTCGTTGTTGTACTCAACGCTGCCGCCTTTTTGCAAAATCTCATAGGGGCTCATGGTGGCGTCCCCAATGAAGATCAGCTTGTAGTCCTTGTTGTACTTGCGCAGAATGTCCCAAGTCGGGAACTTCTCGGCATAGCGGCGTTTGTTGTTCTTCCACATGAAGTCATAGACGCAGTTGTGGAAGTAATAAAAATCGAGGTGCTTGAACTCGGCCTTCACGGCCGAGAACATTTCTTCGACGCGGGCAATGTGGTCGTCCATCGTGCCGCCCACGTCCATGAGCAGCAGCACTTTCACGTTGTTGTGGCGCTCGGGCCGCATCAGGATGTCGAGGTAACCGGCATTGGCTGCCGTTTTGCGGATGGTGCCATCCAAGTCCAGCTCTTCCACCGAGCCTTCGCGGGCAAAGCGGCGCAAGCGGCGCAACGCCACCTTGATGTTGCGTGTGCCCAGCTCTTGTTGGTCGTCGTAGTCTTTGTAGGCGCGTTGTTCCCACACTTTCACGGCACTGCGGTTGCCGCCTTTGCCGCCAATGCGAATGCCTTGCGGGTTGTGGCCACCGTTGCCAAAAGGCGAGGTGCCGCCGGTACCAATCCACTTGTTGCCGCCTTCGTGCCGCTCTTTTTGTTCTTCGAGGCGCTTCTTGAGCGTGTCCATCAGCTCATCCCAGCCCATCTTCTCGATGGCGGCTTTTTGCTCGGGCGTGAGTTCCTTTTGCAAAATCTTTTCCAGCCAGTCGAGGGGCACTTCTTTGGTGAAGTCGGTCAGCATTTCAACGCCCTTGAAGTAAGCGCCGAAGGCCTTGTCGAACTTGTCGAAATGCTTCTCGTCTTTGACCATCACGGTGCGGGCCAGGTGGTAGAAGTCGTCGATGCTGCAGGCGTCAGATGCCGGGCCGACCACATGGGCTTGCAAGGCTTCAAGCAGTGTCAGGTACTCGCGCACCGAGACAGGCAATTTGGCGGCACGCAGGGTGTAGAAAAAATCGATCAGCATGGCGTGTCTCCGTGCTCAGGCCCGAACGCGAGCGAGTTGGTAGTCCAAATGCGTTTTCACATTGGGCCATTCGCAGGCCACGATGCTGTAGACACAGGTGTCGCGCAGTGCACCGGGGGCCATGGGGTGTGGGTTGATCTGGTGGCTGCGCAACACACCGTCGAGCTTGGCGCCCAAGCGCTCGATGGCGCGGCGGCTTTGCTGGTTGAAGAAATGCGTGCGAAATTCCACCGCGATGCAGTTCAGCTGTTCAAAGGCGTGTGCCAGCAGCAGGCGCTTGGCTTCGGTATTGAGAGGGCTGCGCTGCACACTTCGTCGGTACCAAGTGGAGCCAATTTCAACACGGCGGTTGGCCGCGTCGATGTTCATGTAGGTGGTCATGCCCACGGCTTGGCGGGTGGCCGGATCGATCACGGCGAATGGGCACATGCTGCCTTTGGCTTGCAGGTCCAGTCGGCGGGTGATTTCGACGGACATGCCTTCCGGTGTCGGGATGGCGGTGTACCAATGGTTCCAGAGTTCGCCGTCGCGCACCGCTTCAACCAGCGCGTCGTGGTGTGCGTGCGACAGCGGCGCAAGCTGGACGTGCCGAGCCGAGAGGGTGAGAGGCGAAATCCAGGGGGTCATGATGCGTCTGTGTCAGCGTCTTTGGCTTTTTGTTTGCTGCGCCAATAGCGGGCCAAATGCAAGCCCGCGCCACCGCCCAAGCCCACCAGCAAAATGCCACCAATGCTGGCGTTGTCATAACCGGCGCTGAAGATGTTCAGCCCGAGCCATTGGCCAGCCCAATACCCAGCCAAGGCGCCGCCGACAAAGCCCACGGCATCCGAGATGCCTTCCATGAAAGGGTTGGGAGTGGTCATGGCGTCTGGGTCAGCGGTTGCGCTGGTTCATGAACACCAGCTTTTCAAACAGGGTCACGTCTTGCTCGTTCTTGAGCAGGGCGCCCACCAAGGGTGGCACCGAGACCTTCTGGTCGGCGCTTTGCAGGGCTTCGAGCGGGATGTCTTCGGCCACCAAAAGCTTCAGCCAGTCCAGCAGTTCGCTGGTCGAGGGTTTTTTCTTCAAGCCCGGTAAGCCACGCACGTCGTAAAAAGTCTTGAGTGCCAGGGCCAGCAGGTCTTTCTTGAGCGTGGGGAAGTGCACATCCACGATCTGCTTCATCGTTTCTGCCTCGGGAAACTTGATGTAGTGGAAGAAGCAGCGGCGCAAAAAGGCGTCCGGCAACTCTTTTTCGTTGTTCGAGGTGATGAACACCAGGGGCCGGGTCTTGGCTTTGATCAGCTGGCGCGTCTCGTAGCAATAAAACTCCATGCGATCGATCTCGCGCAGCAGATCGTTCGGGAATTCGATGTCGGCTTTGTCAATCTCATCGATCAGGATGGCCACCGGCACATCGGAAGTGAAGGCCTGCCAAAGCACGCCCTTGATGATGTAATTTTCAATGTCTTTGACTTTTTCTTCGCCCAGTTGGCTATCGCGCAGACGGCTGACGGCGTCGTATTCGTACAGGCCTTGCTGGGCCTTGGTGGTCGATTTGATGTGCCATTGCAGCAGGGGCAGGCCCAAGGCCTCGGCCACTTCTTCGGCCAGCATGGTTTTGCCGGTGCCGGGCTCGCCTTTGACCAGCAGCGGGCGTTTGAGGGTGATGGCGGCATTCACGGCCAGCATCAGGTCCGGTGTGGCCACGTAGTTTTCGGTACCTTGGAATTTCATGTTGAACAGTTCTCAAAAACAGGAAAAAGCTTGTCAGGATTATGAGGGCCAGCCCGATATAATCCGCAGTTGATTTTTATCAATCATTTGGATTGTGTGAGCAAAATGAATAAGCTGTTGTCCTCGATGTTCGCCTTGGCTGTCGCTTCCGTGACGGCTTTTTCTGCCCAAGCCCAGGAAATCAAGGGCGATGCCAAAGCCGCTGAGCAAAAAATTGCCATGTGCATTGGATGCCACGGTATCAAAGGCTACCAAGCCAGTTTCCCCGAGGTTTACCGCGTCCCCATGATCTCTGGCCAGAACGCCAAGTACATCGTGTCGGCTTTGAGTGCTTACAAAAAAGGCGAGCGCAAACACCCCACCATGCGCGGCATTGCCGACACCTTGAGCGAGCAGGACATGGCCGATCTCGGTGCTTATTACGAGCAGCACGGCAAGACTGAACCGGTCGCCACAGCCCCCAAGGCACCGGATGCCAAAGTGGCAGCCTTGTTGCAAAAAGGTGCTTGCATCTCTTGCCATGGCGACAACTTCGCCAAGCCTATAGATCCGAGCTACCCCAAAATTGCGGGTCAGCACAAAGATTTCTTGTTTGTGGCGCTCAAGTCCTACAAAGTTGAAAACCAAGCCACCTGGGGGCGCAACAATGGTGTGATGGGGGGCATTGCCAAGCAGTTCTCCAATGCCGAACTCAAGGCCATGGCCGGTTACATCGGTTCCTTGGATGGCGATATGAAAGTCGTGCCTCAGTCCAAATTCCGTTGATCTGATTTCGCATCCCGTAAAAAGCCAGTCTGTTGACTGGCTTTTTTTCTTGTTGTCGGGTCAGTTTGATGGCCCTTGCAGCCAAGGGCCCAACCCGTGAGGCTTGGTTCAGGCTTGGCCGTTGATGACTTGTTGCAGTTCGCCCGATTCGTACATTTCCATCATGATGTCCGAGCCACCGATGAACTCACCCTTGACATAAAGCTGGGGGATGGTGGGCCAGTTGCTGTATTCCTTGATGCCTTGACGGATTTCGGCGTCGTCCAGCACGTTCACGGTTTTGACCGTCTTGGTGTCCACGCCGACGGCTTTAAGAATCTGGATGGCACGGCCAGAAAAGCCGCACATGGGAAAGCTGGCGCTGCCCTTCATGAACAGGGTGATTTCATTGCCTTTGACGAGTTCGTCGATGCGTTGCTGGGTGTCGCTCATAGTGATGCTCCAAATGGGGTCGATGTCAGATGGGATGAATTATGTCTCTGATTGAAAGTCTGCCATTTTCACAGGGATGTTGCTGTCACTTTGGCATGATCGCGCCTGTGCAGCGCTCGATGCCACCCAGATCGCAGCGCGACTGCACCTGCACAAAACCAGCTTCCCGCAGCAGGGCTTGAACCGGCGCTGCTTGGTCCCAACCATGTTCGAGCAGCAACCAGCCGTCCGGTGCCAGACAGGCAGGGGCCTGCGCAATGATCTGGCGGAGGTCATCCAGACCGTCTTGGCCGCTGGCCAGGGCTTGCAGGGGCTCATGGGTGAGGGCGGCCAGGTGAGGGTCGCCCTCGGCCACGTAAGGCGGGTTGGAGACGATGAGGTCAAAGCGGCCTGTGCACTGGACATCCAGCGCGCTCAGCCAGTCGCTGGCGATGAATTGCACGTCCAGCTGCAAACGGCTGGCATTGGCGCGGGCCACAGCCAGGGCGTCTTCGCTGGCGTCCACGGCCCACACATTGGCATCGGGCCGGGTGTGTTGGAGCGCCAAAGCCACCGCACCGCTGCCCGTGCCCAAGTCCAAAATCCGTGGCGAGCCGCTGGCAGGCAGGCAGGCCAGGGCCCAATCTACCAAGGTTTCGGTGTCGGGGCGTGGGTCGAGCACGCGGGCGTCCACGACCAGTGTGAGTCCAAAAAAATCTTTGCGGCCCGTGATGTAGGCCACGGGTTCGCCGCGCAGTCGGCGTTGCAGGGCGTCTTGCCACGCAGCGGATTGCGCAGCCGTCAACGTGTCGCTGTCATGGGCCATGAGCCAGGCACGGTCGTGCAGCGGGCGTTGCAGGCAGTGCAAAAGCAATATGTGTGCGTCCACCCGTGCCAAACCCAGGTTTTGGGCTTGGCGCAGGCATTGGTCGATGGCGGCTGCGGTGAGCATCAGACCACGGCTCCGATTTCGAGAGCGGCCAGTTGCTCGGCGGCTTCGCAGCTTTGAAGGGCGTGCACCACGTCCTGCAAGTCGCCTTCCATGATGGTGAGCAGCTTGTACAAAGTCAGGTTGATGCGGTGGTCCGTCAGGCGCCCTTGGGGGAAGTTGTAGGTGCGAATGCGGTCCGAGCGATCGCCGCTGCCAATCAAGCTTTTGCGCTCAGCTGCATCTTTGGCAGCGCGTTCGGCCCGGTCTTTTTCCTGGATGCGTGCCGTCAACACTTTCAGGGCTTGGGCCTTGTTGCTGTGCTGGCTGCGGCCGTCTTGGCACTCTGCCACGATGCCAGTAGGCAAATGGGTGATGCGCACGGCTGAATCGGTTTTGTTGATGTGTTGACCGCCCGCACCACTGGCGCGGTAAGTGTCAATGCGCAAATCCGACGGATTGATCTTGATCGCCTCGGCTTCGTCCGGCTCGGCCAGCACGGCCACGGTGCAAGCGCTGGTGTGGATGCGGCCTTGGGTTTCGGTGGCAGGAACGCGCTGCACCCGGTGCCCGCCCGACTCGAACTTGAGTGCACCATACACGTTGTCGCCTTCAACGCGGACAACCACCTCCTTGTAGCCGCCCAACTCGCTCACCGACTCCGACACGATCTCGCAACGCCAGCCTTGGGTTTCGGCAAAGCGCGTGTACATGCGCAGCAAGTCGGCGGCAAACAGCGCTGACTCGTCGCCTCCCGTGCCAGCGCGGATTTCCAAAAAGGCCGAGCGGGCGTCGTCCGGGTCTTTGGGCAGCAGCATGCGCTGCAAGTCCGCTTCCAATGTTTGCAACTCGGCGCTGGCGTTGGCCACTTCTTCTTCGGCCATTTCGCGCATGTCGTCGTCAGACAGCAGGGCTTGCGCCGTCGACAGATCGGCGCTGCGTTGTTGGAAGCGGGAAAAGCGCGAGGCCACTGCGCTGACCTCGGCGTGCTCGCGCGAGAGTTTCAGAAATTGCGCCATGTCGGCCATGATGTCTTCGCGCGAGAGCAGAAAGTCCAGCTCCGTCAAGCGCAGCGCGTAGCGTTGGAGTTGTTGGATCAAAAAGGGTTTCATGCCAGGGCTGTTGTGGGGGCCGCAGATCAAGCTGCAGGGGGGCAAGAAGAGTTTGTCGGAGGCCAAGCCCCGACCCACTGAAGCAGCCGCTAACGCTCTTTGCGCAAGAACACGCGTTGCACCGTGTGCATGGTCTGGTCGCGGTGTTCGGGGTCTGCCCCCCGCAACTCGGCCATGGCGCCATGCAGCATTTTTTGGGTCAGGCCTTTGGACAAGGCTTCCATGACCGCGATCGGGTCGTCACCCCGGGCCAGCAGTTTGCGTGCGCGGGCCAGTTCGGCTTCGCGCCAGGCATCGGCTTGGTTTTGCAGTTGCTGAATCAATGGCACGGTGTCGCGTTGGCCCAGCCAATGGCTGAAGCTTTGCACACCCGCATCGATGATGACCTCGGCCTCGGCCACGGCCGCTTGTCGCTGGGCTTGTCCGGCTTGTACCACGCTGGCCAAATCGTCCACGGTGTACAGGTAGACGTCTTCCAGCGATTTCACTTCGGGTTCAATGTCGCGGGGGACGGCCAAGTCGACCATGAACATGGGCCGGTATTTGCGTTTTTTCAGGGCCCGCTCCACCGCGCCCAAACCGATCAGGGGCAGGGTGCTCGCGGTGCAGCTGATGACCGCATCAAACTCGTGCAGGCGGTCAGGCAGATCGGCCAGGCGCATCACTTCGGCCCCGAAACGGTTGGCGAGCAACTCACCTCGGTCCATGCTCCGGTTGGCGATGGCCATGCTTTGAGGTTGCTTGGCTGCAAAATGGGTGGCCACCAACTCGATCATCTCGCCTGCGCCGACAAACAGGACGCGGATGTCCTTGAGGTCTTCGAACAACTGGCTGGCCAGTCGCACCGAGGCGGCGGCCATGCTGATCGAGTGGGCACCGATTTCGGTGGCGCTGCGCACCTCTTTGGCCACGGCGAAGCTGCGCTGAAACAATTGGTTCAGGGTGCTGCCCAGAGCGCCGGCTTGTTCGGCTGCCCGAACAGCATCTTTGAGTTGACCCAGAATTTGCGCCTCGCCCAGCACCATCGAGTCCAGACCGCTGGCCACGCGAAAGGCGTGACGGGCAGCTTCATTGCCTTCGAGCAAATAGGTGTGTGCGTGCAACTCGGAAGCACTCACGCCGCCGGTTTGCGCCAGCCAACGCAGGGTGTCGTTGGTGGCGGCCTGGTCAGCGGCGCAATAGATTTCGGTGCGGTTGCAGGTCGACAGGATGGCCGCTTCGGGTTCTTGTGACATGCGATGGGCCAGATCGCGCCGCAGCCCTTGAAGGGTGGGAACCAATTTGTCCACGGCGAACGCGAACCGACCGCGCAAATCCAGCGGTGCAGTGGTGTGGTTCAAACCCAAGGTCCATACAGCCATGGAGGCCATTATAGGCATGGCGTGTCAACCGAGGTTGACACATTTTGAAGGTTGTGACGTTGACGCAGCAGTCGAGGCACAATTTGACAAAAAAGTGACGCAAAATCGGTGTATCCCTTGGATCCATGAGAGGCCACATGACATTGGGTTTGTTCCTGCTCCATCTTGGAGGATTCATCCTGCCCGCATTGGCCATGGCTGTTTTCATGCCTTGGGCTGGGCGATGGGTCTTGGGCCCTGGCGCCAGACCAGTTCGTCGCCATATGGCGGTCCATGCCGTGATGGGTGTGCTGGTCTTGGTGGCCGGTTTATGGCTGTATGGTCAGGACGGGAAAATGAACACCTACATCGCTTTGGTGCTGGTGTCTGCGACGTTGGAGTGGGGGATGTGGCGGGCTTGGCAGAGCAAATGAAAAGCGCTGCTCACTGAGGAGGCAAGAGATCCACCCGGTCGGTGATGATGCCGTCAGTGCCCAGAGCCAGCAGGTGCCGGGCAGCCCAGTCGTCGTTGACGGTGTAGCTCAGACACCGCAGGCCAGCCCCTTGCACGCGGGCCACAGTGGCCACGTCCCATAAGGCGTAATTGGCCACCACAGCCACACAACCGAGCGCGAGTGCTTTTTCAAACCAACCCGTCCACAGCGTGTCGATCAGCAAGCCGCGAGGCAATTCGGGGGCTGTTTGCTGAGCGGCGGCCAGTGCATCGGGTTTGAACGAGGTCAAAAGCGGCGGCACGCTGGCGCCCGCCCACAGGTGTTTCGCCAGTCGAGCCACAGCCTCTCCGGTGGCCGCCTCGGTGCCCGGTGTGGGTTTGATTTCGATGTTCAGCAAGTGACCATTCGCGAGACAGAACTGCGCCAGCGCTTGGAGCGTGGGCAAAACTTCGCCTGCGTAGGTGCGTGAGTGCCAGGTGCCTGCGTCCAGCTGGGACAAGGCGTGCCAAGGCAAGTCGCCACCAATGCCCTGCCCATTGGTGGTGCGCTCCAGCGTGGCGTCGTGCATCAGAAACACCACGCCGTCAGCGCTGAGCTTGGCGTCGCACTCGAACATGCGGTAGCCATAGGATGCCCCCAACCTGAAGGCCGCCAAGGTGTTTTCTGGGGCGAGCTTGCCAGCGCCCCGGTGGGCGATCCAGCGCGGGTAGGGCCAATGTTTCATGGTGCTGATGGGGCGATGCGTTTTTGGGTTGTTGCGTCAAACCCGTGCACACGGTCTGGACGGGGTGTGGCGTGGAAGGTGCTGCCCGGCTGCGGCGGCATGACCGATTCGTCCAAGCGCAAGGTGAGCGTTTCATCGCCCAGTCGGGCATGCACCAAGCGTTCAGCGCCCAGCAGTTCAACCGTGTCCACCGTCAGGGTCCAGCCCCCCGATGGGGTGATGTCCAAATGCTCGGGGCGGATGCCCAGGATTTGCCCCTCAGGCGTGCCCGGGGCGCGTTTGAGCAGGTTCATGGGCGGTGAGCCGATGAAGCTGGCCACAAAGGTGCTGGCCGGACGGTTGTAGACCTCTTCGGGCGTGCCGAACTGTTCCATGTGGCCACCGTTCATCACGATCATGCGCTGGGCCAGCGTCATGGCTTCGACCTGGTCGTGCGTGACAAACAGGCTGGTGATACCCAGCTCGCGGTGCAGTTTTTGAATCTCCAGTCGGGTCTGGGCGCGCAGCTTGGCGTCGAGGTTCGACAGCGGCTCGTCAAACAAGAACACTTGCGGCTGACGAACGATGGCGCGGCCCATGGCCACGCGCTGGCGCTGGCCACCCGACAGCTCGCGGGGTTTGCGTTGCAGCAGGTGACTCAATTCGAGGATGCCCGCTGCCTTGTCCACTCGGGCTTTGATTTCTTCGATCGGGCGCTTGGCGATCTTCAGGCCGTAAGCCATGTTGTCGAACACGCTCATGTGCGGGTAAAGCGCGTAGTTTTGGAACACCATGGCGATGTCGCGCTCCGCGGGCTCCAGGTCATTGACCACGCGCTCACCAATTGAAATGGTGCCGCCCGAGATGTCTTCAAGGCCCGCCACCATGCGCAGCAAGGTGGATTTGCCGCAGCCAGAGGGCCCGACGATGACGACGAATTCGCCGTCGGCAATGCTGGCGCTCAGGTCATGGATGACGGTGTTGGCCCTGGCACCTGTGCCATAGGTTTTGAGGATGTGAGAAAGGGTAATTGCAGCCATAAATTCATTGATCAGACGAGGACAGAGCAACGCTTCGCATGGGTCTGTCCCCGGAGTTATTATTTTTCCGTATCAACCAGGCCCTTGACGAACCATTTCTGCATCAGGACCACGATCAGTGCCGGCGGGAGCATGGCCAAGATGGCGGCGGCCATCACCACATTCCACTCTGTCCAAGACTCCCCCGAAATCAAGCGTTTGATGCCCAGCACCACCGGGTACATGTCTTCGTTGGTGGTCACCAGCAGGGGCCAGAGGTATTGGTTCCAGCCATAGATGAACTGGATCACAAACAGTGCCGCGATGTTGGTGGCCGACAAGGGCAGCAACACGTCTTTGAAAAAGCGCATCGGTCCGGCACCGTCCATGCGGGCGGCTTCCACCAGCTCGTCGGGAATGGTCAGAAAAAACTGCCGGAACAAAAACGTGGCGGTGGCTGAGGCAATCAGCGGCACCGTCAGGCCGGCAAAGCTGTTGAGCAGTCCCAAGCCCGCCACCACTTCGTAGGTGGGGCTGATGCGCACCTCGACGGGCAGCATCAGGGTGACAAAAATCATCCAGAACACCATGTTGCGCAGCGGAAAGCGGAAATACACGATGGCAAAGGCCGACAGCAGCGAGATGGCGATCTTGCCAATGGCGATGCCCAAGGCACTGATCAAGCTGACCTGCATCATCGGCCACATGGCGGGCAGCGGACTGCCTTGTGAGTTGGGGCCGCCAAACAGGGTCAGGCGGTAGGTTTCCCAAAAGTGGCTGCCCGGTACCAGGGACATGGGCACGCTTTGGTTGATTTGCTGGGCGGATTGGGTCGAGCCAATGAAAGTGAGGTACAGGGGAAAGGCCACGATGGCCACTCCGATCAGCAAGATGAGATGCCGCAAAATTTGCAGGCCAGGGCGACGTTCGATCATGCGCGGTCTCCCGTGGAAACGGTTCGGTGCAACATCAGTACTGCACTTTCTTTTCAACAAACTTGAACTGCAAGACCGTGAGCGAGACCACAATCACCATCAGCACCACCGACTGTGCGGCCGAGCTGCCCATGTCCAGCGCTTTGAAACCGTCGTAATACACCTTGTAGACCAGGATGGCGGTGTCTTTGCCAGGGCCCCCATGGGTGGTGGCGTCCACGATGGCGAAGGTGTCAAAAAACGCATAGACGATATTGATCACCAGCAAAAAGAAGGTGGTAGGTGACAGGAGCGGGAACACGATCGTCCAAAACCGCTTCCAGGGGCTGGCCCCGTCAATGGCGGCCGCCTCGATCAGCGACTTGGGGATGGACTGCAAGCCCGCCAGAAAAAACAGGAAGTTGTAGGAAATTTGCTTCCACACCGCAGCCATCACGATCAGCGCCATGGCGTGGTTGGGGTTGAGCAGGTGGTTCCATTCGATGCCCATGGCCCGAAGTGCGTAACCCACCACCCCCATCGGCGAGGCAAACATGAACAGCCACAACACGCCCGCGACCACTGGGGCCACGGCGTAAGGCCAGATCAGCAGGGTTTTGTACAAACCCGCGCCGCGCCCGACCCGGTCGGCCATCACGGCCAGCAGCAGCGACACCGACAGGCCCGTGACTGCCACCAAGAGAGAAAACACGGCGGTGGTCTTGAATGAGTCCAAGTAGCCGCTGTCGTTCCAGAGCCGCGAGAAATTTTCCAGGCCCACAAATTCTCGCGAAGCGCCAAAGGCGTCCTCTTGCAGCACGCTTTGGTAAAGCGCTTGCCCGGCTGGCCAGAAAAAGAACACCAGCACGATGCTCAGCTGGGGCGCAATCAGCAGCCAAGGCAGCCAGCGGGATTTGAAGCGGACACGTTTTTCCATAAATTCTTTGCAAAACTGGGGTCTGAAGTGTCACCCCAAAATGCACAAGAGCAGAGGCACCGCCTCTGCTCCTTTCAGGTGTTCGCCGCCCCACAGAGCGGCGAATGCATCACTTGTTGGCTTTTTCGAAGCGTTCGAGTTGCTCGTTGCCGCGTTTGATGGCCATGTCCAGGGCTTCTTTGGTGCCCTTTTTGCCGCTCCACACGCCTTCGAGTTCCTCGTCAATGATGGTGCGGATCTGCACAAAGTTACCCAGACGCACGCCACGCGACTTGTCGGTGGTCTTGCGGATCATTTGGGTCACAGACACATCGGTGCCGGGGTTCTTTTTGTAGAAGCCGGACTTTTCGGTCACTTCAAACGAGGACTTGGTCACAGGCAGGTAGCCGGTGCGCTGGTGGCTGGCCGCTGCCACGCTGTCTTTGGACAGGTGGGCAAAGAACGCTGCCACGCCTTTGTATTCGGGCGCTTTCTTCCCGCTCATGACCCAGAGGCTTGCGCCCCCAATCACGGTGTTTTGGGGGGCACCATTCACATCGGGGTAGTAGGGCAGTGTGCCGATACCGTAGCCAAATTTGCCGTTGCGCGTCACGCTTCCATACAAAGCCGATGAGCCGGTGGCCATGGCGCATTCGCCCGAGACAAAAGTGGCGTCGGCTGCGTTGCCACGGCCTTTGTAAACAAACAGGCCCTGCTTGGCCATGTTGGCCAAGTTGTCGATGTGGCGCACATGCAGCGGGGTGTTGAAGGACAGGCGTGCATCCATGCCGCGCATGCCGTTGCCCTTGGTGGCGAATTCGGTGTTGTGCCAGGCCGAGAAGCTCTCCAGCTGCGTCCAGCTGATCCAGCTGGTGGTGAAGGGGCACTTGTGGCCGCTGGCCTTGAGCTTGGCGGCGGCCAACGCCACTTCAGGCCAGGTGGTGGGCGGGGTGTTGGGGTCCAGGCCTGCGGCCTTGAATGCGTCCTTGTTGTAATGGAAGACGGGGGTGGAGCTGTTGAAGGGGAAACTCAACATCTGGCCGTTGGGGGCGGTGTAATAACCGGCCACGGCTGGCACATAGGCATTTTGGTCGAATTTGAGGCCTGCGTCGGTCATGACCTTGCCCACGGGCACGATGGCGCCCTTGCTGGCCATCATGGTGGCAGTGCCCACTTCGAACACTTGCAGGATATGAGGCGCATTGCCCGCACGGTAGGCGGCGATCGCCGCAGTCATGGACTCGTCGTAGCTGCCCTTGAAGGTGGGCACAATTTTGTAATCCTTTTGGCTGGCGTTGAAGTCTTTGGCCAGATCGTTGACCCACTCACCCAGGGCGCCGCCCATGGAGTGCCACCACTGGATCTCAGTCTGGGCTTGGGCGGAGAGGCTGGCCAGGCCCAAAGCCAAGGCGGAAATGGTGAGTTTGAGTTTCATCGCGGTTCCTAAAAAATGCAGATTTATTGATTGACCCCATATCAATGGGCCATTTCGAGACGTCACTTTGGTGGATGTTGATGTCAAATATATTAAAACTGTGTGACATTGTCGGGACAATCCGGGGTTTCCATGAGCTGAAACCTTGGGGTGACAGGTGCCCCCACCCCCGGCGCGTGTTTGTTGCACTGCGGTAACATTCAATCTCAGCCGGTTTGACATTGGTTTCGGGTCTGGCTGACAGCGTCTTGAGTGACGCCTTTGACTGCGCCATACCCATGAATGCACCCACCACGCTCCAACATTTGATGCAAGCCGACGCCGATGCGCCGCGCCTGCGCGAAATCCCCTACAACTACACCAGCTTTTCAGACCGTGAAATCGTGCTGCGCTTGTTGGGCGAGTCGGCTTGGGATTTGCTGAACCAACTCAGACAAGAGCGCGGTACGGGCCGATCTGCTCGGATGCTTTATGAGGTGCTGGGCGATATTTGGGTGGTTGAACGTAACCCTTATTTGCAGGACGACCTGCTTGACAATCCTGCCCGCCGCAAATTGTTGGTTGAGGCTTTGCAGCACCGCCTAGGCGAGGTGCAAAAGCGCCGCACCCCAACTGTGGATGCGGCCCGAGATGCCTTGGTGGGCCAGTTGCTGGCCATGGCCACGCAAGCCGTGACGCAGTTCAGCGATCGTTTCACCCGCATGGCCAAGCTGCGCAGCCAGGTGCAAAAGATGCTGGGGCGCCTCACGGCCAAAGACAACATCAAGTTCGATGGCCTCTCGCGTGTGAGCCATGTGACCGACGCGACCGACTGGCGTGTGGAATACCCCTTCGTGGTGCTGACCCCCGACAGCGAGACCGAAATGGCGGGCTTGGTCAAGGGCTGTATTGACTTGGGGCTGACCATCGTCCCACGCGGCGGTGGCACGGGTTATACCGGTGGCGCGATCCCGCTGACTTGGAAGAGCGCGGTCATCAACACCGAAAAGCTCGAAGCCATGACCGAGGTCGAAATGGTCAACCTGCCCGGTATTGCCCATCAGATTCCGACCATTTACACCGAAGCCGGTGTGGTGACCCAGCGCGTGGCCGATGCCGCTGAGCGCGGCGGCTTTGTGTTTGCTGTAGACCCGACTTCGGCCGAAGCCAGCTGCGTGGGCGGCAACATCGCCATGAACGCGGGTGGCAAAAAGGCCGTCCTGTGGGGCACGGCGCTGGACAACCTGGCCAGCTGGCGCATGGTCACACCCGACGCCGAATGGCTGGATGTGGTGCGCATGGACCACAACATGGGCAAGATCCACGATGCCGAAGTGGCCACCTTCGAGTTGCGCTATTTCAAGGCCGACGGCAAAACCCCGATCCGCACGGAGACCTTGGTCATTCCAGGGAAAACTTTCCGAAAGGAAGGCCTGGGCAAGGATGTGACCGACAAGTTCCTGAGCGGTTTGCCTGGCGTGCAAAAAGAAGGCTGCGACGGCCTGATCACCAGCGCCCGCTGGGTGGTGCACCGCATGCCCACCCACACCCGAACCGTGTGCATGGAGTTTTTTGGCCACGCCCGCGAGGCGGTGCCCAGCATCGTCGAGATCAAAGACTTCATGTTTGCCGAGCAAAAGCGCACCGGCACCGTGATGGCGGGCTTGGAGCATTTGGACGACCGTTATTTGCGCGCCGTGGGTTATTCCACCAAGAGCAAGCGCGGCGGCTTTCCCAAGATGGTCTTGATTGGTGACATCGCCGGTGACAACGCCGACGATGTGGCCAAGGCGACCAGCGAGATCGTGCGCATCGCCAACTCGCGCAGTGGCGAAGGCTTCATCGCCATCAGCCCCGAAGCGCGCAAAAAGTTCTGGCACGACCGCAAAAAGACGGCCGCCATCTCGCGCCATACCAACGCCTTCAAGGTCAACGAAGACGTGGTCATCCCTTTGCCGCGCATGGCCGAATACACCGACGGCATCGAGCGCATCAACATCGAACTGAGTCTGCGCAACAAGCTGCAGTTTTGCCGTGAGCTGGAAGATTTTCTGGAAAAAGGCAACCTGCCACTGGGCAAGCAAGACGACGCCAGCGACATCCCTTCTGCCGAGTTGCTGGAAGACCGCGTGGCGCAAGCCCTGGCCGTGGTGCGCGAAGTGCGTGCGCAGTGGCAAGGCTGGTTGACCGATGTCGACGCACTGTTCCCTCAGCTGCAAGAGCACAGCCTGCGGGCCAGCTGGAAGACGCAAATCCGCCCGGCTTTCCAGAACATTTTTTCAGGTTCTGCTTTCTTGCCGATCCTGACCGAAGTCACGGCCATTCACCAGCGCGTGCTCAAGGGCCGCGTGTGGGTGGCGCTGCACATGCACGCGGGTGACGGCAATGTGCACACCAACATCCCTGTCAACAGCGACAACTACGAGATGCTGCAGACCGCGCACGAGGCGGTGGCCCGCATCATGGTGCTGGCGCGCAGCTTGGACGGTGTGATTTCGGGCGAGCACGGCATTGGCATCACCAAGCTGGAGTTTTTGACCGACGCCGAGTTGGCCAACTTCACGGCCTACAAAGCGAAAGTGGACCCCGAAGGACGCTTCAACAAAGGCAAGCTGCTGCGCGGCGCGGCCCTGACGGGGCTGGGCGACGATGTGCATGCGGCCGATTTGACGCACGCCTACACCCCCAGTTTTGGCCTGATGGGCCATGAGTCGCTGATCATGCAGCAGTCTGACATTGGCGCGATTGCCGCCAGCGTGAAAGACTGTCTGCGCTGCGGCAAGTGCAAGCCCGTGTGCGCCACGCATGTGCCGCGCGCCAATTTGCTCTACAGCCCACGCAACAAAATTTTGGCCACTTCTTTGCTTGTCGAGGCTTTTCTGTACGAAGAGCAAACCCGCCGGGGCATCTCGATCAAGCATTGGCAAGAGTTCGAAGACGTGGCCGACCACTGCACCGTGTGCCACAAGTGCCTGACGCCTTGCCCGGTGAACATCGACTTTGGCGATGTGTCCATGAACATGCGCAACTTGCTGCGCAAGATGGGTCAAAAGAGCTTCCGGCCGGGCAATGCCGCCGCCATGTTCATGCTGAACGCCACCAACCCCGAAACCATCAAGCTCGCGCGTGCCGCCATGGTGGGTGTGGGCATGCGTGCGCAGCGCTTTGTGGCTGGTTTGCTCAAGGGCGTGGCCCGCAAGCAGACCAGTGCGCCGCCGGCATCGGTGGGCACCGCGCCGATCAAAGAGCAGGTGATCCACTTCATCAACAAGAAGATGCCGGGCAACTTGCCCAAGAAAACGGCGCGTGCATTGCTGGACATCGAAGACAACGACTACGTGCCCATCATCCGCAACCCGAAAGCCACCACTTCTGAATCCGAAGCGGTGTTTTACTTCCCCGGTTGCGGCTCGGAGCGCTTGTTCAGCCAAGTGGGCTTGGCCACCCAGGCCATGCTCTGGCATGTGGGCGTGCAGACCGTGTTGCCACCGGGCTACTTGTGCTGCGGTTACCCGCAAAAAGGCTCGGGCCAGTTCGATAAGGCCGAGAAGATCATCACCGACAACCGTGTGTTGTTCCACCGCGTGGCCAATACGCTCAACTACCTGGACATCAAGACCGTGGTGGTGAGTTGTGGCACCTGTTATGACCAGCTTCAGGGCTACCAGTTCGACAAGATCTTCCCCGGTTGCCGGATCATCGACATCCACGAGTTTTTGCTCGAAAAAGGCATGAAACTGGACGCGGGTGGCGCCTACCTGTACCACGACCCATGCCATAGCCCCATGAAGCAGCAAGAGCCCATGAAGACCGTCAAGGCCTTGATGGGTGACAACGTGATTGAGAGCAAACGCTGCTGCGGCGAGTCGGGCACGCTGGGTGTGACGCGCCCGGACATCTCGACCCAGGTGCGCTTTCGCAAGGAAGAAGAGCTGCTCAAAGGCGAAGCGGCCCTGCGCAGCAGCGGTGCACTGGCACCCCAGGCCAATGTGAAAATCCTGACCAGCTGCCCCAGCTGCCTGCAAGGGTTGTCGCGCTTCGGTGACGACATGAAGAACGGCCTGCTCGAAGCCGACTACATCGTGGTCGAGATGGCCAAGCACATCCTGGGCGAAGAATGGATGCCCGAGTACGTGAGCGCTGCCAATGCAGGCGGCATCGAGCGCGTGTTGGTGTAACCCCCTGAAAGAACAAGATGGCCGGATTGAAAAAAGACATGCCCCACCCCGAGTCGCTGACCTTGCACGGTCAGACCCGGGTGCTGGAAATCGGGTTTTCAGACGGGGCACAGTTCCGCATCCCTTTTGAGCTGATGCGCGTGTACTCGCCTTCGGCCGAAGTGCAAGGCCACGGCCCTGGGCAAGAAGTGCTGCAAACCGGCAAGCGCGAAGTCGGCATTGCCGAGATCGAACCGGTGGGCAATTACGCCGTGAAACCCACCTTCACCGACGGGCACGAATCGGGCCTGTTCACTTGGGAATACCTGTACTTTTTGGGTGACCAAGAAGCGGCGCTCTGGAAGCAATACGAAGACCGCCTGCAAGCGGCGGGCATGAGCCGTGACGCGCCCATGATCGAAGCCGCAGCAGGTGGCAGCTGCGGACACAAGCATTGAGGGATCGGGCATGAGCAGCACCCACTTCGGTTTTAAAACCGTCGACGAAACAGAAAAAGCCAAGCATGTGCGGGGCGTGTTCGACTCGGTCGCGTCCAAATACGACGTGATGAACGACCTGATGTCCATGGGCTTGCACCGCGTGTGGAAGGCCTACACCGTGCAGTTGGCCAACCTCCAAGAGGGCGATCAGGTGCTGGACATCGCTGGCGGCACAGGCGATTTGTCCATGGCGTTCGCCAAAAAAGTGGGTGCCACGGGTCGCGTGGTCCACACCGACATCAATGAAGCCATGTTGTCCACCGGGCGTGACCGTTTGGTTGATCACGGTTTGGCCTTGCCCACTTTGGTGTGTGATGCCGAAAAGTTGCCTTTTCCAGATGCTCATTTCAACGTGGTCAGCGTCGCCTTTGGCCTGCGCAACATGACGCACAAGGATGTGGCCTTGAAGGAAATGTGCCGGGTGCTCAAGCCGGGCGGAAAATTGCTGGTGCTGGAGTTTTCCAAAGTGGCCAAACCCCTCGAAAAAGCCTATGACTGGTACAGCTTCAAGATCTTGCCGCAGCTGGGCAAGCTGGTGGCGGGCGACGCCGACAGCTACCGTTACCTGGCCGAGTCCATTCGCATGCACCCCGGGCAAGAAGAGCTGAAAACCCTTATGAAAAATGCCGGATTTGGGCATGTGGATTTTCACAATTTATCGGCCGGGGTGGTAGCCTTGCACATGGGCATCAAATGCTGAGGCCCGCAAACTGAATTTCCTGAGTTGGAGACACCATGAACAACAAGTTGATGACCCTGATGCTCGCTGGCGTGATGGCACTGGGCAGTCTGAATGCTGAAGCCGCACGCCGCATGGGTGGTGGCAAATCCATTGGACAGCAGTCGAACCAGGTCACCAAGCGCGATGCCGCGCCCCAGACACCTGCTGCACCTGCCCAAAATGCGGCACCTGCGAACGCTGCCAAACCCGCTGCTGCGCCTGCTGCCGCTGCACCCAAGAAGCCTTGGGGTGCCATGCTGGGAGGCTTGGCCGCGGGTCTGGGCCTGGCTTGGTTGGCCAGCTCCTTGGGCATGGGTGAAGCCTTTGGCAACATCTTGATGGCTTTGTTGATCGGTGTGGCCGTGATCGCGGTGATTGGCATGGTCATGCGGGCGCGCCGCGGTGGTGCTGGACAAGGGGGAGGCTTGGCTTATCAAGGTGCTGGCGCATCGGCGGCAAACCCCGCCACGTACCCCCAGTACAGTCCCCAAAATGTGGGCAATGATGCGTCGGCCCGTCCATGGGAAGGCCAAAATTCCCGTTTTGACAGCTCGGCTGCCTCGGCTTCAACCGGCTCCATGATTGGCTCTGGCATTGGTTCGGGTCTGAGCGGTTCGCAATCCTGGGGCATCCCTGCGGGTTTCGACGTCGACAGTTTCATCACAGCCGCCAAACGCAACTTCGTTACTTTGCAAGACGCCTGGGACCGCTCGGACATCACTGCGCTGCGTTCCATGATGACCGATGCCATGGTGGTGGAAATCCGCAGCCAATTGTCCGAACGCGAAGCTCAGTTCCCCGGCCAGCCCAACAAGACAGAGGTCGTCCAACTCGATGCGCATCTGCTGGGCATCGAAGAGCAGGACGACGCTTACTTGGCCAGTGTTGAGTTCAACGGCATGATCCGCGAAGACGCGGCTTCGGGCCCCAGCCCATTCCGTGAAGTTTGGAACATGAGCAAGTCCAAGCAGGGCGGCGGCTGGTTGGTGGCGGGTGTGCAAGCACTGCAATAAAGCCCGGGCCCCTCAATGGGCCAACACTTTCGGGAATAATCGGGGACTATGGCAACACAGTCCCCTTTTTCATGGGCCGCTCAGGCGCTGCCCGACATGGTCAACCAGCTCGCGGCCAACTTCCAGCCTCCGGCTTGGGTGGTGGACGAGAGCATCAATCGCCTTGTTTTGTTCCTCAACCATGTGCTGATGAGCGAGCCCGAGGCCATGGCCCGCTTGGCCCGCCAAAAAGGCCAGCGCATCGAGCTGGTCTGGGAGCGCATGCAACTTCAATTGAGTCCTACCCCCGCAGGGCTGCTTGAGCGAGGCCATTTTGAAGGCTTTGATCTGCGCCTCACGGTGACTGAAGAATCCCCTGTTTCGCTGGCTTCGGCGCTGGCGCGGGGCGACAAACCCAAGGTGCGCATTGAAGGCGATGTCCAGCTGGCCGCTGAAGTCAATTGGCTGATCGACCATGTGCGCTGGGATGCTGAAGAAGACCTGGCCCGCCTGATCGGCGACGCCCCCGCGCACACTCTGGCACAAGTTGCCCGTCAAGCCATGACGGCCTTGCGCAGTTTTGTCGCCCAGCGACCCGGTACCGGGTTGCGCACGGGCAGCGCAGCATGATGCGCTGGGGCCGCTTCGGGCGCGGCGCCTTCATCGTCTTCATTGTCCTGCGCTACGGCCTGGACGAGTTGGTGCTGTCGAGCTTCCAAAAACCCTGGATTCGCTTGTTGGCGCGTGTGCTGTCGGTCGGCCGCGACTTGCGTTCGCCCCGAGCGGTTCGCCTGCGTGAAGCCCTGGAGCGTCTGGGACCGATTTTTGTGAAGTTTGGCCAGGTGCTGTCCACGCGCCGCGACTTGATGGCCCCCGACATCGCAGAAGAACTGGCCAAGTTGCAAGACCGGGTGCCGCCCTTCAGTTCGGCCATCGCGGTGGCCTCGATCGAGCGGGCATTCGGGCGCAAAGTGGACGACATCTTTGAAACCTTTGAACGCGAGCCGGTGGCCAGTGCCTCGATTGCTCAGGTGCACTTTGCCACCTTGCGTGGCAAATCCGGGGATGTCCGTGAAGTCGCCGTCAAGGTCCTGCGTCCAGGCATGCTGCCCGTCATCGACAAAGACCTGAGTTTGATGCGCATGATGGCTGGCTGGGTTGAGAACCTGAGTGCCGATGGCAAACGCCTCAAGCCCCGCGAGGTGGTGGCCGAGTTCGACAAATACCTGCACGACGAGCTGGATCTGGTGCGCGAAGCGGCCAATGCTGCGCAGCTGCGCCGCAACATGCAAGGCCTCGATTTGGTGCTGATCCCTGAGATGATTTGGGACTTCTGTCACCCCGAGGTCATCGTCATGGAACGCATGCATGGCGTGCCCATCAGTCAGGTGGACCGTTTGCGCGAAGCAGGCGTGGACATTCCTAAATTGGCCCGCGATGGCGTGACGCTGTTTTTCACACAAGTCTTCCGCGATGGCTTTTTCCATGCCGATATGCACCCTGGCAACATCCAGGTCAGTCTGGCGCCAGCCACATTTGGTCGGTACATTTCGTTGGACTTTGGCATCGTCGGCACGCTCACCGAGTATGACAAGGAGTACCTCGCACAGAATTTCACGGCTTTTTTCCGCCGGGACTACAAGCGCGTGGCCGAGTTGCACATCGAGTCCGGTTGGGTGCCCGTGGACACCCGCGTGGACGAATTGGAATCGGCGATCCGTGCCGTGTGCGAGCCTTACTTTGACCGTCCGCTCAAAGAAATTTCGCTGGGCATGGTGCTGATGCGCTTGTTCCAGACCTCACGTCGTTTCCAGGTCGAGATTCAGCCTCAATTGGTGTTGTTGCAAAAAACCTTGCTCAACATTGAGGGCCTGGGCCGCGACCTCGATCCCGAATTGGACCTGTGGAGCACGGCCAAGCCTTTCCTTGAAAAGTGGATGCTTGACCAAATTGGCCCCCAAAAATTGTGGGCAGAACTCCAGTCCCAAGCCCCGCATTACGCCAAGTTGCTGCCGCAATTGCCGCGGTTGCTGCATGACTACCTGCAAAAACCACGGCAACAAGACAACCGCCAGTTAGAGAATTTGCTGGCTGCGCAGCGCCGCACCAACCAGTTGCTGCAAATCCTGCTTTATTTGGGCCTGGGTTTCACCATGAGTTTGTTGGTATTGCAGGTTTGGCATTATTTGCCGGGTTGGTGAGTCCCGGCTTTGTGCTGGGGTCAGACGCCGCCTGGGCCGTTGGGTTTGCGTGCCTGCCGAGCGGTATAAATGCCAAAGGCGATCACGGCCAAGGTCACCACCAGCATGAGCAAGCTGGCCGCCGCATAAATGGACGGGTTGACCCCTCGTCGGGCATAGCTGAAGATGACCTGTGGCAAGGTGGTCACGCCTGGGCCTGACAGGAATTCCGAGACGACCACATCGTCAAATGACAAAGTGAAGGTCAGCAGCCAAGCCGCGAGCAGCGCTTGCGAAATATTGGGCAAGGTCACCAAAAAAAATACTTGGCTGGGTTTGCAACCCAAGTCCATGGCAGCTTCTTCGATGGATCGGTCCATTTCTTTCAAACGGGACTGGATCACCACGGTGGCATAAGCCATGCCCAAGAGCGCATGGCCCAGCACAATGGTGGTCATGCCGCGTTCTGGCCAGCCAAAAACACGCTGCGTACCCACCGACAGCAGCAACAAGGACAGGCCGATGATCACCTCGGGCATCACCAACGGTGCATTGAGCATGGCACTGAACAGGCTGCGCCCTTTGAAGCGGGTGTATCGCACCAGCGCATAGGCGGCCAAGGTGGCCAGCACCACCGAAAAAGAAGCGCTGATCAGCGCCACCTTCAGTGAAAGCCAAAAGCCTTCGAGCAGCCGCGAGTCGCGTGCCAAGGCTTCGTACCAGCGCCAAGAAAAACCCGTGAAATGGCTGTCTTGGCGGGTGCTGTTGAAAGAAAAAACCACCAAAAACGCCAAAGGAGCGTAAAGAAAAGCATAAATGCAGGTCATCCACACTTTGCCAATGTGGGTTTGGATGCGGCGCATCATGCTCGCTCCTCCTGAGCTTGGCGTGAGACCCGGGCGTTGTACCAAGCCAGCGGGATGATGACCCCTAAGATCATCATGATGGCCAGCGCCGAGGCACGAGGCCAGTTGTTGCTGCTGAACATTTCATCCCAAACCACACGGCCGATCATCACGTTCTCTGCACCGCCCAATAGTGAGGGAATCACGAATTCACCCAAACAGGGGATGAACACCAGCATCGAGCCCGCCACGATGCCAGCACGGCTGAGCGGCACGGTGACCAGCCAAAACGCCTTCCACGGGCTGCAGCCCAAGTCATACGCCGCTTCAAGCAAGCGCGTGTCCAGTTTGACCAGCGTGGCATAGAGTGGCAACACCATGAAAGGCAGATAAACATAGGTCATGCCCACCAGCATGGAAATATCGGTGTAGAGCATTTGCACGGGCTCAGTGATCAGACCCAAGGCCAGCAGGGCCTTGTTGACGACGCCTTGGTCGGCCAAGATGCCTTTCCAGGCATACACGCGCAGCAAAAACGAGGTCCAAAAGGGCAGCATCACCATCAACAGCAAAACAGGGCGAATGTTGGCCGAAGACCTGGCCAGAAAGTAGGCAAAGGGGTAGCCCAAGAACAGGCAAAACAACGTGGTCCAAAAAGCGTATTTGAGCGACAAAAGATACGACTCGGTGTAAAGCGTCTGCCCAAATTGACCGCTGTCATCCACCACCAGGCTGATGTAATGGCTCAACTTCAGGTTCAATTGCCAACCACCGGTTTCGGTGTGTGACAGCAAACTGGCAAACGGGTTGAGCTGATCACCCATGTCGGTCACGCTTAGGCGCAGCAGGATCAAAAAAGGCACCGCAAAGAACACGCACAACCAGATAAAGGGAATGCCCAGTACCGAGCGCCGCCCGAGGCGTAAGCGTTCCACCACTTGAGACAGCAAATGGATCATGACGACAACAACACCCCGGCTTGGGTGCCCCAAGAGCAATACACCGTGTCGCCCCAAACGATATCGCCTTCGTGGTTGCGACTGCGGTTGGTCTGGGTGACCTTGATCACGCTTTGATCGGGCAGTTGCACGACATAGGTGCTGTAGCTGCCCATGTAGGCGATTTCGCGCACCACGCCCGAGACCACGTTGGCAGACTCGGGCGCTCCGGTCACGGGAGCGCGTTTGTCCACCTGAATTTTTTCGGGTCGCACAGCCAGCGACAGCGCCATGCCCAAGGGGTGCGAGGTGCCATGGCCGAGCATGAAACGGCCTTGAGGCGTGCTGAGTTCCGATTGACTCGCTTCGGTGCGCGACAGGAGGCCATCGAACAGGTTCACGTTGCCAATGAAATCCGCCACAAACCGGCAGCTGGGGGCTTCATAAACTTCGGTCGGGCTGCCCAGCTGGAGGATGCGGCCATGGCTCATCACCGCAATGCGCGAAGCCATGGTCATGGCTTCTTCTTGGTCATGGGTCACCATCACACACGTCACGCCAATCGATTCAATGATGTGGACCAGCTCGAACTGTGTTTGCTCGCGCAGTTTTTTGTCCAAGGCCCCAAGGGGTTCGTCCAGCAACAGCAACTGCGGTTTGCGCGCCAGGCTGCGGGCCAAGGCCACACGTTGTTGTTGGCCACCCGACAGCTGATGGGGTTTGCGGTTGGCAAATTTCTGCAATTGCACCAGATCCAGCATGGCCTGCACACGCTCGCCGATGTTGTCTTTGGCCATGCCCATGCGACGCAGGCCAAAGGCGATGTTTTCCCAAACAGACAGGTGGGGGAACAGCGCATACGACTGGAACATCATGTTGATGGGGCGTTCATACGGCGGCAGCTGGCTGATGTCCTGTCCACCCAAAAAAATCTGGCCCGCAGAGGGCGTCTCAAACCCCGCCAACATCCGCAGCAAGGTTGACTTGCCGCAACCGGAACTGCCCAGCAAGGCGAAGATTTCACCTTTGCCAATGCTCAGCGACACATCATCGACCGCTGTCACGCTGTCAAATTGCTTGACCAAGTGATGAATCTGGAGAAATCCGGCTTTTTCGGAGGGTGCAGGGGGCGTCATGTCGTCTTTCTGAACTCAAGAAAAAGGCTGTGCACATGTCCTGTGCACAGCCTGATTTCAATCACGCGGTGTGGGGCGCGTTGTCATTTGCCTTTTTTGAAGGCGGTGTAGACAGAGGTCATGGATTCGCGTGTGGCGTTGGACAGGCTGGAGGGTGAAACCGCCACTTGCAGTGCCGCAGCATCCAAGAAAACAGCCTTGTTGTTGGCCACTTCGGGGGTGACCTGTGCCACGCTGGCCTTGTTGGCGGTCGCATAGCTCAATTCATTGGTCAGCGAAGCAGACACTTCCGGCTTGAGGAAGTAATTGATGAAAACCATGGCGTTGTTGGGGTGTTTGGCATCCTTGGGAACGGCCAGGTTGTCAAAGAACAGCAGGCCACCGGTTTTAGGCAACAAGGCTTCAATCTCTTGGCCGCTCTTGTTTTCTAAGGCGCGGGAGCTGGCGATGTTGATGTCACCCGCCCAGCCCAAGGCCACGCAGGCTTTGCCACCGGCCAGATCGTCGATCATGGTGCTGGAGAACAGGCGGATGTCTTTGCGCACCTTGCTCAGCATTTCGCCAGCGGCCTTGTGGTCAGCTGCGTCGGCCGAGTAGGCGTCTTTGCCGATGTAATGCAGGGCTGGCGGCATGATTTCGGTGGGCGAATCGAGGTAAGCAATGCCGCAGGACTTGAGTTTGCTGGTGTAGGTGGGGTTGAAGACCAGGTCCCAGGCGTTTTCGGGCATGGGGGTGTTGCCCAGTGCTTTGCTCACTTTGGCTTTGTTGATGCCAACGGTGGTGAAACTCCAAGCCCATGGGATCAGGTGGGCGTTGCCTGGATCGACCTTGTCGAGCTTGGCCATGATGGCGGGGTCCAAATTGGCCAAATTGGGGATTTGGGCCTTGTCCAGGGGGCGCAGCAAACCGGCTTCAATTTGGGACTTTGCAAAAACCGCACCGGGCACCACCAGGTCGTAACCCGAGTTGCCAGCGATCAGCTTGGCTTGCAGGGCTTCATTGTTCTCAAAGGTTTGGTAGTTGACCTTGATGCCCGTTTCTTTTTCGAAATTGGCCACCATGTCTTGGGTGATGTAGTCGGGCCAGTTGTAAATATTCAACACCTTCTCTTCGGTGTTGACCGGGGCCGCTGCACTGACGGGTGCTGCAGGCGCTTCTTCTTTTTTGCCGCACGCCACCAAGGTCAATGCACACAAAGCGGTCAGTAAAAAGCGTTTGTTCATGGTCAAAAACTCCATCAGGTACTGGAATGAAAGATGGGACTTGGTGTGCGCCAAATCGATTTTTTACAGATTGTAAAAGAAGGGACTTCACGGGAGGGTACTGGGTGAATTCCCTCCTTGGAGGTTCGAGATGAAATGTTTCAAGCAGGTCGCAGAGGGAGTGACGGTGTTCGACTTACAATTTAGGGTTGGAAAAATATTACCGAGAACCGTCTAATGCCCATTTACGCCTACAAATGCGACGCCTGCGGTCATGCCAAGGATGTTCTGCAAAAGATGAGCGATGAGCCCTTGACCGATTGCCCGGTCTGTGCGGCACCTCAGTTCAATAAACAGCTCACAGCCCCAGGCTTTCAGCTCAAGGGCACGGGCTGGTATGCCACCGATTTCAAAGGCGGCGGTGCCGCTGCTGTGCCAGCCGCCTCCGCCACAGCGGCCGATGCGGTGTCTACTGCAGCTCCATCTGCCCCTACTGAGACGTCGGCACCTGCTGCGTCGAGCACAGCAAGCACTTCTTCAAGCGCGGGTGGCTGCGCAGCTTCTTGCGCCTGCCATTGAGCACATTTGTGCCAGACCCCACCGATTGCACAACCCATGAAACACCGCAGTTTTAAACAGTATTTCATCACTGGTTTGTTGGTGTGGCTGCCCATGGGGATCACCGTTTGGGTGCTCATGTGGTTGGTGGGTTTGTTGGACGCCATCTTTTTGGCGGTATTGCACGCGGCCGACACCTTGATTCCCGGTGTGCATGCCAGTGCCGAGTACCTGCGGGGGGTGCCTGGCCTGGGTGTGGCCTTGGTGGCCGTGGTCATTTTCGCCACCGGGGTTTTTGTGGCCAATATGTTTGGCCAGTGGTGGCTGCGCAAGTGGCATGGCTTGATGAACCGCATCCCTGTCGTGCGCAGCATTTACACCAGTGTCCGTCAAGTGGCCGATACTTTGTTTTCTGGCAGTGGAAACGCTTTTTCCAAGGCTTTGCTGGTGCAGTATCCGCGCCAAGGCTCTTGGACGATCGCTTTTTTAACCGGAACACCCAGCGGTGAAGTGGCCAGCCATTTCGATCAGCCTTTGGTCAGTGTGTATGTGCCGACCACGCCCAACCCGACTTCAGGTTTTTTCCTGATGATGCCCAAGGCCGATGTGATCGAACTGGACATGAGCGTTGACGATGCCTTGAAGTACATCATCTCCATGGGTGTGGTGGTGCCCGGCGCACCTGCCCCTGCGCCAAAGACCGGCAGCGCTACGTCTTGATCGGTCTGGCTTGTTTTGAATCCTGTTTCTGCGAATTCTGAAAGTAAATCATGTCCATGCGTTCCCACTACTGCGGTCTGGTGACCGAAGCCCTGACGGGTGAATCTGTGAGCCTGTGCGGCTGGGTCAACCGTCGCCGTGACCACGGCGGCGTGATTTTCATTGACTTGCGCGATCGTGAGGGCTACGTTCAAGTGGTGTGCGACCCGGATCGTCCTGACATGTTCAAAGTCGCCGAAGAGGTGCGCAACGAGTTCTGTGTTCAGATCAAAGGTGTGGTGCGTGCCCGCCCTGAAGGCACCACCAACGACAACATGAAAAGCGGCAAGATCGAAGTGCTGTGTCATGAACTGATCGTGCTCAATGCCTCTGTCACCCCTCCTTTTCAGATTGATGAAGAAAATTTGTCGGAGACCACCCGTCTGACGCACCGTGTGCTCGACTTGCGTCGTCCGTACATGCAAAACAACTTGATGCTGCGCTACAAAGTGGCCATGGAGGTGCGCAAGTACCTGGATGAAAACGGTTTTGTAGACATCGAAACCCCCATGCTCACCAAGAGCACACCCGAAGGCGCGCGCGATTACCTGGTCCCTAGCCGCGTGCACGACGGTCAGTTCTTTGCGTTGCCACAGTCGCCCCAGCTGTTCAAGCAGCTTTTGATGGTGGCGGGCTATGACCGTTACTACCAGATCACCAAGTGCTTCCGAGATGAAGACTTGCGAGCGGATCGTCAGCCTGAATTTACCCAGATCGATATCGAAACATCGTTCCTGACCGAAGAAGAAATCCGCGACATGTTCCAGGGCATGATCAAGCGCGTATTCCAGAAGACCATTGGCGTGGACTTGGGCGAATTTCCAGTCATGACGTACCAAGATGCGATGCACACCTACGGCTCCGACAAGCCCGATTTGCGTGTGAAACTGCAGTTCACCGAAGTGACCGATGTGATGGGTGACGTGGACTTCAAGGTTTTCTCTGGCGCAGCCAACATGAAAGGTGGCCGCGTGGTGGCCCTGCGCGTGCCAGGTGGCTCGGTCGAAGGCGGCGGCATCAGCCGAGGCGAGATTGATGCGTATACCGAGTTCGTCAAGATCTATGGTGCCAAAGGTTTGGCGTACATCCGAGTCAATGACTTGTCCAAAGGCCGTGACGGTTTGCAGTCGCCCATTGTCAAGAACATCCACGATGCGGCCTTGAAGGCGGTGCTTGAGCGCTCGGGTGCACAAAACGGTGACTTGATTTTCTTCGGTGCTGACAAGGAAAAAATCGTCAACGACGCCATCGGTGCGTTGCGCATCAAAATTGGTCACAGTGCTTTTGGCAAAGCCAATGGCCTGTTTGAAGACCGCTGGGCCCCGATGTGGGTGGTGGACTTCCCCATGTTCGAATACGACGACGAGAGCCAGCGTTACACCGCTGTGCACCACCCTTTCACCGCCCCCAAAGATGGCCACGAAGATTGGATGGTCACCGCCCCTGAGAAGTGCATCTCCAAGGGCTATGACATGGTCTTGAACGGTTGGGAAATGGGCGGTGGCTCCGTCCGTATCCACCGCGCCGACGTGCAGCAAAAAGTATTTGACGCCTTGAAGATCACCCCCGAAGAAGCGCAGCTCAAATTCGGCTTCTTGCTGGACGCGCTGCAATACGGTGCGCCGCCACACGGCGGTTTGGCTTTCGGTTTGGACCGCATCGTCACCTTGATGACCGGCGCGGAATCCATCCGAGATGTGATCGCCTTCCCCAAAACGCAGCGCGCACAGTGTTTGCTCACGCAAGCGCCAAGCCCTGTGGACGAGAAGCAATTGCGTGAACTGCACATCCGTTTGCGCAATCTGGATGCGGCCAAGACAGCCTGATCGACCCAGACATGCTCCCAACGCCAACGCCACCTTCGGGTGGCGTTGGCGTTGGGGCTGCAGATCAGGCGGCCAACCTCGTCCCTAAGCGGAAGTTGGGGCCTACGCATCGAGGCGTTGGTCGTTGAGACAGGCCCACAAAAAAAGCTTCAAAACCGAAGTCTTGAAGCCTTTGATGTCTGTGAGCAGCATGAAGCTGGACCAGAAATTCGGCAACGGCATGGCTGCCGTTTGCAGGGTTTGCAGGGCTTAGTAGCCGCCGCGACCGCCGCCGCCGTAGCCGCCACCGCCGGAGCGATCGCCACCGCCGCCGTAGCCGCCGCCACCGGAGCGGTCACCGCCGCCGTAGCCGCCGCCACCGGAGCGTCCGCCACCGCCGTAACCGCCACCACCGCCGAAGCCGCCGGTACGGGGAGGACGAGCTTCCATCGGACGGGCTTCATTCACAGTGATGCTGCGGCCACCCAAAGACTGGCCATTCATGCCAGCAATAGCAGCTTGTGCTTCGGCATCGCTGCCCATTTCGACAAAGCCGAAACCTTTAGAACGACCTGTGTCGCGTTCCATCATGACTTTGGCGCTGGTGATGGCGCCGAATTCGCCGAATGCCTGTTGCAGGTCTTCGTCGCGAACGGTGTACGGCAAGTTGCCGACGTAAAGTTTATTGCCCATGGAGGACTCCTCAGAAATACAAAAAAACAAAGCGATGGGGTCCCGAAAGCACAACAAACTGAAAACTGCCGCCGTAGCGCGCGAAACTGACCGATCACCTGACTTGTGCCGTTTTTTATGACGTACACCAACGCATTATGGGGCATAGCGTGAAAAAGCGGTGAAATTGATGCTTCTTATATTTTTCAAGTGATTCAAACGGTCAAAAAAAAACGCTCTTGTGGCACGGATGGGGTCCCAGCGCCTTGGTCCTGGGCGAGATTGGCGGGCTCGTCAGCGCAAAGAAGCACGGCGCGCCATTTCACGTCTCACCAATTCTTGGTAGCGTAAATTGTGTTCGGGTGTGGTGGAGTGGTAGGCCGCGACGCCAAACCATGTGTTGCCATGGCGCAGCAAACTGCGCTTGAGATGCCAAGCTGCCACGTGGGTGGCCACGCAGGGGTCCATGAGTTGGGCTGGGGTAATGCCCCATTGGGCCAATTCTGGAAAGTGAACAGAGTTGATTTGTGCCATGCCCACATCCACCGTACCGTTGGGGTTGTGGTTCACCACATGGGCACGCATGCCCGATTCGACCTGCAAGATCGCCCTGAGTATTTTGGGGTTGACGCCATGCCTTTGTGCGGCGGGGACCAAGCAACGCTCTGTGGCCGGCGGCGTTGGCGTTGAGACCCTTGAGGTCTGGCTCAGGGCCAGGCCGTGCGACCATGCCAGCGCTCCAGCGCAAAACACAAGCAGTGCCCAATGGCGTGCATGCAAGAAGCCGGGTGACATTCCAAACCAGGCGATGGGCTTCACAGTTGAAACACAGCCGCCAATGGCATGTGCATGGGTGGCTCGTAGTCGGCGATCAGGCAGGCGCGCTGTGCATCTCGGTAGGTGTCGTTCAACATCGCTTGCAACACCCGAATCGAGGCCTGGTCGAGGGAGACGAAGGGTTGGTCCAGCAAAGTGACCGTGGCCCCAGAAGCCAGCGCTGCGACCAAGCCGACTTTGCGTCGGCTGCCGGTCGACAGCATGTTCAGGCGCTTGTCCAGATGGGGCGTGAGTTGCAAAGCCTCGCAGCCAGATTGTTGGGCATCTTCAGACCAATCAGGCCACAAGCGCGCCAACGCAGACCAGCATTGCCCTGGGGTGTTCTCATCGTGCTCAGGCAACCGCAAGTCCATCCAAAAAACGTCACCTTGTAGCAAGGCAGGCGAAGGTAGACCCACACCGAGAACGCCGATTTGACCGGATTGCATCGGCAAGTCGCCTGAGAGCAAACGCAAAAGCGTGGTTTTCCCTGAGCCTTCATCACCCAGCAAAGCCGATACGCCTGGCGGAATGCTCATCTCCAAGTCTTTGAAAAGACAAAGGTCGCCGGGACCGCCGCAGAGCCCTTGGACTTGCATCAAAGGCGGACGGATGTCTGCCTGGGGAAATGGGGACGAAATCAACATGGCAACCATGCTATCAGCTCAGAGCGGCCCACTTCGCTGTCCTCAGGGTGCTGACTACAATGAACCGAAGTGGTATGCGTGCCACGAAGGATTCCCAACCATGTCTGTCCCTGCGGTTTACAAAATCCCCGAATCGGTGCTGGTGGTCATCCACACCCCTGCGCAAGAGGTGTTGCTGATTCGCCGCGCCGATGCGGGCACATGGCAGTCGGTCACGGGCAGCAAGGACCATCCGGCTGAGACTTGGGCAGAAACTGCCATTCGTGAGGTGCTGGAAGAAACGGGCATTGATGCCCACCACCCTGACTGCTGGTTGCATGATTGGCAATTGGAAAATCAATACGACATTTACCCTGCTTGGCGATGGCGTTACGCCCCCGAAGTCAGTCGCAACACCGAACGGGTGTTCGGCTTGCGCGTGCCACAGAAGATGCCCATCACGCTGAGCCCATCCGAGCACACCGCATGGCAATGGCAGCCTTGGCAGGCGGCGGCTGATCAGTGTTTTTCACCGTCGAATGCCGAGGCGATTTTGATGCTGCCGCGTTTCTTGACACCCGTTGGCTGACCATGCCCCAACGACACGAACATCCTGTTTTGCGCGTTGCCACCTACAACATCCACAAGGGTGTGCAAGGCATCGGGCCCACGCGGCGATTGGAAATCCACAATTTGGGTCATGCGGTGGAACAACTTGATGCGGACATCATTTGCTTGCAAGAGGTTCGCCGAATGCATCGCCGCGAAGAACTGCATTTTGCGCATTGGCCCAGCCTGCCTCAAGCGGACTATTTGGCCCCTGAAGGTTATGAAGCGGTTTACCGTACCAATGCCGTCACCCGTCACGGCGAGCACGGCAACGCCATGTTGTCGCGCTGGCCCGTGTTGTCGCACCAACAGCAAGACATCTCGGACCACCGTTTTGAACAACGCGGGTTGCTCCACAGCACGGTAGAGGTGGTGGACAGACTGGTGCATGTGATCGTGGTGCATTTGGGGCTGGTGCCTGCCAGTCGTGTACGCCAAGTGCTTCAGTTGCTGGCGTTCATCGAACAAACCATTCCAGCATCAGCCCCTGTTTTGGTCGCCGGCGACTTCAATGACTGGGGCACCGGTTTGGGGCGACGCATGGCGCAGGCGGGCTTTCGAGAATGGCGTGAACAAGCCACGCCCACCTTTCCCTCGCGTTTGCCGTTGAACCAGTTGGACCACATCTATGCCCGTGGTTTCAAGCCCGTGCATGCCATGGTGCCCACCGGACGAATTTGGCAGCGCATGTCTGACCATCTGCCCTTGGTGGCTGAATTCGCCTGGTTGGATTGAACATGCGACATGGCCTGCCCTTGCATGATGGTCATCACATCCGTTTGATTGAAGGGGGGCAAGCCTACTTTGATGCCTTGGTCTCTGCGCTCGACCAAGCCCACAGCCACGTGCAGCTAGAGACCTATATTTTTGACTTCCATGGTGCTGCGGTCCTGGTGGCGCAGGCTTTGGAGCGCGCAGCGGGCAGGGGTGTGCGCGTTTGTGTCGTGGTGGACGGCGTGGGAACACCTCGGTTGCCGCCAGAATGGCAAACACGGTTTTCTCGGGCGGGTGTGGCTTGGCGGGTGTATTCGCCATTGGGCACCCTGGGTCTGCTGATTCCCAGTCGTTGGCGGCGCTTGCACCGCAAGCTGTGCGTGATCGATGGTGAGTTGGCTTTTTGTGGTGGCATCAATATTCTGGATGACTGGTATGACCCGCATCACGGCACATTGGCTCAGCCTCGCTTGGACTTTGCAGTTTCCGCAAGGGGAGTGCTGGTCCAACACATGCAAGAGACGATGACGCAATTGTGGTGGCGCATTCAAGGCGTTACGCAGGCCAAACAACAGCAATTTCCAGAAGCCCTGAAGTCGTTTCGTGCTGCGGGCGTTCATTGGCCCTGGAAGCAAGCGGGGGGCTTGAGCGCGCCAACGCTGGTGCGGGTCAAGGCCGGCCTGTTGCTGCGCGATAACGTGCTGAACCGTGGCCAAATTGAACGCGCCTACCTCAAGGCCATCGGCGCGGCCAGGCATGAAATCGTGATCGCCAACGCCTATTTCTTGCCAGGCCGTCGCGTGCGACAAGCTTTGATCCATGCAGCCCAACGGGGGGTGCGTGTGCGTTTGTTGCTGCAAGGGCGTTACGAGTACTTCATGCAATACCATGCAGCCCGGCCCGTTTACGGTGCTTTGTTGGCAGCAGGCATCGAGATCCATGAATACGTGGCCAGTTTTTTGCATGCCAAAGTGGCCGTGATGGACCCGGACCACGAGCGGCCTTGGGCGACCGTGGGTTCTTCCAATTTGGACCCACTGAGCTTGCTGCTGGCACGCGAGGCCAATGTGGTGGTGGCCGATAAAGCCTTTGCGCAGCAATTGCACCAGCGCTTGGTCTTGGCGATCGAGCAGCAAAGTCAACCTGTAGGGGTGCAAACCTTCACGCAAAGTCCGTGGCACTTGAGGTGGCGTGACCGGGTGGCGTTCGCGCTGATGCGTTTGGCCTTGTTTTTAACGGGCAACCGATACTGATCGGGGGTTCCCCCTCGTCAGACATGGGCGTTAGGCGATTGGCCCGTTGGCGCCGCCAATCGCTGGTAGGATGAAGCCCACATTAATCAAACCCCAGACGCCATGACTGCTTCTGCTGCCACGCCCGAAGATGACGGCGTACCTGTATCGGTGAAGATCCGCGAGCGCATCCATGCGTCGCGCAAGCGTTTTCACGCCAACGACAACATTGCCGAGTTCATCGAGCCTGGCGAGCTCGACAAGTTGCTTGACGAAGTGACCGAGAAAATGTCGGGTGTGCTCGACAGCCTGGTGATCGACACCGTCAACGACCACAACACGGGCGATACCGCCCGCCGCGTGGCCAAGATGTACTTGAAAGAAGTCTTCAAGGGGCGCTATATCGTCGGCCCCGAGATCACCGAGTTCCCCAATGCCGAGCACCTCAATGAGCTGATGATCGTCGGTCCTATTACCGTGCGCAGTGCTTGCAGTCACCATTTTTGCCCTGTCATCGGCAAAATTTGGATAGGGGTGCTGCCCAACGAGCACACCAACGTGATTGGCTTGTCCAAATATGCCCGTTTGGCCGAATGGATCATGGGTCGGCCCCAGATCCAAGAAGAAGCCGTGGTGCAACTGGCGGATCTGATCCAGCGCAAAACCCAGCCAGACGGTTTGGCCATCGTGATGGAAGCGAGCCACTACTGCATGGGCTGGCGGGGTGTGAAAGACATGGACAGCAAGATGATCAACTCGGTCATGCGGGGTGCATTTCTCAAAGACCCGAACTTGCGTCGCGAATTTTTGGCTCTGATTCCCGGAAGGACATAAACCATGTTGGTACGCCTGCTTTACGCCAGCCGAGTGGTGGACTCGAGCCCTGAGACCATCAACTCGATTTTGGCCCAATCGCGCCAGTTCAATCCGAGCAGCGGCATCACGGGCATTCTTTGCTACGGTGGAGGTATTTTTCTGCAAGCCATCGAAGGTGGTCGCAATGCCGTCAGTGATTTGTATGGCCATATCCAAAAAGATGTCCGCCATAAAGAGGTTGTGTTGTTGCACTATGAGGAGATCTCGGAGCGCCGTTTTGGCGGTTGGACCATGGGCCAGGTCGATGCTTCACGCGTGAACACCAACATCCTGCTCAAGTACTCTGAGCGTGCCGAGTTGGACCCCTACAACGTGTCGGGCAAAGTCTCGCTGGCCTTGCTCGAAGAGCTGATGGCCACCGCCTCCATCATCGGCCGTGCCTGAGCTTTGCAGGCGCGACGCCTGCGTCGCGATGTGAACCATGAACCTGATTGGCTGCGACTTCTCCAGCAGCCCCAGCCAACGCAAACCCATTGTGCTGGCGCTGGGCCAAGCCCGTCAGGGCCGCGTGCAGCTGCAGGCCCTGCAGACCTTTGACACCCTGACTGCGTTTGGCACTTGGCTGGCGCAGCCCGCCGACTGGGTGGGTGGTTTTGACTTGCCTTTTGGTTTGCCGCGTGAATTGGTCGAGACGCTGGGCTGGTCCACCGACTGGGCGGCCTGTATGGACCATTACTGCGGGCTCCAGCGTCCCCAAATTCGCGAACAGTTTGCGGCCTTTTGCAACGCCCGCCCGGTGGGTGGCAAGTTTGCGCACCGCGCTGCCGACAAACCCGCGGGCTCCAGCCCCTCCATGAAATGGGTCAACCCACCTGTGGCCTACATGCTGCACGCGGGTGTGCCGCTGTTGCGCCAAGCGGGTGTGCACCTGCCCGGCCTGTGCGCTGGCGATGTGCGCCGCGTGGCGCTGGAAGCCTACCCCGGCCTGCTGGCGCGCGAGGTGCTGGGCAACACCAGCTACAAAAGCGACGACAAAGCCAAACAAACCCCCGAGCGCCTGCTGGCCCGGCGCGAATTGCTGAGCGCCTTGGAGCGCGGCCAGACCCGTCTGGGCCTGCGCCTGGTGGCCAGCAACGCGCTGCTGGGGCGTTTGGCCGATGACGCCAGCGGCGACGCGCTCGACGCCACCCTGTGCCTGATGCAAGCGGCCTGGGCGCAGCAGCAGCACGAGGCTGGGCATCCGCAATACGGCTTGCCCGACTGCGATCCGCTCGAGGGCTGGATCGTCACGGCCTAGGCTTCGATCTCCATCACCCCCAGGTCTTTGGGGTGACGCAGTGGGTTGCCCGTGAGGCGTGACCTGCTGAAAAATCGTGCTCGATTGAGTGATGGCTTGTGGCGTTGAGTTTTAATGATTGGCCTAAGCCGACGGCTGGTTTGGAAAGTGAGCCGTCATGCGCAACCCAAGGAGTCCCTGTGAAAACAATTGGTCTGATCGGTGGCATGAGTTGGGAGTCCACCGTGCCTTATTACAGAGTGATCAACGAAACGGTCAAACAACAGTTGGGCGGTTTGCATTCTGCCCAGCTCATTTTGTACAGCGTGGACTTTCACGAAATTGAAGAACTCCAGCGCCAAGGCGACTGGGACAGCGCAGGCCTGGCCCTGGCCCATGCGGCGCGCTCATTGGAAGCCGCTGGCGCATCTTTTTTGGTTTTGTGCACCAACACCATGCACAGGGTCGCGCACCCCATCGAAGCGGCCGTTAGCATCCCACTGCTGCACATTGCAGACCCTACAGCGGCTGAGATCAAAAAATCGGGACACACCGTGGTGGGCCTGCTGGGCACGCGCTTCACCATGGAGCAAGCCTTTTACAAAGACCGGCTGCGCGATCACCATGGCCTGCAGGTCAAAGTTCCAGACATGGCAGGCCGGGACATTGTTCACCGCATCATTTATGAAGAACTGTGCCTGGGCATCGTCCGGGCCGAGTCACGGGCCGAATACACAAGGGTGATGCAGGGCCTGGCCTCTCAGGGTGTTCAATCCATCATCCTTGGCTGTACAGAAATCTCGCTCTTGGTCAACGCGCAGGACTCGCCGGTCCCGCTGTTTGATACCACGTCCATTCATGCCAGAGCGGCGGCGCTCGAAGCGCTGAAGTCGTGATGCGGAAAAATGTCCTAAGGAGATCCGCCTCATGAGCACCCCAGAAAAACCCAAAGGTCCCGCATCGTATTTTCCATCCATCGAGAAGAAGTACGGTCAGCCCATCGCGCATTGGTTGGCCTTGCTCCAATCGTGCAAGGATATGAAGCACATGGAGCTGGTCGCTTGGCTCAAGAGCGAGCACGGTATGGGCCACGGGCATGCCAATGCCATCGTGGCGCATTGGATGGCCTCACACAAATGACTGGACTTGGATACTCGTCAAATCGGTGATTCTGGTCTGTATGAGAGATTTTTATGCCATTGCTGAATGAGTCTCTTCGAGAGGCTGCGCGTCGCAGCGGTCTGTGCTGGCTGGCCACGGTGGATGCCAAGGGCCAGCCCAATGTCTCGCCCAAAGAGGTGTGGGCTGTCTTTGACGACCAGCACGTGGTGGTGGCGAACATCGCCTCACCTGTGTCGGCCCGCAACATCGCCCAGCAGCCGCAGGTTTGCCTGAGCTTTGTCGATGTGTTCGTGCAAAAGGGCTTCAAGCTCAAGGGCTCAGCGCATGAGGTGCTTGCCGCTGATTCGGCATTTGCCTTTTGGGCTGCACCGCTGCTGGCCATGGTGGGGCAGTGCTTTGTCATCCACAGTGTTCTGGTCATTCGCGTCACATCGGTGGCCCCCATCGTGGCACCGAGTTACCGCTTTTACCCAGACGAAACCACCGAGGCATCTCAAATCGCTTCGGCCATGAGGGCCTACAAAGTCCATCCAGCACCCCAGGAGAAACCATGAGTTCAATCACCATCCGCCAAGCTGTGTTGGCCGATCTGGATGCGGTAGCGATCTTGTTCGATGGTTATCGCCAGTTTTATGGACAGGCCAGCGATGAAACCGCGGCCAAGACTTTTCTGCAAGCCCGCTTTGAGCATGGGCAATCGGTGGTGCTGTTGGCGGAATCACAAGGGCAAGCTGTGGGTTTCACGCAGCTGTACCCGAGCTTTTCTTCGGTGTCGATGGCGCGGGTGTTTGTGCTCAACGACCTCTTTGTGGCACCCACGGCCAGGCGACTGGGCGTGGGCGAGGCCTTGTTGACAGCTGCTGCTGACCATGCACGCCAACTGGGCGCTGTGCGTTTGTCATTGACCACGAACGTGCAAAACTTGCCTGCACAGGCCTTGTACGCGTCCATGGGCTGGGAGCGTGATCAAAAATTCTATGCTGACCACTTGGCTTTGAAAGCATGACAGTCATCAGGGCTGGCTCATCGTCATTTATTTCAATGTTCTGTCAAACCGCAGCGGGTGGTGATGCGGCTGGGTGAGCATTCGCCGACTACTTTCATCATCAGCGCGTCGGCACTGGGCTGGCTCCTGCTGGCCCTTTCCCCAAAGCCGCTTCCCGGCCGCCGAATCGGACGACGAGTGCGTCTTGATCGGACTTGGCGCGCTGATCTGTGGCCTCTGGGTCGAGCATTTGGTTCAGAAGCGATGCCATGTGTTCACGAATCGCCCGATAGCCTTCGTGCGCAGCAAGGTTCACGCTTTGACCTGGATCGGCCGCCATGTCAAACAATTCTGATTCATAGCCCACGTAGTGGTGATACGCCCACTGACCTTGTCGCACCAAATAAGCTGCGCTGGGCGAGCCCACGGCGTGGTACTCGCTGAAGCCGATGCGCCCTGGATCATCTTTTTCGTTGGCGATCGCCACCAGCGATCGGCCCGGCAGCGTGGGGTCTGCGGGCAGCTTCGCGTTGTCGAGCACGGTCGGGGCGATATCGATCAGGTTAACTTGGGTGGCACAGACCTTCCCCTCCGGGATCCCTGGCCCAGCCAAGATCAACGGAATATGGGTGGCTTCTCGGTAGAGCGTCGATTTATTCCACATCCCACGCACGCCTTGGTTGTCACCATGATCGCTGCTCATGATCACCCGGGTGGATGCTTGCAAACCAGTTTGTCCAAGTGCGTGCAGCACTTTGCCGATTTGCTCGTCAATGAAGCATGTCAACGCGTAATAGCAAGCCAAAGCCAAGCGGCGGCGCTCAGGCGTGCCCAACTCATCGTCTGCATTTGAAAAATCCGCATGCCGCTGCACCCAAGGGTGACGCTGGTAGCCGCTGCGCGGATGTAGCCGAGGGTCAGGAATGGCATCCAAGTTGATTTGATCTAGGTAGCGCTGTGGCACGACGAGCGGGAAATGTGGCGCGACGAAACCGACGAACAAGGTCCATGGCGCAGCATCTTTTTCGACGGCCTTGTCATGCAGCCACTGCGCTGCATGCTCAGCCGAGGAAATGTCGTACTGGTTGTAGCTAGACAGCCCAGAACCGAGTTCGGTGAACAGCCGCGATGGGCGCGGCGTGTTGGGCAATGGGTTGCGCACCGAGCCCCAGACCTGCCCGATGCCATCGGCCAGATGCAAGGGGTCGTGCTGCTTGGAAAATCCGGTGGGCGCAGTGGCATGCACATGGTGCAATTTGCCCATCGACTCGACGCAGTGGCCAGCAGCTTGCAGCGCATGCCCCCAACCGGCCACACGTCCGTCATAGCCCATGGCGTTATCCCAATAGGCGATGTCATGCACCCAGCGCCCTGTGGCCAGCGCGGCCCGTGCGGGGACGCAGATGGGCGAGGGTGTGAGGGCTTGGGTGAATCGCGTGCCACGGGCAGCCAGGGAGTCCAGATGGGGTGTCTGGACGAAAGGGTGACCAGCGCAGCCCAAGGCATGTGCCTCTTGCTCGTCGGTCAAAAGAATCAACGTGTTCAAGGTCATCGTCCAAGGCCCTTAAGCAGGCCCAACGGGTTCAGGCAGTGGGTTGCGAATATCGTCCGGGCGGCTCATGAGCCGCTGTATCAACTCCTCACGCAAGCCGCGGTGCTTGGGATCGTCAAACAAATTGACGCACTCATGGGGGTCGTTGTTCAGGTCATACATTTCACCGACCCCACTGGTCAATTCAAACGTCAGCTTGGCGCTGCGGGTGCGCACAGTGCGCAAGTCCAAGGCGACACCACAACGCGATGGACCTAAGCGCCATTCGTTGTAGGCGTGATCGCGTTCTGCAGGCCCCAAACCGGTGAGCAGCGGACGCAGGCTTTGGCTGTGCACGGCAGAGGCCACAGGTGTGGCTGCATAGTCGCCAAAGGTCGCTGCCAAGTCCAGCGTGGAGACGGGTTGATTGTTTTCCTGATGGGCAGCAATGCCAGGTCCGCGCATGATCAAACCGACGCGCAGCAGGCCTTCGTAATGCATCGGGCCTTTGAGCATGAGACCATGATCACCCAGAAATTCACCGTGGTCAGAAGTGAACACCACGAGCGTGTTGTCAGCCAAGCCAGCATCGTCGAGTGCAGACAAGATCCGCCCCACTTGGTGGTCCACCAAAGAAATCATGCCGTAGTAATTGGCAATGATTTCTCGCAACTGCGCGTCGGTTTGCGGTGGCATGCGCGAGTATTCCTCACGCACTTTGCGGCTTTCTGGCGTGCCACCGGGCGTGTTTTCCAGTGCGGCTCTGTGCCACCAGGGGCGTTTGTCCAAATCTCGAAGCCGATGCGGTGGCAGATCCACCTCCTCTGGGTGATGCATCCAACACCAGGGCGCAGGTGCATCAAAAGGGTGATGCGGGTCTGCCATCGACACCCACGCGCAAAACGGCTGTGCTGTCGCTTGGGCATCGGTGGCTTCACGCTGGCGCCGCCCCTGCTCAGCGATGTAGGCGACCGTGCGATCCCCCACCCAAGTGCTGTTGTGCCAAGCCGTGGGCAGGGCGCTGTTGTGCGTTTGTGCAGCCTGTGTTTGCGGGTCAAGGCGCTGGTTGTACAGGGCGTTCTTCATGGCACCCAAGCCATCGCGGTGGTACCAACGCTCGTACTGCAAACCACCAGGGCTGGCCTCGGGTAGCCAGTAGTTGTGCCCCAATTGCATCAACTCGACCTGTTCAAAGCCCATGTAAGGGCCTTGCCAATTGTCTGCAAACATATGCGAACTGGGAATGTTCTCGCAGCGTCCGGTTGGACGGTTGGCGTAGGAATGGTTGCTCGAAAAATGCGCCTTGCCGATGAATCGCGTGTCGTAGCCCGCTTTGCTCAGAGAACCGGAAAAGCCTCCCGCCGCGATGGACTCGTCCAGATCGATGCCGTTGTCGTGCACCCCACTGGTCAGCGGCAGCATGCCGGTCAAGATGGCGCTTCTTGAGGGCATGCACACCACATTGGGCGTGATGCATTGGGTGAATCGCGTGCCTTGCCGGGCCAGCAAATCAAGGTGCGGCGTTTGCACCCGGCGCCCTTCGAATCCAAAGCAATCAGCGCGGTGCTGATCGCTCATGATCAGCAAAATGTTAGGTCTTTTCAAATCGTGTCACCCAGTTTCGCGAATGGTATGCATCAGTTGTCAGCGGTGTATCCCGTGGCTTTGATGACAGGGCCCCAGCGTTCAAAATCCTCTTTGAGATGACGCGCCAAATCAGCCGAAGACCTGATGTCAGAATCAAACTCCAGCTTTTCAATGGCAGCAACCAAGCGTGGGCTGCGCGCCGCAGCAACAATCGCGGCCTCCAGTTCGAGTTGGATCGCTTTCGGTGTTTTGCTCGATGCAAAAAATGCAAACACCTCGTTCAGCTGCAATTCGGGGTAGCCCTGCTCTTTGAACGTGAGCACACCCGGCAGACCCGGCAAAGCCTTGTCGCCGCTGAAGGCAAGAATGCGAAGTTTGCCGGACTTGTGATGCGTCACCAGGTTGGGCAGCGTCGTGGAGAGGGCGGGAATCGTCCCACCCAACACATCCGTCATCGCGGCTGCACCGCCGCGATAGGGCACATGCTGAAAATCAATGCCAGCCTTGCGCCCAAACATCACACCCATGAAGTGCATGGCTGTGCCAGCACCCGGCGTGCCGTAGCTGGCCTTACCAGGGTTGGCCTTGGCCCAATCCACAAATTCCTTGAGTGTTTTGGCGGGTGTGCCCGGCCCAACACCCAAAGCAAACTGGAAAGAGCAAACACCTGCCAGCGGTGCGAGATCACTCATCGAATAACGCAGTTTTGGATAGACATGCGGGAAGATCGTCGCATTGCCCCCTGGCATCATCACAATTGTGCTGCCGTCGGCGGGTACGGCCAGCATGGCCTCAGTGGCCAGTTGCCCAGCGGCACCCGTGCGGTTTTCTATGATCGCGTTGTAGCCTGCGGCACGAAGCTCCTCACCGACTTGGCGAGCCACCACATCCACAGCCCCCCCGGCGGGGTAACCCACAAGGATTTTCAATGGTTTGCCTTGCGCAAAGGCGAGGCTGGGCGAGAGGCCTGCGACAGCGCTGGATCCCATGTAGGTCAAGCAGTGGCGACGATTCAGCATGATGATCCTTTAAAGAAGCTGCAATCAGCGTTGGATGTGGGCATATTCGCGGTGAAGGCCATTTGCGAATCAAACGATCATGTGCCGGGCTGGAGCGCGCTTCAGTATCTTCGGGAACAATACAGGGATGACCCCTAATCAACTGCATTCCAATGATCGCTTCACGGCAGAACTTTTGCAAAGCCGTCAATTGGGCCGCAAGTTTGCGGACGCCCTTGCGCAACCGCTGGCCTTCAAGAGCAGGCCGCTGCACCGATTTGCTGCAGGGGTGAGCTTGTGCAAAGCAGGAGATCGCGTGACGCAACTGCCTTTCGTCATGAGCGGTCGCCTCGATGCTGTTGTGCATGTGCCGGGTGTCCAAGGCGGGCAAATCGTTCCCATCTCATTTCGCGCGGGTGAAATGGCTTTTCTTTCTTACTTGTTCAACCAACTGCCCAGCGGGAGTGACTTGGTGGTCGGAGAGCCCAGCACCATTCAATGGCTGCCGCTGAAAGACATTGAAACTTGTCTGCTGAATAATCAGGGTTTGCTGCTGATGCTGGTGCGTTTTCTCGGTCAGCGCCTGCGTGAGGTGCAAGCACGTGAGCGCAGTTGGGCTGCAAGAGGCGTGCAAACCCGCCTTTGTGCTGGCTTGGCGCGCATGACAGCTGATTTGCCCAGCCGATCCGACGGGCGTACCGTCGTCGTCGCAACACATGAACAGATAGCTGCCAGCTGCGGCATCAGCCGTCCGAAGGCTTCGATTGCTCTTAAAGTGCTCGAAGGCGATGGCGTTTTGAAACTGGGTCGCGGCTGGCTCGAAGTGTTGAATTTGCGAGGATTGATGGACGGAGTTGGCTAGAAGACGCAAGCCCTTGCCGATGTTGATCCAATGGTGATTTTCAGGGTGACAGCCGCTCCTCGTGACTCGCCTTAGGATGCGTGGCTGTGTGCAAATAATTTGAGTGACCCAGGAGATGCCGATGACAACGCAAGGTTTTGTGGTGACGCACGCCAAAGATGCGCAGTTCGAGCGTGGTCTGCGCTCGTTTTTTGAGTACCGTGATTTGGGGCTAAAGGCGGCCACGCAAGGGCGTGTCACGGCCAGTGTGATTCGCGCTGCTGCGGGGCATGAATTTTCCAGTCAACCGCATTTGCACCATACCGAGTTTCAGCTGGTCTATGTGCTCAAGGGCTGGATTGAATTTGAGTATGAGGGCCAGGGCGTGGTGCGGCTGGAGGCCGGCTCGTGTGTGCACCAGCCGCCCGAAATTCGCCACCGCGAACTCGGCCACAGCGAGGATCTGGAGTTGCTCGAGGTGGTTCTGCCCGCCGACTTTGACACCGTGACGGTGGACGACGTCAACCCCAAACAGGCTTGAAGCCATGTTCCGAAGTTTCTTTCTTTCTCGCCGTTGGGCTTTCTGGGCTTGGGGTGGTTTGCTGCTCTTGGTGGCGATGGTGTACATCACGGTGCAACAGACCGTGAAACTCAACACTTGGTATGGCGAGTTTTATGACCTGCTGCAAAAGCCAGAGCAGGCTGGGGGGGTGGAAAAGTTCTGGGGCTTCATGGTGCAGTTTGCCTGGATCGCATTTCCCTACATGCTGTTGCGCAGTTTGGAGACCTATCTGGCCTCGCATTACGCTTTTCGCTGGCGTCAAGCTCTGACCGAGGTGTACCTGCCGCGCTGGCAGCGCACCCATACGACAGTGGAGGGCGCATCGCAGCGCATTCAGGAAGACTGCATGCGATTTGCCCGTCAGACCGAAAACTTGGGACTGGGTCTGGTGCGTGCGGTGCTCACGCTGGTGTCTTTCATCCCGATTTTGTGGTTGCTCTCCAAGGGCATGGCCATCGCATGGCTGCAGTTTGAGGGCTCGCTGTTTTGGGTGGCCCTGGTCACGGCGGTGGGGGGCACGGTGCTGTCTTGGTTTGTGGGCATTCGCTTGCCGGGCTTGGAGTACAACAACCAACGCACCGAAGCGGCGCTGCGCAAGGATTTGGTCTATGCCGAGGACGATCGCGCACGGATGGATTTGCCCACGGTGATGGGTTTGTTCACGGGCGTTCGCTTGAACAATTTCCGCTTGTTCAACCACTACGCTTACTTCCATTTGTGGAGCAATTTTTACAGCCAGACGATGGTGATCTTCCCCTATCTGCTCATGGGTCCATCGTTGTTCACGGGTTTGATCACCTTGGGCGTGATCCAGCAGGTGAGCAACGCCTTCGGCAAAGTCAATGACGCGTTTTCATACCTGATTGAGCGCTGGACGGACATCACCGAGCTGCGTTCCATCTACAAGCGCTTGTCGGAATTTGAGAAGGCGCTGGCCTGAAACCCTGCTGCCCCGGGCTGGGCTCAAACGGCGGGCGCGGCCGCCTCTGCAGGGTGCGGGTCGAGGTTTTTCAGCGCCTTGAGCGTTTCGGCGTCGGTGCGGTAGAGCTGCAGGTGAGGGCCTTCTGCCAGCTCACCTGCTCGGCGCAGTGTGGTTTCTACCGGCAGCTTGATGCCGCTGATGTGCAGCGTGATGCCCCGACCGGTCAGTTGGCGCTGCAGCTGGCCAAAAGTCTCCACCCCCGTCACGTCAATGCGGTTGATGGGCTGGGCGAACAGGCAAACATGCAACACATCGGGGTGGCTCGCCAAGTGGTCGGTGATGGCCCGGTCAAACTCGCTGGCTGCAGCAAAGTCCAGTTCGGCGTCCATGCGCAGCGCGTACAGCTGGGGGGCCAAGGGTGGCAGTTTCCAAAGATGCCGGTCGCGCAAACTGCCGTCCGGGTGCAAACCCACTTCGATGATGCGCGGGTGCAGTCGGGTGTGCAAAAAGTGGCTCAGGCCCACCAGAACCCCGGTCATCACGCCCCAATAGATGCGCGGCGCGGTCAACAAGGTCATGGCAAAGGTGATGCCTGCCGTCATCGTTTCGACACGGCCCACGCGCCAGAGGCTCAAAAATTGGCGGGGCTGGAACAAATTGAGCACGGCCACGATCACGGCCGCCGACATGACCGAGCGCGGCACGTATTGAAGCGCAGGCATCAGGATGAGCAAAGCCAGCAGCACAAAGCCCACCGAGGCCACCACCGCCCAGCCCGAGCGGGCGCCCGCATACAACATGAGCGCTGAGCGCGAGAATGAGGTGCTGGTGGGAAAGCTGCCCGAAAAAGCCGAGGCGATTTTGGCCAAGCCTTGGCTGAAGAGTTCGTTGCTGTCGTCCCAGCGTTTGCCGTCGCGGCGGCATTCGATGCGGGCGCTCGACGCCGTTTCTAAAAAGCTGACCAGCGCGATCACCATGGCAGGCACCCAGAGCTGGTTGAGCATGTCCATGCCCGGCCACACGGGCCAATAAAAGTCGGGCAGACCCGAGGGCAGCAGGCCGACAACGGCGCCATGCGCCTGGTAGTCGGTGGCATACGCGATGGCTGAGGTCAGGCCCATGACGATCATGATGCCGGGCCAGCGCGGCTTGAAACGCCGCAGCAGCAAAAGCACGGCCAAGCTGCCCAAACCATACAACGCGGGCCAACTGCTCAGCCAAGCAGGCCAGGTTTGCACGTCCCAGCTCCAGGCCTTGACACCCAGCAAGCCGGGCACTTGCGAGGCCATGATGAGCAAAGACGCGGCCTGCGTGAACCCGGTCATGACCGGTGCGCTGACCAGATTGATGAGCCAGCCGTAATGCCCCAAGCCCAGCAGCAACTGGATGGCCCCCGACAGCAGCGACAACCACACTGCCAGCGCCACCCATTCGGGCGAGCCCGGTTCGGCCATGCCTGTGAGCGAGGCGCCAATCAGCACGCATGTGAGCGCAGCAGGACCCACCGACAAGCGGTTGGCGCTGCCAAAGAGCACGGCCAACAAAGCCGGGATCAGGCAGGTGTAAAGCCCGGTGATCAAGGGCATCCCAGCCAGGCCCGCGTAGGCCACCGCTTGCGGAATCATGACCAGTGCCACTGTCAGACCGGCCAGCACCTCGGTGCGGGCCAGAGCCGCTGTCAGGCGGGGCCATTGCCGAAAAGTGAGAAAACGTTGTCTATCAGCCATGGCTGATCTTAGCCGTCTGTGGTGCACTCAGCTTGATGAGGCATCGGGGGCATGAAAAAATTGAGCTTGCCCTGACAATGGCGTCATCTCCACCACTGTGACGTTGATGCACCTGACTATTTTTCAAACTTTGTGCGTGTGGGTCCTGACCTTGGGGTCCGTGGCCTCGCAAGCTGCCGAGATCTGGACGGGTTGGGTCAGCTGGGTCATGGATGGCGACACGGTGCTTTTGGTGAGAGAAGGCCAACATGCGCCCATCAAGTTGCGCATCGATGGCATTGATGCACCTGAAACCTGTCAACCTGGGGGCGCAGAGTCCCGTGATGAATTGATGCGAATGGTGTTGCGCAAATCCGTGCAGGTCGTGGATTTGGGACAGGATGTGTACGGTCGGCAAATCGGGCGCTTGACCCTGAATGGCGTCGATTTGGGGGCCGAAATGGTGCGCTCTGGCAGGGCATGGGCCTACCGTTTTCGCACAGGCCAAGGACCCTATGCACTTTTGCAACGGCAGGCGCAAAAACAAAAAATGGGGGTGTTTGCCGTGTCCGAAGCCGCCATGTCACCGCCCATTTTTAGAAAATTCCACGGCATATGCCATGGCCGTTAACGTGCAGGCACTCACGAGCAGAGGTGCTTCCTCATCAGGGTGTGGTGCCGCAGCTGTTTGCCTGAGGGGGAGGCTGCCCATGCGGCCGAATGATCCCTTGATCGGATCGGTCAAGTTGGGCGGTGGGCCGCGCACACCGGGCAATCCGTGTTGCGCTGCATGCGGATGTCGGTCCAAGACAGCTCGCGTCCGTCGAGCATGAGCAAACGCCCGGCCATGTGGCTGCCCATGCCGCTCAGGATCTTGAGGGCTTCAGCCGCTTGCACCGTGCCGATGATGCCCACCAGCGGTGCGAACACCCCCATGGTGGCGCAACGGGTTTCTTCGGGCAGCTGCTCAGGCGGAAAGATGCAGGCGTAGCAAGGCGCATCGGCTTGTGTGCTGTCAAACACCGAGACCTGGCCGTCCATGCGGATGGCCGCGCCCGAGACCAAGGGCTTGTGGTGCACCACGCAGGCTTTGTTCACGGCTTGGCGGGTTTCAAAGTTGTCGCAGCAGTCGATCACCACATCGGCTTGTGCGACCAAGGTGTCCAGCAGGGCCGCATCGGCGCGTTGCGTGATGGGCGTGACACGCACATCGGGGTTGATCTGGGCGATGGCGGTGCGCACCGATTCGGCTTTGTGCTGACCCACCCGGTCCAGGGTGTGGGCAATTTGGCGCTGCAAGTTGGTGGCGTCCACCTCATCGTGGTCGACCACGGTGATATGGCCCACGCCTGCACTGCCCAGATACAGGCAGACCGGAGAACCCAGACCGCCTGCACCGATGATCAAGGCATGCGAGGCCAGGAGCTTTTCCTGCCCGTCGATGCCCAATTCGTTGAGCAGGATATGCCGCGAGTAGCGCAGCAGCTGCGTGTCATCCATGCGCGTCACCCATGGCGCTCAGTCGTCTTTTTTCTCTGCCTTGCGCTCGGCCAGCGTGCTGCTGGCCTTGACGGGTAGACCCTTGAGCTGGCGAATGGCTTGTGCCAACTGGAAGTCTTTGTCCGAGCCAAATTCGGGCAAACGGCGTTCAGCTGCGGGCTTTTTGGACTCTTCTTCCAATTTTTTGATGGCTTCTTCGCGAGCTTTTTCGCGGGCGGGGTCTTTCTTCTCCTCCGCTTCTTTGCCGTTGCTCAAATGCTTTTCCAGATCGGCCTCGCGGGTCCGCAGGGCAGAGAAAACGTTGCCATTTTCCGTTTCGTCGAGCATCACTTCAGGCACGATGCCTTTGGCTTGGATGGCACGACCACTCGGGGTGTAGTAACGAGCGGTGGTGATCTTGAGGGCCGTGTCAGGCCCCAATTGGCGCACGGTTTGCACCGAACCCTTGCCAAAAGTCTGGCTGCCCATCAGGGTGCCGCGTTTGTAGTCTTGCAGTGCGCCGGCCACGATTTCACTGGCCGAGGCCGAGCCTTCGTTCACCAGCACCACCAAGGGCACTTTTTTCAGCGCACCCCCCGTGGCTGCTGTCATGCGGGTGATGGGGTCGTTGCTGCTGTTGCGACGCCAGAACTGGGGCGTGGCTTTGTAGGTGAATTTGCTTTCTTCGAGCTGTCCATTGGTGGTGACCACCGTGACGTTTTCCGGCAAAAAGGCCGCAGACAAAGCCACTGCTGCATCGAGCAGCCCGCCTGGGTCGTTGCGCAAATCGAGCACCAGACCTTTGAGTTGAGGCTCTTGTTTGTACATCTCCTCGATCTTGCGGGCGAAGTCGTCCACAGTGCGTTCTTGGAATTGGGAGACACGAATCCACCCATAACCCGGCTCGATGATTTTGGATTTGACCGATTGGGTCTTGATCTCTTCCCGGATGATGGTGACGGGAAACGTGCGGTTCTCAGATTTGCGGAAGATGGTCAGCAGCACCTTGGTTTTGGGTTCGCCCCGCATGCGTTTGACCGCTTCGTTCAGGCTCAGGCCTTTGACCGCGGTGTCATCGATCTTGGTGATCAGGTCGTTCGGTTTGAGGCCCGCACGATCTGCGGGCGAGCCCTCGATGGGCGAGACCACTTTGACCAGGCCGTCTTCTTGGCTGATTTCAATGCCAACCCCTACAAACTTGCCCGAGGTGCCCTCAGAAAACTCTTTGAAGCTTTTTTTGTCGAAATACTGGGAGTGGGGGTCCAAGCTGGCCACCATCCCGGAGATGGCTTCAGAGATGAGCTTTTTCTCGTCCACCGGCTCCACGTAATCACTTTTGACCATGCCAAAAACGGCGGCCAACTGCTGCAACTCTTCCAGGGGCAGTGGGGCCAGGTTGCCGCGGGCCACAGTCTGCAGCGACACCGTGGTCAGTGCGCCGGCCAATGCGCCAACGCTGAGCCAGCCCGCGATCTTGATTTTTTGTCCCATGTGCTTGAGTCTATCGAGTCAGAATTTGGTCAATATACACCCGAGGGGCAGGCCAATGCACTGCCAAGGGGTATCAGGCCTTGCCTTGGCTGGCCACTGCGGCTGCCGCTTTGGCGGCGGCCTCTGCATCGCCCAAGTAATAGCGCCGGATGGGTTGGAGGTTTTCGTCCAGTTCATAGACCAACGGAATGCCGTTGGGAATGTTCAGGTTCACGATGTCGGCATCGGAGATGTTGTCCAGGTATTTGATCAGCGCTCGGATGGAGTTTCCGTGCGCTGCAAGCAGCACGCGTTGGCCAGCCTGGATGCTGGGAGCGATGCTGTCGTTCCAAGCAGGAAGAACCCGAGCGACGGTGTCTTTCAAACATTCTGTCAGTGGCACGGCATGGGGATCTGGGTAGCGGCGATCGCTGCGCTCACAACGGGGGTCGCTGGTTTCCAGGGCGGGTGGCGGTGTGTCGTAGCTGCGGCGCCACACCAAGACCTGCTCATCGCCGAATTTTTTGGCCATGTCGGCCTTGTTCAGACCTTGCAGCGCGCCGTAGTGGCGCTCATTCAAGCGGTAATCCTTCACCACGGGCAGCCAGGTGCGGTCCATTTCGTCCAAAGTGAGCCAGAGGGTGCGGATGGCCCGCTTGAGCACCGAGGTGTAGCAAATGTCGAAATCCCAGCCCTCCGCCTTGAGCAGTTGACCTGCGGACATGGCTTGGCTCACGCCCGCTGGCGTCAGGTCCACATCGGTCCATCCGGTGAAGCGGTTTTCAAGGTTCCAGGTGGATTCGCCGTGGCGAATAAGAACAAGTTTGTACATGGGCAGAGGTGACGCTGAGGGTCATGAAAACAGGGGATAAGGGCATCATTTTAGAATCCACAGTTCCCGGCCTTTCACCAGGCCCTTGTTTTTTTGCCTTTAAAGGTCTGATTCGTGAAATTTCTCCTCGACAACTGGATGCTCATCACCGTGGCTTTGGCCTCTGGGGCCGCTTTGCTTTTTCCTGTGTTGAATACAGGCACGGGCTTGAATCCACAAGACATGGTGCAGTTGATGAACCGTGAAAAAGCCATCGTCATTGACGTTTGCGAGCCCGAAGAATTCGCGCGTGGCCATGTGATCGGTGCCAAAAACCTGCCTTTGGGTCAACTCGAAGAAAAGTTGGCCCAACTGGTCAAAAACAAAGCTTCCCATGTGATCATGGTTTGCCAAGTGGGTGCCCGGTCGGCCCGCGCTGCTGCTGCTGCCCGCAAATTGGGGTTTGAAAACGTGCAGTCGCTCGCCGGAGGACTGAAGGCTTGGCAAGCCGCCAGCATGCCCGTTGAAAAAGCTTGATACCTCAGGAACAAAGATGCAAACCGTCAAGATGTACACCACCGCCGTCTGCCCTTATTGCGTGCGGGCCAAACAATTGCTCAAGTCCAAAGGGGTTGAGCACATTGAGGAAATCCGCATTGACTTGGACCCTGTTCAGCGCGACCACATGATGCAAACCACAGGGCGACGCACAGTGCCACAAATTTATGTGGGTGACACCCATGTGGGGGGCTGCGACGATTTGATGGCCTTGGACGCCCAGGGTGGTTTATTGCCTTTGCTGCAATCGGCCTGACCCCACTGTCCGATGGATCGCCGATAATCCCTCCGTTTTAACCTTGGGCACTCCTGAGTGGGCGAGGCCCTTATTTTTTGAAAAGAAATCCATGACCGATAACGCCGTCAACACCGAAGCCTTGGCCCCAGTTTTCCAAATCCAGCGCATTTACCTGAAAGAGGCCTCGCTCGAGCAGCCCAACTCGCCAGCCATTTTGATTGAGCAACAACAACCGAGTGTCGACATCCAGTTGGGTGTGGAGGCGACGCCCGCCGCTGAAGGCGTGTTTGAGGTCTGTGTGACCGCGACTGTGCACACCAAAATTGGCGACAAAACCGTGTTCTTGGCCGAGTGCAAGCAAGGCGGTATTTTTGAAATTCGCAATCTGCCAGAAGACCAAATGGGTCCGGTCATGGGCATCGCCTGCCCCCAAATTGTGTACCCCTACCTGCGTGCCAGTGTGGCCGACCTGATCACCCGTGGCGGCTTCCCACCTGTGCACTTGGCCGAGATCAACTTCCAAGCGATGTACGAGCAGCAGCAAGCGCAACAGGCCGCGGCCCCGCAGCAGTAACAGCGACACGCGCCAGGCATGCAAATCACCATCATCGGTGCCGGTGCCTGGGGCACAGCGCTGGCCATTGCTGCTGCCCGTCAAGCGTCCAGCCACCGGGTGAATTTGCATGTGCGTGATGCTGCACAGGCGCAGCGCATGCAACAAGAGCGTCGCAATGAGCGCTATTTGTCCGGCATCGATTTGCCGCCAGCGTTGAACATCCTCTCCGGCCCTTTGGACCCATGGCTTCAGAGCGCCCAAGCTGAAGACCTCTTCGTCATCGCGACGCCCATGGCTGGCCTGCGCAGCGTTTTGATGGCGCTGCGAGGGGTGCCTGCGTCGGTGGCTTGGCTGTGCAAGGGCTTTGAGGCCGACACCGGCCTCATGCCCCACGAAGTGCAGACCTTGGTGGCGCCACAGTTGCGCGCAGGGGCGCTCAATGGCCCCAGCTTCGCGCAAGAAGTGGCGCGTTCCCAGCCCACTGCTTTGGTCGCCGCCAGTCCCCATGCTTCGGTGCGCGACGCACTGGTTCAGGCCTTTCATGGCGCGGCGTTGCGCATTTATGCCAACGAAGACATGGTGGGTGTTGAAGTGGGTGGTGCGGTCAAGAATGTGCTGGCCATCGCCACAGGTTTGTGCGATGGGCTGAATTTGGGCTTGAACGCTCGCGCAGCCCTGATCACCCGGGGTTTGGCCGAAATGACCCGTCTGGGCGTGGCGCTGGGTGCCAAGCCCGAGACGTTCATGGGCCTGTCGGGCTTGGGCGATTTGGTGCTGACGGCCACAGGCGACTTGAGCCGCAACCGCAAAGTGGGTCTGCTCATGGCGCAGGGCCTGAGCCTGGAGCAGGCGGTGACATCGCTTGGCCATGTGGCCGAGGGGGTGTACAGCGCTCGCACTTTGCTGCAACGTGCCCGCCAACTGGAGGTCGACATGCCCATCACCGAAGCGGTGGTGGCCCTGCTCGATGGCGAGCTCCAAGCGGCACAAGCCCTGCAGGTGTTGATGGGGCGCGGACCTCGGGGCGAGGCGGTTTAAGCCTTGGATGCCATCGGCTTGGCGCGACTGGCAGGATCAAATCTCGAAGTTGTCGATCAGACGGGTGGCGCCGAGCTTCGCTGCACCGAGCACCACCAATGCATCACCCGCTTGTGGGGCCTGCAGGTCGTGACGACGACGCACGGTGAGGTAGTCGGGTTGCCAGCCGTCATGGCTCAAAGCCGCCATGGCTTGGGCTTCGAGTGTGGGCAGTTGACTGGCCAAGCCATCGGCCGCAGCCAGAGCGGCACGGCCCAGCGCCTGCAGCGCCAAGGGCAGTTGCAAGGCTTGGGCGCGCTCGCTCCGACTCAAGTAGCCGTTGCGTGAACTCAGCGCCAGACCGTCTTCGGCGCGGCAGGTGTCCACGCCCACGACGGTGATGGGCAGGGCGAACTGGCGCACCATCTGGCGGATCACCATGAGTTGCTGGTAGTCTTTTTTGCCGAACACAGCCACGCCCTCGGTCTTGCCTGCAAACACGCTCATGAACAGTTTCATGACCACGGTGGACACGCCCGTGAAAAAACCGGGGCGAAATTCGCCCTCGAGGATGCTGGCCAACGCCGGGTCGGCGTGCACCTTCACGGTCTGGACTTCGGGGTAGAGGTCGGTCTCGCGCGGTGCAAACACCACGTCGCAACCCGCGCTTTTGAGCTGGGCGCAGTCAGCCTCCCAGGTGCGGGGATAGCTGTCAAAGTCCTCGTGCGGCAGAAATTGCAGGCGATTCACAAAGATGCTGACCACGGTGCAGTCGCCCTGGGGCTTGGCCAGCTCGACCAGCTTGATGTGGCCTGCATGCAGGTTGCCCATGGTGGGCACAAAGGCCGGGCGCTGGGCTGCGCTCAGTGCCTGACGCAGTTCGTGAATAGAGCGGGCAATGATCATGGCTGAAGTCTTTGGGGGGGGCTCGAGGTCGGTGGCCTTACCAAGCGTGTAAGGCGTTGTCGGGAAAACTGCCGTTCTTGACGGCGCGAACATATGCGCTCATGGCGTCCAACACACTGCTTTGGTCTGTCATGAAGTTGCGTACGAATTTAGGGTTTTTGCCCAGGTTGATGCCCAGCATGTCGTGCATGACCAAGACTTGGCCCGCTGTGCCCTGGCCTGCGCCAATGCCAATGGTGTGGCAGCGCGGCAGCGCCAGGGTCAATTCGGTTGACAGGCTCGCGGGCACCATCTCCAGCACCAGCATGGTGGCACCTGCTTCTTGCAGGTCCAGTGCGTCCTGGCGCAGTTTGGCAGCCGAGTCGCCACGGCCTTGAACCCTGTAGCCACCCAGGGCGTGCACAGTTTGTGGGGTCAAACCCAGGTGGGCACAGACCGGGATGCCGCGCTCGACCAAAAAGCGCACTGTCTCGGTGGTCCAACCGCCGCCTTCGAGTTTGACCATGTGGGCCCCGGCCTGCATCAGGACAGCGGCGCTGCGCAGGGCTTGTTCGCGCGATTCTTGGTAAGTGCCAAACGGCAGGTCGCCAATGATCCAAGCGGTGCCCTGAACGCGTTGCACGCCACGGGCCACGCTTTCCGTGTGGTAGCGCATGGTCTCCAGGCTCACCCCCACGGTGCTGGGTAAGCCCTGGCAGACCATGCCCAGCGAGTCACCCACCAAAATGCACTCGACGCCAGCGGCGTCGGCCACGGCGGCAAAGGTGGCATCGTAGGCCGTGAGCATGGCGATTTTTTCACCCCGCTCACGCAGCTCGTTCAGGCGTGGCAGGCTGATGGGTTTGCGCACCCCCACCGGTGAGGCGGGGGGCAATGTGCCGTAAGGCGTTGCAGTCGAAGAGGTGTTCATGGCAGCGAGCAGGGCTGGGGTGGGTGCCCGATTCTGGCACCGTATCCGCGACCTTTAGACCGGCGTGAAGGCCAGCCGTACATAAATGGGGGCAAAGGCTTCGGCCTGGGTGATCTCGATCAGGGTTTCTTTGGCCAACTCGAGCAAGGCGATGAAGGTCACCACCAAAACGGGCGTGCCCAGTGTGGGATCAAACAGGTTTTCAAATTCCACAAACTTGCGGCCTTGCAAGTGTTTCAGCACGATGGTCATGTGTTCGCGCACGCTCAGCTCTTCACGGCTGATTTTGTGGTGCTGCACCAAATTGGCCCGTTTCAAAATATCCCGCCAAGCCGATTGCAGCTCGTCCATGCTCACGTCCGGGAAACGCGGTTGCAGGCTTTGTTCGATGTAGACCTGCGCCTGCAAAAAATCACGTCCATATTGGGGAACCACATTGAGTTGCATGGAGGCGAGTTTCATTTGCTCGTACTCCAGCAGGCGGCGTACCAACTCGGCCCGAGGGTCTTCGGCCTCTTCGCCCTCGGCCACTTTTTTGGGTGGCAGCAGCATGCGCGACTTGATCTCGATCAGCATGGCGGCCATCAACAGGTATTCGGCTGCCAGTTCAAGGTTGCGCTGGCGAATTTCATCCACATAAGCCAAATATTGGCGTGTGACACCGGCCATCGGGATGTCGAGGATGTTGAAATTTTGCTTTCGGATCAAATACAGCAGCAAATCAAGGGGGCCCTCAAAAGCCTCCAAAAACACCTCCAGCGCATCCGGCGGGATGTACAGATCGGTGGGCATGGAAAACAAGGGCTCGCCGTAGAGGCGTGCCACCGCCACATGGTCAACCACCTGCGGCATGGACGCGGTGGCATCTTGCAGCAGGTCGATCAGTTCGGTGGGCGGGGTCAAAGGGCGTGCCTCAGAGGCCATGCGGTTTGGGGACTGGGCGGTTGGGCACAGCGCGGGGCTCAGGAGACCTGTGTCTGGTAGACGTAAGGTTTTTGGGCCACTCGGCCATCTTTGAACGCTTGCTGTTCCACGCGGCTCACGGGTTTGTCCCACAGCAAGGCACGACCTTGGCGTTGCTCCGCTTCCAACTCAGGACGTTGAGCCTTGAGTTGCTCAATGAATTGGGTGGCATCAGAGGTGTAATCGGGGCGGCGGAAAATGGACATGCAGGTCTTTCTGTCAGGCATTCGGGGGGGCGCTCAGGAGCAAATTCAAGGCCTGGCGTTTCCACTTGGCCCATGCGGGTGTTCGATTTTACTGGCCTTGAGGGGCCAACAGACCGATCGCTTTTTGCAGCCCAGACGGGAGATCGGCCTCCAGTTGTCCATCAAGGTGCAGCAGCAGTCCGCTGCGGCGTGCGATGTCCAGTGGTTGGTGCTGCAAGCCGCACACGATCAAGCGCACCTCTTTTTTGCGGCAAGTATCAATCAGGTTCATCAAGGCGTCTGCACCCGACGAATCGACGTAAATCACGTTTTTGAGGTCCACCACCACCACCGGCGTGCTGATCTTGTCTTCGATGTCCTCAATCAATTTGACGGCACCGAAAAACAAGGCGCCATAGACGCGCCAAGCCTGAATGTGGGCTTGATGGCCGGCCAAGATGGGGTGGTCTCGCTGACCCACGCTTTCGCAGCGGCTGAGGCTGGAGATGCGGTAAATGAAGGTCAGGCAGGCGGCCATCAGGCCGACTTCGACAGCCACGGTCAGGTCAAACACCACGGTGAGGAAAAAAACCGCCAGCAAGGTGACTCGGTAAGGCATGCGGTACTGACGCAAGAGCAAAAATTCACGCCACTCGCCCATGTTCCAGGCCACAAACATCAAGATGGCCGCCAGCGCGGCCAATGGGATGTGGGCCGCCAAAGGCGCTGCCACCAGCACCACGGCCAGCAGCGTCAGTGCATGCACCATGCCCGAAATTGGGGTGGTGCCGCCGCTTTTGATGTTGGTGACGGTGCGGGCAATGGTGCCCGTGGCGGGCATACCGCCAAAAAAAGGCGTGACGAAGTTGGCGATGCCTTGGGCCATCAATTCCTGGTTGGGGTTGTGGCGGTCGCCCGTCATGCCGTCTGCGATGCGGGCGCAGAGCAAAGACTCAATGGCGCCCAACAGCGTCAGGGTCAGGGTGGGCATGAGCAAAAACCGAGCGCTGTCCCAGCCGAAAGCGGGCCATTCGAATGCGGGCAGGGCCGAAGGGATGCCTCCAAATTTGGAGCCAATGGTCTCCACCGGCAAAGACAAGAGCCAAGTGACCAATGTGGCAAACACCAGCGCGATGATGGAGCCAGGGACCGCGCCGATGGCCTGCAAGCGCGTGTCGGCCAGGCGGCGGCTCATGCGCAGCCAACCGATCAGCAAAGACAAGGAGGCCAGCGCCAGCAGCAAAGCGGCCAAATTTGCACTGTGAAGGTGGTGCCACAGCGCATGCAAAATGCCAAAAAAGTCGGCAGGCATGCTGGCGATTTTCAACCCCAAAAAGTCCTTGATTTGCGAGAGCATGATCAACACCGCGATGCCATTGGTGAACCCAATCACGACCGACACGGGAATGAAGCGGATCAAATTGCCCAGCCTGAACAAGCCCATGAAAAACAGCAGCACGCCGGACATGGCGGTGGCCAAGATCAAGTTGGCCAGCCCGTAGCGCTCCACGATGCCGTAAACAATGACGATGAAGGCGCCTGCCGGGCCGCCAATTTGTACCCGGCTGCCGCCCAGTGCCGAGATCAAAAAACCCGCAATGATGGCGGTGAACAGGCCCGCCTCGGGTTTCAAGCCAGAAGCGATCGCAAAAGCCATGGCCAAAGGCAGCGCCACGACACCCACGGTCATCCCCGCACCGACATCTTGGACCCAGCGATGCCGGTCATAGCCTTGCATGCTGTCCAGCAAACGGGGGCGAAAGAAATGGGTGGCCTGCATCCAGTTCATGGGGTGTTCGTGATCCGCGGGAAATGGGAAGTGGGGGTGTTCATGAGGCGCGGGCACGGGCGCGCCAGTCGGTCAACAAGGGGCGCAGACACAAAATCCACAGCAACGCAGCCAAGGGCAGGGTGGTGATGTAGCCCCCATGTTTGAAGCCCAACGCCCCCACAAGGCCACCCAGCAAAAACCCCATCACCAAAGAGCCATGCACCCGCAGGCGCTGGCGATTGGCCAGCACAGGCAGCCTCGCGTGACCGCGGTTGATGTAGATCAGTTTGCCCAATTCAATGCCCAAATCGGTCACCAAACCGGTGATGTGGGTGGTGCGGATCTCGGATTTGGAGATTTTGGTGATGACCGCGTTTTGCAGGCCCATGATGAAACACAGCAAGACCACGGTGACGGGCACAAACAGCTGCGACCAAGCTGCAATCGCCGCCCCAAACAGCCCGAACACCAGCAAGGCCCCCGACTCGAGCAGGAGGGGCAAGCTGTAGCTGCTGCGCAGTTGCTGGCGCAAGCCCCAGTTGACCAGCACCGCGGTGCACATGGCGCCGGAGATGAAGGCCAAGAGGCACACCAAACCTGCCAAAGCCAAGGCGATCTTGCCCAAGACGAGATCGTCGGCCACCGAAGACAGAATGCCGGTCATGTGGGAGGTGTAACTGCCTACCGCCAAGAACCCGCCTGCATTGGTTGCCCCGGCCACAAAGGTGAGCACCCAACCCAGCCGCAGATTGGTCGCAGGGCTTCGCTGCACATCGGTCCATCCACGGATCAGGGGAAACATGTGCAGCCTTCTCGTGTGCAGGCGGTTCAGTGGATGCGCATGCCGGGCTTGGCGCCCGGCCAAGGCTGGAGCACGTAAATGCCCGCATCCGTTTTGTCATCGGCGTGGCTGGCGGCCAGCACCATGCCCTCGGAGACGCCAAACTTCATCTTGCGTGGGGCCAGGTTGGCCACCATGACGGTGAATTGGCCGATCAGATCTTCGGGTTTGTACATGCTGGCGATGCCTGAGAACACGTTGCGCATGCGGCCTTCGCCCACGTCCAGCGTCAGGCGCAAAAGCTTGACCGAGCCTTCCACGGGTTCGCAGTTCACGATGTGGGCAATGCGCAAGTCCACTTTGGCGAAGTCATCGATGTTGATCGTCGGGGCGATTTCTTCGCCGCCAGGAATGACTTTTTCTTCGACCACGGCAGGCGCCTCGAACAAAGCGTCGAGTTGCTCAGGCGTGACGCGTTGCATCAGGTGTTGGTAGGCGTTGATGGTGTGTCCCGGACCCAGCAATTGTTGGGCTTGGGCAAAGGTGAAGGGGGCCACGTTCAGAAAGGCCTCGACTTGCGCAGCCAGAGCCGGCAGCACGGGCTTGAGTTGCAGGCTGAGCAAGCGGAAGGCTTCGATGCAGGTGGTGCACACGTCGTGCAAGCGCGCGCCCTGGTCTTCTTGTTTGGCCAAATCCCAAGGTTTGTTCTGGTCCACATAGCTGTTGACTTTGTCGGTCATCAGCATCACCTCGCGCAAAGCCTTGGCGTACTCGCGTTGCTCATAGCAGGCCGCGACCACGGGCGATGCGCTTTGCAGAGCGCTGAGCAAGGCCTGCCCATCGGCGCTCACGTTGCCCAATTGACCGCCAAAGCGTTTGGCGATGAAGCCGGCCGAGCGCGAGGCGATGTTGACAAACTTGCCAATCAGGTCGCTGTTGACACGGGCCATGAAGTCTTCGGCGTTGAAGTCGATGTCTTCGTTGCGGGCCGAGAGTTTGGCGGCCAGGTAGTAGCGCAGCCACTCGGGGTTCATGCCCAGGCTCAGGTACTTGAGCGGGTCCAGACCCGTGCCCCGACTTTTGCTCATCTTTTCGCCATTGTTCACCGTGAGGAAGCCGTGCACGAACACACTGTTGGGTGTTTTGCGGCCCGAAAAATGCAACATGGCCGGCCAAAACAGCGTGTGAAAGGTGACGATGTCTTTGCCAATGAAGTGGACTTGCTCCAGTTTCGGGTTGGCCATGTAAGCGTCGTAACTTTCGCCGCGTTTTTCCAACAGGTTTTTCAGTGACGCCAAGTAACCCACAGGCGCGTCCAGCCACACATAAAAGTACTTGCCTGGCGCATCTGGAATCTCGATGCCGAAGTAGGGCGCGTCGCGCGAGATGTCCCAGTCGCCCAAACCTTCGCTGGTCGTGCCGTCGGGGTTGGTGCGCACGCTGAACCACTCTTTGACCTTGTTGGCCACCTCGGGCTGCAGCTTGCCGTCTTGGGTCCATTGGCCCAAAAAGTCGACGCAGCGTGGGTCGGAGAGTTTGAAGAAAAAGTGCTCCGAGGTTTTGAGTTCGGGCTTGGCGCCGGACAGGGCCGAGAACGGGTTGATCAGATCGGTGGGGGCGTAGACCGCGCCGCAGCTCTCGCAGTTGTCCCCGTATTGGTCTTTGGCGTGGCACTTGGGGCACTCGCCTTTGATGAAGCGGTCGGGCAGGAACATGTTCTTTTGGGGGTCAAAGAACTGCTCAACTGCGCGCACTTCGATGAGCGAGCCGCCATCTGCCGCCGAGATATCACGCAAGTCACGGTAAATTTGCCGGGCCAATTCGTGGTTTTCGGGCGCATCGGTGCTGTGCCAGTTGTCAAAAGCGATGTGAAAACCGTCCAGATAAGGTTGACGGCCTGCGGCGATGTCGGCCACGAACTGCTGGGGTGTCTTGCCGGCCTTTTCGGCGGCAATCATGATCGGCGCGCCGTGCGTGTCGTCAGCGCCCACAAAGTTGACTTGGCTGCCTTGCATGCGTTGGTACCGCACCCAGATGTCGGCCTGGATGTATTCCATGATGTGGCCGATGTGGAAATTGCCGTTGGCATACGGCAAAGCGGTCGTGACAAAAAGCTGGCGGGGCGCGTTGGGGGCAGACATGGTGGGGCAGTTTGTAGGGGAATCGCTGATTTTAGGGTGTGCGGGCCGGCTTGTCGGTAAACTTCGCCCCATTCTAGAAAGCGACCATGGCGACCACCGAACAACTCCTCCAGGCCCTGCAAGCCGTGATTGACCCGAACACGGGCAAAGATTTCATCTCCACCAAAACGCTGAAGAACCTGCAAGTTGAAGGGGGCGATGTCTCTTTTGACGTGGAACTGGGCTACCCCGCCAAGAGCCAGATCCCGGCGCTGCGACAGGCCTTGATTGCCGCGGCCAAGGGCGTGGCAGGCGTGGCCAATGTGTCGGCCAATGTCACCAGCAAGATCACGGCGCATGCCGCCCAGCGCGGTGTGGCCTTGTTGCCGCAGGTCAAAAACATTGTGGCTGTGGCTTCAGGCAAGGGTGGCGTGGGCAAGAGCACCACGGCCGTGAACTTGGCCCTGGCCCTGGCGGCAGAAGGCGCCAAAGTGGGCTTGCTCGACGCCGATATCTACGGGCCCAGTCAGCCGATGATGATGGGCATCGAAGGCCGGCCTGAGAGCGAAGACGGCAAGACCATGGAGCCAATGGAAAACTACGGCGTGCAGGTCATGTCCATCGGTTTTCTGGTCAATGCAGACGAGGCCATGATCTGGCGCGGCCCCATGGCCACCCAGGCCCTGGAGCAATTGCTGCGCCAGACCAACTGGAAAGAGTTGGATTATTTGATCGTGGACATGCCGCCTGGCACGGGCGACATCCAGTTGACGCTCAGCCAGCGTGTGCCCATGACAGGTGCGGTGATCGTGACCACCCCACAAGACATCGCCCTGCTGGACGCCAAAAAAGGCGTGAAAATGTTCGAAAAAGTCGGGGTGCCGATTCTGGGCCTGGTGGAAAACATGGCCGTTCACGTGTGCACGAACTGTGGCCATGTGGAGCATATTTTCGGTGCCGATGGCGGCAAAAAAATGGCGGCCGAATACGGCATGGACTACTTGGGCGCTTTGCCCCTGGACATGCAAATCCGTCTGCAAGCCGACAGCGGCAAACCCACCGTGGTGTATGACCCCGACGGCGAGGTGGCCCAGATCTACAAGGCGGTGGCCCGTCAAGTGGCGGTCAAGATCGCGGCCAAGGCCAAGGATTTTTCCAGCAAGTTTCCCAGCATCAAAATCAGCAAGGACACCTGAGCGGCTGCCTGCTCAGCGCTGCATGGACTGAACCCCGGCCCAGCGGTCAGACTTGGAACTTGTCCACTTCTTGGCGCGTGCCGTCTGCGATCTTGGACAATTCGATCACCGTGGCCGCAATTTCTTCACTGGCCGCCGCATTCGACTCGGCGATCTTGTTCAGATTGGCCACGTTCGCGTTGATCTCTTGAACCGCCGTACTTTGTTGTTCAAGGGCGGCAGAAATGCGTTGCATCATGCCGTTGGCTTCGTGGGCCCCGGATTCAATGCGTTCCATATCGCGGCTGACTTCTTGCACCGTAGCCACAGCGTGACGGGCTTGTGCCACGGCTTCTTGCACCAGTTGCGAAATCTCCTGGGTGCTCTCGGCGCTGCTGGAGGCCAGCTTGCCCACCTCTTCAGCCACCACAGAGAAACCTTTGCCATGCTCTCCGGCCCGCGCCGCCTCGATGGCCGCATTCAAGGACAGGAGGTTGGTTTTGTTAGCGATTTTTTCAATTACATCAGTAATTTTGTTGATTTTCTCGGAGTTGGCGGCAATGCCGTTGACCACCTCGACCATGAGCGACATTTTGTCTTTGCCAGCCCGCACAATGGCCATCGACTCTTGTGAGCGGGCACTGGCGGTTTCGGTGTTGCGCGACACGTCGGTGACCGAGACTGCGGTTTCACGCACCGCGTTGGCCAGTTGACCGATGGCGTGCATCTGATTTTGTGCGCCATCGCTGATTTGGTTGATGGCCTGGCTGGTTTGGTTCGCCGCAGCCGCAACTTGGCGGGTGTTGCTGTTGATGGCCACCATGCTGTGGCCCAACGCTTGAAGCGAGTGGTTGATGTTGTCCTTCAAGGTGGCCAGATCACCACGGCCCTGGGCTTGAATCCGACCGCGTAAATCGCCTTGCGCCACGCCGTTCATGACCGTACCCACATCGTTCAGCAGCGTCTCCATCGCCAGCATGGCGTTGTCCACCACCGTGCGCAACTCGCCTTGCACATCACTGGACATGCGTTTGCTGAAGTTGCCGTTGGACAAGGCCTGCATCACTTCATGCAAGGCTTGCATGGTGGCGTCGACACTTTGGGCACTGGCGTTGACGGCCGCTTTCATGATGCCCAAATCGCCTTTGAGGTCGGCCATCACGCGCTTGTGGAAGTCCCCCGCTGCGATGGCTTCAACCACGCCATTGACTTCAGCGATCGCCAATTGCTGTGCCGACATCAGTTGGTTGAACGCCGCGGCGGTTTGCCCGACCTCATCTTGGCTCTCAACGGCCAGTCGACGTGAGAAGTCAGATGAGCGCTCGATCGACACCACCATGGCCCGCAATTCGTTCAGGGGGCGCGTGATGCTCAGCACTTGCCAGCGGATGATGGCGGCGACGATGAGCATCACCAGCAAGACCATGGCACCAAACTGCTGGGCCATTTGCCAAAATTTGCTGTCGACATCGTCCACGTAGATGCCCGAGCCAATCACCCAGTCCCAAGGCTCAAATTTTTTGACGTATGAAAGTTTTTCGAACAACGCTTCGGTGGTCCCTCCCCCTAACTGGGGTTTGGGCCAGTTGTAAGTCACAAAACCGTGCCCTGATTTTTGCACCACTTCATTGAAGGCCACAAACAGGTTTTTCCGCCCATCGGTCCGCTCTATTGGGCCATCCGCCCCCGATTGGAGCGTGGTGGCGCAATTGAAGTTGGCGCCATCCAAGATTTTGTCGTTGAGCGCAGGCACCGTGGGGTGCATGATCATTTTGGGGATGGGTGTTGTCAGGTCGTTGAGCCAAAAATACTCTTTTTTCTCATAGCGCATGGCGTGGATGGCCGATATGGCTGCCGCCTTGGCCTCCTGTTCGGTCAGAGCACCCGATTTTTCCTTTTCATGAAAGTGGACCAACACCGTGTGCGCTGCCTCCACCAAGTGGCGTGTCTTGGTTTTTCGATCGTCCATCATGCTGGACTTTTCTAAGAACAGCGCGGTCACCGACACCGCCAGTAAACCGATCAGAGTCGCCAGACCGCCCAGCATCAACCTTGTTTTGACTTGCATGAATTTCCCCAAAAACGCCCTGTGCGCCCATGGGTCGATCTTAAGGGTTTCTACTGACTCGCCGAGGTCGTGGCGTGTTTAAATTGACCCAGTGATGTAAATCTGGCCATGGTTTTCAGATGGCTTGTGATGATTTGGCGGTGGCTGCCTCAGCTGTTTTCTTGGTTTCTGAGTCTGAAGCGTTGGATTTTCCCAGTGGCCGTTTTGGGTAACTCGGCGACAAATTCAATGAAGCGCGGGTATTTGTAGGGGGCCAAGCGTTCTTTCACGAAGGCTTTGACATCCTCTGGCGTCAGGCACTGTCCGGACTTGAGCACGATGAAGGCCTTGGTTTTGGTCAAGCCGTCGCTGTCTTGTTTGCCTATGACGGCCGCTTCCAGAATGGCCGGGTGTTGCACCAAAGTGGATTCGACCTCAAAAGGTGAAACGTAAATACCACTGACCTTGAGCATGTCGTCGTTGCGGCCCGCGTAGGTGTAGTAGCCATCGGGGTCGCGGGTGTATTTGTCGCCACTCTTGGTCCAAACGCCTTGAAAAGTGTCGCGTGACTTTTCGCGGTTGTTCCAGTACATCAATGCGCTGCTGGGCCCTTGGATGTAAAGATCACCAATTTCGTTGTGGCCGGTGATCACACTGCCGTCTTCGTTGCGCAATTGAATTTCATAACCGGGCACGGCCTTGCCTGTGGTGCCGTAGCGCACGTCGCCCGGGCGGTTCGACAGGAACACGTGCAACATTTCTGTGGAGCCAATGCCGTCGATGATTTCGCAGCCGAAGTGCGCCGTCCAACGCTCGGCGATGTCGCGGGGCAGGGCTTCGCCAGCCGACG